>JBFWML010000017.1:0-40974 GCA_050251635.1 Campylobacterales bacterium | reverse complement strand
GCGAAACTGGGCCCTCACCCTCTCTCAGCTGGCTATCTTTTTTGAGGGCAGGCTGGATGAGGCATTGGGGCTGTGATAGAATTCATGCACCTGTCGGGTGGTGACACAGAATGTTGAAGGGTCCCAATCCCTCGGGTAAAACAGTATCAGGATGAATTTCTAATGCTTGCCATACTTACAGACCATCATTAATTGTCCCTTCCAGCTCTTCATATTCAGCCTTGGTGCTAGCGGTAATTTTACGCCCGCATTTGCGAAGCTTGGCTTTTCTGTCAGGACTGGTGGGGTCAATCTCCACCGCCGCCCAGATCATCCCCTGATACTCCGGCAGGTTTCTAAACCGCTCGATCGGCTGCGGCGCGGGCACATCCAAGCCATCGTCCAGCAGTCCGTCGATATGTAGCGCAATCGCTTCTTTGCTGTTTTCGATCGCCTCGTCCAGCGTTTCGCCCGCCGAAAAGCAGCCCGGCAGATCGGGCACGATCACGCCGTAGGCGGTGGTTTCGTTGCCCGGCTCGATCGCAATGGGATAATGCATGTCGGCTCCTTGATTGATGATTTTACACATGGCAAACATAATCCAGCGTTCAAATCCGTTAGCTTCGAGTTTCTTGTTATAATCCCCCAATTCAGCCATCAAACCCCAAAGAGACAGCCATGACGCAGAACGAAATTGTCAGCATCATTCGCCAAGTGCAGCCTGAGCTGGAGCAAAAATACCATGTCAAAGTGGTGGGGCTTTTTGGTAGTCGCGCACGCAACGAAGCGACCGATGAAAGCGATGTCGATCTGCTGGTGGAGGCCGAGCCGAAGATTGAATTTTTGCTGGGTGCGGAAGAGCTGCTTTCGGCGCGTCTGGGTTGCAAGGTGGATGTGATACGGCAACACAAACACCTCAGCCCCCGTTTCAGGCGGCGCGTTGAAGCGGAGTTGGTGCGTGTCTGATCTGGCCAAAGACATTTTGTCCGATCTGGCAGAAACCATAGCCGTTATCCAAGAGCGAACCAAAGACCTCAAAACCGCCGACGATTTCCTGTCCGACGATGCGGCCATTATGCTTTACGATTCTGTGGTCATGCGGCTTCAGGTTGCGGGCGAGCTGGTCAAGAAGCTGATTAAACTGGCCCCGGATGTTCCCGTGCGTTTTCCCAAAACCGACTGGAGCAGCATTATCAAAATGCGCGACAAAATCTCTCATCACTACCTCGATCTGGATTCCGAAATCATCTTCGATATTTGCCAAAGACACCTGCCAAGCTTAGAAGCCGCCGTCGCGCGGATGTTGGACGAGTAGCCCGCAACCCATGAAACTCTTTAGCCGCAGACCAAAAGGACATCAGGCCGAACTTCCGATTCCCAACATGATTTCCATTCCCGCAGTGATTCTCCCCATTTCCTGATCGCTGATTGTCCCGATTCGTTCAATAATCCGGCTTTTGGCAATACAGCGGAGCTGATCGATCATGGCATCGCTGGGTTTATCCAGTTTGTCTTTGGGGGCAATCCGCACCCTGAGCGGCTCGGCATTGTCGATCAGGTTGGTTGTTAGCGGTACTGCTGCCACCAGATCGAGCACATCGTTCAGGTCGGTATCGGAAACAATAATCGCGGGGCGGACTTTACCCACCTCTTCGCTTTTGCGTTGCGGGTTAAAGTTGACCAGCACAAGACTGCCGCGTTCATAGACCGTCATCGATCGTGCCTTCGAGCGCTTCATATTCGGCCTTGCTGCTAGCGGCGATCTTGTGTGCGCTTTCGAGCATTTTGGCCTTTTTCTGATAGGCCAGAAACGCTTCGGCCAGCTCTGTACCCACATATAATCCAAGCATCGTGTGAGATCGTTTGTCTTCTACAACCAGCGTATCTTTGGGCCCGATTTTGAGCAATGAAGGGTTGCGTAAAATCTCCCGTGCCCCAACGGTTTGTGTCATTGTCGGCTCCTTATCGTCAGCTATTTGTCAAACATTATAGCCCTGTATTGTCAACAAGTCAAACTATGCCACAATCCCCAAAACCCCAAAAGACAACGCCATGAAACTCACCAACCGCCTCCTGAACGAACGCTCCCCCTACCTGCAAGCCCACGCCAAAAACCCCGTTCATTGGCAGCCGTGGGACGAAGCGGCGCTGGCGGCGGCGCGGGAGGGCAGGCGGCCCATATTTCTTAGCATCGGTTACGCCACCTGCCACTGGTGCCATGTGATGGAAAAAGAGGTGTTCGAAAACCCCGAACTGGCCGCGATTTTAAATGCGCATTTTGTGTCCATCAAGGTGGACCGCGAAGAGCGGCCCGATTTGGACGCCTATTTTCAGCAGGCCCATTCGCTTTTTCAGCGCAGGCCCGGCGGTTGGCCGCTTTCTATGTTTCTCACCCACGAAGGCAAACCCTTTTACGCCGCCACCTATATTCCGCCCGTGCCGCGACACGGTTTACCCGGTTTTGGCGATCTGGTCAGCCTGATCGCCAAACGCTACCGTGAAGCCGAAGACGAGGTCAAAGAGGCGGCGGGGGAACTAACCGCCGCACTTGGCCGCCTAGCCCCCAAAACCGCCGGCGGCCCCTTGCCGGGCAACCTGATCGAAGGATTCGTTCAGGCCGCCGAAGCGGGGTTTGATTCGGTTGATGGCGGTTTTGGCCGCGCGCCCAAGTTCCCGCACCATGGTGCGCTTTTGTTGCTGGGCGATCTGGCGGCTTCGGGCCACGAAAAAGTGGCGAAAATGCTGGATTTTACGTTGGACAAAATGGCGCAGGGCGGCCTGTACGACCTGATCGACGGCGGTTTTTGCCGTTACGCCACCGACGAGGCGTGGCATATTCCGCACTTCGAAAAAATGACCTACGACAACGCGCTATTGGCTTTCGTTTACGCCCGCGCGGGTAAAACCGCCGTGGCGCGCCGTACTTTGGAGTTTATGAACCGCCGCATGAAAGAGGGCGATCTGTTTTTTAGCGCCAGCGACGCCGATAGCGAAGGGGGCGAGGGCGGTTATTTTGTGTACGACTGGGCCGAAGGGGTTGCGGCGGGACTGGATGAGGCCACGCTTCGGGTGTTGGGGTTTTCCAAAATCGGCGTGTTCGAGGGTAAAAACATTGCGCGGATCACGGGCGAACTGCCGCCCGATCGGCTTCAAAACGCATTGGAAAAACTGGCTCAAATCCGCGCAAACCGCGCCTATCCGTTTATCGATCGCAAGCTGATCGCCGCGCAAAACGGGATGATGGTGTTGGCCCTGCTGGAAGCGGGCGGCGAATTTACGGCGCAGGGATTGGCAACCGCGCGGGCGATCAAGGCGCGGTTTTGGGCGGGCGAAACGCTGCTGCATATGGCCATTGACGATCACGAAGCGCAGGGCGCGGCGTTTTTGGATGATTACGCGTGGGTGTTGGCCGCCGCGATCGCCGCCTATGAACACAGTTCGGACAGCGGTTTTTTGGAGTGGGCGGCGGCGCTGGCGCAACAGACGCTTGCGCGGTTTTTTGACCAAGGCCGCTGGCGTTTTAGTAGCGGTCGTTTTGTCACCTACGCCGAAGCGCACGACGGTTCGACGCCCTCCTGCGTGGGCGTGATGGCGCAAAATTTGGTGCGCCTTTTTGCCCTCAGCCACGATGAAAAATTCCGCCGTTTTGCGCAGATGACGCTGCAATCCCACGCCCGCGACTTGGCCGATCGCCCCTTCGATCACGCCACGCTGCTTCGCGCCGCGCTTAAAGAACGGGCATCGGCTTACGCTACAATCGGAGGTTAACGCAACCCGACGGCGCAAGGAGGTTTCATGACCCTTTCCGAGCTTGCCGAGTTTGACGGCAAAAACGGGCGCAAAGCCTACATCGCCTACCAAGGCACCGTGTACGACGTGACCCCAAGCGCCCTGTGGAAAAGCGGCAGCCACATGGCTATCCACCACGCCGGGCGCGATCTGAGCGCCGAACTGGCCGAAGCGCCCCACGGTGAAGAGGTGTTCGGCAAGTTTCCCGTGGTGGGCCGATTGGAGAGCGAAGCCAAAAAGCCGCCTCCCACCCCCGCCTCCGCGCCTCCGCCTGTCACCGCCACCGCTTTGCCGGTCAAAGAACGGTTGCGCCGCTGGTACGCCAAATACCACCCCCACCCCATGCTGGTGCATTTTCCCATTGCGCTGCACTTTTTCGCGGGCGGGTTCGATCTGGCCTTTTTCGCCACCGGCGCGGAGCGGTACGAGCTGATGACCTTCTACGCCTTTTTGTTTGCCACGATTTTTGGCGCGCTGGCGATGGTGCCGGGGATTCTTAGCTGGTGGGTCAATTACGATTTAGCGCCGATCAAAGCACTGCTGATCAAACTCTATGTTTCGCTTTTTGCCCTATTGATCGGCGTGGCGGCGGTGATGCTCCGTTATGCCGACAGCCAAGTGGCCTACGGCGCGGACGCGGCGGCCTTGGTCTATCACTTCGCGGTGCTGATCACCGTCCCTGCGGTGGTGGTGCTGGGTTATTACGGCGGGCTGCTCACCTGGGGCAAATGCGCGGATAAACCCGCCGCCAAAGCCCCGGCGCAGACCAAAGCCGACGATTTTACGATCCTGATCGGCGGCCCGGCGGGGGCGGGCGTGGAGAGCGCCGAAGAGCTGCTGATGGCGGCGCTGAAAAGCAGCGGTCTGCACCTGTTTGCCACCAAAGAGTTTATGTCCCGTGTGCGCGGCGGCATCAACACGCTGCAAATCCGGCTGGCCAACCGGCCCGTGGCCGCGCCCAACTGGAAGGTCGATCTGTTCGTGGCGCTGGACGAAAAAGCGTTCGATCACGCCCGCGATCGGCTTCATGAAAACACGCTCCGCCACAACGCCGCCCAAAGCGGCACGGAAAAACGCTACCTCAACACCTACGCGGCGGGGCTGGTTTACGGCGTTTTGGGGCTGGAGCCCGCGCCGCTGATCGCCGCCGTGAACGCCCGTTTCGGCGACAAAAACCCCGAAGAGAACCAAAAAGCGTTGCAAGCGGGGCTTGCAGCGGGCCGTGCAAACGCAATTGCTACGCCGCTTCAACCGGGCCACGCCCCCGCAAAATACACCGATGGCACAACGGCGATCGGCTACGGCTTTTTGGCGGGCGGCTGCAACTTTGTCGCCTCCTATCCCATGTCGCCCTCCACGGGGGTGCTGGCCTTTATGGCCGAGGCGTCCAAAACCCACACCGTGCTGGTCGAACAGGCCGAAGACGAGATCGCCGCGCTGAATATGGTGCTGGGCGCGTGGTACGCGGGCGGACGGGGGCTGACGACCACTTCCGGCGGCGGTTTTGCGCTGATGACCGAAGCGGTCAGTTTAAGCGGCATGACCGAAACGCCTTCGGTGATCTACCTAGCCCAGCGTCCCGGCCCCGCCACGGGGCTACCCACCCGCACCGAACAGGGCGACTTGAATTTGGCCATCCATGCCGGACACGGCTTTTTCCCCAAAATCGTGCTGGCGCCGGGCGATCTGGACGAATGCGTGAAGCTGGGCGCGGCGGCCTTTGAGCTGGCCGATCGGTTTCAATGTCCGGTGATCGTACTGAGCGATCAGTATCTGGCCGATTCGGTGCAGGCGATCGGCGCGGTGGATTTTGCGGCGCTCGCGCCTAAAAGCCACACCGTGCAAAGCGACGCGGACTATCAACGCTACGCTTTAACGCCAAACGGCATCAGCCCCCGCGCGGTGCCGGGGCAGGGTGAGGGTTTGGTCTGCGCCGATAGCGACGAACACGACGAGCGCGGCCAGATTACCGAACGCTACGAAGTGCGCGACGCGATGGTGGAAAAACGGCGTAAAAAACAGGCGCTGATCGTTCAAAACGCCTTGCCGCCCGTGGTGACGGGTCGCGGCGAAATCGCGCTGATCGGTTGGGGTTCGACCCAAGCGGTCATCGCCGAAGCGATCGCGCGGCTAGGCGACAAACGCTTGATGCAGGCGCATTTTATGTGGGTGCATCCGCTCAGCGACGCGCAGCTTGAACCGCTGCGCCGTACCCGCAATATCGTCATCGAAAACAATGTCGAAGGGCAGTTTGCCGATCGGCTGCGTTTATACGGCATCGCGGTCGAAAAAACCCTGTTACAAAGCAACGGTTTTCCGTTTTTTATCGATGAGCTGATCGCCCGGCTAAAGGAGATTTTATGAACACTTTTGAACGCCCAAACGTCGATAACGGCTGGTGTCCGGGGTGCGGCAACTTCGGGATTTTGGAGCTTTTAAAACGGGCCATGACTGAACTGGCGCTGGATAAACGCCGCGTGGTGTTTGTTTCCGGCATCGGGCAGGCGGCTAAAACGCCGCATTATCTGGACGTGAATCTGTTTAACGGTCTGCACGGGCGGGCGTTGCCCGTCGCCACGGCGATCAAGGCGGCTGATCCGGGGCTGATCGTGGTGGCCGAAGGGGGCGACGGCGATATGTACGGCGAAGGGGGCAACCACTTTTTGGCCGCCGCGCGGCGTAATGTGAACATCGTGCATCTGGTGCACAACAATATGGTTTACGGCCTGACCAAAGGCCAAGCCTCCCCAACCAGCCGCCGGGAGTTCAAAACTAAAGTGCAGGTTCGCGGGGTGCATAACGAACCCTTCAACCCGCTCACCGCGGCGATCGCGCTCAATGCGTCATTTGTGTCGCGGGTTTATATGGGGCACGCCGATCACGCGGTGGCGGTCATCAAACAGGCGTTTTTGCATCCGGGTTACGCGCTGGTGGATATTTTCCAACCCTGCGTGACCTTCAACAAACTCAACACCTACGACTGGTTTGAACAAAACAGTTATCTGCTTGAGGGGCACGACGAGTCCGATCGCCAAAAAGCCTTTGAAAAAGCAAGCGAAGAGATGCCCTTTGCGTTGGGGGTGTTTTACCGCCACGCGCTGCCGACATTAGAAGAAAATTTATGGAAGCCCTACGGCCAAGCCGCCGCGCTGCGCGAGGTGCGGCCCGACGCGGCGCTTTTGCAGGCGGAGTTTGACCGGCTTTAGACTTTTTTGACGAATTCCGATTTCAGCGCCATCGCGCCGAAGCCGTCGATTTTGCAATCGATATTGTGGTCACCCTCCACAAGGCGGATATTTTTAACCTTCGTGCCCGCCTTGAGCGCGGACGAAGCGCCTTTGACCTTTAGATCTTTCACAATCGTGATCGTGTCGCCGTTTTGCAAAATCGTGCCGTGGGCGTCGCGCACCACCAACCCCTCTTCTTCGGCGGAAGCGGCGTTTTTGGGCCACTCGTGGGCGCATTCGGGGCAGATATAAAGTTCGCCGTCTTCGTAGGTGTATTCGCTGCCGCATTGGGGGCATTTGGGTAGGGACACGGGATTTCCTTTATCGGGTTTCGGGCAGCGCGTTATAAACTGCCGCCATCTCTTCGGCCAGTTTTTCGTACCAGCCCTCTTGCGACGGATCAACCGCGCTCAGATAACGCACATACACCGGGCCGCTTGTTACGCCGCGGCTGAGGTGAAAGCGGTCGTCGGTGCCTTTGAGCACCACCGGCTGCACCAGCAGATTGTGTTTTTCCGCCAGCATCTTCGCGCCGGGCTTAAAGGGCAAGAGCCCGCCAACCTTGTTGCGCGTGCCTTCGGGGAAGATCATCAGCGGGCGGCCTTCACCCAAGGGCTCCAAAGCCATCTTCAGCAGTTTGACCATTTCGCGGCTGTTTTCGCGGTCGATCACCAGCATTTTGGGCGCGTCGAGAATACGGCCGTAGATGGGGATTTTGGCAATCTCTTTTTTGGCGATCCAGCAGGGGTTGAGGGTTTTGGGCAGCAGGGCTTCGAGCAGAACGATGTCCAGCAGACTGCGGTGGTTAAGCACATACAGCTTGGCCGCCGGATCGGGCGCGCCTTCGATCTGCGCCTGTGAACCCGACAGCCAGACGGTCAGGCGGCTCCACCACCAGCGCCACCAGCGGTTGTGTTTGCGAAACAGGTACATCCCGCCGATCATCGCCAGCATGGCGGTCATGGAGATGAGGCCCGCGAGATACATTCTGAGTTTTTTAAAGTTCATCTTTTTACCTAGGAGCGAATTAAGGCGTGAGTATAGCGGTTTTGCCATCAAGCCAAAAAGATGGTATTATGAACAAATGTTCAAAAAAGGGGCGACAATGAAAACAATGCTGAAAAAATGGGGGTTCTGGATAGGCGCGGCGATCGCGATCGCGGCCATTGGTTTGACGAGCGGCGAAAAGGACACCCGTTTGCCCTGCCAGAAAGAGGTGGTCTGTTTTGACCGCTGGCGGGACAACGCGCCGCTGATCCAAGGGGCATTGGACCGTCTGGCGGAGGGCAACTATGCCCTTAAGGGCCGCCAGGAGTACGCGCGCTATATGAAAAGCGATCTAGAGGGCGCGCTGAGCATTGAGGCGATCGATGCGCTTTTTGCGCAGGCGATCGGCATCGATCCCAAACCCGGCGATTCGCCGCTGACGATCGACTACCGCCTGATCGAAAACGATCAGCTTGACCCCGCCAAGAAAAACCCGCCCAAAAACCCCTTTTCGGGGTATCTGCTGGTATCGTTTAAGCAGGACAAGCAGGAGGTTTACCGCTTCCAGATCGACTATCTTGACCCCAAAGCCGCCGATCTGCCCGGCCGCATCCGGTGCGCCGTCGATGCCTTTAAAACCGGGGGCGTTAGGTAGATGGGTTATAATCGTCCCTTTACCCAAGGAGGGACGATGCTAAAAGCAGTGATGGGGGTTGCGTTCGCGTGGGTGGCGTTGAACGCCCAGCCGGGCGCGCTAGACCCCGCCAAAGTCCTGATTGGGGAGGGTGCATCCTTGCAAAGCGAGGACGTCCGGCAGATTTTCAGTCTGGCCTTTACGGCCAATATGCGCATTCCGCCGGAGCATCTGGGCGTTGTCTTTTACGATACCCGAACCGGCGAGGAGCTGCCCCACGGCGAGGTTCGCGAACTGATCGGCCCCATGCGCCAAGAGGGCGCGCTGGAGCTGATGGGTTTGGCCTTCGCTCTGGCGGGCGGCCAATACAGGTTAAACAGCGAGCAGGGGGCCGCGCTGATGGACGCCGCCTTTATCGCCAGTATGCACAACCCGCCCAAACATATCAGCATCGAATACTACGACCTGCGCGTCGGCCCCACGGGCCAGGGCGGCGGCGTTTCGGGCCGCGTGCCCGATTCTCTTGAGCCCTAACGGCTAGATTTCACACTCGAACATCAGCTTAATCATCGAGTCGATCAGCTCGTCTAGGTGAATGGGTTTGTACACATACAGGTTGGCCAGCTCGGTGAAGTGTTCGTCGTCCTGATAGGCGGTGACGACAATCACCGGCACGTCGCACAGGTTTTCCAGATGCGCCTTGGCCTGACGGATCATCTCCATGCCCGTCATCACCGGCATTTCCAGATCGGTAATGACCATGTGGGGTTGGTGGGTTTTAATCAGCGCCAATCCCTCCTCGCCGTTGGCCGCCACATAGAGCGTCCCCACCCGGCGGCGCAGCGTGGCCGCCACGCGCTCGCGCACGCTCTCTTCGTCCTCCACGTAAACGATGGTCAGTTTTTTGAGCTTTTCTTCCAGAGGTCTTTGTTCCATGCTTATCCTTTGTGTTCGGGTAGGACCACGCTAAAGCGCGCCCCTTCGGGGGTGTTTTCGGCCTGCAGGGTTCCGCCAAACTCCTCTTCGATAAACCGTTTGGCAAAGTAAAGCCCGGTTCCGGTTTTGGTGGCGGTCTCCTTGGTGGTAAAGAAGGGGTCGAAAATTCGGGGTAAAACCGCTGGATCGATGCCGCCGGCGGTATCTTCCACCACAATCTCCACGCAGCCGTGCTCGGCAAGCCGCTTCAGCCGCAGCGTAATCACCCGCCGCGCGCTTTTGCGCTCAACCAGCGCCTCTTGGGCGTTGAGAATCAGGTTGTGGATGCTCTGTTCCAGCAAGGCCGCGTCGCCGTAAAGCTCGCACTCCGCATCCAGATCGCTTTGCAGCGTAATAAAGTGGCTCTCCAGCCCCGCCTTGAGAAAGTCGATCGTCTTTTGCAGCGCCTCGGCGGGCTGAAAGCGGGTTTTGTGCGGCGTGCTGGCGGCCAGCTCGCGGAAGTTGTTGATCGTGGCCGACATCTTCTCCAGCGCCGTCATCGAACTTTGGATGCTTTTTTCCAGATATTCGCGGTTTAACTCACCGTGATCGTAGGCATCCAAGACGTCCTGGATGTTGAGCGCCACCAGATTTAAGGGTTGACGCCAGTGGTGGGCAATCCCGGTGAGCATTTCGCCCATCTGGGCAATCTTGGCCTGCTGCAAAAGCTGGCGTTCTTGTTCGCGCCGTTTTTCCACCTCGGAGGCGATGCGGCTTTCGAGCAGGCGTTGGTAGTTTTCCTGCTCGGTAATCTCCACGAAGGTGACAATATTGTGCGTGCCGCCGTCGATGGGGACTTGTTCGAGGTGAACCGAAAAGATCCGCTCCGCGCCATCGCGCATAAAGAGCGCCTTGTGCAGCCGATCGGGCTGGCTTTTGAGGGTATTGATCCACTTGCGTTTGTCGGGGTCGGGTTGCAAAAAGCCGGGCCGATCGGTGGGTTCAAACAGCTCGCAAACGCACTCGTGTTCCCGGCGGAAGGCGCCCAGATCGGCATACTCGCTAAAAAACCGGAAAAAGGCGCGGTTGGTGTCGATCAGCTTTTGGCCGTCGTTGATCACCACGATATTAGGCTGGGAATCGAGCAGCTGGCGCAGATAGTTGCGCCCGGTCAAAACGGCGGAGGCCATGGCGTTAAAGGCTTCGCCCAGCGCCGCCGTCTCCCGGCTGCCCGAAACGGCCACGCGGATATTGCCCGCCCCGCGTTCGATCGCCTTGGCCGCCTCGATGAGTTCGCGCACCGGGCGGGTCAGAGCGCCGGAAAAGAGCCACCACAAAAAGGCCGTGACCGCCGCCAAAAGAGCCGTTATCACCCCTAAGCGCAAGAGCAGTTGCGATCGGAGCGCTTCGTAGGCTTCGGAAAAGTTCTGAATCACCAGCAGCGTGCCCAGCCGTTTGTTGCGCAACTGGCCCTCCCCTTCGAGCCAGACGGGAAAGGCCGCTTCGACAATACGTTCGGAGGCCAGCGTGCGCGTTAACCCCCGGTGTTCGCTCGAAGCCTGCTTGATCAATTCCCAAGCCGAATCGGGCAGCACCTGCGGGGTGAAAACCCGCTGCAGGACGTAGCGGCTGGAGGCGATCACCTGATAGTTCTCATCCAGCAGCAGCACCAGCTCCATCCCCCGGTGGCTGGCCAGAAAGGAGATCTCTTGGCGGATCCCTTCGGTGTTGTGGGTGCGTATCAGGCGGTTAAGCGTGCCCTGCATCCGCGTCATCCGATCGGCCAGCTCCTGCGCGGTGCGCGTTTCAAGCTGCCTAGCGGCGGCGGGCAGTTCGAGCAAAACCGTATCCCCCGCCAAAATCAGCGTGTAGATAGCCAAGCTCGCCGCAACGAGCAGGCGCAGCGAAAAGCGTTGCAGCAGGGCGTTCACGGGTAGAGCTTTTTGAGCGAATCGGGCGGAAAGAGGCGGTTGAGATTGACGGTGCGCTCCAAAATACCCGCTTCGATCAGCTTTGTTTGCATCTGCGCCGCCACGGCTTTGAGTCCGGCTTCGGGGCCAAAGAGCGCGCGGATGTTCTCCTCCTGCGTGGGCGGAGTCAGTCCTTCGTAGGCCGCTGCCGCTTCCTGCGGGGCGATGCCCAGCCGGGCGGACATCAATTCATGGGCTTCGCTAGGTTTTTTCTGCATATATTCCAGCGCCCCAAACCAGCCCGCAATCAGCGCCTTGACGGCCTGCGGGTTTTCCTGCAGCGCGCGGGTGCGCACCATCAGCACATCGACAATCTCGCCGGGAATTTGCGAGCTGTCAAACACCTGCACCGCGCCTTCTTTGAGCAGCAGCGTGCGCACCGGCTCAAAGGTGACGACCGCATCGATCCGGCCGCTTTTGTAGGCGCGTTCGTGTTCGTCCACCAGCATGGGAACCAGCGTCACCGAAGCGGGATCGATCCCGGCAATTTGCAGCGCGCGGCTGAGAAAAAACGAGCCTAAAGCGGTATTTTCCAGCCCGATCGTGCGGCCCTTAAGGGCGCTGAGATCCCTAGCGGGCGGGCGGGCCAAAATGGCGTCGGCCCCGTTTGAGTAGTCCATCACCGCCACGATCGTAAAGTCCGGCCGCGCGGCAGCCAGCAGCAACGCCTCGTCCAGCGTAATGCCCGCCGCGTCCACCAGCGCGTTTTCGTAGGCGCGCATCACCTCCGACGCGCTAGGGTACTCCACCAGCTCCACCGCGCTTTTTTCAAAATAGCCCGCCGTCCGCGCCAGATAAAGCGGTTCGTAACCGGGCCAAACATTGGTGGCCACCCGAAGCGGCGGCGGCGCTCCCCGATCGCATCCGCCCAGCAGCAACCCCGCCAGCAACACGATTGCCCCCAGTCGTGTCTTTATCACGCCCCCCGCCTTTATTTGGTTAGTGGTGAAAAACCGTCATCGTCTCGATCGGCAGCCGCTTTTTTTCCGGCTGGGCGTTGACGCGGTAGCCCAAGGCGCACAGCACCGCAACCTCTTCGTGCAGCGTATCTAAATTCAGCGCCTTTTCCACGCCGTTTTTATCCATGCCCTCCAGCGGACAGCTATCGATCCCGATTGCTGCTGCGGCGGTCATGATATTGCCCAGCACAATGTAGCATTGGCGCGCCCCCCATTGGTAGAGGTCCTTGGCGGTGCGGTTTTTGTGAAAGAGGCGGTAAAAAAAGCCGACCATGCTGCGGGTCATAAACCCTTCGATCCGGCTTTTAAGATCGGCGTGGAATGAGGCGTATTTGTCGTAGTAGGCCGCTTGCGCATCGGCGCCCATACCCCGATCGGCAAAGCGGGATTTGACCCAGTCGCTGCCCGGTTCTAAATCCTTCGTGCGGGTGGTGAGCACAATCAGGTGGCTGCAGCTATCCACCTGCGGCTGGTTCCAGCACGCCTTTTTGATGGCCGCTTTGAGGGCCGGATCGGTCACCACGTGCAGCTTGCAGCCCTGCATCCCAAAGGAGGTGGGGCTCAGCCGCGCGGTTTCTAAAACAAAGGCCAGATCGTCCTCTGAAATCTTTTTGTTTTCGTCAAAGAGTTTGCAGGCGTGGCGGAAGCGGTGGGCGTTTAAAAGCGCCTCTTTTGCGGTATCGGGGGTCATGGCGTCTCCTTGGGTTTGGGTAGCAAAATGGTAAAACACGCCCCCTTTTCGTGGTTGTTGGCATGGATGGTTCCGTCCATCGAGCCTTCGATAATGGTGCGCGAAAGATACAGGCCGATCCCCGTGCCCGATTCGCCCTTGGTGGTGTGGTAGGGGGTAAAGAGCGTCGCCATCGTTTGCGCGTCGATCCCGCCGCCGTCATCCTCGACGCGGATGCGGGTGCGGCCTTCCGCTTCGTCGATGCGCAGGGTCACATGACCGCCTTCGTTACGTGCGCGGATGGCGTCGCGGGCGTTGCTGATCAGGTTTAAAAGCACCTGCTTAAACTCCCCCGGATAGCCCAAAACCTGCGTGCGGGCGCGGGGATCGGCCTGAACGTTCAGCGCTACGCCCTGCCGCTCGAACTGCCGCCCAAAGAGCCGCGCCACCTCTGCGGCCTCCACGGCGGCGTCAAAGAGGATTTTCTCCCTGGAGGGGCGCAAAAAGTTTCTAAAATCGTCCACCGTCTGACTCATAAAGCCAATCTGCCGCAGCCCGTTTTGTATCGAGCTGTGCAGATAGCCGCCGTCAAGCGTTCCCGACTCCTGCGCGTCTTCGAGGTCTTGCATCACCAGCGAGAGCGCGGTGAGCGGTTGCTTCCACTGGTGGGCGATGGCGGCGATCATCTCGCCCATGGCCGCCATTTTGGACTGCTGAATCAGCATCTGCTCCTGCCCCCGGCGCTTTTGCAGCTCCTCTTCAACCCGCTTTTGCAGCGCCTCGTTGGCCTGATCGGTGATGGCTTTAGCCTCCCGCAGCGCCGCTTCGGCCCGCTTTTGCTCGGTGATGTCCCGGATGGAAGTCACCCGCGCCATTGCGCCCAAAAAGGGCACCATCCGCGCGCGGATCTCCACAAAAAAGGCGTGACCGTCCTTGTGCCGGGCTTCGGCTTCGTAGCGCCCTTCGGCCCCTTGGGCGATCTTTTGCGCCACCGTTTGCGCGCCCGCCTGAGTGAACAGATCGGTCGGGCGCATCTTGAGCAGCTCGGCCCGGCTGTAGCCGAAAACCTCGGTGACGGCTTGATTGACCTCCAGAATCTTTCCGCCCCGGTGAATGCCGATCGCCTCAAAGGTCGATTCGGCCAGCCCGCGAAAACGCGCTTCGGCCTCCCGCCGTTTTCGCACCTGCGTTTGCAGCGTGCGGTTCCACCACAAAAAGATCAGTATCAGCGCTCCGGCTCCGCCCAGCACCTGCCACAGCAGCGTGTAGTCCATCTCGTGCTGATAGCGCAGGGCGATCCAGCGGTGGTAGATGGCGTCGCGCTCGGCGGGGGTGATGGAATCAAGCGCCTTTTGCATGGCCGAGCTTAAAAGCGGCCAATCCTTGCGTACGCCGATGGCCAGCTCGTAGCGGTGGGGAAACTCCCCGGTGATTTTCAGATTGGCCAGTCCCAGCTGCTTGATTTCGTGGCTGATGGTGCCCAGATTGTCCACAAAGGCGTAGATGCGGCCCTGAGAGAGCGCCTCAAGCCCCGCGCCGACCGAGTCGAAGGTGACGACCGAAAGCTGCGGATAGTGCAGCCGCAGCATATCGTGGGAGGCGTACTCCTTGACCACCCCCACCGCGCGGCCCTCCAAATCATCCGGCCCCCGCAGATAGGCCACCTGATCGCCCGTGGCGATCACCATGGGAAAGGAGAGGTACGGCGTGGAAAAATCCATATACACCTGCCGTTGCGGCGTGGCGACGGCGCAGGCAAAAATATCCAGCGTGCGGTTTTTGGCCCCGTCGATAACCGAGGCCCAGTCGAGATCTTTGACGTGATCGAAGCGGACGCCCAGCCGCTGGGCGATGAGCTTCATATAATCCGCCGCCAGTCCCTGATGGCGCCCTTCGGCATCCACAAAATCAAAGGGCGGCCAGGCGATGTCGTTGCCCATGCGGATCACCGGATGGGCGGCCAAAAAGGCCCGCTCTTCGTCGCTCAGCTCCAAGGCGGCGCGGCTGGGTTCAAACACCAGACCGCTGAGCGAAAAGTCGGCTTCAATGAGTCCCAGCTCGGCCATATTTTCGGCGATGGCGTTGAGTTTGTTGTGGTTGATCTGCCCGATGGCGAAGATTTCGGGCCGGATGAGTTTGCGGATTTCGGCCAGCTCGTAACGCAGCGCGTCGCGGCTTTTTTTGCAGCCGTAGCGCGTTTTGATGATTTCGATCGTCTCTTCGGGGTTGTCCAGCGCCCACTGCCAGCCGCGCAGGGTGGCGCGGCGGATCTTTTCTACCCGATCGGGCCGTTCGATCGCTTCGGACCGGGAGGTGAAGAGAATATCCTCATAGAAGCTGATGCCGTAGGTTTTCGGGTCGATCGTCTGCCCTTGGATGCCGAGTTCTTTGAGCAGATAGGGTTCGTTGGTGGTGTAGGCGAAAAAGGCGTCGGTGCGGCCTTCGGCGAGATCGGCAATATCGAAGCTGGGCGGCTGTATTTGCAGGCTGCCAATATCCACCTTCTCCATTTTGAGCATCAGAAGAAGCGAAATGCCCTCCAGCCCGTCCTTGTACATCATCACCCGTTTGCCCGCCAGATCGGCGGGGGTGTTCAGCCTGGACTGCTCCAGCGTCAGAAACACCAGCGGCGAATACTGAAAAACCGGCGCGACCATCACCACCGGATCGCCCTGCACAAAGCGCAAAATCAGCGAAGCGTCCGTCACGGCGTAATCGGCGTGGCCCTCCAGCACGCGGCGGACGTTGTCCACCCCCTGCGTGCGTTCGTGCAGGGTGACATCCAGCCCCTCTTGGGCGTAAAATCCCTGCTCTTTGGCGGCGTAATAGCCCGCAAACTGCGCTTGATGATACCACTTAAGCTGAATGCTGACCGGCTCAAGGGCGTTTGAAAAACCAAACGCCGCCAGCCACAAAAACAGTGCGAGCGATCGATACATAGTCCCCCCCGTTAACCGCTCAATTGTAGGCTAAAACAGTCGCTTTGAAGTTGCCGGACGGCGAATTATTCGACGGGCAGATCGAAAATGGAAAAATCCAGCGCGGTAAACCGGGTGTGATCGTGGCTGAGATCGTTGTACCAGCTATCGAACTGATCGGCCACCTTTAAAAGCCAGTCGATAAACGGCGCGGTAGCCGGCCCTTCGCGCCCGCGCGCCCGTTCGAGCACATCCTCCACAAAGGCCGACAAACGGTTGATCGCCTCCAGTTTCAGGTAGGCCGACGCCGATTTGAGGTTGTGAAAAATGCGAAACAGCTCATTGATGCGCCCGGCGTACTCCTCGGGTTTGTCCAGCGCCAAAATGGCCGGCTGCAAAGCCGCGTTCATAATCTCGTAATGATCCATAAATTCATCGACGATCTCATAATCGAAGCTGCCGCTCAAGTCCGCAAAAACGCCCATTTCCACCCTCTTAAGAAACTTTACGAAAAGCCCCCTTAGAATAGCGCGAAAAGAACGGGGGCGAGATGGCGCGGATTGTGATACTTTTTAGCGGACGGGGCGGGAATCTGGAAAACCTCATCCGCAAGCTCGGCGACAAGGCGGGCATCGAAATTGCCGCCGCATTGACCAACAACCCGCAAGCGGACGGCATCGCCAAGGCGCAGGCGCTGGGCGTTAAGGTGCTGTGCGTGCCCCATAAAGAGTACCCCGATCGCGAAAGCTTTGACCGCGCCCTGATCGCAGCCCTAGAGCCGATCGGCCCCGATCTGGTGGTGCTGGCGGGATTTATGCGCATCTTAACCCCGGTTTTTACGCGGCGCTTCGAAACGATCAATATCCACCCCTCGCTCTTGCCGCTGTTTAAGGGCAAGGACGGCGTCAAGGAGAGCTTCGAAAGCGGCATGAAAGTGGGCGGCGTGACGATTCACCGTGTGGACGAAACCCTCGACGGCGGCGAAATTCTGGCCCAAGGGTGCGTGCCGATTTTGCCCACCGACACCGAAGAGAGCTACCGCGAGCGGGTTCATGCGCTGGAATATGAGCTGTATCCCAAGACGATCGAAGAGATTTTGTGTTAGAAAAAACCACCCCTATCCACCCCGGCGAAATCCTCAAAGAAGAGTTTTTAACGCCGCTGGAGATCAGCCAGAACAAATTGGCCGTAGCCATCAATGTGCCACCGCGCCGCATTAACGAGATTGTGCTGGGCAAACGGGGCATCACCGCCGACACGGCGCTAAGACTTGGCCGCTACTTCGGCACCACGCCGGAGTTCTGGCTCAATCTGCAAAGCACCTTCGATCTGGAAAACGCCAAAGAGAAGCTGGGCGGCAAGCTGGAGCAGGAAGTTAAGCTGCGGGTGGCGTAATTAGGGGGTGCGTTTGCGTTTTCTCAGCGAAAAAAGAAAAACCGCCCCAAAGGCCATCACGCAGCCGAAAATCGTCGAAGGTTCGATGCTTTCGCCGTACACCGCCCACGCCGAAAGGGTTGCGCCCACGGGGACGATGAACATAAAAATCCCCGCATTGTGCGCGCCAATCTTGCCGGAGGAGAGAAAAAAGAGCGCCGTGCTAAACGCGCCGGGGACGATGCCCAGAAACAAAATCACCTGCCAGAAGGTGGCATCGAAAGCGCCGAAGGCAAAGGGTTTATAGGGCAGGGCGCCCAGCAGATTGACCGCCGCCGCCACGGCAAAGACGATCAGGCTGTAAAAGATGGGGTCGCTGCGCTTAAGAGCCTGTTGGGAAAAGATGGTTACCACCGCCCATACCGCCGCGCAGCCTAGAAAATAGAGGCTTTCGGGCGTTAAAAAGGCCAGTCCGTCGTAGGGGACGCGCAGCAGCACCAGCGCCCCGGCAAATCCGGCGGCCAGCCCCAGAATTTGCGGCACCGTCACCCGAAAGCGAAACAGCGCCAAGGAAAGCGCATAGGTGAGAATGGGCGAAAGCGATGTGACCAGCGTGCCGCCGTATCCGGCCCGCCCGTGGGCCAGCCCCGCGAAAAAAAGCCAGTTAAACAGCGCGGTCAAAACCCCCGCGCCAATCATATAAAACAGCCCGAGCCGATCGGTTTTGAAAACGGTTTTGAGCCAAAAGGCCACCGGAACCATGGCCACCGCCGCGATCGCATAGCGCCAAAAGGCCGCCACGTGGGCATCGGCGTGCTCCACCACCACCTTGCCCGCCGTCCAGCCCGTGCCCCAAAACAGCATGGCGACAATCATGCCCAGCAGATAGGGCAGGCGGCTTTGGTTCACGAAGCGTCCTTAAAAATTTGCGCGATTATAGAGCGGGGCGGCTAACGAAGCAGCCGTTTTTCCAAAAACCACGAGAGGGCGAACATCCCCAAATAGCCGATCGACAGGCCCATAATCACATCGATCACGCTGTCGGTGAAAAACCGGAAAAGATAAAAGGCCGCCACAAAAACCGCCACCCCCGAAACCCGCACCAAAAGCGCCGCGCCAAAGTGCCCGGCGGCTTTGATGTGCGCCAGTTGCAGGGCGTTGAGCATCACAAAGGGGAAGAAAAAGGCCAGATGGGTCAGCATGAGATGCGCGCCGATATATTCGGGCGGAAAAACCGCGCCGATCAGCCGCTGCCCAAAGAGCAGAAAAAAGAGCGCAATCCCCACGCCGCTAAAGGCGGCAAAGTTGACATACCAGCGCTTTAGCCGTGCTACCCCGGCCCGGTCGCCTGTGCTAATCAGATGCGAAAGCTCGGGCAAAAAGAAGCGAAAAACCGGAAAAACGAAGATGGCGATCAACCCCATCAGCACTGGCTTGACCACCACCTGAAAATCCCCCAGCTCCGCCGCGCCGTGATAACGCAGCAGAAAAATCACCGCCAGATAGATCATCACAATGCCAGAGCCGAACTCCACGGCGGAGATAACCGAGTTGCGCAAAAAGAGCCGCATCTTTTCATCGGGGGCAAAGAGCTTGATGGGCGGCTCCTTGAGGCGGTGGCGCACCTTGACCCAAAGCAGGTAGGCCGACAGGCTCAAGCTGCCCATAATCGCCCCCACAAACAGCGCCTGCAAACCCCGCACGTCATAAACATACCACGCCAGCAAAAACCAGCCGATCGTCAGCAGCGGCTCCAAAAAGGTGGCGCGGTTAATCGCCGTATAAAGCCGGTACATCGAAAGCTGATTGCCCAGATACGCCCAAAGCCCCGTGGAGAGCAGCGCGGCGACCAGATACCAGTAGTCCACATCCACACCCAGACGGTGTTTGAGGTAGGGAACCACAAACCCCCACGCCAGCAGCACGGCCACCATCAAAATACCGCGAAAGATATTGAGAATTTTCAAATCATCCTGCGTGCGGGCGTAGGCCACCACCATCGATGACCGGAAGCCCACGAGGATAAGCAGCGAAAGAGCGAAGATGTCCAGCGTGGTAAAAAAGAGCGCCAGCGTTTCGCGCTCGATCAGCGCCGCCACCTGGATTTTGTACCCCAAGCCCAGCGCAAGGGCCAGCGCCGAAAGGGTGATAGAGGCCAAAAAAGCCCGTTTTGCATCCGGTGGCGTCATCCGCGCTCCTTATTTTGGCTACATGATAACCAAACTCAATTAATTTGGCCGCTCCAGGGCGCGCCGCAGATCGGCAATCTCATTGCGCAGCGCCTTAAGCGTTTCGTGCAGCGACTCGTTTTCGTGGTGAATCGCCGCTTCGATCTCGGCCTGTTCGCGTTTGTGTTTTTCCTCCTGCATGGACTGCATGGTGTTGACGATAATGGCGATAAAGAGGTTTAAAATCGTAAAGGTCGCCAGCAGAATAAAGGGCACAAAAAAGGCCCACGCATAGGGGTAAGCCTCCATCACGGGGCGGGAAATGCCCATTGACCAGCTTTCCAAAGTCATCACCTGAAAGAGCGTATAAAGCGACGCGCCGAGGCTGCCGAACCACTCGGGAAACTTCTCGCCAAACAGCCCCGTGGCGATCACGGCAAACACATAAAACAAAATCGTCATCAGTACCCCGATCGAGCCGATGCCGGGAATGGCCTTTAAAAGCGCCTCCACCACAAACCGCAGCTGGGGCAGCAGGGAGATAAGCCGCAAAATCCGCAGCACCCGAAGCACCGCAAAGGGTCCGCTGGCGGGAAAAAGCGCCACGCCCACCACAAAAAAATCAAAGACGTTCCAAGGGTTTTTGAAAAACCCGCCCCGGTGGGCAATCAATTTGGCGACAATCTCCGCCACAAACACCGCCAAAATCACCTGATCGAGCCCATGCAGCCAGCCGCCAAAACGCGACACAATCTCCGGCGAGGTTTGCAACCCCAAAATCACGGCGTTGATCAAAATCAACGCAACAATCCACCGCTGAACGCGCGCAGACTCAACCCATGCGCCCAAACGTGCCGAAAATGCCATTGAGACCTCTCTTTTTTTGTAAAAATGCGCGCCATTTTAGCAAAGACGGGGCCGTAATAAGGTTGCAGCGACTACGATGGGCGCAAAGAGGAGGGGCGATGTTGAGGGCGTTGGCGGGACTGACGGCGGCGTTTTTATTGCTAGGCTGCAGCGATCGGCAGGAGCTTTATGCGCCAACAAGCGAACCGAGCGAGGTTCAAAGCTACAGCTTCGGCGTTCACCCCTACAAAAACGCGCAGGCGATGTATGCGGCCTTTAATCCTATTTTGCGCTATATCGAGGCGCGCATCCCCGGTCTGGAACTGCGGCTGGAGACGGCCAACAACTACGGCCACTACGAAGAGAAGCTCTACGCCGGACATTTCGACTTTGCGCTGCCCAATCCCTACCAGACAGTCTTAAGTCTGGAAAAAAACTACACCGTCGTGGCGAAAATGGCCCCCGATGAGGTGTTTCGGGGCATCTTCGTCGCCCGCAAAGACCGCGCCTTGCAAACCCCCGCCGATCTCAAAGGCCAAAAGGTCAGTTTTCCCGCCCCCACGGCGCTGGCGGCCACGCTGATGCCGCTGTGGTATCTGCATACCCACGGCATCGACGTGCGCAGCGAGATTGTGCCCGTTTACGTCGGTTCGCAGGATTCGAGCATTATGAACGCCTACGCGGGGCTTAGCGCCGCTGCGGGAACCTGGCCGCCGCCGTGGGAGCTGTGGGCCAAAAACAACCCCGAGGAAGCGGCGCAGATGGAGGTGGTCTGGCAGACCGATCCGCTGCCCAACAACGGCGTGGTGGTTCATAGCCGCATCCCTGTGGTGCTGGCCGAAGCGGTGGCGCAGGTGCTTGCCGCCATGCACCGCGACCCGCAGGGACAAAAGCTGCTGCGATCGGCGGGTTTTGACGGGTTTGAGCGGGCAACGGGCGAAACCTACGATCCGGTGCGCCGGTTTTTAGAAACCTACGATCGCACGCTGGGTCTGCCCAAATGAAACTCTTCCCCGCCACCATTAAAAACCGCGTGATCGCCAGCGTGGTGTTGATTCATGCCGTGCTGATGCTGGTCATTGTGGCGGATATTACCTACCGCGAATACCGCTTTATGCAAACCCAGTCCGCCAATCAGGCTCAGGCGATCGCCGCGACGCTGGCTGCCAATGCGCCCCTGTGGCTGCTTAGCCGCGATCTGGGAGCCTTGGAGGAGCTGCTATCGAGCGCGCAGGGGCTCAGCGGTTTTTATATGGCGCAGATTATGGACGCTTCGGGCCGCGTGGTGGCCGCCAATGACCGCCGTTATGTGGGCCAGCGGTTCACCGACCCCGAAAGCGTTGCGCTGCTTGAGCCGCTTTTTCAAGGCAGGGTTGCGCAGTCGGCGCGATTACACCACGACCTGAGCGATGTGGCCCATGTGATCCGCGTCGAAGGACGCACCATCGGCTTTGTGCGGCTGATGCTCCGTTTCGAGGAGGTCAAGCGCGAGCTTTGGGGCGTTATTATCAAGGGCGTTGTCTATGCGCTGCTGGCGATCGTCGCGGGCGCGGCGGTGGCATGGCTGATGATGAACGCCTTATCCAACCGCATTGCCGCGCTCACCCGAAGCGCCACGCAAATTGCCGCGGGCGATCTGCAAACCCCCTTGCCCCAAACGGCGGGGGCCGACGAGCTTGACACCCTCACTTCGGCCCTGAGAACCATGCAAGCGGCGATCGGCCGGCAGATGGACGATCTGCACAGCAAACGCGCGCGGGTCGAAAAGATCAACGAACTGCTGGCCGATCGGGTCGAGGCCGAGGTGCAAAAGCAGCGCCGTCAGGAGCAGGTTTTGATTCAGCAGTCCAAAATGGCCGCCATGGGCGAGATGATCAACGCCATCGCCCACCAGTGGCGTCAACCGCTCAACGGTCTGGTGCTGCTGGTGCAGGATTTGCAGGACGCCCACAGACACGGCGAGCTGGACGAAGCCTATCTGCAAGCCTCCGTCAAGCGTTCGCTCGAGCTGGCCAACTTTATGTCCTGCACGATCGACGACTTTAGAAGCTTTTTTAAGCCCAGCAAAGAGATGAGCGATTTTAATCTCATCGGCGCGGTCGAAGAGGTGATGCGGCTGATCTCCGCGCAGCTAAACAACCACAAAATCGCCGTGCATTTTAAAAAGCCCGCCCAAAATATCACGGTGCGGGGCTATCCCAACGAGTTTAAACAGGTGCTGGTCAATATTCTCAACAACGCCCGTCAGGCGATCGAGAGCGTCAAGCCCGCCGGAAAAATCGTCATCGCCTGCCGCTCAAGCGACGGCGAACACCATCTGAGCATTTGCGACGAAGGGCCGGGTATTCCCGAAGCGCTGCGCGAGAAGATTTTTGAACCCTACTACACCACCAAGCTCGACAGCGGCGGCACGGGCATTGGGCTTTATATGTCGAAAATTATCATCGAAAACAACATGAAGGGGCGGCTTCATGTTGCAGACGCCCCCGGCGGCGGGGCCTGTTTTGAGATTACGCTGCCCAAACCCTAGCCTAGAATAAACAAAGCCGCCTCGTCGGCGATGAGAAAATCGGTGCCGAAAAATCGGCCCCCTTCAAAACGCAGCCGCCCTTCGCGCGCAAGCAGCCGCGCCCGGTCAAGCTGCGCGGGGGCCAGAAGCGCCGCTTCAAATCCGCTCAGGCAGCGCAGTCCCAGCATCACCCGCTCCATTTGCCACGCCGCATCATCGATCGTCTCTTCGCTGCGTGCGAGCGGATCGGCGGCGTAGGCGGCGGGGTCTTTGAGCGGTTCGTAGCGCACGCGCCCGACCGTGCCCGTGGCCCCCGCGCCGATGCCGAGATAATCCATGCCCGTCCAGTAACCCAGATTGTGCCGTCCGGGATTTTTGCCGAAGGCGGCCACTTCGTAACGCGGATACCCCGCCGCTTCGATCGCCTCGCCGAAGGCCCGGAAAAGCGCCTCATCCTCCGCGCACAGATCGGCGCGGGTTTCAAAGGGGGTGTGCTCCTCCAGGGTGAGCATATAGGCGCTTAGATGCGTCGCGCCGTGGGCTTTTGCGCAGGAGAGCTCCCCCTTGAGCCCCTCAAGCGTATCGCCCGCCACGCCGTAGATCAGATCGGCGCTGATTTGCGCAAACCCCGCCGATCGGGCGGTTTGCAGCGCTTTAACGGCCTGCGCGCCGCTGTGAACGCGGCCTAAAACCCCCAGTTTTCCGTCATCAAAACTCTGCACGCCCAGACTCAGGCGGTTGACGCCGAAGCGGCGCATCTTTTCGGCCCAGCCCGGCGTGAAGCTGCCGGGGTTGGCCTCGATCGTCACCTCCGCGTTTGGCTCAAGCACGGACGAAAGCCGCTCAAAGAGCGGTTCGTACAGCCCGGCCTCCACCGTCGAGGGGGTGCCGCCGCCGATATAGAGGCTTTGCGCCGAGCGCACCCCGAAGCGTTGCAGGTCCGATTCGAGCTGACGCAGCAGGGCGGCCATGTAGTTTTTGTGCGTATTTTTTGAAGAAACGTAGGAGTTGAAGGCGCAGTAGGGGCATTTACTTTCACAAAACGGGATGTGAATATAAATCATCATTTTAGTCCCCTCTAATCCCCCGACTGTTAAGATCGGCCCCAAAAGTCGCGGCGGGCATTATGCCCAAAAAGGAGTCAACATCTGGCCGCCGCCAGCAAATGAAAAGTCGGGGGAAAGATGAAGCGTTACCGTCCCAACGTGGCCGCCGTGATTCTCTCAAGCGAATACCCCGACAAGTGCGAGCTGTTTATCGGCGAACGCAGCGACGTCAAGGGCGCGTGGCAGTTCCCTCAGGGCGGCATAGACGACGAAGAAGATATTAAAGAGGCGCTGCTTCGGGAGCTCGAAGAGGAGATAGGCACCAAGGAGGTGGAGATCGTTGCGGAACATCCCGAGTGGATTAGCTACGATTTCCCCGGCAATATCGCCCGCAAGATGTACCCCTTTGACGGGCAAAAGCAAAAATATTTTCTCGTGCGCCTCAAAAAAGACGCCGCCATCAATCTGGAAACGGAGGTTCCCGAGTTCTCCCGGTACCGTTTCGTGGCGGCCAAAGAGGTGCTTAAACACGTTTCCTATTTCAAAAGGCCGATCTACAAAAAAGTGATCGCCCATTTCAAAAAAAGCGGGTATTTGTAATGTTGATCGTTCAGAAGTACGGCGGCACCAGCGTCGGAACGCTGGAGCGCATTGGGGCGGTGGCCGACCGGGTCAAGAAAACGGCCGATCAGGGTCATCAGGTGGTGGTGGTGGTTTCCGCCATGAGCGGCGAAACCAACAAGCTGATCGAAATGGCCCACTACTACAGCAAGGTTCCCGCCACGCGGGAGATGGATATGCTGATGAGTTCCGGCGAGCGGGTCACCTGCGCGCTGCTGGCCATTGCATTGACCGAACTGGGCAACCCGGCGGTGGCCCTCACGGGCCGTCAGGCGGGCATCGTCACCGACAGCGTTCACACCAAAGCGCGCATTATGGAGATCCCCGAAGCGCCGGTGATGAACCACATTAAAGCGGGCAAAATCGTCGTGATTGCCGGTTTTCAGGGCATTACCCCCGAAGGCGACGTCACCACGCTCGGCCGCGGCGGATCGGATTTGACCGCCGTGGCGATCGCCGGAGCGATCAAAGCCGATCTGTGCGAGATTTACACCGATGTGGACGGCGTTTACACCACCGACCCGCGCATCGAGAAAAAGGCCAAAAAGCTTGAGCGCATCAGCTATGATGAAATGCTCGAACTGGCCAGCCTGGGGGCCAAAGTGCTCCAAAACCGCTCGGTGGAACTGGCCAAAAAACTGGGCGTTAAAGTCGTCACCCGAAACAGCTTCAACGAAAACGAAGGCACACTGATCACCAACGAGGAAGATTGCATGGAAAAACCGATCGTCAGCGGAATCGCACTGGATAACAATCAAGCAAGAGTCAGCCTGATCGGCATCGCCGATCGCCCCGGCATCGCCGCCGAGATCTTCGGCGCGCTGGCCAAGGCCACCATCAATGTGGACATGATCGTCCAAACCGTGGGCCACGACGGCAAGGCCAATCTGGACTTCACGGTTCCGAGCACCGAGCTGGAGCTGACCCGCCGCACGCTGGCCGCCTTCCCCCATGACCTGGGCAAGCAGGAGTTTGACGACAACATCACCAAGGTCAGCATCGTCGGCGTGGGGATGAAATCCCATAGCGGCGTCGCTTCGCGGATGTTTGCGGCGCTGGCCAAAGAGAACATCAATATCCTGATGATCAGCACCTCAGAGATCAAAATCTCCGTCGCGATCGACAAAAAATACGGCGAACTGGCGGTGCGCACCCTGCACGCCGCCTATGAGCTGGATAAGTAAAGCACGGCATTGAACCAACTGGTCAGCTGGACGCTGGGCACCATCCGCGCCGACGAGCCGATGATGAGCTGGATGGAGGAGCGGCGCTTTGAGTGGGTGCCGCTTGTCCGCGCCGCGATCGCGCATCTGATGAACGGCGCCGCGCTGATTGTCGTCACCGACAAGGAGCGCGAGTGGTTTGGCAACTATCTCGTTTCCATGCTCAACCGCCCCGATCGGGGCCGTCCGATGCTGCCGGTTTTTTCCGCTTCGGGGCTGCTGCACCATCTAGACCGCATGACCGGCAGCGAAGAGATTGACCTGATTAACAACATGCTCTCCCTAACCCTGTGCAACCACTACGTTTTTTGGTACATCGGCCGCAGCGACGATGTGCGCGCCCGCCTGCCCAAAAAGACCGACGACAGCTTTTTGTGGGTGATGGACGAGGAGATTCAAAATAGCTTCTTTCTCCGCTCCGGCGACGATCTGCTCGATATTAAGCTGATGCACCTCGCCCGGCTGTTTGACCGCACGATCGATGCGGTGATGTTCGGCGAGGTGAATATCTAACGTGGGCCGTCTGGTCGTTTGCCCCGATCTCAAAGTCGCCCTTGAACGGATTTTGAACGAAATCGGCGATGCCCCCCGGGTCGTTTACGACAAAGAGGACTTTCAGATCGACGACGCCCACGAGCTGATCGCGCAAGCGTACATCGCCTCCGAGCGCGAAAAGTTCCTCATTGTCTGCGCCGGAACCTACAACACCGTCACCCAGAACGCGCTGCTCAAACTGCTCGAAGAGCCGCCGAGAAACTGCACGGTGATTCTGATCGCGCCGCGAAAATCGATCTTTTTGCCCACCATCCGTTCCCGCCTTCCGGTGACTGTTTTGGCCGCCGCGCGTCCCGCCTCGGAGGGGTTGATCGACTTTGCAAGGCTTGATTTGGCCGCCGTGTACGGTTTTATTAAATCCAATGCTTATCTTGATCGTGACCGGGCCAAAGGGGTGGTTGAGGACGCGCTTATGTGGTATTCGGCCCGCAAAAACGTGCCCGAACCCCTCAACGGCCGCGTGCTGGCCGCCATGGAGCGCGCCTTTCGGCTGCTGAGCCTCAACACCCCGAGCGGCACGGCGCTGATGCCGTTGTTGCTACTGCTGCTGGAGAGTAAAGATGGTGCAAAAACTTCCCGCTAGCGGGCCCCTTGCGCCGCTGCTGGAGCAGATCGGCTGCGATCCGGTGGGGGTGCGGATTATGGCCAAAAAGGCGCAGACCGAACGGTTTATCATCAAAAACCTCTCCTGTGCCGCCGCCAATATTCTCAAGCAGGATGCGCTGAGTATCGGGGCCGAACTGGCGGTGCCCGCCGGTGTGGTCAACTGCTCTTTAGAAAAGATCGATGCGGTGCTGATGGCCACGCCGGCACAACTGGAACGGCTCGTTAAAAAGGAGTCGATCCAGCCCTTTGGCCTGAAAAAAGTGGCCGAAGGGCTGCGCGCTTTTTTGAGCCATCCGGTTCACCCGCTAAAAATCATGGGGGTGTTAAACCTCAACAAAGACAGCTTCAATGCCGCCAGCCGCGTGGGTTTTGATGATGTTCTTAAGCGGGCCGAAGCGATGATCGAAGCGGGGGCGCAGATGCTCGATATCGGCGCGGTGTCGTCCCGTCCGGGCAGCGATCCGGTCTCTGCGCAGGAGGAGCTGGCACGCTTAAAGCCCGCGATCGATGCTTTCTATGCGGCCAAACTCCATGAAAAAGCGGTTTTGAGTCTGGACAGTTACGAACCGATCGCGCTGGAATATGCGCTGGATCGCGGCTTTAGCTTCGTCAACGACATCACCGGCGGCAGGGACGATCGCGTGGTGGCGCTGGCGGCGAAATACAACGCTACGCTGTGCATCATGCACATGCAGGGCGATCCCAAAACGATGCAGCTTCACCCTCGCTATGAGGATGTGGTGGCCGAGGTGGACGCCTTTTTTGCGGAGCGCATCATCAAGGCGCAGGCGGCGGGGGTTAAAAATCTTGCGCTTGACGTGGGCATCGGTTTTGGCAAAACGCTGGAGCACAACCTCAAGCTGATCAACGCCCACGGCCATTTCCTGCGCCACGGCCTGCCGATGCTGATCGGCGCGTCGCGCAAGTCGATGATCGACGCCATCACCCCCGCTGCGGTAGCCGATCGGCTGCCCGGAACGCTGGCCGTTCACCTCAAGGCGGTCGAAAACGGCGCGTCGATCGTGCGGTGTCACGATGTGGCCGAACATGCGCAGGCGCTTAGGGTCTATCGCGCATTGTTGAACCAACAGCCTTAAATAAGTTTCGCTAGAATCCGCCCCAAATTCTCCCACAGGCGGACGATGATCACTCGAGAACTCAATCTGATAATCGCCGCGCTGATCGCGCTGGTGGCCGTGGCCAGCATCGGTTACAACTTCAAACTGGTCTATGAAGAGAAACTCCAAAGCCAAAAACGCCTCGCCGTCCATTTGGCGGAAAACGAACTCAAATCCCTTTTGGCCCGCCCCAACGGCAATATGCAGGCGCTTGAGGCGGCGATTGCGCAACGGTGCGGGATGCTCGACGTACCGGTTTTTGCGCTGCTTGAGGAGTCCGGCGCGGTGCGCACGTTTGGCAACTTGAGCCCGCTGCCTGCGGACTGGGTCAAAACGCCTTTGGATTTAAGCGCGCTGGAAAGAGCGGGTTACGAATTTTGGACGGTTGCGCTTAACGGCGGGGAGGACCGGCGGCTGATTTTTGGCTTTGCCCGGTCGGATGTGCTTAAGGCGGTTGGCCCCGTGCTCTACTCAACCGTACTGTTTGTAGCGGTGGCGCTGCTTTTTTATGTGCTGGTGGTTTTTGCCTATGTGCGCACACGGCTGGAGCGGCCCTTGGAGACGCTGCTTAAAGGGCGCATCCGGGGCGTAATCAACGATGTGATTTTGGGAACCGACGAGTTTACCGCTAAAGATCCCATCCCCCATCTGCCGAAGGTGCTCAGCGCCCATATCGAAAACATCTTTTCGGTTCTAACGGGCTGGAGCCGCTATAAACGCCATTTTGAAGAGTTTATGGCGATCACCGTCAGCGAAACCGACAAAGCCGCCTTGGCAAAAAGCTTTTATAGCGCCATCCGTAAAGATTTCTTCGTCAAGCATCTGTTGATACTGGAGACCAACCACAGCGCCAACCGCATGGAGCTGGTGTACAGCAGCGACGAAGCGCTCAAGCTGGACGAAGCGCTGTTTTCCGATCCCAAAAGCTGTCTGGTTTACCGCACGGGCGCACGCATCACCCAAAGCTGCGACCGGATGTTTTGCGGCTTGTGCGGCGAGCTGTCCGATTGCGACGTGGTTTTATGCAAACCGCTGGTGGCCGGCGCGCAGCAGGTGGGCATCTGCCGTCTGGTGCTGGATGCCGATGCGATCCGCGCCGATCTGAGCGTTGCCGACAGCTTTGAAAAACAGATCCAGTTTTTAGAGGCGCACCTCAAACTCTACACCGACTATCTGGCCCTGACGCTTTCAAACATCAATCTGCAAAGCGCCTACAAAAATCAGGCGCTCACCGACGAATTGACCGGGCTTTACAACCGCCGTTACGTGGTGGAGTATTTTGAAAATATCCTCAATATCGCCAAACGCAAAGAGTCCCCCGTGGCGGTGATGATGATCGACATCGACAACTTCAAGCGCTTCAACGACGAATACGGCCACAAAACCGGCGATCAGGTGCTGCGCGTTGTGGCCCAGACTCTGCAGGCGAGTGTGCGCGAGGGGGATGCGGTGGGACGTTACGGCGGCGAAGAGTTTATTGTGCTTTTCCCCCATACCGATATCGACGATGCCGCCCGCATTGCCGATCGTATCCGCGACGCGGTGGCCCAGACCGAGTGGAATCTGCAGGGACTGCCCAATCTGCCCAAACTGACCATCAGCGCGGGGCTGGCCTATTTTCCCGAACACGGCTACAGCCACTACCACCTGACCAACGCGGCGGACAAAGCCCTCTACCGGGCCAAACGCGAAGGCAAAAACCGTGTTGTTGTGCACTCCCTGCCCAAGGAGCGTGCGGATGATTTATAAAATTTATTTTTTAAACCCGAAGAGATAGACCGCTTTTTATCGCGTTTGCGTTATCATCGCGTAAAATCTACGTTTTTGTCAGGAAAACGTAAGGAGCTAAAAATGATGGCTTATAAGGATATTCTCAATACCCTCGGCCTCAAGGCAACCCCGCAGCGCTTGTCGCTGATTATGTTGCTCGAACGGCACGGTCACATGACAATCGAGGCGATTTATCAGGCGCTGAAGGAGGAGACCCCTTCTTTGTCGCTTTCGACCGTTTACAACAACCTTTCGACCCTGAGTCAAAAGGGCATCGTCCGCGAAGTGGCGATCGCGGGCAACCCCCAGATGTACGAACTGATGCGCCACGAACACGCCCACCTCGTTTGCCGCGGTTGCGGCGCCATCGAGGATATGCCCGTCGATTTCGCGGCGGTTAAAAAGGCTGTTACGCTGCCCGCGGGCGTATTGCTGGAGGAGAGCGATTTGATCTTTACCGGCCTGTGCGCCCGATGTGCCGCCAAGGTCTCCAAGGCCGATGCCGTTTTAGAAGCGGTCCGCTAAACTCAATGACTTTTGAAGGCTATCAAGCCGCCGTCGCCCGGCTGAACCGCTGGGCGCACGCCTACTACGTTCTGGACGCCCCCGAAGTTCCCGATGCCGATTACGACGCCCTTTACCGCGAGGCGAGGGCCTACGAAAATGCCCACCCCGATCAAATACTGAGCGATTCGCCCACGCAGCGCGTCGGCGGCGTGGTGCTGGAGGGCTTTGAGAAGGCCGATCACCTCGAACGGATGTGGTCGCTCGAAGACCTCTTTGATCGTGACGAACTGCTTAACTGGCTGGGCCGCGTGGAGAAAAACGCCGGAAGCCAAACCTACGCCTGCGAACCCAAATTCGACGGCGCGAGTCTGTCGCTGGTGTATGAAAACGGCCGCCTGATCCGTGCCGTGACCCGCGGCGATGGCACGACCGGCGAAAATATCACCTCCAACGCCCGGACGCTGCCGACGATTCCGCTGACAATCGCCCACAAGGGGCTGATCGAAATTCGCGGCGAAGTGGTCATCTACAAAAGCGATTTCGAAAAGATCAACGCCGAACGGCTCGAAAACGGCGAAGCGCTCTTTGCCAACCCGCGCAACGCCGCCGCGGGCAGCCTGCGCCAGCTCGATCCGGCGATCACCGCCAAGCGGGGATTGATCTTTCTGCCCTGGGGTGTGGGCAAACACGATCTCAAAATCCCAAGCGCCCATGAGTTAATGGGTTTTATTTACGATCTGGGTTTTAAAGCGCCGCCCATGCGCCACCTGTGCAAAAACGCCGAAGAGATCGAAGCGGCCTATCAGATCATGCGCGAAAAGCGCCATGAAATTCCCATGCTGCTTGACGGCATGGTCATTAAAGTCGATAGCTTGAGCGCGCGCGATCGGCTGGGCTTTACCGTTAAAGCCCCCCGCTGGGCGGCGGCCTATAAGTTCCCCGCCGTGGAGAAGATGACCCGGCTTCTCAGCGTCGATCAGCAGGTGGGCCGCACCGGCGTGGTCACCCCCGTGGGCAACGTTGAGGCTGTGGAGATCGAAGGGGTGACCGTCGAGCGCGTCACGCTGCACAACTACGACGAGATCGCCCGGCTGGATGTGCGCATCGGCGATACGATCACCCTCATTCGCAGCGGCGACGTGATTCCCAAGGTGGTGCAGGTTTTAAAACCCTTTCGCCCTGAAAACGCCGCCGCGATCGAGCGTCCGAGCGTTTGTCCCGCCTGCGGCAGCGAGCTGCTGGATGAGGGCACGCTGATTAAGTGCCAGAATCTCGACTGCCCTTCGCGGGTGGTTAACAGCCTGATTCACTTTGCCTCCAAGGGGTGCCTGAACATCGACGGCTTGGGCCGCGAAATCATCCGACTGCTCTACGACACGGGGCGCATCAAAACCGTCGAAGACCTCTACGCGCTCACGCCCGCAAGCTTCGAGGGGCTTGAGGGGTTCAAAGACAAAAAAATCGCCAACCTGCTAGGCGCGATCGCCGCAACAAAGGGCGCGCCCTGCTGGCGGCTGATTAACGCGCTGGGGATCGAGCATATCGGCGAGGTGGCGGCCAAAAAACTCTGCGCGGCCTTCGGCAACGATTTTGACAGCGCGGGCGAAGAGGCGATCAATGCGCTGGACGGCTTTGGCCCCGAAATGACCGCGTCGCTTTTGGAGTTTATCCGCGTTAACGGCGAACGGATTACGGCGCTTAAGAGGCTTGTTCAGCCCGTGGCCCCCGAAAAACAGGCGGTTATCGAAGGCTCGATCTTTGCGGGCAAAACGGCGGTTATCACCGGAACCCTGCCGCTGCCGCGCGATGAGATCAAAGCGCGTCTGGAGGCGATGGGGGCCAAGGTTTCCGGCAGTGTGTCGAAGAAAACCGACTTTGTGATCGCCGGAGAAGAGGCAGGCAGCAAGCTGGATAAGGCGCTGGAGCTGGGCGTGCGGGTGCTTTATGCGCCGGAAGCTCTGGAGGCGCTGGGACTGTGATGCGGTTTTGGGTGGCGCTGTTTGCGGCGATCGGAATACTTTGGGGGGCCGACGGGCTGGTGGAGGAGTACTTAAGCGATCGCAACCTCTGGCTTTCGACCTACAAAAACCATCAGGAGTACGAGCGGCTTTCCGAGCGCATTACGGTGCTCTCTAGGCAGATTGCCCAGATGGGGCGGCGCGGCGAAAACGTGCGGGCGCTGCAGGAGGAACTGACGCTTCTGGAGGCGCGCCACCGTCTGTATGATTCGCTGCCGCGCAGTTTTGTGGATGTAGTCGATATTCCGCTTCCCGAGGTGGAGCGCATCGATGTGAACCTGATCAGTTATCTGACCAAAAGCCACAACCGCGAGTTTGAGCGGGCGCGGGACCGCTACCGCACGCTCAACCGCGAGTATTTAGCGGCGCTGGTTTATCTGGAGGAGTACGAAGGGCGCGTGCAGACGGCGCTGGCCCAAAACGAGACTCCGGAGCTCGCCGCTTTGCTGCAGCGGGTGCAGACCGATCGGCGCTATTTCGAGCTGGCCCAGAGCCTGCTGGAACAAAAACAGACCGCCATCGAAACGCTCAAGGGGATGCTCGAAGCCAAGATGCGCCACTACCGCGATCATGATTTGATCCGGCTGGCCATGACGGCTTTGGTCACCGTGTTGATTTTGGCGCTGCTGTGGCTTTCAAGACGGCTGCTGGGCCGCTATGTGCTGGATGAGGAGCGGCTGGTTTTTTGGCACAAGGCGACCGGCGCGCTGGCGATTGCCGCGATTGCGCTTTTCTTTCTTTTTAACTACATCGATAATCTGCTCTATGCGCTGACCTTTGTGGGTTTTGTGGCGGCGGCGCTGACCATTGTGATGAAGGAGGCGGTCTTAAATCTGGCCGCGTGGCTGCAGCTGGTTTTCGGCAGCACCATCCGCGTGGGCGATCGGATTTTGCTCTACCACGAGGTGCAGCCCATTATCGGCGACGTGATCGCCATTTCACCAATGCGCATGACGCTTTATGAGGAGATTACCCACAACAACGCCACCGAGATCAAGCGGGCGGGACGGGTGATTTTTATTCCCAACAACTACCTTTTTACCAAGGCTATTTACAACTACACCCACGATACGATGAAGACGCTCTACGACCTGATCGAAGTGCCCCTCGGCTTTGAGAGCAACTTTGAAAAGGCCCGCGCCATCGCCGAAGAGACGGTGGAGGCGCTCACCGGACGCTATATCGAAATGGCGCGCCGCCAGTACGATCGGCTGCGGGATCGCTACGCGCTGCGGGGCAAAAACCTGGGGCCGCGCATCCAGTTTATGATGAACAAAGAGGGCAGCGGCATCGTGCTCTTTTTGTGGTATGTGGCCCCCTACCGCGAGATACTCAGCTGCCGCAGCGACATTACGCTGACGCTGATCGAGCGCTTCAGGGCGGAGCCGGATATTATCCTTACCGGTGATAAAAAAACCGATTCTTAAATGGTTTCCAATCTGTAAAAACTAATTAGTTTTACTTAATTTTCAGCCCACCTTTTGTTATACTGTCCCGTCTCAATTACCCAGAAGGAGTCTCCATGTCCTGCAACGTTGGCGGTCTTGATCGCATCATTCGTCTGGTGGTCGGTCTGGTTCTGATCGTCTCTACGCTTTTGAGCGCCGGTACCTCTTTCTCCTGGCTGTTGATGCTGATCGGTATTATCCTGATCGCAACTGCGGCTATCGGTTTCTGCCCCCTTTATACTGCGCTGAAACTGAACACCGGTTGCAAGGTTAAGCAGTAAGTTTTCCGCGAGTTCCCTTTTAGGGATCTCCTTGTAGAATGGCCGCCCATGAAAGCGGCCGTTTTTGATAGCGGCGTCGGAGGTTTGACGGTTGTCAAGTCGCTGATCGCCCACCAACTCTTCGACGAAATCATCTACTACGGCGACACGGCCCGTGTTCCCTACGGTACTAAAGATCCCAATACAATCGTTCGTTATTCCCTTGATGCGCTGGAGTTTTTCAACAACTTCGACGTCGATATCCTCGTGGTGGCCTGCAATACCGTCAGCGCCCATGCGTTAGGGGAGCTGAAGGCCAAGGCGCACCATCCGGTGGTGGGGGTGATCGAGCCGGGTGTGATGGCGCTCAAAAAAGCCAACCTGCCCGCCGATGCCCATATTCTCGTCATCGGCACGCAGGCAACGGTCAGTTCGGGCAGCTATCAGCGGCTTTTGCAGGCGGAGGGCTACCGCCATATCACCGCGATCGCCACGCCGCTGCTGGTGCCGCTGGTGGAGGAGGGGCTCACTGACGGTCCCATCGTACAGGAGGCGTTTAAACACTACTTTTCGGGACTGCCCAAGGTCGATGCGGTGATTTTGGGCTGCACCCACTATCCGATGATGTCCGATGCGCTTTCGAAGTGGTTTGGAGGGGCAAAGCTGGTACACTCCGGGGATGCGATTGTCGAGTGGCTGACCTTGGAGGGGCTTTCAAACAGGGCCGCCCGCCCGACCGAACTGAAGCTTTTTGCCTCCGAAAACGTACACCGCCTGAAAAAAGTCGCCGCCGACTGGCTGGACAAGGATAAAACATGATCGTCATGATCGACAACTACGACAGCTTCACCTACAACATCGTTCAGTATTGCCAGGAGCTGGGCGCCGATCTCAAGGTCATCCGCAACGACGAGATGAGCGTTGAGCAGATCGAAGCCTTAAACCCCGAAAAGCTGATTCTCTCCCCCGGCCCTTCAAGCCCCAACGAGGCGGGCGTCACGTTGGAGGTGATCGGCTACTTTAAAGACAAGCTGCCGATTTTGGGCATTTGTCTGGGTCATCAGGCGATCGGCCAGTATTTCGGCGGCGAGGTTATCCATGCCAAACGGTTGATGCACGGCAAAACCGCCCGCGTTCACGTAACCCATCCCGAAAGCCCCCTCTTTAGGGGAATTCCCGGCGAGTTTACCGCCACCCGCTACCACTCGCTGGCGGTGCGCTCCGATACGCTGCCCGATGCGATTATCCCCACCGCCTACGCCACCGACGATCAGGAGATTATGGCGCTGGAGATCAAGGGCAGGCCAATCTACGGCGTTCAGTTTCACCCCGAAAGCATTATGAGCGAATACGGGCACGAACTGCTTGATAACTTTCTCAAACTCTAACCACCGCGCGGCGCTGCTGTTCGCCTTCTTGCTGCTTGACGGCCTGTTTTTACTGGCCTATGCGCCGACGCTCTCGCTGAGCGAAGGCGAAGCGCGTCTTTTCTTTGGCGATACGGGCTGGCTGGGCGAGCTGGTGCGTTTTTCCGCCCAGATGGCGGGGCAGGACAACTTCGGTGTCCGGCTGCCCTTTGTGGCGCTGCATCTGGTCAATCTGGTTCTGATTTATCTTGTGTCGGCGGATATTGTCAAAAAGCCCCAGGACGCTTTTTTGGCGGTGCTGATTTTTGCTCTGCTGCCCGGCGTGAACAGCGCGGCGGTGCTTATCAGCTCAGCCGGGCCGGCCATTACGTTTTTGCTGCTTTTTGTGCTGGCGCTTAACCGCTTTCCCGGCGCGGCGGCGGGGCTTTTGCTCTTCCTGTCCGCGCTGGACAGCGTTTTTTTGCTGCTGGCGATGGCGATGGCCTTCTATGCGCTGCACAAACGCGACTGGGTTCTTCTGGGCGCTGCCGTGGTGGCCTTCGGGCTTTGCTTCGGGTTGTACGGCTTTGACAGCGGCGGCCGCCCCAAGGGCTACTTTCTGGACATTTTCGGGCTGTACGGCGCCATCTTTTCGCCGCTCATGTTTATCTTTTTTATCTATACGCTCTATTGGTACCCCTACCGCAGCGGCCGCCCCTTGCCGCTGTTGTGGTTTGTTGCGCTCGTGCCCTTTGTGCTCTCAATCATCTTGTCCCTGCGGCAAAATTTGCCCATGGAGGATTTTGGCCCCTACGCGGTGATCGCCACGCCGATGATGGCGGCGGCCTTTATGAGTTCGTGGCGCATTCGTCTGCCCGGCTACCGGCGCGTCCACGGCTGGCTTTTTGGGGTGGTCTTTGTTTCGCTGATCGCGCTGCTGCTGCTAAGCGTCTTTCACAAGCCCCTGTACGCGCTCTTTGATAATCCGCGCCGCCATTTTGCCTATGAGCATCATTTTGTCGATGAATTGGGCGCGCGGCTTCTTGCGCTCAATATTTCCGCCGTCAAGGCCGATTCGGCGGGGCTGCAGGCGCGGCTTCGTTTTTACGGCGTAGCCGAGGGCGGCCCCTTTGCCCTGACGCGCGCCAAACCCGGACAAAACGCGCTGCCCTTGGAGTTTGAGGCTGCGGGCCGCGTGGTGGCGGTCTATTATCTCTGGGTGCCCGAGGCGGCGAAATAGACCACCGTCACGTCGTCGTCCATCTTATCCATCGAAACGGCGCTTAAGACCCGATCGAGCAGGCCGGGATCCAGAAGGCTTTTGGCCTTGTTTCTGGAGAAGTGAAAAAGCGAATCCTCCACCAGACCGTCGCTGTAGATGAGCAGTTTTTCAAACTGTTTCAGTTCGATGCGATCGACAAAAACCCGTTGGGTGAAGTTCATCAGCGGCGGGTTGTTGGCGGAGATTTCCAGAACCGTCCCGTCGTCTTGAACCAGCGGCGGATAAAACCCCGCCACAAAATAATCCAAGGTTGCCTGATCGCTCGAAAGCCAGAAAAAGGCGCAGGAGAGCTGCTCCTCTTCGCTCAAAATCCCGCGCAGGGTTTTGAGCAGTTCGCTTGCTAGCGCTTCGAGTGAGCCGGTTTCGTGAATATATTGGCGGATGGTCGAAGCAACCGAAAAGCTGGTTAGCGAAGGCAGAATGCCGTGCCCCATGCCGTCCACGCAGTAAATCAGCGCGCCGCCGTTTTGGGTTTTGTACAGCGAATAGGTGTCGCCGCTGAGGGTCTCGGAGCCTTGGGAAAAGACCCGCACGCAAAAGCGTTCATCGGCGGCAAAGTCGTTGGTGATGATGCTTTGCTGTTTTAGGGCCGCCTTTTTCTGCTCCTCTTGCAGATAGTGGTTGGCCCGCAGCAGGTGTTCGGCGTCGAGAATCTTGGCGCTAAAGGTCGCCGCCAGCTGCAGCCGCTCCACGTCGGTGGGGTTAAAGCCCGTTTTGTCCAGCTTGTTGACCGCCTGAAAGGCTCCAATCACCTGACCGTCAATGCCGATCATGGGAATCACCAGCAGCGAATCGGTCTTGTAGCCGGTTTCTTGATCGACCAGGCGGTGAAAGCGGGCGTCGTTGTAGGGGTCGTTGATAATGATCGCCTTGGCCGTGCGCACCGCTTCGCCCACAATCCCCTTATTGCGCGGAATGCGGATGGTCTGCATTCCCAGCGCCACCTTGGTCCACAGCTCCCCTTCGCGCTTGTCCAGCAGCCAGATAGTGCAGCGATCGCAGCGGATCAGCCGCGTGCCCATCTCGGCAATCAGGTCTAAAAGCCGCTCGAAATTGTGTTCGCGGGCGATCTTGGCCGCGCTGTCGAAAATAACCTCCAGCGTCTCTTCACAGGTGGGCTCGTGACGCGTCATCGGTACCCTTCAGGTAAAGTTCAGCGGATCGATTTCCGCCTCGATCAGCGGGTTTTCGACCGATCGGGCCGCTTGTATCAGCGCCCGTGGCGATTGGCCGCGCAGCAAAATATAGTAGCGGTATTTATTTGTTATCCGGCTGATGGCGCATTCGCCAAAGCCCACCGTTTCGATCCCCTTTTGTTGCGCCAGCGCCGCCACGCTTTTATCCATCACGGCGCGGGCTTTGGCGGCATCGGCGTGGGCGATCACCAGCCGAAGCAGTCTGGCGTGCGGCGGCCACAGCTCGCGCCGGGCGTGCAGCTCTTGCCGCAAAAAGGTTTCGTAGTCGGCCAGATGGGGGGCGAAGCTCGCTTCGTTCATCGTCTGCACGAGCACCCGCGCATCGCCCTTGCGTCCGGCCCGCCCGGCAATCTGCACCAGGAGGCTCACCGCCCGTTCGTGGGCGCGAAACTCCGGCAGGGCCAAAATACGGTCCAGCCCCAGCACGACGGCCAGTTCGACATCGTGGTAGTTGTGCCCCTTGGAGAGCATCTGCGTGCCCACCAAAATCTGCGTTTGGCCGTCGTTGAAGGCTTTAAGAATGGCCCGCAGCTTGCCGTCGGTGGTGACCGCGTCGCGGTCAAACTGGCCGATCGCGGCATTGGGAAAGTGTTCTTGAAGCAGCTTGACAATCTCCGCCGTGCCGTGCCGGTTGGCAATGAGCGTATCCGATCCGCATTCGGGGCAGGCTTGGACGATGGGCGAAGCGTAGTTGCAATAGTGGCACTTAAGAGCCCGCTTTTTGGAGTGCAGGCTCATGCCCACTTCGCAAAAGGGACATTTGACGTTGCTGCCGCAGGTTGCGCAGACGAGGTATTTAAAATTGGCGCGGGTGGGCAGAAAAACAATCGCCTGCTTGCCGCGCTTCAAGGTCGCCTCCAATGCGGCCAGCACCGCCGGGCTAGGCTCTTCGTTGGCCCCGGCGATAAACTCGTAGCGCCGCGTGCCTTCGGAAAAATACTGACCCCTCAGGCGAAACCGCTCAAAGCGCGCATAGCTGGTCAAGGACGGCGTGGCGCTGCCGAGCACCACCGGAATGTTCAGTTCGCGTCCCAGCACGCAAGCGGCGTCGCGGGCATGGTAGCGGGGGCGGTTTTGGGCTTTGTAGCTGTCATCGTGCTCTTCGTCCACCACGATTGCGCCAAGACGTGGCATGGGCAAAAAGAGCGCGCTGCGCGCCCCGGCGACAATGCGCACCTCGCCGCTGGCCAGTCCCTCTAGGACCTTGGTTTTTTTGGCCTTGGTCACCTTGGAGTGCCACAGGGCGATCGCCTTGCCAAAATGGGCCTTCAGGCGGCTTTCGATCTGGGGGGTCAGGCTGATTTCGGGCATCAAAAAAAGCGCCGTTTTGCCTTCGTTTAAAACCCGCTCGAAAAGCTTCATGTAGATTTCGCTCTTGCCGCTGCCGGTGTCGCCAAAAAGCAGTGCGGGTTTGGGGCGGGAGATAAAATCCAAGGCCGCTTGCTGATCGGCGCTGAGGATAATTTGCGTGTCGATCGGCCCGGTTTGAGGCGAAGCGGGCGGGGCGGGGGTAAACAGCGCCAGCGCTTCGGCCAGCTCGCAGCCGTAGTATTCGGCCAAAAACCGCGCCGTGGCCAGCCGGGGCGCGTCGATTTGCCGATCGGTGATTGCTTGCAAGGTTTCGCAGTCAAAACCGGGTTTTTCGACCGCGCGCAGAATATAGCCCGATCGGGGTTTGCCAGAAAGCGGCGCAATCACCTCCGCGCCCGGTTCCAGCGGGCGGTCATAGGCGTAGGTCAGCGGCGCAAGACGCAGGCCGCTGAGGGCCGTTTCGTAGTAAAACATCAGTCGATCCGCGCAGGGCGCAGGGCGAAAAACCGCTCTTTAAGCGCCTCGAAACTCTCGAAGCGCCCTTGGTGGGCCACAATGCCCTCCTTTAAAATCCACACCTCAGAACCCAGCCGCCACGCCAGTTCGAGCGAATGGGTGCTCACAATCAGCCTTTTTTCCCGCGCCAGGTCGATCAGCAAGCTTTCAACCTCTTCGCGCCCAAAGGGGTCCAGCCCGCTGGTGGGTTCGTCCAGAACCAATGTCTCGGGGTCGCCCAGCAGCGCCAGCGCCAAAAGTAGCCGCTGTTTCATGCCTTTGGAGTAGGTGCGGATCGGCGCTTTGGGGTCGGCCTTGAGTCCCACGCGCTCAAAAAGGGCGGCCCTATCGGGGTTTTTGGCGTTTTTCAGCGGTGCCATCAGCGCAAAATAGTCGTTGGCGCTGGCGCTCTCTTCCAGCCACGGCGATTCGGGGGCGTAGCCCACCCGCGCGCGATCGAGCGGCTGAATAAGCTGGGCAAAGTGCGGCAAAAAAGGGTGATGTTCAAGGCGGTTGTAAAAGCCCATCAGATAAGCGATCAGGGTGCTTTTGCCCGCGCCGTTGTGTCCGAGTAGTGTCATGGCGCAATTATAGCGATAGAGCGATTGCTTAGCGTTTGTCGATCATAAGCACCCATTTATTGAAATAATCTCTATGGCGCTCTGTCCATTGGCTACACATCCGGTAGCGCGTTTTGTTAATCGCAAGACGGTTAACCCAGTATCGTTCGTACGCTATTGGTGTTACTGCCAAAACGGGGAAAGAAATCTTAAAGGTTTTTTTGCAGTACTCAAGGTTTTTCAGTTTTTCCTCTTCTTCGGCTGGTATCTTTCCTGCATCGGCTAAGCGTTTAAGTTCATGCCTGACAAGCTGACCTATCTTGTCCGTGTTGTTTTGTGGTGTGACTGTCTTTTTAACCGTACGTGGTTTTGTAGGTTGAATATTCATCATACTAAGCAGTTGGTAGCTTCTTAAAAAGAGCTCACTCGTGTCACTGATTCTGTCTGCGCCTGACAGGATAGGGTCGACAATTTGTTCTTTGAATAACGTATCATTTATGATTGAAAATTTAAAATTGTTGTAACCACTATTTTTGAAAAATCGGGACCATTAAAAATTCTGTGTCAGTCCGATAGGATCTTAAACCCCAAAGGATTGACCCATGAACCAAACAAGCCAGCGGTTCGATCTCGACACCGCTTTAGCGCAGATCAAGGCCGGAGCCAA
>JBFWML010000016.1:0-43300 GCA_050251635.1 Campylobacterales bacterium | reverse complement strand
CGGCTTATCAACTAAATAAAAACGGACGCTCTGCCTATATCATTCCTTCAGAATTTTTAAATTCAGATTATGGAAAATTGGTTAAGTCGTATTTGATAAAAAATAAGTTGTTGCGTTATATTATCGTTTTTGATTTTGATGAAAACGTTTTTGATGATGCATTGACAACTGCATCAATTCTATTGTTTGCAAACGACAATGAAAAATCAGAAGTTGAATTTATCAACATAAAAACACTTGATGAATTGAGTTATTTAGAAAATAAGATTCAGTCTTATCCAAAATGTAAAGCCGAAAAAGCAATTTCATTTTCCAAGCTCAATCCTGAAATAAAATGGCGGGCATATTATCAAAAACAAAATGCAACACGTTTTAAAAATCTTGTTTCATTTTCAAATTATGGAAAAGTCGTTCGCGGCATTGCCACGGGCGCGAATGAGTATTTTACGTTTAACCAATCCAAGGCAAGGCAATACCGAATTGAAGAAAAATACTTATTGCCTTGCATAACGAAATCAGTCGATGTAAACGGTTCTTTTTTTACAAAAGAAAAATTTGATGAATTAAAACAACAAGATAAAAATATTTTCTTGTTTAACGCAACAGAACCCAACGAAGCATTGTCAGAATACATTTTAAAAGGCGAGGCGGAGGGGGTCAATAAAAAATTTTTGACAGCGAGTCGAAGTCCTTGGTATGCTTTGGAAAAACGACCACCTTCGCCAATTTGGGTTTCAGTTTTTAATCGCAATGGTTTGCGTTTTATTCGCAATGAGGCCAACATAAGCAATCTTACAACTTTTCATTGTATTTATTTGAATCTGTTTTCTGAATCAAAGGTTGATTTGCTATTCGCGTATTTGCTCACTGGCATTTCAAGGGAAATATTTAACGACAACCGCAGGGAATATGGAAACGGTTTACACAAATTTGAACCAAATGACATCAATAATGCCTTGATGCTTGACCTTGACAAAATCAGCAAAGTGGATGAAGAAAATATTTTGAATTTGTATGTTGAGTACAGAAAATCGGAATTATCAAATAATGCAAATATGGACTTGTTGGAAGAAATGAATAGAATTTTTATGAGCTTATTTTTAACTAACTAATAACGTCAAAACCTGAAACAAGCACTGTACGCATAGATGGAAGCTACAGCTTAATCGCCACCGCCGCCGCAAACTCTTTTTCGTGGGTAATCGAAATCGCCAGCTTTTTCACCCCGTGAAGCGTTGCCGCCTTGTTGCTTAATACCGCCTCGGGCGCGCCCGCTTCGTTTTTGGTGATGGTGATGTCGTGAAAACTGAGTTTGCCGCCGATGCCGCAGCCGAGCACCTTAGAGACCGCTTCCTTGGCGGCCCAGAGTCCGGCCAGGCTTTGATCGCTTTTGGCGCGGGCGATTTCGTCGGGGTTGAGAAAACGGCTTAGGCCCGCTTCGCCGTATTTTTCGCGGAAGCGGGCAATGCGATCGACCCGTACGAGGTCAAGGCCGATCATTGAATAACGAAGGTCGTGAAGAAGACGTTTTTGATCTGACCGTCGATCAGATAACGGTTGAGATTGTTTTTGAGCTCTTCGCGCAAACGCACCTTGCCGCTTTCGGTGGCAATCTCGTCGAAGCGCTTGGATGAAAGATGCTGGATGATCGTATCGCGGATCATGGGCATCTTGTTCTGCACTTCGGCTCCGGCGTTTTTGTGGCTAAGCTCCAGACTCATTTGAACCTTGAGGTAGCGCCGTCCGTCGTTGCTGAGCAGGTTGACGATAAATTGATCCATATCCATAATGGGTCCAAGCGTGGCCTCCACGCCGGGTGCGACGCCTCCCGCGGCCCGTTGCGCCTGCGCTTGGGAGCCGCTGGAGCTGAATACCAGCACCACGATAATAATGACCACGATCAAAAGCAGCGCCACCACCCCGATGATGATTAGCATCAGGGGGCTTTTCTTTTTGGGTTCGGCCTGCTCTTCTTTTGCCTCTTCAGCCACCTGATTTCTCCTTGTGGTACAATCTTCTTGCTTTTATAAAGTCAAATATCGGCCATTTTAGCCAAAATCGAATCAAAGTCCTTTAAATGGTTGAATCCGCGCTCTTTCATATCGGACGCCCCTTTTACGCGCTTTTGGGTCTGGTGGAGTCGGTGGGCCGCTTCTTTATCTTTCAACTCGCTCTGGTTCCCCTTTTTTTTAGACGGCCCTTTCGCGGCGGACTTATTTTACGGCAGATGGAGGCGATCGGCGCCAGCAGCCTTTTGGTAGTGGGTTTAACCGCCGTCTTTACCGGTATGGTGATGGCGATTCAGCTCTATGTGGCGTTTCATAAGTTCGGGGCCGAGGAGCTGATGGGGTACGCCATTTTTCTGGCCATCGGGCGGGAGCTGGGTCCTGTTTTTACCGCGCTGATGATTATCAGCCGCGCCGTAAGCGCCATGTCGGCGGAGCTGGGCACCATGCGGGTGAGCGAACAGATCGACGCGATCGAGGTGCTCTCGGTCGATTCGCGCCACTACTTGATGATCCCGCGCATCTGGGCGACTATTATCGCCATGCCGCTTCTGGTGATGTTTTTTGACGTGGTGGCCAACGTGGGCGCCTATGTGCTGGCAACACAGGCGCTCGATGTCAACCCCACCGCCTATATGCGCACGGTTTACCAGTACGCCGAGATGGGCGACTTTATGCAGGGGTTTGTCAAGGGGATGGTTTTTGGATTGGTGGTTAGCGCGATTGGAACCTATGTGGGTTATCACGCTTCCGGCGGGGCGAAGGGGGTCGGTCTTGCGACCACGCAGGCGGTGGTGGTCGCCAGCGTGGCCCTCTTTTTGACGAACTATTTTCTTTCGTCGCTCTTCTTATTGCTCGACTGGTAAAGCTTAACCAGCTGGGCAATCTTGGCTTCGGCCCGCTTGCCGCGGCCTAGCGCAACGATCAGCATCAAAAAGAGCAGCGCCAAAACAATCAACAGCCCCATGACAAAATACTCCACGTGGGCCTTGGTCACCGGCAAATAGCGGTCAAAGGGCAGTCCGCCGGACTGGACATGGGCGTAGTTTTCCCGCAGGGCCAGCTCCAGAGAGAGCAGCTTTTCGTTGAGCAGATCGATCTGCATGGTCATGGGGGCCAAATCCCCTTTGGCAACCGTGCCCGAAGAGAGGGTTGCCATGCGGTCTTGCACACTTTCGATCGCCGTTTGCAGCGCCTCAACGCCTTCGTTTCCGCCTTGGGCTTTAACGCCGTTTTGGGCGGGGGTTTTCTGGGCGGCGAGGCGGTTTACCTCTTTCTTGAGTGCGGCGATCGAGGCTTCGAGTTTCTTGATCTCCGCCGCCGGAACGCTTGAGGGGGCGGCGGCGCTTTTTTTCTGGCCTTCGCGCAGGGAGATAACCGCGGCTTTCATCTCGCCAATCTCGCGTTCGAGCCGCTCGATGCGCTCCATGGTGAGCGGGTCGTTGCGGTAATCAAAAATAAAGTTGTCTTTGGCGACAAGGGTCAATGTGAAGGCAAGAAGCAGCCAAAACGCTCTCATGCGTTTCCTTTTTGCTGGGGTTTCGCAGCTTAAAGCAACCCCCATTCCAGTATAATCACCCCCATGAACACGGTCGCGCTGGCGGTGATGCGCCTGCAACCCCTGCACAGGGGCCATCAACTGATTATCGATACGATGCTGCGCGAGGCCCAGACGGCGATTGTCGTTATCGGCTCACTGGGCGCGGCGGATGAGCGCAACCCCTTCAGCTATGAGCAGCGCATGCGGATGATTGAGGCGCTCTATCCGAACGAGCTGCGTCTTCGGGTGCTGGGGGTGAGGGATATCGGCGCGCCCGACAAAGCGGCTTGGGCCGCCTATGTGCTTGAGCAGATCGAGCTGGCCGGATTGCCCGCGCCGACGTGTTATTATGCGGGAAACGAGGAGGACGCATCGTGGCTGCAAAGCGCGCTGCCCGTTCGCATTGTGGACCGCGCCAGCCTGGGGCGCGGCATCAGCGCTACGGCGGTGCGATCGGCCCTTGCGGCGGGGTTGGATACGCAAGGGCAGGTGCCCCCGGAGGTGCTGGCCGTCATCAAGGATGAAAAAAATGGGCATTAAACTGTTTTTTCGCAAGCTTTTTGGCAGCGATGCGAGGATCGACTTTTACGCCAAAATCTTCGCCGCGCTGATTATTTCCACCGATCGGCTCAGTTATGAGGAGCTGGAACTGGTCAAAAAGGTCGCAGGTCTTTTGTTTACCCAAAAGAGCGACGAGACCTATTTTGTCTCACAGGTGATGTACCACTTGGAGCTGTGCGTCAAAAACGAGCTGCATATCAATCAGATTATCCGCCGCATCGACTATCTCAACCGCTTGCATCCGCGCTGGATCGAGTCGGTCAGTAGCGAGGCGGTGGCGCTGTGCAGAACGGAAGGGGACGGCCTGCAGGAGCAGGTGATCGAATATATCCACTCCCTGCGCACGCCCAGAAAAACCGTTCTGGAGCGAAAACCCTCCGACAAAGAGGGGGCGGCTACATCCAGTCAATCACTTTTGCAACCTCCTCGGCTACGTAACACTTAACGCTGGCGGGAGCCGAGAGCGGTTTGCGGGGCACAACGGCTTTGTCAAACCCCTGACTGGCCGCTTCGCTCAGGCGTGCGTCAAGCGATGAGACTTCGCGGATATCGCCGATCAGGCTGACCTCGCCGATAAAGAGGGTTTTTTCGCCGATCGGGCGGTTGCGAAAACTGCTCAAAATTGCGGCGATCACCGCCAGATCGGCGGCGGTTTCGTTGACGCGGATGCCGCCGGCCAGGTTGATAAACACGTCGTAGCGGTTAAAGGGGAGTTCAAGCTTTTTTTCCAGAAGTGCGAGCAGCATCGTTAAACGGCCCGAATCAAAGCCCGTGCAGCTTCGGCGCGGGTTGCCGTAGGCTTCGCTGACCAATGCCTGCACTTCCAGCACCAGCGGGCGCGTGCCCTCCATGACGACCGTGGCCGCCGAGCCGGATTTGTTTTCGCGGCGGGTGAAAAAGCGGCCCCCCACGTTACCCGCGCTTTTAAGCCCTTCGCGGGTCATTTCGAAAATTCCCACTTCGCTCGTCGATCCGAAACGGTTTTTAAAGGCGCGCAGCACCCGCAGTTCGTCCGAGGCGTCGCCCTCAAAATACAAAACCGTATCGACCATGTGTTCGAGCACCCGCGGCCCCGCGATGGAGCCCTCTTTGGTGATATGGCCGATAATAAACATCGCCACCGCGCGTTCTTTGGCGATCCGCATCAGTTCAAAGGTAATCTCGCGCACCTGCGACACGCTGCCCGGCGCGGCGGAAAGTTCGCCGGAATAGAGTGTTTGGATCGAGTCGATCACCGCCGCGTCGTAATTGCCCGCCAGTTCTTCTTTGATGGTTTCAAGGTTAATTTCATTGAGCAGCATCAGGTTGGATTTTAAGGCCCCGATCCGTTCGGCCCGAAGCCGAATCTGTCCCGCGCTCTCCTCGGCGCTGACGTACAAAACCCGTTTGCCGCTTTCGGCCAGATTGGCGGCGATTTTCAAAAGCAGCGTCGATTTTCCCACGCCGGGACTGCCGCCCACAAGCACCAGGCTTCCCGCCACCAGACCGCCGCCGAGTACGCGATCGAGTTCGGTTTCGTTGGTGGTGTAACGCAGAAAATGGTCCTCTTCGACCTGATCGATAGGAATTGCGCCGGAAGTTTCGCGGGTTTTGGCGTTGGCCACCACGCCGCGCACGTTTTTGGCTTCGGGCGCTTCTTTAACCTCGATCATACTGTCCCACGCGCCGCAGCCCGTACACTTGCCCATCCAGCGCGGGCTGGTCATGCCGCAGTGCTGGCATTCGTAGAAGATTTTAGCTTTGGCCATAAAACGGATCGATAAAACTGGCGGTAAAGGCCTTGGCGTCGAACTCGATGAGGTCATCGGCCTTTTCGCCCACGCCTACATAGAGCACCGGAATCCCCAGTTGGCGGCTGATCGAATAGAGGCTGCCGCCCTTGGCCGTGCCGTCGAGTTTGGTGATGATCAAGCCGTCGATGCCGACCATATTGTGAAACTCCCGCGCCTGATTAATGGCCGATCGCCCCTGCGTGCCGTCGAGTACGAGCAGCTTGCGGTGCGGCGCGCCCGCGCAGGCTTTGTCGCAGACGCGGACGATCTTTTTCAGCTCTTCGCCCAGATTTTTTTGCGTATGCAAGCGCCCGGCAGTATCGATCAGGATGCGATCGCATTTGCGCGCAACCCCTGCGGCCACCGCGTCGTAGGCCACGCCGGAGGGGTCGTGGCCCTGCTGGGTGCTGACAATCGCCACATCAAGCCGGTCGGCCCAGATTTTAAGCTGTTCGATCGCCGCCGCGCGGAAGGTGTCCGCCGCGCCCAGCAGCACATGATGGCCTTCGTCTTTGTAGCGTTTAGCCAGTTTGGCGATGGTGGTCGTTTTGCCCGCGCCGTTCACGCCGATAATCAGCTCCACAAAGGGTTTTGGGGTGATTTCGGTTTTGTCGAAGGCGGGCAGCAGCTCCAAAAGGCCGTACTCCAGCCGGGGGCGGGTGACGGGCTGCACCAAGCGTTCAAGGAGCGCTTCGACCTCTTCGTAGGCCATATCCGAGGCCAGCAGCGCCTCTTCGAGTTCGCTAACCGGAACATGATCGCTTTTGGGAATAAGCCCTTTAATTGACTGGGCGGTTTTGGAAAGACCCTGTTTAAAGAGGTTGATCATGGGGCCGGCGTTTCGCCCAGAAGCTGATTGATGCGGGTTTCGATCATTGCCTGCGGCACGGGGCCGACGAAGTGCATGGCGTACTTGCCGCCGCCGTCATAGAGGTGTAAAGCCGGAATCAGCCGCACGCCGCCCACCGCGTCGGCCAGCTTGAAGGCGCCTGCGCCCAGCACGACGGGGTAGTTGATGCCGTGAAAGGCGGCAAAATCGGCGATTTCGTCTTTGTTTTTGTTTTCGACCAGCACGCCAATCAGGTTGATCTTCTCGCCGTATCGGTTTTGCAGATCGATCAGGTGGGGAATTTTGACGATACATTCGGGGCACTGGGTGGAGAAAAAGCTAAAAAGAACCGGTTTGCCTTCGCGGCCCTTAAGCAGCAGATCGTTGTAGCGTCCTTCGGAGGCTTTGACCTCCACTTCGTAAACGGCGCCTTCGAGTTCTTTGAGTTCAAAACCGGCCGCCTTTTCGCCGCCGGGGGCGCTTTGGCCGGAACATCCGGCAAGAAGCCCTGCCAGCATAAGCGCGGCGATCCATTTAACTGTTATCATTGCAGCTCCTTAAAAAGAGGGATGATTTTACCCGCCGGGGGCTTATGGGGATGGATAAAAAAAGCGTTAGAAGCGCCGCTTTAGCTCAGCTGAGAAAGCGTGCGCTTTGGGGCCGCGCCGGACGCAACGCCAAGGTGCGCCGCCACTTAGAAAGCCTTATCAAAAGACTCGCGCCCAAAAGCGTGCTGGCCTATGTCCCCTTGGGCTTTGAAGCCGACATCCGGCCGCTTTTTCCCGCATGGCGCAGACGCTGCAACCTTTATGTTCCTTTTATGGGGGATATTAGTTTCACAATGGTACGATACCGGCTACCCTTAACACGTCAAAGACTGGGAATCCTGGCCCCCTGTGCAAGCGGGCAAGAGATAAAAAAGGTGGATGTGATGATTGTTCCCGCCGTTGCTATCGACGCCGCTTTTAAACGGATCGGATTTGGCAAAGGTATGTATGATCGCTTTTACCCCACGCTTCAAAATAAACCCATTGTGATTTTTGTTCAACCCTTTCCCCTCTTAACCGATCGCACGGTCAGCGACGAGTGGGATCTGCGGGGGGATTTCTTAGTCAGCGACCAAGGGATTATTCAATCCAGAGGAACCCTTCATGATAACCGAAATAATCGCCACAGGAGCTGCCACCGCTAGTATCGCTTGGTATGTGACCCGCAAGATCGACATGGCGAAATACGCCATCTACGTCGAGCAGGCCAAAGCCAAAGCCAAAGCCATCGAACACGAAGCGCAACTGCTGCTCGAAAACGCCAAAGTCCAGATTCAAAGCCGCGAGCTGGAGCTGAAAAGACAGCTCGAAGATGAGTTTCAGGAGGCCAAGCGCGATCAAAACCAGCGCAGCCAGCAACTGTTTCAAAAAGAGGAGATGCTCGAAGAGGATCGCCGCCAGATTGCCCGCATCCGAAAAGAGGTTCAGCGGCTGCAGAAGGAAAACGAGCAGCAACAGATTCAGTACCGCCAGCGTTTTGTCGAGGCCGAACGGGCGATCGAGCGCGCCGCAGGCATGACGTCCGACGAAGCCAAGCAGATGCTGCTGCATCAGGTCGAAGAGAGCGCGCGGCTGGAGTCGGCCAATATTATCCGCAAGGCCGAAACCGAAGCCAAAAACGAAGCGCGCCGCAAGGCCAACTATATCATTGCCCAGGCGACCACCCGTTATGCGGGCGAGTTTGCCTCCGAGCGGCTGATCAACACCGTGCATATCAACAACGAAGAGTACAAAGGCCGCATTATCGGCAAAGAGGGGCGCAATATCAAAACCCTCGAAAACCTGCTGGGCGTGGATATTATCATCGACGATACCCCCGGCGCGATTGTCATTAGCAGCTTTAACCTCTACCGCCGCGCCATCGCCACGCGCACGATCGAGCTGCTGCTGGAAGACGGCCGCATCCAACCCAGCCGGATCGAGGAGATTCACGCCAACGTCAAAGCGCAGTTTGAGGAGAGCCTCTTAGAAGAGGGGCAAAACATTGTCATTGACCTAGGCGTAGGCGATATGCACCCCGAACTGCTTAAGTTGATAGGCCGCCTCAAATACCGCGCCAGCTACGGCCAAAACGCGCTGGCCCACAGCCTTGAAGTGGCGCATCTGGCGGGGATTATCGCCTCGGAGCTCGATGGCAACGGCAAGCTGGCTAGGCGTGCGGGGATTTTGCACGATATCGGCAAGGCGCTGACCCAGGAGCACGACGGCAGCCACGTCGATCTGGGCGCGGAGATTTGCCGCCGCTACAAAGAGAGCGATGTGGTTATCAACGCCATCTACGCCCACCACGGCCACGAGGAACCCACCAGTATCGAATCCGCCGCCGTCTGCACCGCCGACGCGCTCTCCGCCGCGCGTCCGGGCGCACGCCGCGAGGTGCTCGAAAGCTTCCTTAAGCGGGTTCAGGAGATCGAAAACATCGCCACCGCCAAACGGGGCGTGTTGCAGGCCTACGCCATCAGCGCGGGGCGCGAACTGCGCGTGCTGGTGAATGCCAGCGAAGTGGACGACCGCGAAATGGTGCTGATGAGCAAAGAGATCGCCAAAGAGATCGAACAAAAAGTGCAATATCCGGGGGAAATTAAAGTGAACGTGATTCGTGAAACCCGCGCGGTGGAGATGGCACGATGATGCAGGGCAATACGGAAAAAATGTGGGGCGGCCGTTTTCAGGAGGCCTCCAGCGAACTTTTAGAGGCGTTTAACGCGTCGGTCATGTTTGACCGCGAACTCTACCGTGAGGATATCGAAGGGTCGATGGCCCACGCGACGATGCTGGCCAAACAGGGGATTTTAAGCCACGCCGATGCCGAGCGGATCGTGGAGGGATTGGAGCAGGTCAAGAATGAAATCGAAAGCGGCGAGTTTAAATTTGTCATTGCCGACGAAGACATTCATATGGCCGTGGAAAAGCGGCTTTCGGAGATTATCGGCGACGCGGGTAAACGGCTGCACACGGCGCGAAGCCGCAACGATCAGGTTGCGCTGGATTTCCGGCTTTGGAGCCTGCGGCAAAACCGCGAGATGCAGCGGCTTTTAATGCGGCTGGTGGAAACCCTCACCCATATGGCCGAAGCGCACAAAAACACGCTGATGCCCGGCATGACCCACCTGCAACACGCCCAGCCGGTCAGTTTTGCCTATCATCTGCTGGCCTACGCGGCGATGTTCCGCCGGGATTTTTCGCGCTTTGGCGACAGTTTTGAGCGCAACAACCTAAGCCCCCTTGGCTGCGCGGCGCTGGCGGGCACGCCGCATCCGGTCGATCGCCGTCTGGTGGCCGAAACGCTGGGTTTTGACGGCGTGACGCTTAACTGCATGGATACGGTCAGCGATCGGGACTTTGCGCTGGAGCTGCTCTTTAACAGTGCGGCGTGCATTATGCATATGAGCCGGTTGTGCGAAGAGCTGATCATCTGGTCGAGTCAGGAGTTCGGTTTTGTGACCATTTCCGATCAATACTCGACGGGCAGCTCGATTATGCCCCAGAAGAAAAACCCCGATGTCGCCGAGCTGATCCGGGGCAAAACAGGGCGCGTTTACGGCAATCTGGTGGGGCTTTTGACCGTGATGAAGGGCTTGCCGCTGGCCTACAACAAAGACACGCAGGAAGATAAAGAGGGCGTTTTCGACACCGTTAAAACCCTGCGCGATTCGCTGGTGATTTTGGAGGCGATGCTTTCGACGATGCGCGTCAACAACGACAAAATGCTGATCGCCTGCCGAAAAGGGCATTTGACCGCGACCGATCTGGCGGATTACCTAGCCAAAAAAGGCGTACCTTTCCGCGAGGCGCACCATATCACGGGCCGCGCGGTGGCCTTGGCGGAAAGCAAAGGCGTGGATGTGAGCGAACTGGCCTACGCCGATCTGAAAACCATCGACGATCGCATCGACGAAGGGGTGATGGGGCATTTAAAACTGGAAGCCTCCATGAATGCCCGCGCCAGCGAAGGCGGCACGGCGGCCAGCTCGGTGCAAAAGCAGATCGAATGCTGCAAAAAATGGCTCAAGGAGCAGAGTTCATGCAGGTAAAAATCACCCAACAATCGGGTATCCATTTTGAGGCAACCACCAGCCGGGGCGTCAAGTTTGACCTCAAGCCCAAAGAGCATATCAGCCCGCTGGAATACTTCGCCATCGGCCTGATTAGCTGCTCCGGCACCGATATTGTGATGCTGCCCGAAAAGCAGGGCAGGGCGGTCAAAAACCTCGAAGTCACCGGCGATCTGGAACGCACCGATCAAGCCCCCTACCGCTTTACCGACATCCACTTAACCTACCGCTTTGACTCCGACGGCAGCGATCTTGACGCGCGGCGTTGGGTGCTTTCGAGCCTTGAAAGCTACTGCACCACCGTCAACACCGTGCGCGGTGTGGCGAAAGTGTTTTATACGATTATCCACAACGGCGTTTGCATAGCCGATCGCGAAAGCATCGTCTCCGGCGAAACCGGTAGCCTAGGGCTGGCGGCGGATGCAATGGGTGGAGATGCCTGCCCGGGTTGATTAGCTAACCTTCTTTTTTAGTTGCTTCGTATTACTGTTTCGAATCACAACTGCTCAAGGAGCGTTTATGGTTCGAAAATCGGTTTGGCTGGGAGTGGCACTTCTGGCGGGGGTTACAACGGCACAGGCGGCCGTACAGGTTGGCGAAGGCCGGATTGAAGCTGCGGCGGTCGGCATGGCGGGTCTCTCTTCCGAGCCTTCACGGATGGCGGCGGGTGTAGGTTTGGACGGTGTTTATACCCGTGCCTATAACGAAACCCTCACTTTCGGCGTGGGCGGAAGCGTGGCCTTGCCTTTGTTCGAGACAAAAGATAGCGACACCGGGGCCTACGGCGGCGCGCCTTTGCTGGGCCTTGAGTCCACCACGGGCGGCCGATCGGGGCTGTTTTTCTCCCTGAACCGTTTTTACGCGCACCACCAAAAGCCCGGCTACGACTTGATGGCGGGCCGCTTTTTGTTCGATTCGCCGCTGGTTTCCAGCAGTCAGGGGTTTCGAATGGCGCCCAATGCCGTCGAGGCAGTGGTGGCGACCTTTGATGACAAGGCGCCCAACTTCCGTTTCTCGGTGGGTTATGTGAACGCCTTTAGCGGCCCCTCAAGCGGATCTTTGGGTTCAAACGGCAGCGATAAAGGCAGTTTTGCCAGCATGAGCGATACGCTTTTTGGCACACAGGCGGGCGGCAATTCCAATGTGGATAATATGGGGGTTTTAACCGGTGCCGCGCTCTACCAAAACGACGAAGCGGAACTCAAAGGGCAGGGGTGGCTTTATTTGATGCCCGCCGTTAAAACAACCACGGGCAAAGGCGGACTCAGCGCAATCTATCTGGACGGCTCCAAAGCCCTGCCTGTGGGCGCGCACCGCGCCACGGCTTCGGCCCAGCTGATCAATGTGACCGGAACCGAAGATGCCGACGCATACTCCCACTCAATTATCGGCGCGATGTTTCAGATGGAAATTAGCGAACCCTTAACGATCGAGGCGGCGCTCAATGCGGTTTCCGGCGATGGCGGTATCGTAGAGCCTTGGGGTCCCACCCCGGCCTACGCATCGGGCTATGAAGCCTCCATTGCGGGACTGCATAAAGGTCAGGTTGTACGGGTGGGCGGTCGTTATGCGTTGGGTGATCTTTCTGAGACTTTTGTCAACGCTAACGTGATGGGCAATCTGGTTTACCAAAACGGCAAAGACGACAATGGGGCCGATTATTCGGCCACGCATCTTGAGGGCGTATTTCGCGCTAAAGTTCAGGAGAGTGTTGACGGCGATGCGCGGCTGCTGATTGGCGGCGGCGATGCGGAGGGGATGACCCTTTTGCTCAGGGCGGCCTACCGCTTTTAAGGGGTGAGGATGAAAAAACTTCTTCTACCGTTTTTGGTCGCCCTGCCTTTATGGGCGGCGGGGTTTGACGGAGCGAAACGCCTCTATGACGACAAGCGTTATGAGCAGGCCTATGACGCCTTTCTCTCGCTGTTTCGATCGGATATGGGTAATGCGGAGATTAACCTCTTTTTGGCCCGCAGCGCCCTGGAAACCCGCCGCTACAACGAAGCGATCGCAGCCTATGAGCGGGTGTTGATGCTCCGCCCCGGCAATGCGGTCGCCCGTTTTGAGCTGGGTCGCGCCTATTATGCCGCCGGGCTATACGATCAAGCCGAGGGGGAGTTTGCGGCCGTTTTGGCCCAGCCTATGCCTCAGGAGTTGCGTCAATCGGTGTTGCAGTATCTGGCGGCCATCAGTCAGGCCAAGCAAAAACACAATGTGAGTCTTTTTGTGTCTGCGGGCTTGCTGGATGACACCAATATCCGCTACGACAGCGACAATCGCCTGGGTGGCCTGACCAATGCCGCCCTTTCGGGACGCGCGCATTTCGAGCAGTTGGCCTTTACGCATATTTATAACCTGCCTGAAAAAGACCGTTTTTGGCAGACGCGGGTCAATCTGTATAACCAGCAGTTTTTTGAGCTTTCGGGCAGCGAGTGGACCAGTGAAAACCCCCGTCTGCTGGGCGGCAGCGGACAGGATTTAACCTTCCCCTCCGTGGAAACGGGCTGGTTGTACCGGGGGCGGGATTATTCGCTGTTCGTACCGTTGGGTTTTGGTATGCTCAAATATGGCGGGTCTTCTTATTTCCGGGATCTCAGTCTGGGCGCCCAGTATGAAAAGCCCCTTTCGCGCACCGATACAATGGCGCTGGATTTCAGGTTAACCGATCGGCTCTCTTTATTAAACCCGCCGCGGGATTCCAGACTGCTGTATCTTAAGGGTGACTTGCGCCGGTCGGACGATTCGGGTGGCATGTGGATTTATAGCGGCTACTTGCAGCAGGAGGATTATGCCAAGAAGGATTTTTCCGACATCACCACCCTTTCGCTGGGCGCGCAGCGGATAGTCGGCTTGGAGCGCGGTTGGTCGGCGCTGCTGGGCGCATCACTCAAGCACCGCGGGGAAGCCAAAGAGAGCTTTGAGGATAAAAAGCGCTCGGACATCAGTCTGGACTTGACGGCGTCGGTCAATATGCCGCTGGAAAAAACCAGCTACCTCTCTTTGGGCGCCGGTTATGGCAAGGGCGATTCCAACAACGACTTTTTCGACTACGAGCGGCGGGTCTTTACCCTAAGCTACAACCACTTTTTTGGCGACGGCGCCATTAAGCGGATAAAGGAGTGATCATGCGGGTTTTGACGCTTATCTTAGGGCTGGCGCTTTCGTTGCTGGCCGCGGTGGGAGAGATTGCGGGTCTTAGCGGGCAGGTGCAGATCGATCGTGCGGGCAAGACAATCAAGGCCGAGATTGGCGCGCAGCTTCTAAGGGGTGATCGTATCCGAACCGCCGCATCGGCGCGGGCGCAGCTGGTGTTTCAAGACGACACCGTTGTGACGCTGGGTAACGGCAGCGAGTTTGCTGTGGAGGAGTTCGACTACGCAGGCGCGCAGCCCAAGGCAAAATTCTCGGCGGTGAAGGGGGCTTTCAAGGTCATGACGGGGCAGATTTCCAAAGCCGCGCCGCAAAACTTCGAGCTGACAAGCCGCACGGCGACCATCGGCATCCGGGGTACCCATTTTTTAGGCGTGATTGGCGCGGACGGCGACACGGTGGCCTGCACCGATGGCCGGATTATTGTCGGTTCCCGCGATCTAGGCAGCCCGGTGAATGTTGCCGCCGGGCAGTTGACCCAGATTATGCCGGGCCAGATACCCACGCCGCCTAGGGCTTATACGGCGGCAGAGCTGCAAAAACTGAGTGCCTCGGCGGGGGGCGAATCTTCATCAAACGGTCAGATGCAACCGGGCGAGACGGAGGGTGACGGAGAGCAAGGCGCCCCACAGCTGCTTTCCCTGGGCGATATTGTGCGAGAAATTGCCCCGCTGAGCAAACAATCCTGGACAATCTACGGGGGTTGGTTCTATGAAGATGCGAGCTATTTCACGCAAGATTGGGCGGGTCTTGGGTCGGTCACTCGTTTTACGCAGCCCAACGCGTATATCGAATGGGGCAAAGTGACGCTTTCTATCGACCTGTCCGAATTTGAAACGGGCGAGATGTATGAGGGGCTCGAGCTGCCGTCGGTGCTGAATTATGTGGAATATTGGGCGCATCCTGCGTCGGGGTACAGTCTTGCGGAAAACCTACCTCCGAGCGGAACGAGAAACTTTAGCGGGAAGGTGGCCGGCGGGGTGATGGCCTATGGGCCGGGCGGGCTTCAAGACCGCGGTGAGATTATTACCGCCTCAAGCCAGATGAGCATGCTGGTTGACTTCGCAACCGGGGCGACAAGCGGAAATATGCAGTTCTCCACCACGGGGGGCAGCAGCTGGAACGTGAACTTCTCGGGCGGCGGTTCACCCGGTTCACCCTATTTCACCAATAGCGCAACCTCCGGCGCAACGGGTTATGTGGATGGTTATTATATTGGAGCCGGCGTAGAAGCGGCCGGCGGGGATTTCTGGCTTGAGAAAGGCACGGAAACGTCCGGGGAGCTGGCTGTGGGGGTTTTTGCGCTGCAGTAACGCCCCCTGCCTTTTTTAGGTGGCGCTATGGGTGCGATCCTGGTGGTGAATATGTCCCAGTTTCGCACCCCCCAGAATATGCAAATGCACATGGGGGACCTCCTGTCCCGCATCGGCACCGTTATTGACAATGACGCGATAGCCGCTTTTATCCAGCCCCATCTTGAGGGCAACCTGCTGCGCGGCGTGGAGCAGGTGGCTCATGGTCTGGGTATCGAGCGACTGAAAATCTTTAATCTCTTTTTTGGGGATTACCAGCACATGCACGGGCGCTTGGGGGTCGATGTCGTGGAAGGCGAGGGTGTGCTCGTCCTCATAAACGCGGTTGGCGGGGATTTCGTGATTGACGATTTTCATAAAAACGCTCATGGCGGCTCCTTGGGCAGATTGGCGCGATTATAACAGTGCCAGTATAAAGCCCGCCGGGGGTAAAATGGCGGCCTAAAATGCCGTAAGGATGCCGCTTTGATCGAATTGGCGAAGATAGAACAGGCCCCTACGCTCGAAGCGTTGGAGGCGATCAGAATTGAACTGCTGGGCAAAAAAGGTTATTTTGCCGAGGGTTTTGCAAATCTCAGAACACTTTCCCCCCAAGAGCGCCAAAACGTCGCCGCGCGGCTGAACGAAGAAAAAGCCGCCGCCGAAAACGCGCTCGCCCACCGCAAGGCCCAGCTGGAAAAAGCGGCGCTCGAAGCGGCGATCGAGCAAGAGGCGATCGACGTCACCCTCTTTGACGCAAGCGGGCTTAAGGGTTCCATTCACCCGATCAACCGCGCCATGGAGGAGATTGTCGAATACTTCCTCGGCATGAACTTCGAACTCAAAACCGGCCCCTTGATCGAAGACGAGTTTCACAACTTCGAGGCTTTAAACCTGCCTGCCCACCACCCCGCCCGCGAAATGCAGGATACGTTCTATATGAACGACGGCAAACTGCTGCGCACCCACACTTCGCCGGTGCAAATCCGCACGATGATGAACCAAAAACCGCCTTTGCGCATGATCGCCCCCGGCGCCGTGTTCCGCCGCGATTACGACCTGACCCATACGCCCATGTTCCATCAGGTCGAAGGGCTGGTCGTGGACGAAAAAGGCAAGGTTTCCTTTGCGAATCTCAAATATATTCTCGAAGATTTCTTAAAGCACTTTTTCGGCGATTTTCCCGTGCGTTTCCGCCCTAGCTTCTTCCCCTTCACCGAACCTTCGGCGGAGGTCGATGTGGGCTGCATTTTCTGCCACGGCAAGGGGTGCCGCATGTGTAAACACACCGGCTGGCTGGAGGTCTTGGGTTGCGGCATGGTTGACCCCAACGTCTTTAAGGCGGTGGGTTACGAAAACGTCAGCGGCTACGCCTTTGGCATGGGCGTCGAACGGCTGGCGACACTCAAATACCGCACGGGCGATCTGCGTTCGCTTTATGAAGGAGAAATCGATTTGTTGGAGCAGTTCGCATGATTTTGACCCGATCCTGGCTTTCGGAATTCGTATCCCTCGACGCCCTGAGCGATCAGGCGCTGGCCGACACCTTTGTGAGCATCGGCCATGAGGTCGCCTCCTTTGAAAAGACCGGCTTTGATGCGCAGGTTGTCGTGGGTAAGGTGATCGCCTGCGAGAAACATCCCGACGCCGACAAGCTCAATGTTTGTCAAGTGAACGTGGGCGAAAAAATTGTCCAGATCGTGTGCGGCGCAAAGAACGTGGCCGCGGGCCAGTTCGTCCCGGTGGCCCTGCCCGGCGCAAAGCTGCCCGGCGGTCTTGAGATCAAAGAGGCTGAGCTGCGCGGGGTTAAGAGCGGCGGCATGATCTGCTCGGCCAAAGAGCTGGGTTTGCCGGACTTGGGCGAGGGGATTTTGGAGCTGGACGCCTCAATCGGCGAACTGACGGCGGGCTGGAAGCTGGAAAGCTATCCGGTTTTGGCCGATACGGTTTTTGAGCTGGAGCTGACCGCTAACCGCGGCGACTGCCTCTCGGTTTACGGCATTGCGCGGGATTTGGGGGCGGCGCTTGAGGTTCCCATGACCCCCGATCGGCCCGATCTGCACGATCAAAACGCCAAGGGCATCGGCCGGATTTTGCAGCTTGTCAGCCAGGCCGATGTGACCGCGTCGGTGATGATTAAGGCAATCGAAAACAACGGCTTTAAACTTCCCTTGTCGGTGCGCGCGCGGCTGGCGATGGTTCAGATGGGTTACAAACAGTCGATCGATGCGCTGATAGCCTACGCCACCCACACCACCGGCGTGCTTTTTCGCGCCTACGACATCGGCGCGTTTCGCAAGGAGGGGGAGGAGCGCGGCGTAATCCGCCTGCAAAGAGAGGGCGCTTTCAACCGCATTTCGGGTCTGCAGCCGCTTTCGCGTCCGGGGCTGGATATGGACAAAAGCTTTGCCGCCACCGACGAAAGCCCGCTGATTGTGCTGGAGGCGTTTTTTGTCGAGCCCGATGAGGTCTCCAAGGCGGCCTGGGAGAACAAGCTCGGCGGCGACGAGCTGCACGGCAAGGCCTGCAAGGGCAGCGAGCCGGAATTGGGCCGGGGGATGCGGTTTTTTTATGACTTGCTGGGCCTTTGCGGCCGCAGTCTCTTTTTCTCCGAGGCGCTGGCGTTTGCTCCCGTGACGCAGCCGCGCTCCATCGCCATCAACACCGACGAGCTTTGTGCCCTGATCGGTCAAACGATCGACAAAAACCGCATCGCGGCCCTGCTAAAAAGGCTGGGAGCCAAGATGCACGTCAGCGGCGATCAGAACAGTTTTGCCCTCATGGTGCCCGCCTGGCGGCACGATCTGGTCAACAGCGCCGATGTGGCCGAGGAGATCGTGCGGATTTTGGGCATCGATCATATCGATTCCAAACCGCTGGCGCTGCCCGAAGGCCGGGCGGCGACGATCGGCTGGCGGCAGTTTAAGGCCGAACGCACGCTGGCCGCGCGGGCTGCGGCTCAGGGTTTTCACGAGTCGCTGCACTTTCTGTTCTGCGAAAAGGCCAAGGCGGTCCGCTTCGGCTTTACGCCGCTGGAAAAGGCCTTGGAGGTGGCCAACCCCATTACCGCCGAGCTGGACACCCTGCGGCCGACGCTGCTTGTGAACCTGCTGGAAGCCGCGGCGAGAAACCGCGCCAAAGCGCGCCCCTTTGCGGCGCTTTTTGAGCTGGGCGACGTGTATGACCACGCCAGAAACCACGGCCGCGAGATCGCCTTTGTTTATGCCGGCGATCGGGAAAGCGCCGCATTGTCCAACCACGGCAAACCCGCCGCGATGGATCTTTTTACCTTCGCGCGCCGCGTCAGCGCGGTGATGGGGGAGTTTGAGCTCAAAACCCTGGGTCACCCCAAGGCCTATTTGCAGCCGGGGCAGTGCGCCGAGGTGTATCAGGGCGGTCAAAAAACGGGCGAGCTGGGCAAGCTGCATCCGGCGCTGGCGCACCTGTACGATCTGCAAGACGCCTTTGTGGCGCGCTTTGATCTGGCGCAGTGTCTGGAGCGCATACCGGAGGCGAAACCCTATTCCAAGCTGCAGCCGCTTAGCCGCGACTTGACGGTGGTGATTGAAAAAACCCACCGTTTCGGTCTGATCAAACAGGCGGTCATGTCGCTGAATTTGCCCTACCTGAGCGCCCTGCGGGCGATCGATATTTACGAAGATGAAAAGTTGGGAGAGAAGATGAGCCTAACCGTGCGCCTGCAGTTGCAACCGCAGGAAAAAACCTTGACCGATCAGGAGATTGCCGCGGTTGTGCAAAGCGTGCTTGAAACGCTGCAAAACCGCTTCGGGGCGGTGCTGCGATGAAACAGTTGCGCGTAGGCCGCTGCAGCGCCTTTGGCGGCGAAGTTACCACCGTTGCGCCGGATAAGTCCATCTCCCACCGCGTGGCGATGTTTTCGCTGCTGAGCGAAAGTCCCGCCACGGTGGAGAATTTTCTAAGGGCCGAAGACACGCTTTGTTCGCTCTCCATCGCCGCGCAACTGGGGGCGAAGGTTTCGTGGGTTGATCAAAAACTGGTCATTACCCCGCCGAGCAAGGTCAACGAACCTTCCGACATTCTCAACTGCGGCAATGCGGGCACGGCGATGCGGCTGTATATCGGCCTGCTTTCGGCGCAGGAGGGATTTTTTGTGCTCAGCGGCGACAAGTATCTCAACGCCCGGCCCATGAAGCGCGTGGTCGATCCGCTCACCAAAATCGGCGCGAAGATCGACGGCCGTTTCGGCGGTAATTTCGCGCCGATCGCCGTGCGGGGCAACGAAAATCTCAGCCCCTTTGATTACCAAAGCCCGATCGCCTCGGCACAGGTGAAGAGCGCGCTGATCCTCGCGGCGCTCTTTTCCGGCGGAACCTGCTACTTTTCCGAGCCGGAGCTGAGCCGCGACCACACCGAGCGGATGCTTGCGGGCATGGGGGCGGAGATTGCCAACGAAAACGGCCGCGTCCGCATTGAGCCGCTCAAGGCGCCCTTGGCGCCGCTTAACTTCCGCGTACCCGCCGATCCGTCCAGCGGCTTTTTCTTCGCGGTGGCTGCCGCGATCGTTCCGGGCAGCGAAGTGGTGCTCAAAAACGTCACCCTAAACCCCACCCGCGTTGAGGCCTACCGCGTGCTTGAGCGCATGGGGGCCAAGGTGGAGTTTGTCGAAAAAGAGAACCGTTTTGAGCCGGTAGGGGATATCCGGATTGCCCACGGCGAACTGCGCGGCGTGGAGGTGCATGAGAATATCTCCTGGCTGATCGACGAACTTCCGGCGCTCTCCATCGCGATGGCCAATGCCCAAGGTAAAAGCGTCGTTCGCGGCGCCGGGGAGCTGCGGGTTAAAGAGAGTGACCGGATTAAGAGCGTTGTCTCCAATCTGGTCCGCTGCGGCGTCAACGCCAAGGAGCTGGCCGACGGTTTTGAGATCGAAGGGGGCCGTCCGCTTAAGGGGGCGACGATCGACAGCTACGGCGATCATCGCATTGCGATGAGTTTCTCCGTTGCCGCGTTGAGCGCCGAGGGCGAGATGACAATCAACGAAAGCGAATGCATCGCCACCAGCTTCCCCAATTTTGTCACGATTTTCCGTGATCTGGGCGGGATGATCGAAGAGTCTGAGCTTGCGGATTAAGCTGGCGGAAAACTACGGTTTTTGCTTTGGCGTCAAGCGGGCAATTCGCCTGGCCGAGCGTAATCCCGACGCCGTGACCCTGGGGCCGCTGATTCACAACCCCAAAGAGATCGAGCGGCTTGCGAGGGACTTTCAGGTTCACGTTTCCGACTCGATCGAAGGGGTGGAGCCGGGCAAGCGGGCGATTATCCGCACCCACGGCATCGAAAAGCACAAATACGAAAAGCTGCAAAACCTCACCGGCGACATCATCGACGCGACCTGCCCCTTTGTGACCAAGCCGCAGGAGATTGTCGCCGCCATGAGCGCGGAGGGGTATCAGGTCGTTATCTTCGGCGACGCCGATCATCCGGAGGTTAAGGGCGTGCGCAGTTATGCCCAGGATGATGCCGAGGTGGTCTCTTCGGTCGAGGAGCTTTCCAAAGTCCGGCTGGCGGAGCGGGTGGCGCTGGTTTCCCAAACCACCAAAAAGGTCGAAACCTTCCGGGAGCTGGCGGCTTTTTTAACGGGCCGCGCCAGGGAGGTGCGTATCTTCAATACCATTTGTAACGCGACCTTTGACAATCAGGAGGCAACCCGCGCGCTCTCAAGGGAGGTGGATGTCATGCTGATCGTGGGCGGCAAAAACTCCTCCAACACCAAGCAGCTGCACGCCATTGCGCTGGAAAACTGCCCGGACAGCTATCTGGTTGAGGACAAAAACGATCTCGACCCCCTTTGGCTGACGGGCAAAGCCCTCTGCGGCATCACCGCCGGCGCCTCGACGCCCGACTGGATTATCGACGAGGTGATCGCCTCGGTAGAGTCTCTTTAAAGCATCTGCCCTAAGGGGGGGTTCAATATAATGGCCGCCTCAAACAGTTTTAAAGGGTTGGGTAATGGATAAAGAGGCGCTGGAGAACATCGACATTGACGATGAAACCGAAGATTTTGCGACACTGCTAGAGGAGTCGCTCAAATCCGAGGGCGCAGGCAGCGAGCAGCTGCTGCAGGGTGTCATTGTCAAGATCACCGATGACGGTGTGATGGTCGATGTCGGCATGAAACAGGAAGGTCGCTTAGACATTTCCGAGATTAAAGACGAGCAGGGCAACCTGCTGTTTAAAGTGGGCGAGAGCCTGCCCGTGGTGCTTTCGAGCAAGCCGGGCGAACGGCCCCGCATCTCCCACAAAAAAGCCATCAAAAAGCAAAAAGTCGCCGAATTTATCGAAGCGAACAAGAACCGCAGCGAAGAGGAGCCGCTGGATATCACCGGCATCGTCACCCGCAAAAACGCGGGCGGCTATCTGGTGGAAGCGGACGGCATCGAGTTCTTTATGCCCGTTTCGCTGGCGGCCTTTAAGCCCGAGATGAAACCCGTGGGCAAGAGCGTCACCGCCCGCGTGGTAAAGATGGACGAAAAGACCGGCACGCTGGTGCTTTCCCGCCGCGCATGGCTCAACGGCCAGCGCAAGCAGCGCCGCGAAGCCATCAAGAAGATTGTCGATGCGGGCGATGTGATGGAAGCCACCGTCAAGCGCATCAAGAGCTACGGCATGTTTGTCGAGGCGATGGGTGCGGAAGGCTTGGTGCACTACACCGAGATTAGCTACAAGGGTCCTGTCAATCCCGCCAACCTCTACAAAGAGGGCGACGTGGTTCCGGTGAAGGTGATCGAGTTTGACAAAGAGAAAAACCGCATCTCCTTCTCCATTAAGGCAACCCAGTTTAATCCCTGGGAAGAGATTGCCGAGCAGCTTGAGGCGGGCGACACCATCAAGGTCACCGTTGCCAACATGGAAAACTACGGTGCCTTTGTCGATCTGGGCAACGACATCGAAGGGTTCTTGCATATCTCCGAAATCAGCTGGGACAAGGATCTTAAGCACCCGAGCGAAGTGCTGACCCTGGGTCAGGAGATCGAGGTCGAGGTGATCGAGCTGGACGTTCCCAAGCAGCGCCTGCGCGTTTCCTTGAAAAAACTCCAACCCAAACCCTTTGAACGCTTCGCGCAAAAGCACCGCGTGGGCGAAACCCTCAAGGGCACCGTCACCTCGCTCAAAGAGTTCGGCGCCTTTGTTAAGGTGGACGGCGTCGAAGGTCTGCTGCACAACGAAGATTGCAGCTGGAACCGCAATGAAAGCGCTAAAGACCTCTTTAAAGCGGGCGATGAGATCGAGGTTTCTATTATCAAGATCGATCAGGAAAACGGCCGCCTGTCCCTAAGCCGCAAGTCGCTGAGCGAAAGCCCGATCGAGCAGTACGCCAAGAGCCACGGCGTGGGCGATATTGTTCACGGGACTGTCCGCGACGTGAAGGATTTTGGCGTTTTTGTCAATCTGGAAAACGATGTGGACGCCCTGATCCGCGCTGAGGATCTCGCGCCTTTGAAGGCCGAAGAGATCAAAGCCGGTGATGCGATCGAAGCGGCAATTGTGGCGATGGAGCCTAAAAAGGGCCGCATCCGTCTTTCTGTGCGCCGCCTTGAAAAACAAAAAGAGCGCGATGTGCTCAAGTCTATCAACAGCGACGATCGCATGACCTTGGGCGATGCGCTGAAGGGTTCCTTGAAAAACGACTAAGGCCTATCCGTGGGGAGCATCAAAACCGGCTTGCTACTGTTTGCGGCGGCGGTGCTGACGCTCTCCTTGGTCTTTGCGTGGCGAACCGTCTTTAATCAAGCCGAGGAGCCCTGGAATCCGGAGCGTCTGGTGATCGACACCGGGCGTTTTCACCGTTACGAACCCAACCCGCCCAGCGATAAAAGCCGGGGGGAGTGGATGCAAAAACTGGCGGAGCAAAAAACGGCAGCCCGTCTCCCGGCTGATGAAAGCATCCTCAGCTGGGATCTGGTCGATCCCGAGTTTCGCAAAAATGTGGTACTCGTTCTTCGTTTAAACGCCCCCGATCGTTTCCAGCGCCGTTGTCTTGAACAGTTTCTGCAAAGCCGGAACGTTTCGTATGTTCTGGACGAGCGGGAGCATTTCGATGTCAGACTGAAGACCAAAGAAGAGGCCGAGGCCAAAGCCCTCATCGGGCAGCTGGCAACCTATGATCTCGACGCCTCTTTGGTGGTTCTTCGGGAAACCAAACCCTACTGAAAGCCGACCCATGAAGAAAAAAGTGATTGTCTGCGATCACATTCATGAAAAAGGGATCGAGATTCTCAAAGCCTCCAAAGAGATTGAACTCGATATCGCCTATGACGTCCCCAAAGATCAGCTGCTCGATCGTGTCGCCAAGGCCGATCTGGCCATTACCCGCAGCTCCACGCCCGTGGACGCCAAGTTCTTAGCGGCGGCAAAAAACCTCAAATATGTCATCCGCGCCGGCGTCGGCGTCGATAACGTGGACATCGACGGCTGCTCCAAACAGGGCATTGTGGTGATGAACGTTCCCACCGCCAACACCATTGCCGCGGTCGAAATGACCATGTGTCACCTCGTTTCCAGCGTGCGCGCCTTTGTTTACGCCCACAACGAGCTCAAAGAAAAGCGCGTCTGGAAGCGCGAAAACTGGTATGGCACCGAGCTGTACGGTAAAAAGCTGGGCGTGATCGGCTTTGGCAATATCGGCAGCCGCGTGGCGGTACGCGCCCAAAGCTTCGGCATGGAGATTGTGGCCTATGACCCGTATATCCAGCCCGGCAAGGTCACCAGCCTCGGCATGACCTACACCCGCAACTTCGAAGAGATTCTCGGCTGCGACATCATCACCATCCACACCCCCAAAAACAAAGAGACCACCGACATGATCGGCGCAAAAGAGATTGCGCGCATGAAGGATGGGGTGATTTTGATCAACGTCGCCCGCGGCGGACTGTACAACGAGGCGGCGCTGGTTGAGGGGCTCAAAAGCGGGAAGGTCCGTTTTGCGGGCATCGACGTTTTTGCCAAGGAACCGGCCACCGATCATCCGCTGCTGGACCTACCCAACGTAACCGTCACGCCCCACCTGGGTGCCAACACGCAGGAGAGTCAGGTTAATATCGCCGTTCAGGCGGCCGAAAACGCGCTGGAAGTTCTGCGCGGCAGCGCCTATCCCAACGCCCTGAATCTGCCGATCAAAGAGGGCAGTACCCCCGAATGGGCAACGGGTTATTTCGAACTGACCCAGCGCATGGCCTTTTTGGCGGCGCAGGTGGTCAAGGGCGCGCCCGGCAGCGTGAAGGTGACCGCCTTTGGCGAGGTGGCGGAGTATCTCGATTCCCTGTGCACCTTTGCCACCGTGGGCGCGCTCAAAGAGGCGGTCGAAGAGCGGGTGAACTATGTGAATGCCCCCTTTATCGCCAAGGAGCGCGGCCTTGAGATCGCCGCCAAAAAAGAGGAGGGCGAATGCCCCTATAAAAACCTCGTAACTGTGCGTATCAGCACCGACAGCGAAAGCGTGCATATCAGCGGAACGCTCTTTGGCAGCGAGTCCCCCCGTATTGTGGACGTTAACGGTTTTGATATGGACGTCAGCCCCAAGGGTAAGATGATTTTGTTTAAAAACAACGACGTTCCCGGCGTGATCGGCAAGGTCGGCACTCTGTTGGGCAACCACCGGATTAATATCGCCGACTTCCGTTTGGGCCGCGACAATACCGGCAAGGCGATGGCGCTTATTCTGGTGGATAACGAGGTCTCCAAGACCGTGCTCGAGGCGCTGTCGGCATTGCCCGAAGCGGTGAGTGTTTCTTATGCGGAAATTTAAACCTTAAAGAAGGAAAACGATGTCAATCTCCATGGGTGACCTGAAAAAAGGTCTGAAAATCGAACTCGACGGGATTCCCTACAAAATTACCGAATACCAGCACGTCAAGCCGGGCAAGGGCGCAGCCTTTGTGCGCACCAAGATCAAATCCCTGATCGACGGCCGCGTAAACGAAAAAACCTTCCACGCCGGGGACAAGGCCGAAAAGCCCGATCTGGCCGAGGCGACGATGCAGTACCTTTACAATGACGGCGAGCTGTATCAGTTTATGGATACCGCCACCTACGAACAGATCGGCTTTACCGCCAAGCAGATCGGCGATACCGCCGACTGGCTGGTGGAAAACAGCGAAGTGACCGTGCTGTTTCACAACGGCAAGCCGATCAACGTCGATCCCCCGGCAACCGTGGTGCTCAAGGTGATTGACACCCCCCCGAACTTCAAGGGCGACACCAGCTCCGGCAGCCGCAAACCGGCCAAGCTGGAAACCGGCGTAACCGTGCAGGTGCCTTACCATGTGCTTGAGGGTGATTCGATTAAAGTCGATACGTTTACGGGCGAGTATATCGAGAAGGCGAAGTGAGTTTCCGGGGCCGCTCGGCCCCGGGCTTTTTTAGGCGGCCAGCTGATTGAGGGTCGTCAGAACCTCTTGCATTTTTCCCCGTACCGCCTCGACCTCTTCAACCAGACTTTCCATATCTTTGGCGTTCAGTGTCATGGCGTCGGAGCTGTCGCCGATTGCCTGAACCACCACGCCGATCGAGGCGTTGGTTTCGGTCAGGCTCTTTTGGGTGCGCTCGGCCAGTTTGCGCACCTCGTCTGCCACCACCGCAAAGCCGCGGCCGTGCTCCCCCGCCCGCGCCGCTTCGATCGCGGCATTAAGGGCCAGCAGATTGGTCTGATCGGCAATGTCGCCAATTACGCGCAGTACCTCTTTGACCTGATCGGCATCGTGGCTGAGCTGAATGAGTCTGTCGGCCAGATCGTTCTCTTTGTGGCTGGCGTCGTTGATCTTTTCGGTCAGGGTTGCGACAATCTCATCCACTTCGCTGATGGTCTCGTTGCGCAGTTTGCCGATCGCCTGCGAAAGCCCCTGCGCGCGCTCTTCGATCTCGCGGGCGCTTTCGTGGTTTTTCTGGTTCATTGCCGAGAGGGCCGAGCCTAGCGCATTGACCCCTTCGAGCACCTTTTTCATCTCCGCATCGACGCCGACGGTTTTGACGCTCTTGGAGAAGTCGCCCCGGCCAAAGGCTTCAAAGCTTTCAAGCAACGCCGAAATGTGCTTGGAGAGGGTGTCGATCATCGCGTTGACGCTGTTGGTCAGGGTTGAGAGGGTGGCGTCGCTGCTTTGGTTTTTGAGGCGGCAATCGAGGCGCCCGTCCTTGACCCGTTCGGCAAGCAGCACAACCTGACCGGTAATCATCATCTGCTCTTGGTTTTTTTGCACATAACGTTCGGCCACCTCGTAAACCGCGCGGGTGAAGGCGTCGGCGTTGGGGCCGATGGCGGGCATCCGGTTGCGCTTGTCTTCGATGACGTCGCTTAGATGCTTAAGGGGTTCAAAGGCACCCCCCGAAGCCGTCGAGCCGCCGGAGGAGAAGGCCAGGGCGGCGATCCACAAAATCATCACCCCCACCGAAGCGACCAGCGGGTTTTTGACCAGAAACAAAAGCGCCAAGGTGCCCAGCGCCGCAATGGAAATAAGGGCTATTTTGAGAGTCGGATTCATGGGTGTCCTCTTTCTTAATTCAGGGTGCGGTAAAGCGCTTCGGCTTCGGCAATTTCGGCGGCGCTGGCCTTTTTGCGGCTGGAAAGATAGGTCGGGCTGCCGTCGCATCCCTTGGTGGGGACGACGGTGGCGTAAACCCAGTAAAAATCACCGTTTTTGGCGCGGTTTTTCACAAAGCCGGTCCAGGTTTTTCCCGCCTTGATGGTCTGCCACAGATCGGCAAAGGCCGCCTTGGGCATATCGGGATGGCGGACGATATTGTGGTTTTTGCCCAGCAGTTCCTCTTTGGTGTAGCCGGCCACTTTGATAAACTCGTCGTTGGCGAAGGTGATGATTCCCTTCAGATCGGTTTCGGAAACTAAAAAAGCATCTTCACGCAATACAATCTCTGCCATGGACACTCCACTGTTTTTTTGTGTTACGAAGCAAAGGGCGATCCACTCCGACTCAAAGCGCTAGATCGGTATAATCGCGACTTACTTTACCCCCAAAGAGACGCCCCATGAGAAGTTTTAAAGTCTTTTCCGGTTCCGCGCATCCCCAGCTTGCCGTTGAAATCTGCAATGAAATGGATTATCCGCTCGGTCAAGTGACCCGAAGCCGCTTTAGCGACGGCGAAATCGGCGTCCAGATCAGCGAAAGCGTGCGCGGTCAGGAGGTGTTTATCGTCCAGCCCACCTGTCCGCCCGCCAACGACAGCCTGATGGAGCTTTTGATTATGACCGACGCGCTCAAGCGCTCGAGCGCCAAGAGTATTATCGCCGTGGTGCCCTATTTCGGTTACGCCCGTCAGGATCGCAAAGCGGCGCCCCGCGTGCCGATTACCGCCAAGCTGGTGGCCAACCTGCTTGAAACCGCGGGCATCGATCGTCTGGTCACCCTCGATCTGCACGCCGGGCAGATTCAGGGCTTTTTCGACATCCCCGTCGATAACCTTTACGGCTCAATTATCTTTGCCGATTACATCCGCACCAAAAAGCTCAAAAATCCCATTATCGCTTCGCCCGACGTGGGCGGCGTAGCCCGCGCGCGCAGCTTTGCCAAGCTGCTCGATCTGGATATGGTCATCGTGGACAAGCGCCGCGAGAAGGCCAACGTCAGCGAAGTGATGAACATTATCGGCGACGTCAAAGGCAAAGACGTCATTATGATTGACGATATCGTCGATACCGCCGGAACGCTGGTGGGCGCGGCCAAGGTGCTTAAAGAAAAGGGCGCGGCCAGCGTGATGGCCTGCTGCTCCCACCCGATCCTCTCCGGCCCGGCCTACGATCGGCTCGAAGGCGGCGATCTGGACGAACTGGTTGTGACCAACACCATTCCCTTGAAGCGCGAAAGCAGCAAGGTGACCGTGCTTTCCGTAGCGCCCCTCTTTGCCGAAGTGATGCGCCGCATCGTCAACAACGAAAGCGTAAACGGCCTCTTTGGCGAATAATCCATGAAAAACATCCGCAACTTTTCCATTATCGCCCACATTGATCACGGCAAGTCAACCTTGGCCGATCGCATCATTCAGGAAACGCAGGCGGTCAGTCAGCGCCAGATGAAGGCGCAACTCTTAGACGGCATGGATATCGAGCGGGAGCGGGGCATTACCATTAAGGCCCAAAGCGTCCGGCTCACCTACGTTAAAAACGGGCAAACCTATATTCTCAACCTGATCGACACCCCCGGACATGTCGATTTCTCCCATGAGGTGAGCAAATCGCTCATTTCAAGCGAAGGGGCGCTGCTGGTGGTGGACGCCACGCAGGGCGTTCAGGCCCAGACGATCGCCAACTGCTATATGGCGCTGGAAAACAACGTCGAAATTCTGCCGGTCATTAACAAGATCGATCTGCCCAGCTCCGATCCCGACCGGGTTAAAAAGGAGATCGAGGAGATTATCGGGGTGGACTGCTCCGAGGCGAACCTCGTTTCGGCCAAGTCCGGCATCGGCATCCGCGAGCTGCTCGATACGATCGTAGAAAAAGTGCCTGCGCCCACGGGGGATGAAAACGGCACCTCCCGCGCACTCATCTACGACAGCTGGTTCGATAACTACTTAGGCGCGCTGGCGCTCGTGCGGGTTTTTGACGGCAGCCTGAAAAAGGGGCAGAAAATTCTGGTGATGGCGGCCAACAAAAGCCACGAAATTCAGCAGCTTTACTACCCGCACCCCATTCAAAATATTGAAACCAACGAGATTAAAAGCGGCGAGATCGGCGTGGTGGTGCTGGGGATCAAAACCGTTTCCGACGTGCGGGTCGGCGATACCGTCACCGACGCCAAACACCCCTCCAAGGAGCCGGTGGCCCGCTATCAGGAGGCGCGGCCCTATGTGTTTGCCGGGCTCTATCCGGTGGAGAGCGAGCAGTTTGAACTGCTGCGCGACGCGCTGGAAAAGCTGCAGATGAACGATTCAAGCATCTCCTATCAGCCCGAAACCTCCGTGGCGCTGGGGTTTGGTTTCCGTGTGGGCTTTTTGGGGCTGCTGCATATGGAGGTGATCAAGGAGCGGCTCGAGCGGGAGTTTGATCTGGAGCTGATCGCCACTGCGCCCAGCGTCACCTACGAGGTCGATACGACCAAGGGTGAAATGCTGCTGGTTTCCAACCCGACCGATCTGCCCGAAGTGCAGTTGATCGCCGAAATCCGCGAACCCTATGTGCGCGGAACGGTCATTGTCCCCCATGAGTTTGTGGGCAATATGATTTCGCTTCTGAACAATAAGCGCGGCGTGCAGGAGAAGATGGATTATCTAGGCACCGATCGGGTCATGTTGATCTATGCCATCCCCCTCAACGAAGTCATTTCGGACTTTTACGACAAGCTTAAAAGTATGTCCAAGGGATACGCCAGCTTCGATTATGAGCCGATCGAGTACCGTCCGGGCAATCTGGTAAAGCTCGATATCCGCGTGGCAGGCGATCCGGTGGATGCGCTCAGTTTGATCGTCGATCGCACCAAGGCCGAGGGCCGGGGCCGCGAACTGGTCGCCAAGATGAAAGAGCTGATCGACCGCCAGCTTTTTGAGGTGGCCATTCAAGCCAGTATCGGCAACAAGGTCATTGCCCGCGAAACCGTTAAATCGGTGGGCAAAAACGTGACGGCTAAGTGTTACGGCGGCGATATTTCGCGCAAACGCAAGCTGCTCGAAAAACAAAAAGAGGGCAAAAAGCGGATGAAGGCGATCGGCAAGGTCACCATCCCGCAGGAGGCGTTTTTAGCTGTTTTAAAAATTGATTAAAGAGCTTTTCAGAATGGCGGTGCTAAAATCCCGCTCTTAATTTCCGGTTAGAACCATTTAAAGGCACTACAATGTACGCAATTATCAAGGCCGATGGCCGCCAGTACAAGGTTGCAGAGGGCGACATTATCTGCTTCGACAAGATGAGCAAAGAGCCCAAAGCCGCCGTTGAGTTCGATCAGGTCCTCCTGATCAGCAAAGAGGGCGATCTCAAAGTCGGCACCCCCGTCGTTAAGGGCGCCAAAGTCACCGGCGAAGTCATTAACGAAGGCCGTGACCGCAAGGTGATCATCTTCAAAAAGCGCCGCCGCAAGGACAGCAAGCTTAAGCGCGGTTTCCGCCGCGACTTTACGCGCGTTCGCATTACCGGCATTTCGCTCTAAGTTAAGGAGAACAGACTATGGCACACAAAAAAGGTCAGGGTAGTACCCAGAACAACCGCGACTCCATCGGCCGCCGCCTCGGCGTTAAGAAATTCGGCGGCGAATTCGTTCGCGCCGGCAACATCATCATCCGCCAGCGCGGCACTAAAGTTCACCCCGGCGATAACGTCGGCATGGGCAAAGACCACACCCTCTTTGCACTCGTGGACGGCACGATCCAGTTTGGCCACAAAGATTGCGACCGGAAAAAAGTTTCCGTCGTTCCCGCTCAGTAAACTTATTTTCTTCTACTTCCCCGCTTCGGCGGGGTTCCTCTTTTTTTAGACTCTCATATAAAGGTTGCCGGTGTTTATCGATCGCGTCGAGATAACCGTAGCATCCGGTAAAGGCGGCGCAGGCTGCGTGGCTTTCCGCCGGGAAAAGTTTGTCGTTCAGGGCGGACCCGAAGGCGGCGACGGCGGCCGCGGCGGCGACCTGATTTTTGAGGTGGACAACAACACCGATACCCTTTCGCATTACCGCGGTAAGCGCCACTACAAAGCCCCCAACGGCCAACCGGGCGGCTCTCGGAACATGACCGGAAAATCGGGGGAACCGCTCGTGCTTAAGGTGCCGCCGGGCACGCAGGTGTTCGATAGCGAAACGGGCGAACTTTTGCTGGACTTAACCGAGCCGGGCGAGCAGGTGACACTGCTTAAAGGCGGCAAGGGCGGTCTGGGGAACATTCACTTTAAATCCTCCACCAATCAACGCCCCACCTATGCGCAACCGGGCCTGCCCGGCGAAGAGCGTCATCTGCGCTTGGAGCTGAAACTGATCGCCGATGTCGGGCTGGTCGGGTTTCCCAATGTGGGCAAATCGACCCTGATTAGCAGTGTCAGCCACGCCAGACCCCAGGTGGCGGACTATGAGTTTACGACGCTGACGCCCAGTCTCGGCGTGGTGCAGCTGGATGATTACCGCAGCTTTGTGATGGCCGATATTCCCGGCATCATCGACGGGGCGAGCGAAGGGCGGGGCTTGGGACTGGAGTTTTTGCGCCATATCGAACGCACCCGCGTGCTGCTCTTTGTGCTCGATGCCGTCGGCTACCGTTCGCTGGATCAGCAATACGACGAACTGCGCAAGGAGCTGGAGAAATACTCCGCCGAGCTGGCCGGACGCCAGTGGGGGATTGTCTTTAGCCGCGTCGATGCCGATCCCGCCGAAGCGGCCGTGCGCATCGAAGCCTTTTTGAAATCGCACAAAATCAAGCCGACCGGCACCATTGCCTATAACGATGTCGCCTTGCCCGCCTTTGAGCCCGAAGCGCCCAAAAAAGAGGCGGCGGCCTTTGCGATGCCGATCAGTTCGGTCACCGGTTTTAACCTGAAAAATCTCTCTTTTAAACTCGAAACTTTGATTGCGGGAGCTAAACACGATGCGGCTGGTCGTTAAGGTCGGTTCTTCAACGCTGAGCGATCGGGGGGTTCTTTCCGACGAACGGATGGGCCAGCTGGTCGATTTTCTGGCCGAAGCCCACAAAAATCACGAAGTGCTTCTGGTAACCTCCGGCGCGGTGGCGGCGGGCCATAGTGTCGTTCCGGCTTTAAGCAACAAAAAAACCCCCGAGCGTCAAGCCCTCGCAGCGGTCGGGCAGGCGCTTTTGATGAAACGCTACGCCAAACTCTTTGAACCCTTCGGTATTCATGTGGCGCAGATTTTGCTCACCAAAGACGATTTTAATAGCTTTAGCCACTCCGAAAACGCCAAAATTGCCGTCAACACGCTGCTGACCCACAAAATCTTGCCCATTATCAACGAGAATGATACGGTCGTGATCGACGAGCTTCTGCGCGGCGATAACGATCAGCTCTCCGCCAAGGTCGCTTTCTACTTTGACGCCGATTTGTTGATTATCCTCTCCGATATCGACGGCTACTATGACAAAAACCCCCGTATTCATGCGGACGCGACGCTACAAAAACAGGTCACCCGGCTGCCCAAAGAGGTCTTAAGCGAAGGGGCGAGCCCCAACGACGAATTTGCCACCGGCGGTATCGTCACCAAGCTCAAGGCCGCCGATTTTCTCATGGAACGCGGTAAGAAAATGCTGCTGGTCAGCGGGTTTGATCTCAATCACGCCCGCGCCTTTTTGCAGACGGGCGCTTGCGAAAAAGGAACGCTTTTTTGCGCCCCTTAAAACTGGTCTTTATGGGAACGCCCGACTACGCGGCGACGATTTTGGAGGGACTGCTGAGCGGCGGATGCCGGTTTTTGCTGGTTGTGACGCAGCCCGATCGCCCGGTCGGCCGTAAACAGACGTTGACCCCCCCGCCGGTAAAAACGGTTGCCCTCAAGCACCAAATAGCCCTCGCGCAGCCTGAAAGGCTGGAGGAGATCGCCGACGAACTGGAGGCGCTCAAGCCCGATGCGATCATCGTTGCCGCCTATGGTCAGATTCTTTCGCAACGGGTTTTGAACATCGCGCCGTGCTACAACCTGCACGCTTCTTTGTTGCCGCTCTACCGCGGCGCGGCGCCCGTTCAGGCGGCGCTTCTAAAGGGCGATGCGGCCACGGGGATGACGGTGATGAAAATGGCCCGCGGACTTGATACCGGCGAGATGCTCGGATTTAATTTAATTCCCCTCAAAAATCACGATGCCGGCAGCCTTACGGACGCGCTTGCCCAAAGCGGCGCCGGGCTGATGATCAAGGTGCTGAGCCGGGCTGGGCAAATCCGCCCGCTTCCTCAGCACGGCTGCGACGCGAGCTATGTGGCCAAGGTCAAAAAACAGCACGGCTTGATCGACTTTGACCGATCGGCCCGTGCGGTGGTGAATGCCTTTAATGCCTACACGCCTTGGCCGGGGGTTTATTTGGAATCGGGGCTGCAGCTTCTTGAGCTTGCGCTGGAGAAAGAAAGCGGCACGGCTGCGCCCGGCAAAATTTTAGAAACCGGAAAAAACGGCGTGGTTGTCGGTTGCAGGTGCGGTTCGGTTCGTATCCGCTCCGTGCAGGCGCCCTCCAAAAAGGCGGTCTCTGCCCTCGATTATCTCAACGGTAAAAGGCTGAGCTGTGGAGACGCGCTGGCTTGATCGGGTCGATTCGACCCAGCTTTATCTAAGCGGTGCGCTCAAAAACGGCGAACTGACGCCGCCGATCGCGGTGGCAACGCTGGATCAAACCGGTGGCATCGGCAGCCGCGCCAACCGTTGGATGGGCAGACCCGGCAACTTGGCCTTTTCTTTCGCGCTGGCTCAGAGCGATCTGCCCGGCGATCTGCCCTTGCAGTCGGCTTCAATCTATTTTGGATTTCTCTTAAGGGAGGCTCTTGGGCAGATGGGCTCCGGGGCGTGGATGAAGTGGCCCAACGATCTGTATCTGGGGCAGAAAAAGATTGGCGGTGTGATGACGCAGCTCTTTGGGCGGCGTCTTTTGTGCGGCATCGGACTCAACCTGAAAAGCCCCGCGCCCGAGTATGGCGAAGTGGAGATTGCGATCGATGCGGAAGCTTTACTGAAGCTTTATTTCAAGAGGCTTGAGGCGGGCGAAAGCTGGGGGAGAATCTTTAGCCGCTTTGGGGTAGAATTTGAACGAAGTCGTGACTATTTTGTCCATGTTAACGGACAACGTGCCTCGTTGAAAGAGGCTATTTTGGATCGGGACGGTTCAGTCCTGATCGGGTCAGAAAGGGTGTTTAGCGAGCGATGAGTGAAATCATAGCGATAGCCAATCAAAAAGGGGGCGTGGGAAAAACCACGACCGCCGTCAATCTCGCCGCTTCGTTGGCGGTTGCGGAAAAAAAGGTGCTGCTGATCGATGCCGATCCGCAGGCCAACGCGACCACCAACTACGGTTTTCGCCGCAACGATTACGATTACAACATCTATCATGTCCTGATCGGCATCAAAGAGCTGAGCGAAGTGATCCTCAAAACCGGAATTCCGGGTCTGGATCTCGCCCCCTCTAATATCGGTCTGGTGGGCGTGGAAAAAGAGTTCTACGACAAAAAGTACAAGCAAAAAGAGCTGGTACTCAAAGAGAAGATCGAGTCGATCAAAAACGAATACGACTACATCATTCTCGACTCCCCGCCCGCGCTCGGTTTGATTACGATCAACGCGCTCAGCGCCGCCGATTCGGTGATTATCCCGATCCAGTGCGAGTATTTCGCCCTTGAAGGACTGGCCCAGCTTCTCAACACCGTCAAGCTGGTTAAAAAGACCATCAACCCCGGTTTGCAGATCCGCGGCTTCCTGCCCACCATGTTCACCAGCAACAACAACCTCTCCAAGCAGGTTTTTGCCGATCTGAAAGAACACTTTTCAACCAAGCTTTTTCCCTCTTCGGAGCCCGAAGAGGCGGATGAAGGGTTTATCTATATCCCCCGCAATGTCAAGCTGGCCGAGTCTCCCAGCTTTGGCAAGCCGGTTATTTTGTACGACGTAAAATCCAGCGGTTCGACCGCCTACCAGCATTTGGCGGGCGCGATTCTTTCAGGAGCGCAGGTTGGCCGCTAAACGTTTGACTTTAGGGCGCGGCATCGGCGCCATTTTGGAAGAGGTTGAAGAGGCCTACGCCTCCGACATCCGCGGCAACACCGAGGCGGTCATGATGCTTGAAATCGCCGAAATCGAGGCCAACCCTTTTCAGCCGCGAACCCACTTCGAACCCGAAGCGCTCAAGGAACTTTCCGACTCCATCAAGCAGCACGGGCTCCTGCAGCCGATCGTCGTCATCAAAAAAGAGGGCAAATTCGTCCTGATTGCCGGTGAACGCCGTCTGCGCGCCTCTAAAATGGCGGGTCTGGAGACGATCAAGGCGATCGTGGCCGACATCTCCTATGGCAAGCTGCGCGAGTTGGCGCTGATTGAGAACATCCAACGCCAAGATCTCAACCCCATCGAGCTGGCCCACTCCTTTAAGGAGCTGATCGAGGAACACAATCTGACCCATGAAGCGCTCTCCGATGTGGTGGGCAAAAGCCGTGCCTATGTGACAAATATGCTCCGGCTGCTTCAATTGGGCGATTACGCTAAGCAGGCGCTCCGCGAAAGCCGCATCAGCTACGGACACGGCAAGGTGCTGGTGGGCATGGAGGAGGGTGAGGAAAAAAAGATTGTCGATAGCATCGTCAATCAAAAACTCAGCGTCCGCGAAACCGAAGCGCTACTCCAAAGCCTCAAACAGAATAACCGGACCGAGGGCGTCGAAAAGCCCGCAGTCAAAACCTCCGCCTCTAAAGACGCAGTCAACCTTGAGGATCTCGTTGTCACCCTTAAGGCCCGCGGCATCGCGGTTAAGCACCACAAAAACCAACTGGTGCTTACTTTTGACTCACAAGAGCGCTGCGACGCCTTTCTTGAACTGATTGAAAAGTAACCATTCCTCCCCCTTTGATACCCGCCTGAGGGCGGGAAAGATTTAGCCTCTGTGTGCTAGGATTCCGCACAAATTGTCTCAGGAGCCAGCATGATCGATTTCAGCCTGGAGTTGATGGGCACAATCGCAGCCGTCTTCTTCTTACTGCTGCTTTTTCTCAACATCACTTTTTTCCAACCCATGCTTCGTCACCTCGACGCCCGCAAGGATCACTTGCAAAAGGATCAGGGCAGCGCCGATGAGGATAACGAAGAGGCCGGTCGTCTGCGCGATGAAGCCGCCGCGTTGCTTGCCCGCGCCAAACAGGAGGCCCACCGCTTGAAGGATGAGGCTGTCAACGCCGCAAAAGCCCAGATCGAAAACCGTCTGAGCGCCGAGCGCGAAAAAATTGCCGTCGAAATGGCGCAGTTTGAAAAAACGCTTCAGGGCGACGAAGAGGCATTGAGAAACGCCTTGCTCGGCAAAGCGCCTCTCTTTAAAGAGAGCCTCAAAGCCAAATTCGTCGTAGCCAAGTAAAGGAGCCGGAGTGAAATTGAAATCATTAGCCCTCTATCTACTCGGCGCAACAGCAGCCTTTGCTGCCGAAGGCGGCGAGATTGACCTTCTTCAGCGGGTTGTGAACTTCGCAATCTTTGCGGGACTGGTCTACTATCTCTTCGCCAACACGCTGAAGAACTTCTTTGGCCAGCGCAGCAGCGCAATCTCGGCCGCTTTTGAGCGTGCGCAGGATCGTGTTAAGGAGGCCAGGCAGGCCCGCGAAACCGCTCTGCGCCAGCTTGAAGAGGCCAAGATTAAAGCCGAAGAGATTATCTCCGTAGCCCGTCAGGAGGCCTCGATGCTTTCCGATCGCGTTTTGGCGCGCGGCGAAGAGGATTTGAAGCTTCTGCACAAGCAAAAAGAGGAGTCCATGACTGTCTCCGGCAACCGCATGGTTCGCACTGTTGTGACGCAAACAATGGGTGATATTCTTGCGGCGGAGGACCTGCTTTCCGATCAGGAGCTGATTATGGACAACATGATGAAACGGGTGGCCTGATTATGAACGACAAGATTGTTGCAAAACGCTACGCCGCCGCTCTGATTAAAACCGCAGGCGGCAGTGAACTGGAAAAAATGGCAGCCTTGCTTCACGAGGCAAGCCTGCTCTATGCCAACCGCAAATTTATTGAGATTGTCAAATCTCCCCTTGTGGATGCGAAGGATAAGTGCGAACTGATTCTTTCGGCCATGAGTGAAAAACCCGTCAAGCTCTCCAATCTGATTTTGATGCTGGCCGAAAAGGGCCGCCTGCTCTCCCTGCCCGCCGTGGCTGAGGAGTTGCGCGCGGTGATTGCGGTTCAAAAGGGTTGCTATAACGGCACCGTTTTTGCGAGCAAGCCGCTGGATAAAAAACGCATCGATGAACTTTCCGCAACGCTCTCGAAACGCCTCGGCGTCAAGATCGAGCTTGCCCAGTCCGAAAAGCCCTACGAAGGGATCAAGGTCGCCGTTGACGACCTGGGTCTTGAAGTGGACTTTTCCAAAACGCAGATCCGGTCCCAGATTCTGGGCCATATCCTCAGAGGCCTTTAGGCACTTTAATCACTAGAAAGGAGTATTTGTGGCACTCAAAACTGAAGAGATTAGCACGATTATCCGTGACCGCATCGAGAACTATGAGCTGAAACTGGACATCCAGGAAGTCGGCAAAGTGGTTTCGATCGCTGACGGTATCGCAAAGGTTTACGGCCTTAAAAATGTAATGGCGGAGGAGATCGTTGAGTTCTCCACCGGCGACAGAGGCCTTGCGCTGAACCTCGAAGAGGACAGCGTAGGCGTGGTGGTGCTGGGCAAAGGCGCTTCCATTGCCGAAGGCAGCGAAGTAAAGCGCACGGGCAAGCTCCTTTCCGTTCCCGTGGGCGACGGCATGATTGGCCGCGTGGTCAACGCTTTGGGTGAGCCCATCGACGGCAAAGGCCCCATCGAGTCCAGCCAGAGCCGCCTGGTCGAAGAAAAAGCACCCGGCATCATGGCCCGTAAATCGGTTCATGAGCCGATGCAGACCGGCATCAAGGCGATTGACGCACTGGTGCCGATCGGCCGCGGTCAGCGCGAGCTGATCATCGGTGACCGCCAGACCGGTAAATCCACAGTTGCGATCGACACCATCATCTCCCAAAAGGGTCAGGATGTTGTTTGTATCTATGTGGCGATCGGCCAGAAGCAAAGCAGCGTAGCACAAGTGGTTCGCCGCCTTGAAGAACATGGCGCGATGGATTACACCATTGTCGTTTCTGCGGGCGCGAGCGAATCGGCCGCAATGCAGTATCTGGCTCCCTACACCGGTGTCACCATGGGTGAATATTTCCGCGATAGCGCACGCCATGCGTTGATCATTTATGATGATCTTTCCAAACACGCCGTGGCCTACCGCGAAATGTCCTTGCTGCTGCGCCGCCCCCCGGGCCGCGAAGCTTATCCCGGCGACGTGTTTTATCTGCACTCCCGCTTGCTCGAGCGTGCAGCAAAGATGAGCGACGAGCGCGGCGCAGGCAGTTTGACTGCGTTGCCGATTGTTGAAACCCAAGCCGGCGACGTGTCGGCCTATATTCCGACCAACGTGATTTCGATTACCGACGGCCAGATCTTCTTGGAAACCGACCTCTTTAACTCCGGCGTTCGCCCGGCAATTAACGTGGGCATCTCCGTATCCCGCGTAGGCGGCGCTGCGCAGATTAAGGCGATGAAGCAGGTTGCCGGCACCCTTAAGGGCGACCTTGCACAGTTCCGCGAACTGCAGGCGTTTAGCCAGTTTGCTTCCGACTTGGACGAAGTCAGCCGCAAGCAGCTTGAGCGCGGCCAGAAGATGGTCGAAATTCTCAAACAGCCCCCCTATAGCCCGCTGTCGGTTGAGAAGCAGTGCGCTGTGATTTTTGCCGCTTCCAAAGGTTACCTTGACGGCGTTCCGGCTTCCGCCGTAACCCGCTTTGAGGCTGAGTTGTACCCCTTTATGGAAGCCAAGTATCCGCAGATTCTTGAGGGCATCCGCTCCAAGAAGCAGATCGATAAAGATCTCGAGGCGGAAATGCGAAAGGCGCTGGAAGACTTCCTGAGTGTCTTTAGCGCGAACTAAGGTTAAGTAGATGGCAGCTCTGAAGGATATTAAACGTCGTATCAAAAGCGTAAACAATACGCAGAAGACGACCCGGGCCATGAAGCTGGTCTCCACGGTAAAGCTGAAGCGCGCCGAGGAGATCGCAACCCAGTCAAGAGCCTATTCCCAGAAGCTTAACGAGATGCTCTCCACCATTGCCCGGCAGATCGAGGCCTTCCGCGTCGGCGGAATCGAAAGCCGGTTTTTTACGCAGATCGATGCGGCGGATGTGAAAAAAGCCGATCTGATCTTCGTAACGGCCGATAAGGGCTTGTGCGGCGGTTTTAACTACCGCACCATCAAGGCGGTCAGTCAAAAGCTTGAAGATTACCGCGAAAACAAGACAAAAGTCCGTCTTCGCGGCATTGGTAAAAAAGGGGTTGAATTTTTTAAGTTCAACCGCGTTGAGCTTTATGACGCGACCGTTGGCCTCAGTTCCGCGCCCTCCTACGAGCAGGCGCGTGAACATATCGCCAAGTCGGTGACCGATTATATGAAGGGGCTGACCGATCAGGTTGTGCTCGTTTATAACGGCTACAAAAACATGATCACACAGGAGTTGCGCGAAATCGTACTTCTGCCGGTTGATCTAAGCCGTGTCGAACCGCTCAATGAGGGTTCGCTGATCGAATTCGAGCCGGGTGATGATGAAACCATTCTCAACTCGCTTGTCGAAAAGTATGTGGAGTTCAACCTCTACTATGCCCTGATCGACTCGCTGGCCGCGGAGCACAGCTCCCGGATGCAGGCGATGGAGAATGCGACCAAAAACGCAAAAGACTTGGCATCCCGCTTGACGCTTGAGTACAACAAAGCCCGCCAGGAAGCGATTACAACGGAACTTTCCGAAATCGTCTCCGGCGCGGAAGCAATGAAATAAGAAAGGAACTTTGATGGCTGGCAAAATTGGCGAAGTGATTCAGATCACCGGTCCGGTAGTTGACGTCGCATTCGATGACTACCTGCCCCAGATCAACGAAGCAATCGAAATTGAATTTACAAGAGGCACCGAGAAACATATTCTCGTCTGTGAAGTTGCGATGCACATGGGCGACAAGCGCGTGCGCACTATCGCCATGGACGGCACCAACGGTTTGACCCGCGGCGCTAAAGCGGTAGCAACCGGCGCTGCAATCTCCGTTCCCGTTGGCGAAGGGGTACTGGGCCGCATCTTTGACGTAACCGGTAAGGCGATCGACGAAGCGGGCGATGTTAAGACCACCGCCAAGTGGCCGATCCACCGCGATCCCCCCAGCTTTGAAGAGCAGGGCACCAAAACCGAGATGTTCGAAACCGGCATTAAGGTGATCGACCTGCTTGCTCCGTACCCCAAAGGCGGTAAAGTGGGCCTGTTCGGCGGCGCGGGCGTGGGCAAAACCGTGATCATCATGGAATTGATCCACAACGTTGCGTACAAATACAGCGGCTACTCCGTATTCGCCGGTGTGGGTGAGCGTACCCGCGAAGGTAACGACCTGTACCACGAGATGAAAGAGTCCAACGTTCTTGAGAAAGTAGCCCTGTGCTACGGTCAGATGAACGAGCCCCCGGGTGCACGAAGCCGCATCGCGTTGACCGGCTTGACCATGGCTGAGTACTTCCGTGACGAAATGGGTCTGGACGTGCTGATGTTTATCGACAACATCTTCCGTTACGCTCAGGCGGGTTCTGAAATGTCCGCGCTTTTGGGCCGGATTCCTTCGGCGGTGGGCTATCAGCCGACCTTGGCCCGCGAGATGGGCGCTCTGCAAGAGCGGATCACCTCCACCAAAAAAGGTTCGATCACCTCCGTTCAGGCTGTTTACGTGCCTGCGGATGACTTGACCGACCCGGCTCCGGCTTCGGTGTTTAGCCACCTTGATGCAACGACCGTTTTGGATCGCCGCATCGCGGAAAAGGGTATCTATCCTGCGGTTGATCCCCTCGGCTCCACCAGCCGTCTGCTTGACCCGCAAATCATCGGCGAAGAGCACTACGGCGTAGCTCGCAGCGTTCAGAAGACTTTGCAGAAATACAAAGACCTTCAGGACATCATCGCCATTTTGGGTATGGACGAACTGTCCGAAGATGACAAGCTGGTCGTTTACCGCGCCCGCAAAATCGAAAGACTGCTTTCCCAGCCTTTCTTCGTAGCCGAAGTGTTTACCGGTTCTCCGGGTAAATATGTCGGCCTGCAGGACACCATCCGCGCTTTTAAAGAGCTGCTCGACGGTAAACACGATGAACTGCCCGAAGCGGCCTTCTATATGGTCGGCGGCATTGAGGAAGTACTGGAAAAGGCTGAGAAGCTCAAGGCCAAAGAGTAAGGGGGCTTCATGAATCTGCTCAATCTTGAAGTCATTACGCCGATGGGCCGCGTTTTTGCGGGGGATGTTAAAAGCATCACCCTGCCGGGCGCGGAGGGCGAGTTCGGGGTGCTTCCTGAGCACGCTTCTCTGGTTTCTCTGCTCTCGGCGGGCGTTATTGACATTGTCAAGTCCGACGAAAAGCTCGAAAGCATCGCGATCGACTGGGGCTATGCTCAAATTGCCGCCAATAAGGTCATTGTGCTGGTAGACGGCGCAGTCGCGATTCGCGGTAGCGACGAGAGCGAAGTGGGCAAGTCTCTGGATGCGGCGAAGCAGTTGCTGCGCGACGCACAGGATTCCCGCACACTGCTCTCCACCGTCGAGGCTCGCATCGAAGCTTCGGCTAGAAGCCTGCTCTAAAACGTGGCAAACGCCTTTATCGGTTGGTTTGACTCCGGCAGCACCGTCGCCCTTGTGGTGACGGTGTGGCTTTTTTTCTACGCGGTGGCTATCGCGTGGATCTTCCTCTATCGTTACTTCTTCCTTAAAGCCTGGCTCAAACGGGAAACCGACTCAGCTCAATCGTTGCTTTCCGGCGATGATCAGATGGATACCCAATCGGCACTTTACCCCTGTGCGCGAAAGGGGCTGAATCCGCCTCTGATGAAAGCCTGTTACGATTCGGCCGTTAAAGAATCAACTTCGGGCCTAACGACTTTGTCGGCGATCGCCTCCACCTCGCCCTTTGTCGGTCTGTTCGGTACGGTGGTCGGCGTTTTGCAGGCCTTTGCCGGTTTTAAGGAGGGAGTCACCCTCTCTATCATTGCCCCCGCAATCAGCGAAGCGCTGGTGGTGACGGCAATGGGTATTGTGGTGGCTGTTCCGGCCTATTGGGCCCATCTGGTTTTGAAGCGCAAGGCCTATGAGGTAGCCAACGCCCTGAAAATCCAAATCGATATCGCCGCCGCTCGCGCGTAGCGTTAAGCGTCATGATGAACTGGGACGAAAAGCCGGAGCTCAACGTCACGCCGCTGGTGGACGTGATGCTGGTTTTGGTGGCGATTTTAATGCTGACCACCCCGGTCATGCTTTTTGAGGAGCCCATCACTGTTCCGACAGGCTCCAAACAGACACCGTTGGGTGAGAACGCATCCATAGAGATCCGTGTGGATGCCGAACGGAATGTTTGGGTCGGCAAACAACAGTACGAATTCGAATCTTTTGCCGACAGCTTTCTACTCTATGCAAACCAGTTTCCCGAGCGCAGCCATAAGGTTTTAATCCGTGCTGACGGCGCCTTGAGCTACCGCGACATCATGTTTGTGCTCAAAAGTGTCAAAGCCGCCCGTTTTACCCAGATCTCACTGGTGAGCGATGGTTAACACCCCGGAGTCCGGCTGGTTTTACTTTTCCGGCGCGCTCTCCTTGGGGCTTTGCGCCCTTTTGTTTTTTACCCTCATCGCTTTCATGCACTTTCAAAAACCGGTCATCCGCGCGATCGCCGTCGAAGAGATCACCGTTTCGCTGGAGATGCCCGTACTTTTGGAGCCCAAGGTCAGTCAGGAGGAGCCTGCTGCGGTTGCGCAGACGGGAACTCCGTTGGGCGTCAAAGACATTTTCGGGGAGATCAACGCCACCCTAAGCCGCGATGATCTGCTGGCAAAAAAAAGCCGTCCCGCGCCTCAGGTGGCGTTAGCACCCAAAATCGAGCTGTCGGGGGAGGTCGGACAAGCTTCCAGGCTGCCCAAGAAGGCTTTGGAGCTTCAGGCCCACGCCCAGGTTCAGACCGCCGCATCTGCCGCTGCTGAGTCCAGCGCGACTGCTGTGGTATCGGAGGCCGCCTTGCGCGACCGATATCTTTCGGATGTGCACAAGCGCCTTGCGTCGGCTTGGCACCCTGGACATTCCGATTTGGGTAAAATGGCGCAAATTCAATTGCGTATTTTTGCGCGCGGCGGCATTGAATATGAGATTCAAACCGTTCAGGGCGATCAACCCTTTGTCGATCGGCTCACGGCTGCCCTTGAAAAAATCAAAGCCCAGGGCGTTTAGCCGCCGCCAAAAAACATGAAGTTAGATGAGAGATTATTCGAAAAGGAGTAGTATGCGTTTTTTTTGTGTGTTGTTTCTTGCC
>JBFWML010000015.1:0-43778 GCA_050251635.1 Campylobacterales bacterium | reverse complement strand
CGGGGTATCTCTACCGGCAGGACTATCTAGAGCAGATCCGCGAAAAAGGCGAAGCCACCGTCACCTACAGCTACCTCAAGCCCGACACCCGCCAACCCGCGCCCAAAATCTCCTACCTGTACCACCTCAAAGAGTGGAACTGGATTATCGCCGCCGGATTTTATCTGGATGATTTGCAGCCCGTTTACGAAAGCGAAAAGGCCGCCGGCGAAGCGCTTATTAAAGAACAGCTGATCTATTCGGCCTTTGGCGTGATGACGATCGTCGCTTTGGTGGCGGCGCTTTATCTGGTTGCCCACCGCCAGATTCAAGCCAGCTTTAGGGGGTACGAAGATCGCATCAGGGCGCAAAACCGCACCCTGCTTGAGCAGGAAAGGCGGTTGAGCGAAAACGCCAAAATCGTTGCCGCCGGAGAGATTATCAAGCGGGTCGCCCACCACTGGCGCCAGCCCCTAAACGCCATCGGGATTCTGATTCAAGACCTTATCGAAGCCAAAAAATCGGGAGAGCTAAACGACAGCTACCTTGAAAACAACACCCAAAAGGCCATGGGAATCATCAACCGCATGTCCCACACAATCGATCAGTTCAGAGGCTTTCTAAACGACGAAAAAGAGGGGGTTTTCGACGCGGACAAAATGGTGGATCAGGCTTTGATTTTGCTTCGGCCCGAACTGGAAGAGGCCAATATCCTATGGCAAAAGGCAGGGGGCGGCGAACCGCTTAGGGTGCGCGGCTCAAGCGCCCTTTTCGGCCGTGCGCTCTTGGGTCTGATCGTCAATGCCAAGGAGGCGTTACAGGAGAACCCGGCAAAAAAGAGCGGCGAAATCGCCCTGCTGCTCAAGAAAAACGGTTCCCGCGCCCAGCTGATCATCGAAGACAACGGGCCGGGCATCCGCGACGAGCTGAAGGCTCAGCTTTTTATGCCCTATGTCAGCACCAAAGGACCCGGTCAGGGGCGCGGTTTAGGACTCTACACCGCCCGCGAAACCATCGAGGCGATGGGCGGAACGCTGCAGATCGAAAGCACCGGCGAGAAAACCCGCGCCGTCATCGATCTGCCGCTGGTTTAGGCCGCCGCAACGGCGGGGAAATCAACCGTAAAAAGCACGCCCTTGCCCGGTTCGCTTTCGGCGCGGATGTTTCCGCCCAGCGTTTTGGTGACGATGTTGTAGATAATATTCAGCCCCAGACCGCTGCCGCCCTGACCGCGCTTGGTCGTGAAAAAGGGGTCGAAGATCTTGGGCAGATGCTCCGGCGCAATCCCCTTGCCGTCATCACGGTACAGCAGTTGCAGCCGATCGCCCCTTTGGGTAACGCTCATTTTGATAACGCCCCTTTGGTCATTATCGTAGGCGTGGGCCAGCGAATTGGTCACCAGATTGGTCACCACCTGACTAAAGGCTCCGGCGTAGGTGTCGGCGCTGATATTCTCAGGGCAGTCGATCTCCACCTGAATGGGCCGCTTTTTCAGGTGCGGCGTCAAACTAACGACAATCTCGCGCAGATACTCGGCCATATTGAAGCGGTGGCGCGATTCATGGGATTGATCGACGGCAATTTTTTTGAAACTCTGAATCAAATCCGCCGCCCGGTTGAGATTGGTAAAAATAATCCCCACCGTCTCCGAACAGGTTTGTAAAAACCGCTCCAAATCGGTCTTTTTCATTGCCCCTTGCTCAAACTGCGCGCGCAGCGCGCGGTTGGCTTCGTCCAGATGGGAAACCGCCGTCACCCCGATGCCCAGCGGCGTGTTGACCTCGTGGGCCATTCCCGCCACCAGAGAGCCCAATGCGGCCAGCTTTTCGGTCTGCACAAGCTGATCGGTGGCGCTGCGCAGGTCTTCAAGCGCACGGGTCAAATCGCCGTTTTTGGTCTGCAGCTCGTTCGTGCGCTCGGCCACCTGCGCTTCGAGCGTGGCATTGAGCCCCGCAAGCTCTTTGGCTTTGTCGTGAATCTGCCGGAACGCGCCGATGGCGAATTTGCCTTCGTCGATGTCGTGCACCAGCACAATCAGCGCCAGAATATATTGAATCCACTCGCCGATCGGGTTGTCGGTAAAGAAAAAGCCGTTGGCCAGCAAAATCACGATCGCCGCGCCGTGAATGGCGCGCATCCGCACAAAAACCGCGCGTTCGCCGTAAAGATCGATTCTCATTGCATTTGCCCATCGGCGTAGCGGGCGCGGATGGCCTCAAACTGCGCAAAGTTGTCTAAAAACAGGTCTGTCAGCGCCGGATCGAACTGTCCGCCCCGCTCTTTTTTGAAATAGTCAAAAATCTCCTGCGCGGGCCACGCTTTTTTATAGACCCGATCGGCGCCGAGCGCGTCAAAGACGTCGGCAATGGCGGCAATGCGCCCGTAAAGATGAATCGACTCCGCCGAGCGGTTGGCCGGATAGCCGCCCCCGGCGTAACGTTCGTGGTGATCGCGGGCGATAATGGCCGCCGCCTGCAGCATGGGCCGCTCGCTATCGCCGAACATCTCATAACCCGCGACGGTATGCCGTTTGATCACCTCGAACTCTTCGGGGGTCAGCTTGCCCGGTTTATTTAAAATCTCATCGGGCACCCCCACCTTGCCGATATCGTGCATGGTGGACGCCTCCCGCACCAGCTCCGCCTCCCCTTCGTCCAGTCCGGCCAGCTTGGCCAGCAGATAGCAATACTCCGCCACCCGCCGGATATGGTTGCCCGTCTCCTTGGAGCGCGTCTCCGCCACCGCCGCCAGGCGGTTGACGATCTCCTTTTGGGTCTTGTCCATCTCCTGGGTCAAATGCACGTTGCCAAAGGCCACCGCCACGTTTGAGCAAAAAATCTCCAGCAGTTGCCGATCGACCTTGTCGATGGGTTGCTGAGTTTGCATATAGATCATGTTTTTGTGCCGCCGGTTGTCTTCAAAGTAGATCACCATGCGGCTGGCTTCAAAGATCGACTCGCGCCGATCGGCCGCTTGTTCCAGCAGGGACAAAATCTCCGCCGGAACCACCTGCGGCGCGGGCTTGTGGGTGTGGGGCTCAAAAACGCCCGTGCCCGCCAGCACGCGCAAATCCTCCACCCCCTGCCCGCTGACAAAACAGCCGCTGCAATAAAAAGAGTCCCGCTCCAGCCCCAGCAGCGAAACCAGCTGGGTCAACACGCCGTGAATAAACTTTTCCATCGACTGAATCTCAAAGATGCTGGCCGACGCATCGATGATATTTTCCAGTCCGCGCCGGTTGAGATGAATCGTCTCCAGATCGCGGTAGCTGCGCAGGGAGGCGACCACGGCGGTAAAGAGCTTTTGGCTGGTCAGCTCGGTTTTGGTCTTGTAGTCGTTGATGTCGTAATCGAGCACCACGCGCCGTTCGGGGGCCTGACCGGGCTGCCCCGTGCGCAAGATGATGCGCGTCATGGAGTTTTTTAGCGCGTCGCGCACATGGCGCACCACCTCAAGCCCCGCCTCTTCGTGCTCCATCACCACATCCAGAAACAAAAGCGCCGTATCGGGATGCTCGGCCATGAGCGCCTTGGCCTCCGCGCCGGAGTGGGCGCTTAAAAAGCTCAGCGAGCGGTTATTGAAGGAAAAATCCCTCAGCGCCATCTTGGTAATGGTGTGAATTTCCGGCTCATCATCGACGATCATCACCTTCCACACACCCCCAAGCGCAGGTGCCGTGCCGCTTTCCTCCTCTTCGGCAAACATCAACTCGTCATCCATAAAGCCTCCTTAATCAGACTTTTAACTCTGAAATTGGCGCATTATAACGATGCTACATTAACGTTGCGTTATTATTTACAATTCAGCGGAGAGGGAAAAATCCGGGGCAATCTGCGCAAGGGTGGTCTGATTCATCATGGCGATCAGGCGGGCTTTGATACCGCCCCACTCGGGATGAATAGCACAAGGACGATCGGTGTTGCACCGGCCCGCACCCAGAACGCAAGCGTCAAAAAGCGCCTGTTCGCCCAGCGCGGAGGCAACCTGCATCAGTGTAATTTCCGAAGCCGGGCGGGCCAGCCGCACGCCGCCGTTTGCGCCGCGCTTGGTCTGCAAAAGTCCGCCGTGGGAAAGCCGGGTGAGGTTTTTGGTCAAAAAGAAAAAGGGCCGGTCGATCGAACGGGCGATCGCTTCGCCTCGCACGTAGGTTTCGGGCTGCGCGGCGGCTAAAAAAACCAGCGCGCGGATCGACTCTTGCAAGGCGGCGGAGAACACACCTAGTCCTTCAGCGCCGTCGCTTCGCTAAGCTCTAAAAGCGCCTGCGCAAAACGGTCCGAATCGTTGGGGCAGCGGGCGACGAGATAGCTTTCAAAACCCAGCTCCTGCGCCTTTTCGCGGTACTCGATCGACAGCTCGAAGTCGGTTTCGAGATTGTCGATCGTAAAGGCCAGCGGCACGATCAGAACCTTTTTGCACCCCTGCGACCGCAGCTCCTGGAGCTTATCCTCCAGCGAGGGGGTCAGCCATTTCATCGGACCGACCTTGGACTGATAGGCCAGATCGACGCGGCTAAAAAAGCGGTTTTCCAGCGTCAGGCGCTTTTTGAGCAGCTCCACATGGGCTTCGCACTCCTTTTGGTAAGGATCGCCGCCGTCCACCACGCTTTGGGGTAGCCCGTGGGCGGAAAAGAGCAGCGCGTACTCCTCGGCCGCCTGACCCGCCAACGCTTCGCCAATCCGCTCCGTCACCGCCGCGTTATAGGTGGGATGATCATAAAACCGCTCTATCTTCTTAACGGGCAGCTCCAGGCCGCCCTGCACCATCGCCTCCTCAAAATCCCACAGGGAGGAAAGCGTCGTGGTGGTGGAGTACTGGGGATAAAGCGGAATCAGCACCAGCTTTGTTGCGCCGCTTTTTTTAATAGCCGCCACCGCTTCGTCGGCAAAGGGCGGCGTGTAGCGCATGGCCACAAAAACCGGCATTCCGCCCCCCGCCTCAAGCTTTTTGGCCAGCGAAAGCGTGTGGCTCAAAAGGGGCGACCGCCCGCCGATGAGGCGGTAGTTGCCCATCGAAGCGCCCGCGCGCCGCCAGACGATCAGCGACGCAACCAGTTTGCGGATGGGTTTAAAGGGGATGCGCAAAATTTGCGGATCGTTGAACATATTTTTTAAAAACAGGGGCACTTCGTCCAGATTGGAAGCGCCGCCCATATTGAGCAGCACGATGCCGGTTTTTTTCATAAAACCCCCGCCGTTACCAAGGGTGTTTCAATCGCCGCGCAAACGGCGCTTAGATCGGGTTTTTCGCCCCGCTTGAGGGCCTCTTCGGCGTTGCGGGCGATTTCATTCAGCTCCCCAAAGCCCAACAGCGCGGCGCTCGACCCGGCAATTTTGTGCAGCGCGAATATGGCCGCTGCATCATCGCCGCTTGTAACGGCGCCTTTGAGCTGCTTGAGCGCTTCGCCGGCAGAGAGCACAAACACCTGCGCGATCGTCTCCACCTCGTCGGGTTCAAGCCCCGTTCTTTGGGCGATTAAATTAACGTCCATGCTTCTGCCTTGCCCAGTCGCGCTCAAGCCGGGCTTCGAGATATTCGTACACCCCCTGCCCCACGGCGATAAACCGCTGCAAAAAGAGCAGTTCTCTAAAGATATAGACCGTTCCCGCAAAGGGCAAAAGCCACAAAACGGCGACCTTCAGGTAATTGGGCTTGACCGGGTATCTCTCCATCAGCGCCATCGTCTGTTCGGAGTTGAGGTTCATCACCTTATACAAACCAAAGCCGAAGGTCATTGCCAGATTCAGCAGCACGCCAAACATCAGCTCCGATTCCCACCGCATCAACGCCGATATCACCCACTCCATGCGCTCCCCTATATTTCCTGAAATACGAATCCCGCCGCCTTCAACCGCGCGCGGATTTGCTCTTGATGCTCCAAACCCTTGGTTTCCAGCGAAACCGAAACATAGGCATCGCCGTAATCGAGCGACCGGGCCGTCCGGTCAAAGTCGATATGCACGATATTGGCGCTCACGTCGGTCAAAACCGAAGAAAGCTTCTGCAGGCTGCCGGGCTTGTCGATCAGCGTCACGATCAGCTTCATTTTACGGCTGGATTTAATCAAGCCCTTTTCGATAATCACCGCCAGCATCGTCACGTCGATATTGCCGCCGCTGAGCAGCAAACCCACCTTGGAACCCTTGGGCAGCTTGAGCCGATCGTGCATCAACGCCGCCACGCCCACCGCGCCCGCGCCTTCGACCACCAGCTTTTGTTTCTCGATCAAAAACAAAATCGCGTTGGCGATCTCTTCGTCGTCCACCTCAACCACATCGTCCACGCAGGCAAGCAGATAGGCCAGCGTCAAAGGCGACGTGTCGCGCACGGCAATACCGTCGGCAATGGTGCGCACCGAAAGCGAATCCTGCGCCTGCTTTGAGAGCCACGAGTTGCGCATGGCGGGCGCGCCGGATGCGGTAACGCCGATGATGCGGATACGGGGATTGATCGCCTTGGCGGCCACCGCCACGCCGCTAATGAGTCCGCCGCCGCCTACGGGAACCACCAGCGCATCCAGATCGGGCACGCTTTCGAGCATCTCCAGCGCCAGCGTTCCCTGACCTGCGATCACGCCGTGATCGGCAAAGGGGTGGATAAAGGTCAAATCATGGGCCTTGGCATACTCCAGCGCGTAAGCGTAGGCTTCGTCGTAGTTGGCCCCGTGCAAAATCACGTTGGCCCCCAGATTTTTCGCGCCGTTTACCTTCAGAAGCGGCGTCGCTTCGGGCATAACGATATAGCTTTTGACGCCGAAATGGGCCGCCGAAAAGGCCACGCCCTGCGCATGGTTGCCCGCGCTCGCGGCAATGACCCCCTTTTGCCGATCGGCCCCCTCCAGCATGGCGATGCGGTTAAAGGCTCCGCGGATTTTGAAGCTGCCGGTGTTTTGGAGGTTCTCTTTTTTTAAAAACACCTCCACGCCGCTTTGGGCGCTCAAAAAAGGGCCGTAGGCAAAGGGGGTTTCGGCAATGACCCCCTTAAGCCGCTGTGCGGCCGCGCGTACGTCGTCCAGTGCGATCATGCGTACATCCGGTGTTCGACCATGGCGCACTTATTCTGCACTGCCCGCAGTCCGGCGGCTTGGGCCTTTTGCAGCGCGGCGTTGTTGACAATCCCCTTTTGCAGCCACAGCACCTTCACATCCCCCCGCGCGATCGCCTCATCGGCCAGCGTGTCGGCCACTTCGGGCTTGCGGAACATATCGGCCATGTCCACCACAAAGGGAATTTCGCTCAAGGACCGGTAAACCTTTTCGCCCAGAATCGTCTCCTCTTTGGGATAGACGGGAACGACTCTGTAGCCGGCCTCCTGCAGATATTTGGCCACCTTGTGGCTGTCTTTGTCGGCATCGGGCGAAAGGCCGATCACCGCAATGGTTTTAACCGTTTTAAAAATCTCTTTAATTGTTTCGTCGGTTTCGTTAACCACGGGAAATTCACACGCCATAACACATCCTTTGTGAGGGGTAGTATCGGCAAACGAAGGCCGATTTCAAGGCCTTTTTTCGGGCCAATCGGGTTTTGTCAGCAGCGTGGAGTATTCGTTATATTGAACCGCGCTGATATAACCGCGCGCGCGCATCGTGCGCAGCACCGTTTCAAACTTGCGGCGGTGCTGCAAAGTCACATTGCGGTTTTGAAAAAGCGTGTAGTGATAGCGGCGCGGACTGGGCAGCAAAAGGGCCAGATAGGCCCCTTCGGCCGCGTTGATCGCCGAAGGCTTTTTATCAAAATAGTAGGCCGTCGCCCGCGTCACGCCGTAGATGTCCGGGCCGAACTCCGCCAGATTCAAGTAAAGCTCAACAATCTCGTTTTTGGAGAGCTGGCCTTCCAGACGCAGCGCCAGCACCAGCTCCTGCAGTTTGCGCAGATAGCTTTTTTCGCCGGAGAGGAAAAGGTTTTTCACCGTTTGCTGGGTGATCGTGCTGCCGCCGAAGGCCTTTTCGCCCCGCCGCCAGTTGGTCATCATCGCCTCAAGCAGCGCGTCGGTATCAATGCCCCGGTGTTCAAAAAACGCGCCATCCTCCGCCACCACCACGGCATAGAGCAGATCACGGTTAATCTCCCTCAGGGGCGTCCAGCGCGAAAGGTTTTTCTTCACCTCCAGCCGCGCCTGATTGCGCTCGATCGCCAGGGTTTTAAACTGCTCAAAATCCATCGACTTGACATCGGGCAGGGTGTAAAAAAAGATTCCGGCGGCCACGGCAAGCCCCAGCATCATCAGCGCGACAATCCAGCCGATAATATGCACCACCAGCACCAGCGCGCGCCAAGGGGCCAAAAGCCAATACAAAAACCCGCGGGCCGGTTGTGATTTTTTTTGCAATCGCCGCTCCGTTTGAAAAGAGAAAATTAGGTGGTTTTTTAACCGAAGAGTATGCTGGCAGAAAATGGTCGGGACGACAGGATTCGAACCTGCGACCTCACCCACCCCAAGGGTGCGCGCTACCAGACTGCGCCACGTCCCGACTTTTGAGGCTGAAAGTATAGCGGGCGATCTTTAATCGCCGCTAAATCCTTCAACCATTTCGCCGCCCACCCACGCGCTTAGGACCCGGCCCTTAAGTTTTTGGCCGTGCCAGGGGCTTTTGCTGACCCCTTCGCGGGCCGTCACCTCGCGCGCCAAAGCGGGATCAAACAGCACCAAATCGGCCCTCAACCCTGCCTGCAGCGCGCCGCAGGGCTCCTTAAGCAGCTTGGCCGGATTGGCCGCCGCCGCGCGGATAAAGCTCGGCGCGTCCAGCAAGCCCGGCTCGATCAGGCAGGTGTAAACCAAAGACAAAAACTCTCCGGCGCATCCGATACCCGCCGCAGCCTGCTCAAAGGGGCGATCTTTGGCACTCTCCTCCTGCGGCAAATGACCGGTGGCGACGATGTCGATCAGTCCGCTTTTGACCCCATCGATCAGCGCCTGACGATCGTGGCTGCCCCTAAGGGGCGGAAAGAGCTTGCAGGCGGTATTAAACCCCTCGCACGCGGTCTCATCCAAAAGCAGATGGGGTAGCAGGCACGAAAGCGCCAGCTTGGCGTTGGCCGCCTTAAAGGGGGCGAGCGCCCTAAGCGTGCGCTGCGCGCTGACCGCTTCGATCAGCAGCGGGTTTTGCAGGGCGTCGGCCAGCTCGGCGACGCGAACCGCCTCGGAGCTTTCGGCGTAATCGGGCAGTCCGGGCAGTCCTAGCCGCGCTGCTGCGTTGCCGTCGTTCATAACGCCGTTGCCCTCGATCGCCTCATTTTCGCAGGCGATCAGCACGGGCCGATCGGCCATCAGGGCGTATTCGAAGCTTCGGCGCAGCAGATTGCCGTCCATGGCGCTGCTGCCCGCCAAGGCCGCCACCCCGGCACCCATCAGACGGGAAAGATTGTTGAGTTTGCCGCCCTTGGCGATCTCGCCCGCGATCAGAACCCGTGCGCCGCGCGTGGCCGAGGCCTTTGCGCCGATATACTCCACCACCGTTTCGTTATCGACCGCCGGCGTCGTATCGGGCGCGGCCAGCAGGGTTGTGATACCGCCCTTAAGCGCTTCGATCCGCGAGGTTTCGATGCTCTCGATCCGCTTTTGTCCCGGGTCTTTAAGATGAAAGCTCAAATCCACCAATCCCGGCATCAGCCAAGCGCCGCCGGCATCCTCAACCGGCTCGCCTTCGCGCGCGGCAAGATTGCCCACTTCGGCGATCTTGCCGTTTTCGATGCGCAACGCGCCCGTTTTCTGCCCCGATGCGTCGGTAAGCAACGCATTGACAATCAGCATCTTAGCCTCCGAAATAGACGATATAAAAGACCCCGGCCCAGATCGTGCCGGTCACAACCAAAGAGATGAGCACCGCCGCGCTGGCGGCATCCTTGGCGGTTTTGGCCAGATCGTGATACTCCAGCGTCACCAGATCGACCGTGCGTTCGATGGCGCTGTTGAGCAGTTCGGTAAAGATGGGCAAAAAGAGCGAAACGAACAAAATCAGCTTGTAGCCAAAGGGCATCTCAAGCACCGCCAGCAGCGCGGTCATCAAAACAAAACAGACCGCCTCAACCTGCATGGGCCGCTCGTTGCGGGTCACCTCCATAAGGCCCCGTGCCGAGTTTTTAAAGTTGGCGATCAGGCTGAATGCGTGGCGCTTGTGCCGCCTCATTGGGCCACCAGCTGCCAGCCGCCGTAGGCGATCGACCCGCCGATGCCAATCAGCAGCACGCCGCCGACAATCTCAACGATTTTGAAATACTTTTTGATGCGGTTCATCAACCCGAAGGCCCAAGCCGTCAGGGCCGCCACCAGCAAAAAGGGAATTCCCAGACCCAGCGCATAAAGGCTCATCAGTACCACGCCGCGGCCCGCCTCCTGAGCGCTGACCATAATGATCGAACCCAGAATCGGTCCGACGCAGGGGGTCCAGCCGATGGCAAAGCTTAGCCCCAGAACAAAGGGGGCAAAAAAGCTGATTTTGGTCGAAAAGTTCGCCTGTTTTTGCATGTTCAGGATGGGGATTTGAATAATCTGCATAAAGTGAAGGCCAAAGACAATAATAATCGCGCCGCCGATCAGCCGCGCCCAGCCGCTTGCAAGCAGTTCGGCGATGAAGAAGTCCGAAAGCGCGCCGATGGTGACAAAAACGGCCGAAAAGCCCAAAACAAACATCGCCGCCGCGCCGATTAGGCGCAGATGTTCCCTGCGGGTCATCACGGTTGCGCCGTTGAGCTGAGCCACCGACAAACCGGAAATATAGGACATATAGGCCGGAATCATCGGCAGAACACAGGGGGCTAAAAAGCTCAAAATCCCCGCAAGAAAACTAACCAAAAACGGGGCGGTGTAGAAAAATTCGATCAACTGCTCTTCAAACATGACAATCCTTAAGACGGTAGCTAAGGCGGCAATTTTATCGAAGGGGGGCTAAAGAAGCGGGGCCCGAAGGCCCCGGTAAAGAATTAAAGCTGGCTCTTGGGCGGGTAAACAAAGATCGCTTCGCGCTTGACGGTCACGGTTTCGTCGTCGATCGCATAGGCGCGGATGGTGAGCGGGATGCGGGTGTCTTTAGCGCCGCCGTCGGAAAGCATGGCGTCGGTGTAAAGCACCACAATCTTCTTCACTTTCTCGCCGCCGCCGACTCTAAAGGGCTCGGTGGGGCGCTCGATCTTCACGTCGTCGCGGCCTTCGATTTCAAAATAGAACTCGTGCGCACCGTTGCTGGTGTTAGAAAAGAGGAACACGTAGTCGTTGCTCACGCGCTTGACATCGTTCTCCACCGTCTCGACTTTATAGATGCGGTTGGACTTGTTGATGTTCAGCAGCATCGTCTCCTTGTTGCCGCTGATAACAAAAATCGCCACCGCGATCGCGGTTAACAGCACGGTGTAGGCCACGGTGCGGAAGCGGACGAAGCGGGTTTTGCCGCCGCCGGTCGAAGAGCGGGTGCTCTCCCAGTTCACAAGCGACTGCTTGCCCAGCTTGCCCATCACCTTGGCGCACGCATCGGCGCACTCAAGGCAGTTGATGCACTCCAGTTGCAAACCCTTGCGGATATCGATATGAGCGGGGCAGACGGTGACGCACGCTTCGCAGCCGGTGCATTCGTCATTTTCCCCCAACGGCTTCTTGCCGATCTTGTTGCCCATCTCGTCGTAGATCTTGCCGCCGCGTTTTTCGTCGTAGATCGTATAGATGGTGTCGGGATCGTACATGGAGGACTGGACGCGCACATAGGGGCAGACATAGGCGCAGAAATCCTCGCCCAGCTTAGTGACGTCGTAAATCAAGAAGGCGGCGATCGCCAAAATGGTGCCGATCAGCACGGGGTGTTCGCCCGGATTCATAATGTAAACAAAGAAATCTTCAGGCGGCACGAAGTACCACGTAAAGTTCGAAGCGGCCACAAAAGCCAGCACCGACCAGAGCAAAATGGCGACGATTTTCTTGAGCTTATTGGCGCCCTTGGAGTAATCGACCTCTTTTTGCTTGTTGGCCCGGCGGTGCATGCCTAGCAGCGCGCCCTCGATCAGGTCGCGGTAAATGACGCGAAAGATCGTCTGCGGACAGCCCCAGCCGCACCAGACGCGGCCGCCCACGGCGGTAATGGCAAACACAAAGAGAAAGAAGAACATCAGCAAGAAGGGCATGAGGTAGAACTCTTGCATATCGAATGCAACGCCCATCAGCTCCAAACGCTTGTGGTCGAAGGAGAGCAGAAAAATATGGTGGCCGTTAATCTTGATAAACGGAAGCGTTAACGAAATTGCGGTCAAAAGGGCAAAGAACAGATACCGCATTTTGTAATACGGCGTCCGCGCAGTGCTACAGGAGCCGCCTTCACACTTGGACATGGGATTCCTTTGAATGGGAAGATGAAAGTGAGCGCACTCTACTCCTTTGGCAATTAAAAAGAGTAGAGCCGATCGAATCTAACTTGAAGGCCTAAGGTAATTATGAACCTATGTTCAAATTAGCAATCAGATCGCGGATGCGATCCTTGAGCTGCTCGTAAACGAAAATTTCTTTGAAACCTTGAATCCGGCCGCCCGAAGCATTGGCATGGCCGCCGCCGCCAAAGAGTTTGGCCGCCATGACGCTCACATCCAGCTTGCCGTCGGCACGCAGGCTGACGTTGCCGTTTCGGTTGACATCCATAAAAAAGTCATAGTCGGGATTTGCCTTCAAAAAGGCGTTGCCCAGCACCGAAATATTGCCCGCCTGATAGGTCAGCAGACCTTTTTGACCTTTGTATTCGATGGTGAGCCGATCACGATTTTTGCCCAAAAGTTCAACCACGTAACGGGCGGCTAAGTTATCGAGCGTGTCGTGCGCGCCCCCTTGGGTCAAAAACCGTTTTTTGATGGCGATAATCTGATCATCAAGCTCGATATAGCGGTTGTTTTCAATGTAGGCAAATGCCTCCTGCAGCACAAAGTGGCGGTAGGCGGTATCTTCGGCGGTAAACAGCACGGTGCTCACCTCGCGCGAATCCATGACCAGCCGGTTAAGCACCTTGCCAAATTCAAAACGCTCACTCTCGCCGGTCAGCCAAATATCATAGGCGTTAACGCACTGGACGTATTCGTTCAAAACCGCGTCTTTGGCCGCTTCGTGATCGCTTTTTTGTTCACAGCACCAGTCGTAGGTGATTTTGGTGGCGCTGCGATCGCAGTCAAGCAGGTACCACGCAAACTCTTTAGCCTGCGCCTCGCCGCTTTTGTGGTGATCGAGCAGTTGCACGGTGATTTTATGGCCCAAAAACCCCAGCCGCTCCCGCATCTTCTCCACCAGTTTGCATTCGTCTTTGGTGATGTTGAGATCGGTGATTAAAAGCAGCTTCTCCTCCTTGGCGGAGAAACGGCCCATATGCTCTTCGATCTGACCTAGCTTGGCGGTCACTTCGGGGCCGTAGCCGGAGTTGTAGCAGTGAACGGATTCAAAAAATCGGCGGGTGATTAACTGACAGCTGTAACCGTCAAGATCGGTATGGGAAAGGTGAAAAACGCGCATCAAGCCCCTTTAATCAAAGGGGCGATTGTAGCAAAGGGGCGGTTAGCGCTCCTCTTCGGATTCCTGAAAGTCCCAGTCGTTGGGCCTTGGATCGCTCGTTTGGCAGAACTGGTGAAGCGGTTGGCAAAGCCAGTAAAGATTGAGCGCCATTTTTAAGCCGCCACCGCCCCTCTGGCCGCCAGCATGCTTTCGATATTAAGCTGATAATCCAGCGCCGGCCACTCAATACCCGTATTCATGCAGATAAAACGGTACTCCTTCAGTTGCGCGATCGTTGCGTTTTGCAGCGGAGTGTACCACGCAAGCGGTGTGGAGATAATCCGCCCGTCTTCCAGTTTAACATGGAGATAGGCTTCGTCAAAATGAACCTCTTGGCCCTTAATCAAACCACTCATGCCACGCCCTTTCAAAGTCAAGCTGATGCGTTCGCATAATTGCCAATGCTCTTTTGAGCTCTTTCGGCTTTAGGTAATTTTGAACGATCCTAAAACTTTTTAGTTCAATTTTGGCAAAGCCGTCACCCTTCATCACATGAACATGCATCGGTTCATGCTCGTTGGCATAAAAGAAGAACTTGAACCCCTCTTCAACCAACAGCGTGGGCACTAGAGGGCATCTTTATATTTTTTAAAAGTCATCAAAACTCAGGCTGCCCTTGGAGTAGTTGCTGACCGTGGCTTCGAAGAAGTTGGATTTTTGTTCGTTGAACTGGCTGAACTTATCAACCCATTTGATCGGGTGCTGGGCGTTGTAGAGCGGTTTCATCTGCACCGCCTTAAGCCGTCCGTCGCAGAGGTATTTGATGTATTCGTCGATAATTTCGTCGGTAAAACCCAGAATATTGTTGTTGGAGATATGCTGACCCCATTCGATCTCCAGCCGCGTGGCTTCGTCAAACATCTTATACACGCGATCCTCAAGCTCCTTGGTAAAGAGTTCGGGGCGCTCTTTGCGCACGGTGTTGATCATGTTCTGAAACACCAGCAGATGGCTGATTTCGTCGCGCTGAATAAAGCGGATCATCTGCGCGCTGCCCAGCATTTTGCCCGCGCGGGCCAGCGTGTACATGGCGGTAAAGCCGCTGTAAAAGTAGATGCCCTCCAAAATCTGCACCGCGAACATCGCCAAGAGCTTCATCTCGTCGCTGGGGTTGCTGACCAGCTCGTCGTACACGGCGGCGATATAGCTGTTTTTCTTGTACAAAATGGCGTCCTTGCGCCACATGTCGTAGATCTCTTCGGTGTTTTCGCTGATACTTTCGACCATCACCGCGTAGCTGGAGGAGTGTAGCGCCTCTTCAAAACTCTGGCGGGCCAGCAGCACGTTGACCTCGGGCGCGGTGATAAAGGGGTTGATATTATCCTGAAGCTGGTTGGTTTGGATCGAATCCATAAAAATCAGCTGGCTGAGCACCAGATCGTACATCCGTTTCTCTTCGGCGGAGAGCAGTTTGTAATCCTTGGCGTCCTGGGTCATATCGACCTCCTTGGGAAACCACGTATTGGCCAGCATCAAATCCCACAAGTTGATCGCCCACTGATACTTGACTTTGGTCAGCTCCACAAGGCCCGTGGGGTTGCCGCCGATGATTTTGCGCTCGTCGACGCTCTCTTTGGATAACGGATTGTAAATTTTCTTGCGGGTGCTCATCGGGCGTATTCCTATTGTGTAATGAACCGGGGATTTTATAACACCGGAAGTAAAAGGCTCCTCAGTTAAACACCCAACGAGTAGAATCACCCCCTCAAAAGAAGGAAACCGCTTGCCCAGATACGGACTCAAGGCTTTTTGGATCGCCCTCGCGCTCTACCTGCCCCTGCTCCTAACGATGCTGCACCTTCAAAAAGAGTGGGCCGTTACGCCCAAAAAACAAAACGATGAACGGCTTATCCCGCTCGGTTCGATTCTTCAACCCCCCCGCCCCGCCATCGTTGCAACCGAACAAAAGCCGTCCGCACAGACGCGGCCGCCCTCGCCGCCCGCTGCCGCAACCGCGCAGGAACCTGCCCCGATCGAACCCGAAGAGCATGAAGGGCGCACCGCCCCCGCGCAAGTGCTCACCCCCGAAGAGCTCAGCGCCGCCTTCGCTCCCGTCGCGCCGCCCCCGGCCGATACGCCGATCGAGAAAACCGACAGCCTGATTCCCGCCACCGAACTGGGCGATCTCTACGGAGTGATGCTGCTTGAACTGACCGAGGAGGAGCGGAGATTTTTAGAAAACCAGCTGGGTCCGATCGGCGTGATTACCCAAGGCTACTTGCGCTATCCGGCGTTGGCGGGACAGTTGCGAATGTCGGGGGAAACGGTGGTGGCCTTTACGCTGCTGCCCGACGGCGATATTACGCCGATCGAGATTATTAAAAGTTCGGGCTACAGTCTGCTTGACGACAACGCCGTTCACACGGTGCAGATCGCCCACAAGGACTACCCCCGCCCCAAGGAGCCCGTGCGGGTTCGGATGCGGGTTATCTACCGGCTATTTTAAGCGCGAGGCGCAAATCTTCGAGCGCCTCTTTCTTTGACGATGGATTCAGCAGCAGATAGGCGGGGCTAAAACTGGCCACCGCCACCGCCCGCGTTGTCGCAATGGGAATGGGCCAACTGCGCCCCCGTGCCGCAGAAACAGGTTGCGCCGCTTCGGTCAACGCCTCAAAGGCCCCCTGCCCCAGCGCCAGCACGACCTTGGGCGTCACCCTCTCCAGCTCGGCGGCCAAATAGGACCGGCACTGGGCCATCGCCCCCTGCGGCGCACGTCCGGCCGGATGGCATTTAAGCGCGGCGGTCAAATAGACCGAAGCCAAAGGCAGGCCCAACCCCCCTTCGATCATCTTGCCGAGCAATTCGCCCGAACGTCCCTCATACCAACGGCCCGAGGCATCTTCCGCAGCCGAGGGCGCATCAATCACCACCATCACCCCCGACTCCCCCGTGCCGACGCCGCTTAGGGCGTGCTTGCGGCGTTTGGAGAGTTCGCACAGATGGCAGTTTCGCACCATCGCCTCAAACCGTGCGGGGTCTTCGGGCATCGGCTCAACTAAAGCTGCGGGCTTGACGGGCTCGTGATAGACAAGCCCCAGCCGTTTCATCCGGTAAAGCGTCGAGAGGGTTTTGAGTCGGGCCAAGCGGTGTTCCATGGCCCGCATTCTACTGGGCCTGAGCTATAATTCGCCCATGATCGACTACGACAACACCACCGACTTCCCCTATGAACCCGCCTTGCTGGACGCCATCGCTTCGGCCCTGACGCCTGAAAGTGTCGAGACCATCCTGGTCGATGACGAAACCATCCGCGAGCTCAATCTCGAACACCGGGGGCTGGACAAGCCCACCGATGTGCTCAGCTTTCCCCTTGAACCCTTCCCCGGCGCGCCGCTGGGCTCAATCATTATCTCCGTCGATACCGCCCGGCGGCAGGCCGAGGAGATGGGTCATCCGATCGAATCAGAAATTGCCGTTTTGTTTCTGCACGGTTTGCTGCACCTGAAGGGATTTGATCACGAATGCGATCAAGGCGAGATGGCCGCCGAAGAGTCCAGACTGCGCCGGCAGTTCAACCTGCCCCTCGGACTGACGGAGCGCTAAGACGCTGATTGGCTATTTAAAATAGCCCAGATCATGCATCTTGCGAAAAATCTGAGCCGCCACGGGCGCGGCGACCCCGCCGCCGCTCATGCCGTGCTCAACCAGCACGGTCACCGCATAGCGGGGCTTGTTGGAGGGCGCGTAACCGATAAACCAGGCGTGCGAGCGCGAGCGGTACTCCAGCTCGCTTTCGCTCATGCGCTCCTTCTCATCCTGAGGAATCGAAATCACCTGCGCCGTTCCCGTTTTGCCCGCAACCCGCACCGGCACGTAGCTAAAGGCCCGCAAGGCGGTGCCGTGGGGCGCTTGGGCCACATCGTCCATCCCCTTGCGCACCTCGTCAATATAGTAGCGATCGGAGTCGCTGAAGGGTTCAGTCCACTCGGCGGGCACCGGTTCGTCGCGCACGCTCTTAACCAGACGCGGAGACATCAAGCGGCCCGAAGCCAGCAAAGAGGTATTGGTAAGCGCCTGCAGGGGCGTTGAGAGAAAACTGCCTTGCCCGATCGACGTAATGAGCGTCTCGCCCGTAAACCACCGCTTGTTGTAGCGTTCCATTTTCCATTCGCGGCTGGGTACGATACCCACGAATTCATTGGGCAGATCGATACCGGTTTTGACGCCAAAGCCGTGTTCGCTCAGTTTTTTTGAAAGCGCGTCGATCCCCACCAGATGGCTACCGCGGTAGTAGTAAACGTCGCAGCTTTCGCGGATGGATTTGCGCAGGTTGACATCCCCGTGACCCTCCTTTTTCCAGCAGCGAAAATCCCGGCCGCCAAAGGGGAAAGCGCCGTTGCAGTTAAATTCGCTCGAAGGGTTCATCAATCCCGATTCCATAAAGGCCAAGCCCACCGTGGGCTTGATGACCGAGCCGGGCGGATAGAGGCTGTTGGCCATCTTGTTGATAAAGGGGTGGTTGAAATCCTCAATCATCGCCTTCCACTCGTCGGCGCTGATGCCGGTCACAAACTTGTTGTTGTCGTACTCGGGGTAGCTGCCCGCCGCCAAAAGCCCGCCCGTTTCCAGCTCCATCACCAGCGCGACGCCCGATTTGCCCTGGGAGTTAAACAGTTCGTGAACATGGCGCTGAAGGCGGATATCCAGATGCAGCACCATATCCTGCCGTTGGCTGGGTTCGATCCGCTCAATCTCTTCAATCTCGCGGTTAAAGGCGGTCACCTGATAGGTGCGGCTGCCCAGCTCGCCCTGTAAAGCTTCGTTATAAAAACGCTCCACTCCGGCGCGCCCGTAAAAGCCGATCGTGCGGCTCGTGGCGTCAATCTGCGCATCGCGCCGATCGGCTCTGGAGACATAGCCGAGCACGTGGGATGCAACATTGCCGTTGGGGTAGTGCCGCAGGGTGGTGGGGGCGATATTGACATGGGGGTGCAAACTCAGCCGCGTAAAATAGGGCAGAATCGACTCATAGGGCACAAAGGGAACCAGCTCCACGGGGTCGTGGCTGTAAAAGGAGTCGAGCTTGGCGTACCGCTCCTTGAGGGTTTCGCTCTTTTCCAGATCGGGAAAAACCTGTGCGATAAAGGCCAGCACCTCATCCAGTTCGCGCTGATCCGATCGGTGGCTTAAGTGCGGCGTGAGCGAAATGGAAAAACCCAAACGGTTCACGGCCAGCGGATGGCCGTTACGATCGTAGATGGTTCCGCGCACCGGCAAAAGCGGCTCGGTTTTGACGGTGTTGCGCAGGGCGAGTTTTTCATAGTGGGAGCTTTGCTGAACGGAGAGGTAATAAACCCGGCCGATCAACGCCGTCCAAACCATGGCGAAAAGCAAAACCAGCAGCCGAAGCTTCATCATAACAGCACCACCGCCAGCATCGCTTCAACCGCCACAAAATAAAACAGCAAGAGCCAGCTCCACGAGAGCGGATCCAGCCCCAGCAAAAAGTGAATCAGGCTCAAAAACAAAAACAGTCCCGCATACCCCAAGGCGACCGACAGCACAATAATGCACGGGCGGCAGATCAGGTTATCCTCCATCACCGGCACCACAAACCGGAAAAAGAGAAACAGAAAAACCCAGCTGCTGAGCAGGAAAAAGCCGTGATCGGCCTCAAAAAAGAGAAAATAGGCCAGCACCAGCGGCAAATAACGCTCCGCCTTGTTAATAACCAGCAGCGCCGTAAAAAGGCCAAACAACGGGGGCAGCAGGAAGTAGATCGTGCTGAGCGATCCGTAAATAATCAACGGAATCAGCCAAAGCAGATCCCGGATTAAAGATTGAGTATCAGAGCCGATTCGTTGCATACCGGAAAGTGCTTACAGCGGATACAGTCTTCCCACACCTTGTGGTGCCAGACCTCTTCTTTGGGAACCTCTTCAAACCCCAGCCGTTTAAAAAACGAAACATGATATGTCAGCGTCAAAAGCTGTTTGATACCCAGCTTTTTGGCCTCTTCGATCAAGGCGCGCACGATAGCGCTTCCAATCCCTTTGCCCTGCTGATCCTTGCCCACGCCCAAGGAGCGGACCTCCGCCAGGGAGGGCGTGTAAATAAAAAGCGAGGCAAAGCCGACTATCTCGCCGTTTTCCTTGGCCAGCGTGTAGGAGCGGATCGCGTTGGCCACCTCTTCGTCGCTGCGGGGCAAAATGACCCCTTCTTCAATATAGGGGCGCACCAGCCGCTGCATCTGGGCGATATCGGCCAAGGTCGGCTTAACGAGCTCCATCCAACCCCTCCTGCGGCGCTGAAATCATAAAACTCAGTCCGAGCAGCTTCTCCCAAAGCGCCGCGACGCCCTCATTTGCGGTGCTGGAAACCAGCACGGAACCGGGGAATTTTCTTAAAAGCGCATCGCGCTCCTTGCGGTTGAGCTTATCGGCCTTGGTAAAGACCGCCAGCTGGGACTGATCGGGCCGGATAACCGCCTGAACAAAATCGTACATCAGCCGATCCTGGGGCAATTCGGGGTGCCGGCTGTCGATCAGCCGCACAAAAACCCGGATCGACCGGCGCAGTTTTAAAAACTCCGCCAATCCCTTTTGCCACTCGGCCTGTTCGCTTTTGGAGACCTTTGCATAGCCAAAACCCGGCAGATCGACCAGTCTCAACGAAAGCCGCTCTTCGCCAACGCCGAGGGTGACGTCAAAAAAGTTGATCAATCTCGTTTTGCCCGGCGTGCCGGAGGTTTTAGCCAATCCCTTGCGCGCGCACAACGCATTAAGCAGCGAACTTTTGCCCACGTTGGAGCGGCCCAGAAAAACAATCTCGCTGACATTCTCCGGCGGCGCGGCTCCGATCGTGGGAGAGGAGAGCGCGAAGCGGGCCTCAAGGACCTTGGGTGGGTTTGTTTTCGGCGGATTCATTGCGCTCTTTTAGGGTAAAAATGATCTTCACCGGCTCACTCGGGCCGCCGGTCACATTGGCCATTTTGGTTAATTCGTTCAAAACAATGTTTTCGCCGCTCAGCTTGCGTTTTTGGGTCAAATCCTCCACCACCGCAGCGCCCTTGAGGGTATAAAGCCCCTCCATGGGCAGGTAAACCAGCTCCTGCGCCTCGCCTCTAAAGGAGTGGTTGTCGTCGGTTGTGATGTCGAAATAGGTGTTTCCTATCGCCTCAAAGCGGCTCACTTCGCGCAGCGGGGTTGAAAAAACGGTGATCTGATCGGCCTTGATAATATCTGCCCCGCGGGTGATAACCACGTTCCCGGTAAAAACCGTTCTACCGAGCTTTTCATCCGTGCTGAAGGTTTTGGCGACAATCTCAACCTGCTGCTGGGCGTGAAAAAGGAGCGCAAAAAACAGCAGGATCGTCAAATGTCGCACATTACTCCTTCATCTCAAGGATGGCCCTTACCTCCCGCGCGTCAACCGTTCTGGCCGCGCCATCCACCTCAAACTCACGTCCGCTCATACGGCCCTCGGCCCACTCAAGGGTAAAGCCGCCCCGGCCTTTGAGAATCTGAGTTTGTTTATTATACACGGCCTCCTCTGTAAACAAGTTATGGCCCTCATTGCTCCAATAATGCACCTCATTGCGCAGGGTTACGACCGGGCCGACCATCACCGCCGTTTTCGCCGAAAGCCCCTGAAGCTGACCGTTGTTTTGACGGATAAGAATAGGACTGTCCAGCTCTTCGCGGTTAGCGTAGTGCCGGCCCTTTTCGGCAATGACGACCTGTGTCACCCCTTGGGCGCCGATATCGTAAACCCGGTAGCGTTCAAACTCCAGTTGCGCCGCCTTGGCCCGCTTGCCCGCTTCGCGGCTCTGCGGCGAAATCAGCAGCGCCGCCGCGACGGTTGCGGCTAAAAACAGCCAGGCAAAAATCCAGACGTTGCGCCCCACCGCTACAAAACGCCCTTGGTGCTCGGAACGCCCTGAACGCGGTCATTGGCCGCCGTCGCAGTGCGCAGCGCGATCGCAAAGGCCTTAAAGGCTGCCTCGATGATGTGATGTTTGTTCACGCCGCGCAAAAGGGTGATATGGGCGCTAATGCGCATATTGGTCACCAGCGCGCGGAAAAACTCCTCCGCCAGCTCGGCCTCAAAATCCCCCACCTTCCCTTCCACCGGAAGTTCCCAAAACAGATAGGGCCGGCCGCTGATATCCAGCGCCGCCTGTACCGCCGCTTCGTCCAAAACCGCAATGCGATCGGCAAAGCGTTCAATGCCCTGAGCGGGAAAGATCGCCTCATGCATTGCCTGTCCGAGCAAAATGCCCACATCCTCAACCGTGTGGTGGCCATCGACGTGTAAGTCCCCGTCGCAGGTCAGTTCCAAATCCATCAGCGCGTGTTTGCACAGGCTTTCAAGCATATGGTCAAAAAAACCGATACCGGTTTTGACCTGCGCACGCCCGGCGCCTTTAAAATTGAGCGCGAGCCGGATTTGCGTCTCGCGGGTATTTCGTTCCTTGGTGATCATGCCGCCTCTTTCCGGGTTTCGTGTTCCAATGCTTCGTCCATCGCCCTAAAGAGCGTCTCGCTGCTCTGCTCCATTCGGGTGAACTCGTCAACGATTTTGTCTCTGGACTCATGACACCGTTTCGTCTCGACACAGGCGACGGCGTTCTTGACATGATTATGAACCGCCTCGTCCGCCTGCTTGATCCGGCCGTAAACCGGACTGCTTCCAAAGTGCGCCGCCAGCTCGTCGTGATCGATGTCCTTTTGCATGACAACGCCCGCCTCTTCCGCGCGTTCGGCACCGTTGACGGCAATATAGGCGTTGGACTTAAAGACGATATGCTCGATCTTAAACAGCGTCATAAAAATGTTGCGCCGCATTCTTGCGCCATCTTTAGCCAAATGGTTGGCCTGCTCGAAAAAGCGGGTAAAGACGGCATTAACCGACTGTACGCGCTCCTGCGAACTCTCGGCCAGCTCGGCGGCCGACTGGGCGCTTTCTTGTATTTCGCCCATCTGCTGATGCATCGTCTGAATGGAAATGGCAATCTCGCTGGTGGCCTTTTGGGTCCGCTCGGCCAGTTTGCGCACTTCGTCCGCCACGACCGCAAAACCGCGTCCGTGTTCGCCCGCCCGGGCCGCTTCGATCGCGGCGTTGAGGGCGAGCAGATTGGTTTGATCGGCAATATCTTTAATCAACCCCACCACCGATTTAACCTCGTCGGCACGCACCGCGAAGGCGGAGATGGTTTCGTCGCTGCGGGCCAGACTCTCGGCCAGCGAGCTGATATTGCGGCCCATCTCCTCGATGCTGACCTTGTTGGTCTTGGACTCCCTGGCGATCGCGTCGATCTCGCCCACCATCGACTCCATCAGGCCGATATCTTCCCGCAGCGCGTTCTCGATGGTTTTCAATCCGCCGTTTAGCTGGCCGGAACTGAGCTTGGAAAGCTCGCGGGAAAGGGCGTTTTGACGGTTGAACTCCTCGTTTTCCCGCATCGCGTCGATCGCGACGTTGATATCCCGCGCGTTGACCGCAAAGGCGCCGCTAAGTCCCTTGGGCAGGATTTTTCTAAAGAACTTCTGCCGGTGGGAGTACTCAACCGAGGTTTTCACTTCACGCATAAAGGCTTCGAGCTGATCGAGCATATTGTTGATGCCCCAAAATAGCTCTTTATAGATTGGCACGTCGGGAATATGGGTGATGCGGAACTCAAACTCGCCGCGCGAAACCTTCTGGGCCACCTGCGTTGCTTCAGTGATGGTCTTTTCCAGCCGGCCCACATAGCCCATCAGCCAGGAGGCGATAGCGATATTGATCAGCCCCGCCAGAATAAAGACAATCCAGACAAAATGGTCGGCCACGCGGATAAAAACACCCAACCCCGCCAAAAAGGAGACGGTCATAATCGCTAAGACGCCCAGTCCGATTTTATAGTGAAAGTACAAGCTCTTCATAGGCCATCCCGCTCTCTTTTAGTAGTTTCCCCAGCACCGCACCGCCGGCTTCCATTCCGCCCTGCTTCTCCGCCTGAAGCATCGCGGCATAGAGGGGAATCACCTTCTCCAGCACGCGCTTTTCGGGCTTGCGGCGCACAGAGTGGTAACCAATCACCCGGCCGCCAAGATCATACGAGCAGGTGACGTTGGCCAAAACCCAGTAATAGCTGCCGTCCTTAGCCAGATTCTTCACGTACGCAAACACCTCGGTGCCCGTTGCCAGCGTGTCCCACAGCAGTTTAAAAACCGCCCGGGGCATATCGGGGTGACGGATGAGATTGTGGGGTTTTCCCAGCAACTCCTCCTCCTCATAGCCCGACATCTGAATAAACAGCTCGTTACCGTAGGTGATTACCCCTTTGGTATCGGTTTTGGAGACGATAATCTCATCCTCGGCAAAGGTCTTCTCCCGTTCGATCGGCGCAGGTCTTACCATGCGATTTCCCCCCTATGATGCGGTTACGACAACCGCCGTTGTCAGCCCGCGCTCCTCTTTGAAGCGCTGTGCCTCCTCTTTGCTCTCAAACCCTTTGATCAAAACTCGGTGCAGCCGCTCGGCACCGAATTCGACCGTTTTGATCACCACGGGGCGATCGGAAACCTGAGTGCCCACCTGCACCTTGATGCGGCTTGCACCCTCGCTGCTCTTAAAGGAGCCGAGCTGAATCGCATAGGAACCGCTCACCGTCACCGCCGCCTCGGCCACCGGCAAAACCGACGCCGGAACGGGGGCCGCCGCGGGCGCGGCAGGAGCCTCGGCCACCTGTGTCCGGCTGCCGCCAACTTGCGCGGCAATATGGCTATCGTAGCCGAGCACCTTCAGCGTAACCGGCGCGATGCCGCTGCGATCGAGCCCCAGCGCCTTGCCCGCCGTGTAGGAAAGGTCAATAATCCGCCCCGCCACGAAGGGTCCGCGATCGTTAATACGCACCTTCACCTGCTGCCCCGTCTCCCGGTGGGTGACCAGCACGATGGTGTTCATGGGCAGGGTTTTATGCGCCGCGGTGCCGGGAGCGTACATGTTGTAGGTTTCGCCGCTGGAGGTTTTCTTGCCGTGGAAGTCGGGGCCGTACCAGCTGGCAATACCCTGCTCCTGAGAGCCGACGGCGGCAATTTGAGGATAGTAACGTTTGCCAAAGACTGTATAGGGGCGCAGCGTCGCACGGTGCATCGCCGCCGATCCGTCCACCCGCGCCGGCTCCCCCGCGCTGTAGCGTCCCGAAGAGCCGCCGGCCGCCGGCGCAGAAGCGATAACGCGCTGCGGCGTCGGGTAATAGGAAGATCCGCCGCCGACTTGTTGATGTTTAGTGCTGCACCCCGAAAGCCACAGGGGCAGCGTAATCAAAAAACTAACGGCGGATAATAAGCTTGTCGCCCGCATAAATGGTGTTATGCTGAAGGTTGTTTGCATCTTTCAGCCGCTCCACTGAGGTATTGAACTTGCGCGCGATCGATTGAAGCGAATCCCCCCGCTGAACGATGTAATCGTTCGCCCGCTGGGGTTTAATCACCGGGATAACCAAATGCTGCCCCGGCCGGATCAGATTGGACTTCAGATTGTTGAAGTCCTTAATCATGGCATAGGATACGCCAAAACGGTTCCCGATTCCGCCGAGACTGTCGCCCTTTTGGACCTGATAGACCATAAAGCGGTTGGCGTTCTCCTTGGGCACGTAGTTCTGCTTAAAGAGCGCCGCCTTCTCGTAGGGGATGTTGAGATCGAAACTCTCTCCGTAGGGCGGCACAAACTCATAGCGCAGGCTGGGGTTTAAAAGCCTCAGCGACTCCACGCTCTCCCCGGCCGCCTTCGCAATCTCCTGCAGCGTCGCCCCCGCCGCCACCTGAACCGTCACCATCGGATAGGATGACCCGCGGTTGAGCAGATGTTCGGAACTGGCGCTGAGCATCAGCGTTTCGCTTTCGGCCAAGGAGGCCATCGCCAGAACCTTGCGCAGATAGCCGCGGGTCTCCTGGGGCAGATACTGCCGCTTGGTACCCTTGCGGACCTTGAGCAGATCGGCAATGTCGTCGCTGCCTGCCTGCCGGATCGCGCTGCGGACGCGTCCCTCGCCGCAGTTGTAGGCCATGATCGCCAGCGACCATTTGCCAAACTCGGCGTGCAGATCATTGAGATACCGGATGGCCGCCTGGGTGGACTTAATCGGATCGCGCCGTTCGTCCACATACATATCGACCCGCAGGCCGTAGCGTTTAGCGGTTGCGGGCATAAACTGCCAGATTCCGGTCGCCCGGGCGGTGGAGTAGGCGCGGGGCTTAAAGCTCGATTCCGCCATCGCCATATAGACCAGCGCCGGGGGCAGGCCCGCATCGGCAATCATCTGCTTAATGAGCGGCTGGTAGATATAGGCGTCGGAGAGAATCCGCAAAAACATCTGCTGCCGGTAAACGGCGTAGTTGTTTTTGAGGGTCTGAAACTCGGCATCCTGCAAAAAGCTCTCATCCACGTCCAGAGAAACCAGCACCGATCGGTCGCGGCGATCCTCGGCGGGCTCGTAAAGCGCCGCCGACAGATTCAAGACGAGTGCTAAAAAAATGAAAAAGAGTTTGTTCATGGTGTCCAATCTCAAGAAAAATGCGCGGCATTCTATCATAATGCCACTTGCAGGCCTTTAAAACAGGAATTTGCATTGCGGGTCGTTAAAACAGACAGCTCCTCAACCGGCATCTGCAATTTATCCGCCAGCGCCTGAGCCACCAGCGCCGTATAGGCCGGCTCGTTGCGTTTTCCCCGGTGTGGATGGGGCGTTAGATAGGGTGCGTCGGTTTCCAGCAAAAGCCGATCCTTGGGAATTTTAGGGGAGAGATCGGGCAGCTTTCGGGCATTGGTAAAGGTAAACACCCCGCCGATACCGTAATAAAAACCGTGTTCGGCCAGCTTGAGCAGCTGCTCGTCGGCATTAAAGCAGTGCAACACGCCGCCGACCCTTGCCGCTTCGCTGTTTAATAAAATCTCCAGCGAATCATCACTGGCGTCGCGGATATGCACGATCAACGGCAGGTCAAACGCCGCCGCCAAGGCAATCTGCGCTTTGAATATCCGTTTCTGCGCCGCTTTGATCGGCGCCGATTCGGTTTCGTCTTTGGGCAGACGGAAGTAATCCAGTCCGCACTCCCCCACCGCTAGGCATTTGGGGTCATTAAGAAACGATCGAACCTGCCCTTCGTCGTACTCGAATACATGATTGGGATGCACGCCGGCGGCAAAAAAGACATCCTTGTGGGCATGGGCGATGGTTTGCGCCTTTGCGAGATCCGCCGGGTTGGCCCCGGGAATCACAAAAGCCTTAACGCCCGCTTCGCGCCCCCGATCGAGCACGGCGTTTAGATCGTCGTTGTAAAGGTTGTGATCGAGATGAACGTGCGTATCGATAAGCGTCATGATCTATCCGTAGATGAGTTTTAAAAGTTCGCGAAATTGCGCCTGACTGAGGGCAAAGACAATCAGAGCGATCATAATCACCGCGCGCAAAACCGTCAGTTTAGTCATGTTTTCTCTCCAAAAAACGCTCCAGAATAATCTGCGCCGCCAAGGAGTCGAGCCGCCCGTCCTTTTCTTTGCCCAGCCGGCCCCGGCTGCGCTCGGCGGCTTCGGCGGAGGTGCCCGCCTCATCTTGATAGCTTAGCTTAATATCCACCCGCAAAAGAGCCGTAAAATGGGCGATGCGCCGTTTCATCTCCGCTTCGCTGCTCCCGCCGATCGGAACGCCCACCACCAGATGATCGATGCGGTATTCGTCGATCACCTTGCGTACCTCGGCGGCGGCCTGATCGCGGTTAATGCGGATAATCGCGTTCAAGGGAACCGCCAGCGAGCCCCCCGGCGAATAGGCCAGGCCAATCCGCTTCAGGCCCAGATCAATGGCCAGCAGCGGCATGATCAACCTCGATGCGTCCGTCGCGCACTAAAATCCGGCCCGAAAGCTCATGTTCATACACGGCGGCGCCAAACCGCTCAAGCGCCTCTTCATAGGTTGGGCGGTTTTGGCAATAGCGCATAAAATCATCCTCCTGCACGGGCGTTGCCAGGCCCAGATCGGCCAGCAGCGTCTCGACGCTCCAGAGCGGTTTTGCCAAGCCGCGCTGCAACAGCGATTGCGTGCCGCCGCTCTCGCCTAGACGGTGGGGCAAAACATAAAGGGGGCGCTTCTGCTTCAAGGCAAACTGGGCACTGGTCATCGATCCGCTCTTTTCGTCCGCCTCGGCCACAATGACCGCTTGAGCCAGCCCGGTCACCAGACGGTTCCGGTGGACAAAACCCCAAGGCTTCGGCGGCGTGGCGCTTTCGTATTCGCTGAGCACCAAACCGTTTTGGCGGATGTGGGCAATCAGACGCTTGTTGGTTTGCACAAATCCTACATCGATCGAACCGGCCAAAACGGCCACCGTCGCCGATCCGGCCGCTTCGTGGGCCAGAGCGTCCACGCCGATCGCTCCGCCGGAAACCACCGTAGCGCCCGCGCCCGCCAAAGCGGCGCTGATACGCTGCACCCAGCCCTTGGTATAACCGCAGGGTCTTCGTGTGCCCACCACGGCAACGCAGGGGCGCTTTAAAAGTTCAAGATTACCGTCAAAAAAAAGGGATTTTGGGGCCTGATCGATTCGGGCCAAAGCGGCGGGCACGGTTTCCAGCCGGCGGATCATCCGCCTAGCCTTCCAGCTCCACGTCGATCTCTAGCCGATCGATATGCTGGTTTTTCTCGGTGTGAATCCGCACGTCGCGCACCCGGACGTAGCGCTTGACCACCTTCATAATCTCTTCGCGCATCTCGTTTAAAAAGGGAAAACCCGTCGCGGCCCGCTCATGCGAAAGGGTAATCATCAGCCGCTCCTTGGCCTTTTGCGCGGGGGTCTGGCTTTGGCCGAACAGGCCGCCAAAGAGGCTCATTTAAACAGCCCCTTGATAAATCCGCCCAGCCCCTTGCTGCCCTTAATTTCCATAAAGGGCACCTCTTCGCCCAAAATCCGCTTGGCCACGCGGCGGTAACCCTCGCCCGATCGGCTCTTTTCATCGAGCGCCACCGGTTCGCCGGTGTTGGTTGCCACCACCACCCGCTCGTCTTCAAAAATCAGACCAATCAGCGGCAGGGCCAAAATCTGCAGCACATCTTCGACGCTGAGCATCTCGCCCCGCTCCATCATGTCGGGTTTGATGCGGTTGATGACGATCGCCTTTTTAACCTCGCCGCCCTCTTTGGCCTTTTTGCTTTTTGCGTCGATAATCCCAATCACCCGGTCTGCATCGCGCACGGCGGAAACCTCGGGGGTGGTGACAATCAGCGCGAAATCGGCCAGATAGATGGAGTGCTCAAAACCGCTTTCGATCCCCGCCGGAGAGTCGATCAAGACGTAATCGAAATCGTCTTTGAGCTGGGTTAGGAGCGCCTCGACCTTCTCCTGATTGAGCACGCTTTTGTCGCGGGTTTGGGAGGCGGGCAGGAACCAGAGGTTTTTGGAGCGTTTGTCCTGAATCAGCGCCTGCTTTAAATTGCAGCGCCCCTCCATGACCTCGACCGCATCATATACGATGCGGTTTTCAAGGCCTAAAATCATATCGAGGTTGCGCAGGCCAATGTCGAAATCGACGGCCACCACCTTTTTATCCAGCCGCGCTAACGCAGTGGCCACATTGGCGGTGGTGGTGGATTTACCCACCCCGCCCTTGCCGCTGGTAATGGTGAGGATGGTGCCCACGATAAGCCTTAGTTCTTGTTTTGATCGACGATTTTATTGGCGGCAATCCACGGCATCATTGCGCGCAGACGGCGGCCGGTCACCTCAATGGGGTGATCTTGCAGGTTGCGGCGCTCGGCGGTCATGCGGGGATAGCCCAGCATCCCTTCGGCCACGAAGTCCTTGGCGAACTTGCCGTTTTGAATCTCTTTGAGCACTTCGCGCATCGCTTTGCGGCTCTCTTCGTTGATAACGCGGGGGCCGCTGACCATATCGCCGTATTCGGCGGTGTTGGAGATGGAGTAACGCATATCGGCGATGCCGCCCTGAAAGATCAGGTCAACAATCAATTTCAGTTCGTGCAGGCACTCGAAATAGGCCATCTCTTCGGGATAACCCGCCTCGACCAGCGTTTCAAAACCGGCCTGAACCAGCGCGCTCACGCCGCCGCACAGTACGGCCTGCTCGCCAAAGAGGTCGGTTTCGGTTTCGTCTTTGAAGGTGGTGACGATAATGCCGGTGCGGCCGCCGCCGATGGCTGAAGCGTAGGATTTGGCCAGTTCCAGTGTGTTGCCGCTGGGGTCTTGGTGTACGGCAACCAAGTCGGGAATCCCGCCGCCTTTAACAAATTCGCTGCGGACGGTGTGGCCGGGCGCTTTGGGGGCGATCATCGTGACGTTGATGTCGGCTGCGGGCACGATGCGGCCGTAGTGGATGTTAAAGCCGTGACCGAAGGCGATCGTCGCGCCCTTTTTGAGGTTAGGCGCGATCTCCGCATCGTAAACGGTTTTTTGGGTTTCGTCCGGCAGCAAAATCATGACGACGTCGGCGTTTTTAACCGCTTCGCCCACTTCCATGACTTTGAAGTTTTTGGCTTCCGCTTTTTTCCAGCTCGCGCCGTTCTTTTTCAGGCCGATAATCACTTCAACGCCGCTGTCGCGCAGGTTTTCCGCGTGGGCGTGGCCCTGCGATCCAAAGCCGATCATGGCGACTTTTTTGGAGCGGATCAGGGAAATATCGCAGTCTTTGTCATAAAACACGGTCATGGCCATGCAAAATCCTTCGGGCTTTTTTTGGGCGGCATTGTAGCCATCACCCGCTGAAAGGAGTACGGTTTTGCCGCCAAGCAGACCTGAAAGCTTCTTTGCTTTACAATGCGCACCCATCTGACGTCACCTTTTTTGCCCTAAGGATAACTTGTGAACGAATCGCTCTTTACCCGCATCAAATCCCTGCCGCCCCTGCCCGAATCGGTTGCCAAAATTCAGGCGATCTGCAACGACCCCAACGCCGGCGTAGCTGATCTGGCCAAGGTGGTCGAGCAAGACCCGATGCTCACGGCCAACCTGCTCAAGGCCGCCAACTCGCCGCTCTACGGCTTTTCGCGGGAGATCAAAACCCTCACGCAGGCGGTCAGCCTCTTTGGCATGGCCACCGTGCGCGGCTTTGCGCTGGCCAGCGCGGTCAAGAGCACGCTCACGATCGACATGAGCCCTTATAAACTCAACGCCGAGCGCTTCGCCGATCTTTCCCAGCTGCAAAACGCCCTGATGGTCCGCTGGTACGGTCAGGTCAACCGCGCCATGCTGGACATCCTCTCTCCGGCGGCCTTTTTGATCGGCGTGGGCCGGGTGATTATGGCTCAAGAGATCGTCAAGGAGGGCAAAACCGAAGCGTTCTTAAAGCTGGCCGCCGAAAAAGGCTCCTGGGAGGCCGCCGAAGAGGCGTTGCTGGACATTTCCTACCAGGAGGTCAGCGCGGCGGTGTTCCGCCACTGGCGTTTTGAACCGGCCATGGTCGAAGCCATCCGCGGCTCCCACAACCCGAACGAAGTCGAAGCGGCAATCGCGCCCTATGCGCTGGCGCTCAAGGTCGTTCAAAGCGCCGTCTCCCTGCCCGGCGGACTGAACGACGAAAGCCTCAAAGCCGCTCAGGGCATCCTCGAGGCCGCCAAGATGGATGTGGAAAAGTTCAACAAAGCCGCCAAAGAGCTTGCCCCCGCATGAGGGATCTGCTCTTAAAGCTTCAAAGCGGCGTCGATCAAAACACGCTGGATAAACGCGAGCTGAAACTACTCTATCTGCTAATCAAGGCCGGCATCGTCAAAGAGCGGCCCTTTTTAAAGCTCGATCACGATCTGGTGATCGGCACCCTGTTTCTGCCCAAGCCCGCCTTCGGGCGCAAAAAAAACAGCGGCTATCTGCAACCCTTGGGCGTGCGCGGCAAAGACCTGATCGTCCTGCCTTCCGATCTGAAAGACGCAGCCCACGGCGATCTGGTCATCGCCCGCTTTATCGGCCAGCGGCGCGGGCGGGGCGCGGCGAAGATTCTGTACGTCGCCGAAACCAAGCTGGGTAATCCGATCGGTTACATTGTCTATAAGGGCCGCCGCGCCGAGGTGCTCGATATCGACACCACCCTGCCCCTGCCGGTGCAAACCAAGCAAAAAGCTCTGCAGGAGCTGCCCGAAGAGACCGTTGTCACCATCGATCCCAAAACCGGTGAGATCGCCGATATTTTGGGGGTCTTAAGCGATCCGGCGGTGGACGAGGCGATCGTGCTGACCCGTTACGGCCGCGTCGATTACTTCTCCGCCGAGCAGATTCAAGAGGCCAAAAGCCACGGGATGACGGTTGACAAAACGATGTATCCCGATCGCAAAGACCTGACCCATCTGCCCTTTATCACCATCGATCCCATCGACGCCAAAGACTACGACGACGCCATCTACTACAACCCGCAAGAAAACGTGCTCTATGTGGCCATTGCCGATGTGACCGCCTATGTGCACGACTTCGGGCCGATCGACCGCGAGGCGCGCAAGCGGGGGTTTACCGTTTATCTGCCCCACAAATCGGTGCCGATGCTGCCGCGCGAACTGAGCGAAAAGATGTGTTCGCTTCAGCCCAGGGTCGATCGTCTGGCCTTCACCTTCCGGCTGGAGCTGGATTCGGGCTATAACGTCAAACATTACGAGCTGTATGAAAGCATTATCCATTCGCGCCACCGCTACCATTACGATCGCATCGACGAACTGCTCGAAGGCGCAAAACCCGACGAAGAGGACAAGCCGACCCTCGAATGGCTGCTGCCCTTAAAAAAAGTCATTCTCGAGCTGCGGCGCAAACGTCTGATGCGGGGTTTTAGCTTCTACAATCCCGAAATCAAGCTCGAACTGAGCGAACACCTCTATCTCAAAGCGACCCACAAGGCCGACGAAACCCTCTCGCACCAGCTGATCGAAGAGTGCATGCTGCTGGCCAACTGCGCGGCGGCGGAGTATTTTCCCTTTGGCATCTTCCGCACCCACGAGCCGCCCGATGACAAAAGCACCACCGAGCTGCTCGACAACTTAGCCGAGATCGGTATTCATCTCAGCCCCCAAAAGAGCATCCACAAAACCATCGAGCTCATCCAGCAGGAGGCCAAAGAGCTGGGTCTGCGCGAAGAGGTCGATCGGCTGCTGATCCGCTCGCTCAAGCGCGCTCAATACACCTATGACAACGTCGGCCACTTCGGACTGGGGTTTGAAAAATACACCCATTTTACCTCGCCGATCCGCCGCTATTCGGACCTGATGCTCCATCGCCTGCTGAAGGCGATTTTGCAGAAAAACAGCAAGCAAAAAGAGTATCTGCTCACCAATTTGCAGCGCATCACGCCCCAAATTACGCTCCTTGAGGCCGAGGTGGCCAAGATCGAGTGGCTCTACGCCGATCGCGCCTATGCCCGCTGGGCCGCCGAACACATCGGAATGGTGCTTGAAGGCGAAATCATGGAAGAGGCCTCCATGGGCCGCGAAGCGATCGTCATGATCGACGATCCGCAAATTCAAGGGATGCGCACCTATATGCCCATTCTTAAAAAGCGGGGTCTGTCGATCCACCGTTTTGAACGGGTCAAGGTGGCGATCGCCTCGGCCCATCTGGCCACCGCCCGCATCACCGTTCACCTCGTCGAAGCCCATGTATCGAAACGAATTTGAAAAACTCCTAGAGCGCGGACCGCTGCCCAGGGCGGTCATGCTCTTTGGCGAGTGCCCCTATTTTGTCGATCACTACACCGAACTGTATCTTGGCAAAGTCGGGGGTCAACCCTCCAGCATGAAACTCTACTACGGCGAATTCGACCCTGCGCTGGCCAAGAGCCATCTAAGCGAACCGGGACTTTTTGGCGACGGGAATCTGCTGATTGTCAAAACCGACAAAAAGATCGACGTCAAAACCCTGACCCCGCTTCTGGAAGCGGTCGATAAAAACCCCGCCAGCTGGCTGGTGCTGCACTACGAAGCCGACGACGCCAAGGCCAAATCGGCGCTCTTTGAAAAAAAGGGCGACACCCGCGCCGTGGTGCGCTTTTTTAATCCCAACCCCGTTGAAGCGGCGGGCTTTTTACGTCAGGTCGCCACGGCTAGGGGGCTGGAGCTGAGCGACGCGGGGGCGCACCATCTGCTTAAACTGCACGATTACAACCTCTCCCTGACTATCCCCGAACTGGGCAAGCTGCTGATTTTAGGCAGCGCCGACGCAGCCAGCATGGACCACATGACCGCCGGACACGCCGAGGGCGACCCCCTAAGGCTTGTCAAGCTGCTGATCGAAAAAAAGCCCTTCAGCCACGAGTTTGAGCAGATTTTGCTTGAGGGCGAGGACGAAATCCGTCTGCTTTCGGAGTTGCAGCGCTATTTTGGTCAGCTCTTTTTGTTCTTTGCCTGCGCGCGACTGACCGGAGCGCCCTCCAGCCGCGAGGTTTTGGGCTATCAACTGCCGCAAAATCTCGAACGGGAGCGCGCAGCCCTGGCCAACCGGCTAAACCAGCACCACAACGCCCGCATCTTTGAGCTCTTCTCCCAGCTTGAATTGCAGTTTAAATCCAGCGCCGTCGGCGACAAACAGGCGCTACTGCAATCGGCCTTAATCAAACTTCAAACTCAAATTTTGTAAAATCGCCCGTTTCAAACCCTTGCTCTTTTTGTCATGGACGACGAAAAGGGCCAAAGTCCACAAGGAGTTTCATGTCCAAACATTACGAAACCATGTTCATCCTCAAGCCCACGCTTTCCGAAGAGGAAGTGAAAGCCAAGGTTGAATTCTTCAGCGAAATCATCACCAAAGGCGGCGGCGAAATCGCAGCCATCGAAATGATGGGTGTTCGCCAACTGGCCTACCAAATCGAAAAATTCGAGCGCGGTCACTATGTGGTGATTTACTTCACCGGCGACGGCAGCATGAACAAAGAACTTGAGCGCGTTTACGGCATTACCGAAGACGTTCTGCGCTTTATCGTTATCAAGTACGAGCGCCGCGTGGAGATCGCCGCGTGGGAAAATATGGTCAACCGCGCAAAGGGCCTGCCCCACAAAGAGGTTAAACTCTCCGAGTCTCCCCGCGACCGTGGCGAGTTCCGCCCCCGCGGCCCCCGTGGTCCCCGCCCGGACGGCGATCGCGGTCCCCGCGGCCCCCGCGCACCCCGCCCTGAGGGCGAGCGCGCCCCCCGCAGCGAATCCGCTGAAACCAAGCCGGCTGCCGAGTAATGCTCAATAAGGTTCTGCTGATTGGCAACCTGACCCGTGACGTGGAGCTTCGCTACACGCCCGGCGGCGCGGCGATCGCAAAATTCGGCATCGCCACCAACCGCCGCTGGAAGGACCGCAACACCGGCGAAGACAAAGAAGAGGCGATGTTTATCGACGTCAACGTCTTTGGCCGCAGCGCGGAGATCGCCAATCAGTATCTCGCCAAGGGCCGGCGCGTCTTTATCGAAGGCCGCCTGACTCTGGAGAGATGGACCGATCAAAACGGCCAGCCCCGCAGCAAGCACAGCATCACCGCCGACACCCTGCAGTTTTTGGACAGCAAAGGCAGCGGCGGCGATCAGGAGGGCTACGGCTCGGGCGGCGACTACGGTCAGGATTATGACGGCGGCTATTCGGCCCCTTCGGCTCCCGCCCGCAGCGCAGCGCCCGCGCCCAGCCAACCCAAACGTCAGAACCCTGCGCCCCAGGTGCAGATCGAAGACGATGAAATTCCCTTCTAGAAATCAAAGGATAAAAAATGGCCGATCGCGGTAAATTTTTCAAACGCCACTGCAAATACACCGAAGCTAAGCTGGAGTACGTCGATTACAAAGACGCCAACCTGCTCAAGCACACGCTCTCCGAGCGCTTCAAAATCATGCCCCGCCGCCTGACCGGCAACTCCAAGCAGGCGCAGGATATGGTTCGCATCGCCATTAAGCGCGCGCGCCACATGGCTCTGATTCCCTACACCTCCGACCGCACGGCGATCGGCGAGAGCCGCTTCTAAAAACCTCCGCCTTCGGGCGGAGTTTTCTTCTTCTTTACGCCGGAATTTTTCCCAGCATCTTCGTCAGATTTTTCTCATCCACAATCACGTTCGCCTCTTTTTTGAGTACCTCTTTGGCACAAAAAGCCACGCGGGTTTTGGCATGGGCAAACATGGAGCGGTCGTTCGCGCCGTCGCCCACCGCGATCGTGGTTTCCGGCGTGGCCCCCAAGAGGCTTTGAATCCGCTGCAGCATGGCGCCCTTGGACCAGTCGAACATCATTTCCCCGCCCACAAGGCCCGTTAGCAGGCCGTCCTTATGATGCAGCGTGTTGGCAAACTCCGCATCAACCTTCAAGGTTTTGGCCGCGTGGCCGGTCGCATCGCGAAAACCGCCGGAAAAAACCACCACGCGATAACCCATTTTTTTCAGTTCCGCCACCGTTTCGACCGCGCCGGGCATCAGGGGCAGATTTTCGCAGACCGCTTTAATCTGCGCGTAGGGCGCACCCTTGAGCAGTGCGGCGCGGCGGGTTAGGGATTCGAAAAAGTCCAGATTGCCCGCCATCGCCTCGTGGGTGATGGCGCTGACCTCGGCCTTTTTGTTACAAACGGCGGCCAGCTCGTCGATCGTCTCACCGTCCATCAGGGTCGAATCAAAATCAAAGACGCAAAGTTTCATGGAGTTCCTTGAGAAATAAGGGCGTAATGGTATCAAAATGCGCATCAAGGTAAAATCGCGTCAGTTCTAAACAAGGGGAGCGCTATGAGCCAAAAGTTTCGTTTAGTCACCCGCAGCGATTTTGACGGTCTGGTCTGCGCGGTGCTGCTTAAAGAGCTGGATCTAATCGACGAGATCAAATTCGTCCACCCCAAAGATATGCAAGACGGTCTGGTGACCATCACCGTCAACGATATCACCACCAACCTGCCCTACGTGCCCGGCGCGCATCTGGCCTTCGATCACCACGAAAGCGAAACGCTGCGCAACAAAGAGCGGGCCAAAAACCACATTATCGACCCCGATGCGCCTTCGGCGGCGCGGGTGGTGTATGACTACTACGGCGGCAAAGCGAAATTCCCGACCATTAGCGACGAGATGATGGACGCGGTGGATAAGGCCGATTCGGCGCAGTTTTCGCTGGAGGAGATTTTGCATCCCACCGGCTGGGTGCTTCTAAACTATCTGATGGATGCCCGCACAGGTCTGGGCCGCTTCCGCGAATTTCGCGTCTCCAACTATCAGCTGATGATGGACCTGATCGACTACTGCCGCAACCACAATATTGACGAAATCCTCGCCCTGCCCGATGTAAAAGAGCGCAGCGAACTTTATTTTGAACACGAAGAGAAGTTCAAAGAGCAGCTTAAGCGCTGCAGCACCGTTTACGGCAATCTGGTGGTGCTCGATCTGCGCAACGAAGAGACGATTTACGCGGGCAACCGTTTTATGATCTACGCGCTCTACCCCCAGTGCAATATCTCGATCCATGTGCTCTGGGGCTTCCAGAAACAAAACACCGCCTTCGCCACGGGCAAATCGATCACCAACCGCACCAGCCGTACCCATGTGGGCGAACTGATGCTGGCCTACGGCGGCGGCGGGCATAACGCGGCGGGCACCTGTCAGGTCTCCAACGATCGCGCCGACTCAACCCTCAAGGCGCTGATCGAGCGCATCACCAAGGACGGATAATTCGTGTTTGACCCCCTGATCGCAAAGCTCCGTGACGGACATTGGCTGACCCTAGAAACGACGCCGGGTAAAAGCGCCACCTTTCAGCCTGTTATCGACAAACTCGCCGCGCTGGATTTGGGCCGCAAGGTGGATGGCTTCACCGTCACCGACAACCCGCTGGCAAAACTGCGCTACGGTTCGCTCTTTGCCGCCGTGCGGTTGCAGCAGGCCTTCGGCAAACCCGTTCTGGCCACGCTTTCGATGCGCGATCGCAACATTATCGGTCTGCAGTCCGACCTGCTCGGCTGCAACGAAGCCGATGTGCGGGCCTTTCTGGCCGTCACCGGCGATCCCGCCAGCCTGTCGGATCAGCCCCACGCCAAAGGCGTTTTTGAGGCCAGCAGCATCGAACTTCTCAAAATCATGCACTACTTTAACCGGGGCATCGACTACGCGGGCAAACCGATCAGCCCGGCTCCGCAACCGATTTTCCCCTTTGCCGTCACCAACAGTTTCGCCAAAAACGCCGCCAGCCTCAAACGTAAAATGATCCGCAAGATCGAAAACGGCGCGTTGGGACTGATCAGCCAGCCGGTTTTTTCGCTCGAAGACGCGCAGAAGCTCGCCGCCGTGTTCGACGAAGCACGAAACGAGTTTGAGGACGAACGGCGCAATGCCAAACTGATCTTCGGCGTCTTTCCCCTCACGCGGCTTAAAACCGCGCAATTTTTGAGCGCCCATGTGCCGGGCATCCATGTGCCCGATCGCTGGATTTCCGCGCTCTTTGAGGCCAACAAACACTCCGAAGAGCAGGAGGAGCGCGTGGGTTTTGAGATGAGCGCCGAACTGTTTACGGCGTTGCGCCACGCCAAACTGCCCGTTCACCTGATGACCGCCAACCGTTTTGAAACCGCCGATCGTCTCATCGCCCTTGCCTAAATTTTAGCCTTGGATTGCCGCAAAAAGCGGCTATCCTTTTTGCAAAAAACGCAAGGGGAATTCATGGCAAAAATCGGCATCTTCTACGGCAGCACCTCCGGACACACCGCCAAGGCCGCCGAACTGATCAGTGAAATACTTTCCGACGACCACGATGTGGAGGTCGTGAATATGGAGGATTCCGATCTGGACGAAGTGCTCAGCTACGACAATCTATTACTGGGCAGCTCCACTTGGGGTCAGGGCGATCTGCAAAACGACTGGCGCGATCCTTTTACCGAAATGGAAGATGCCGATTTTTCCGGCAAAACCGTCGCGCTCTTTGGCACCGGAGACGCCCACAAACACGGCGAACACTTTGTGAGCGCCCTGGGTATTTTGCACGATAAAATCACCGCGCAGGGCGGCAAAGTGGTCGGTTACGTCAGCCCCGAAGGGTACGAGTTTAAAGCGTCGCTGGCGCTGAAAAACGGGAAATTCGTGGGATTGCCGCTGGATGAAGTGAATGAAGCGCATAAAAGCCACGCGCGGATCGAGGCGTGGCTGAAGTCGATGGAGGGGGCTTTTAACTAAGGGGGTTTACCCCTTAGTTCGACTCGTTCATTTTGGCCAAAAACTCTTCGTTGTCTTTGGTCGATTGCAGCTTGGAATAAACGAACTTCAAGGCTTCGATCTCGTTTTTCATCTGGCTCATGGCCGCGCGTAGCGCCCACACCTTCTGAAGTTTCGCAGGCTCCTGCAGCAACTCCTCTTTGCGGGTGCCCGACTTCACCACGTCGATCGCGGGGTAGATACGGCGATCGGCGATATCGCGGCTGAGGATAATCTCCATATTGCCCGTGCCCTTAAACTCTTCAAAAATCACTTCGTCCATGCGGCTGCCGGTGTCGATCAGCGCGGTTGCCATAATGGTCAGGCTGCCGCCGTTTTCGATATTGCGCGCCGCGCCGAAGAAGCGTTTGGGTTTGTGCAGCGCGTTGGCATCGACGCCGCCGGTCAGCACCTTGCCGCTACTGGGGGTGACGGTGTTGTAGGCGCGGGCCAAACGGGTGATGGAGTCGAGCAAAATCACCACGTCTTTGCCGTTTTCGGTCAGACGTTTGGCCTTTTCGATGACCAGCTCCGCCACGCGCACATGGTTTTGCGCGGGCATATCGAAGGTGGAGCTGTACACCTCGCCTTTGACGCTGCGCTCCATATCGGTCACCTCTTCGGGCCGCTCGTCCACCAGCAGCACGATCAGTTCGATTTCGGGGTGGTTCTGGGCAATGCCGTGGGCCAGCTCTTTAAGCAGTTCGGTTTTACCGCTTCTAGGGGGTGCCACGATCAGGCCGCGCTGGCCCTTGCCGATCGGGTCGAACAGGTCGATAATCCGGCCGGTGAGTTTGATCGGGTCGTACTCCATGCGGATACGCTCCTGCGGATAAAGCGGCGTCAGGTTATCAAAGAGCGGACGCTTTTTGGCCTCTTCGGGCGGCAGGTAGTTGATCGCTTCGATTTTCAGCAGCGCGGAGTAACGCTCCTGCTCCTTGGGCGCGCGCACCTGTCCGGTGACAATATCGCCGGTGCGCAGGCCGAATTTGCGAATCTGGGTGTTGGAAACATAGGTGTCGTGATCGGTGTTGGAGAAGTTGGAGTCAATGGCGCGCAAAAAGCCATAACCGTCACCCATCACTTCGAGCATGCCGCTAAAGAGAATATAACCGCCCTGACTGACCTGCGCCTTGAGGATTTCAAACATCAGATCCTGGCGTTTATAGTCGTTGGGATGTTCGATGCCCGCCTCGGTGGCCAGGGCAACCAGTTCATTCAGGGGTTTGACGCGGAGTTGTTCAATGGTGATGCTGGCGGCGGGGGTGTGGGTGCGGCCTTTGTTTTGGCGGCCGTTCGCGTGATCGCCGCGCTCGCTTTGCGTGTTCTCGGACATGGAACCTTCTTCTCTTTGAGGATTTTAGAGTGTCTGGGGTGGATGGATGGAAGCTTGAGTTTCCGAAGAGTGTGGAAAGCTTCTGGCGGGCCAAAACCCGTTTAACGGCGGCATTGTAAACGGCTCAACCTTAAAAACGGTTTTTCGTCCCTGCCAAAACCGGCCATCCGCCGGGCTCAATCTGCGCTTCGAGTTTCGACTCCAGCGCATCCTCCAAGCGGTGCAAAAAGTCCAGTCCCGTTTGCCGCTCGATCGCATCAACGCTCACGATAAACCGTTCCAGCGGCTCGTCGCCCCGCACGGTTTGCGGAATGAGAAATGCAAGCAGCTTCGGCTCCGGGCCCGGCACGGCAAAAAGCGCATAGAAGGCCGACGGCACCGCCACCTTGCCCGACGCAATCCGCCGCGCGGCAGGCTCAAAAACCGGTCCGGTCGTCACCCACACTTCGCCGAAGGCGGGCGCGAACGCATCCGCCGCCGTCTCTTCGAGCCGTTGCCACACTTTTTGATTGAGATTGGGCCGCTGCGGGGAGATATTGCTCATCAAAAAGGTCTGCTTCTGCGCCTCGGGACCATAGAGCTGACTGATGGCATAGTTGGGCGCCAGATGGCCGCGATCAAAGCCGCTGGCGGTGTAGTCGTCACGCCCGATCCACGAAAAGGCGCGCGCATCGGCGCTAAAACGGCCGGGCCGGGGCAGATTCTTGCGTTCGCCAATGGGCGCAAGACGGTAGGTGACCCACAGCGGCTGCCCCCGCCAATCGGAGTAACCCAGCATAAACCCCTCGTTGCGAAACACCCGGTGAAAGGTTTGCACATTCAGCTTTGCAGCCTGCGGCACGCCCAGATAGGCGTGGGCTTCTCGAATCTGACGCTCGCTTGCATACCAGCCCGCCAGCGCAACAAGCATAAGCAGCCCAAGCCAAAAACGGGGCAAACGGCGCATTCCGGGCGCGGCGGGTCGAAGCCTCATACCTTGACGCGGCCTTCAAGGGCGCGGGCTAAAGAGAGCATATCGACATTTTCAAGACTCACCCCCGTGGGTATCCCCTGGGCAATCTTGGAAAAGGCCAGCCCAAAGGGGGAGAGCCGCTCTTCGATAAAGTAAATCAGCGCATCGTTTTGGATAGAGGGCGGAAAAGCAAAGATCACCTCCTCTATCCCGCTTTGAACCATTGCTTCGAGGGCCTCAAAGCGGATTTCATCGCCGCAGACGAAATAAAGCCCCTTGTAAAAACCGCTCTCTTCGAGGGTGAAAATATCCTTGGCGTTGAAAACCAGGCAGAGCTTGGCGCGATCGCGCTCGTCGTCGGCGCAGATTTCGCACAGTTCGTGTTCGCTCAGGTTTCCGCAGCGCGCGCAACGGCGCACATGGGCAACCGCCTGCTCGATCGCGTGGGCGAGCTTGAGCGCCCCGAAGGTGTCGGCGGTCACCATGTAAAAGGCGAGATTGCGCGCGCTTTTTTTACCCACGGCAGGCAGCGCCATCAGCGCCTCGGTCAGGTTTTGAAAATATTCCAGATGACGTTGCATGGCGCGAAGCGTATCAAAAGTGGTACAATTACGCCCTTAAAAAGCCACACTCCAAGGAACTTTATTCATGGAAGAACTCGACTATTACGCGGCGCTGGAGATCGACAAAAACGCCACCGCCGAAGAGATCAAGCGGGCCTACCGCAAACAGGCGCTCAAATACCACCCCGACAAAAACCAGAACAACCCCGAAGCCGAAGCCAAATTCAAACAGATTAACGAAGCCTATCAGGTCTTAAGCGATGAGAAAAAACGGGCCGTTTACGACCGCTACGGCAAAGCGGGACTGGAAGGCGGCGGCGGCGCGGGGGGTGCCGGATTTGAAGACGTGTTCGGCGATTTTGCGGATATTTTCGACTCCTTTTTCGGCGGCGGCGGACGCAGCTCGGGTTCGCGCCGCACCCGCGAAATGCTCGATGTGGCCGTCGAGCTGGAGCTGACCTTTTTAGAGGCGGTGTTCGGCTGCAAAAAAGAGGTCAAATATACGTGGACCAAACCCTGCGACGCCTGCGGCGGCACCGGCGGCGATCGCGCCACCTGCGACTTTTGTAGCGGACGCGGTCAGGTTTATCAGCGTCAGGGCTTTATGACCTTTTCGCAAACCTGCCCCAAATGCCACGGTCAGGGCAGTATGCTCAAAAATGCCTGCAAAAGCTGCCACGGCAAGGGCAAAATCAGCGTCGAAGAGACGGTGGAGATCACCATCCCCGAAGGGATCGATCGCGGTCAGCGCCTGCGCGTGGGGGGCCGGGGCAGCCTGGGCCAAAACGGCGCGCGGGGCGACTTGTATGTGGTGATCGACGTGCTGGAAGATGCGGCCTTTGTGCGGCACGAAAACCACGTCTATATCGAAGTGCCGGTCTTTTTCACCCTGGCGGCTCTGGGCGGCACCATTGAGGTAACCACCCTGCGCGGCACACGGGAGCTGGAGATACCCGCAGGCACGCGGGACAAGGCGCAGATTGTGCTCAAAAACGAAGGGATCAAAGGGGTTAACAGCAGCCGCCGGGGCGACTTGATCGTGCAGGTGAAACTGGTCTATCCGGCCAAACTCACCAAAGAGCAAGAGGAGTTGCTGCAAAAACTCCACGAAAGCTTCGGACAGGACGGCCACCCCCACAAGGGTTTCTTCGACGAGGTTTTAGAGCGCGTTAAAGGATGGTTTGCTTGAAAAAACTCAAGGGGCTGCTCGCCCTGCTGGCGCTTCTGGCCGTCCTGATCGTAATCGGCGCGAGCGCCGTGATTGGACAGGTTGTCCACAACCGGCTTCCGCAGACTCTTGAACGGTTCAACAACCAGCAAAAACTGCTCACCGCTACGCTATCGGGCAGCCGGCAGGGATGGTTCTCCTCCTGGATTGAGATCGAGTTTCTCGACGCGGCAACCGGGAGGCCGGTAGCCACCCTCTCGCAGCAACTCAAACACGGTCCCCTTTTGGGCCTGTTTGCCTCTCCGGGCCTGCTGCGCAGCGAAGGGACGCTCGTCTTTGGCGATCAAAGAGCCGACGCGGCCGGGTTTGTGAGCCTGGGAGGCTCGGGGCGCTACACGCTCAGCGCGCCGCTGTGGCGTCCGGTTAAGACGCTAGGGATCGAAACGGCCCGGCTTGAGCTCTTCTTCTCAAAGGCGGGTCACGCAAAAAACCTGCGGATTCACGCAACCGCAGACAAGATACTCTTTGCCGATCGCGCCGCCTTGGAAAAGCCCGATCTGATGCTCGATCTTGAGGGTATCGATGCCGCCGCCCTAGGCAACCCGCAGCCTCAAGGGATCGATGCGGCGATCACGGCGCTGATCGCACAGGGGGATGCGGGTGCTTCTTTGACGGCCAAGGCATCGGTCGTGCAGGAAGGCAGCCCCGTCGAACTGCAGCTGCGGCTTTCGACCAATCCGTCGGCCAGCTATATTCCGGGCAATCTGGCCGCGCTGCTTTTTAAGATCGAACTCGAAGGCAGCCTCAAGGGCACACCCGAAGCGGTAGCGGCCCTGTACGAACTGGGCACAAACAAGGGTGATCGGCTGCTGCAACAGGCGGCGCGGCTGGAACAAAAGGGGTATCTCAAACCCCTCGAGGGGGGCCGCAAACAGTTGGATGTCCGGGCCGAAAAGGGCAACTGGAGCGTCGGCGGGCGATCGGTCTTTCAGCTGATGCTCGATCTGCGTTAAATGCCCACAGCATCCCCTTTAGAGCGGTTTGCTATACTGTTTCAAACCATCTTTTCACGCGAGCGCAAAAGGAGAGCCATGAACCGCGAACGGATACTCGTCACAACGGACTTGAGCGAACACAGCTACGCAGTCATCGACAAGGCGATGAGTTTCGCCCTTCGCTACAACAA
>JBFWML010000014.1:0-45143 GCA_050251635.1 Campylobacterales bacterium | reverse complement strand
TTCGTTGCACTGGATTTTGCCCGGCTGCGAGTGGGACTCCATCCGGCTGGCGGTGTTGACCGTATCGCCCCAGAGGTCATAGACAAACTTCACGCTGCCGATCACCCCGGCCACCACCGGCCCGGTCGCCACGCCCACGCGGATATTAAACTCCGGCGCGTTGAGCGCCTTTTTAATGGTCTCAAACTCGGCAATCATCTCCAAGGTCATCTCCGCCACGCGGCTTAGGTGTTCATCATCCAGCGGATCCAGGCCGCCCACCACCATATACGAATCGCCGATGGTTTTGATCTTTTCCAGATTGTATTTGACCGTCAGGTTATCCATCATCGTAAAAATGCGGTTGAGGGTATCCACCACACGCCGCGCGGGCTGTCCGGCGCTGTAACGGGTAAAACCCGCCAGATCGACGAATACGACCGTCACCCGCTCGTGGGCGTCGGCGATCAGTCCTTCGCCCCCCTTAAGCCGCAGGGCGATCGCGTGAGGCAGAATGTTGGCCAGCAGCCGCTCGTTTTCCCGGTTTTTCTCCGCCAAGAGCCGCTCTTTTTCCCGCCGCTCGATGTCGTATTGCAGCTCGCGCTTGAGGGTATTGGAGCGCACCTTGTAAATGAGCAGCGCGATCAGGGTCGCCAGCGCCACGGAGATGAGCAGTCCGTAGAGGCAGACCATAAATACCTCGTCGATGCGGGCCATATACTCCTGCGCGCTCAAATCCACGCCGACCGCGCCGGCGGGCTCTTTGTTTGCATCATAAAAGGGGGCGTAGGCGCTTTTAAAGGTGCCGAACTCGTCGGTGTAAAGTTCGCCGACGGTGATCATCCCCTTTTCAAGGGCCCGCACCATCGCCGGATCGGGCTCTTCGTACACATCCATCACGCGGCTGGGGGAAAGCGCGACGGTGGGGCGCAGATCGCGCACATATTTGGCGGTATCCAGCACAAAATAGGCTTTGGAGTCAATCAGCGTCACCGTATAAACGTAATACAAGGAGGGCGCGGCGCGGTGGTAACCCACCAGCGGTGCGATCAGGCTTTTGTACAGATCGCCGTCGGTCTGTTCCGGCTGCGTAATTAGTTTGTGTTTTTCGCCGTCGATCAGCGACGCGGCGGTCGAAGCTAGCCAGGTTAGCTCCTGATCGATCGTCTGCTGTTGAAGCGCGAGGGAACGCTGATAGATCCATCCGAAACTGGCGGCGGCAATGACCGCCATCATCAGCCAGATGCTCAGCGCCTCACGAATGGGACGGATTGCGACATGCTCCTCATCGGACACAGTTTGAAAACCCAGCCACTTAAACGGCATAAAAACCCCGTTTTCTTAAGTTGTAAACTTTTGCGACTATCGTATCACGATGCTTCTGATCTCCGTCATCTCCTCCAGCGCGTATTTCGGCCCCTCGCGCCCGATGCCGCTGTATTTGACGCCGCCGTAGGGCTGCAGATCGAACCGCAGGGTCGGAATGTCGTTAATCACCACGCCGCCGCACTCAAGCTCCTCCATTGCCCGTTTTGAAAGGGCCAGATCGTTTGTAAAGACCGAAAATTGGAGTCCGTAGGGCGAATCGTTCATCCGCTCAAAGGCCTCATCGGCGCTAAACACCTTAACCAGACTGACGATCGGCGCGAACACCTCTTCGCACACCACCGCCATCTCGTCGGTCACATCGGCCAGCACCGTTGGGCTAAGCACCGCGCCTTTTTGCTCGCCGCCGCTGACAACCCGCGCCCCAGCGGCCACGGCCTGATCGACCCAGTTTTTAGCCCGCTTGGCGGCGTTTTCATCGATCAAGGCCGAAATAAAGGTCTCCGCGTCGTGGCAGCTACCCACCTTGAGTTTGGCCGCCTCTTTAGCCAGCAGGTGCGCGAACTGATCATGCACGTCGGCATCGACGTAAATGCGCTGCAAACTGATACACACCTGCCCCGCGTTGCCGAACGCCCCAATCGCGCAACGGGCGGCGGCATGAACCAAGTCGGCCTCTTTGGTCACATAGGTCGCCGCGTTACCGCCCAATTCGAGGGACACCTTTTTCAGCCCCGCGTTTTTGAGAATAATTTTGCCCACCGGAACCGATCCGGTAAAACTGACCTTGCGCACCAGCTCGTTGGCAATCAGCGCCGTGCCCACCTCTGCGTCGCCGTACACGACGCTCAGCGCGTCGGGTGTGGCAAAGGGGCTGTCGATAAACGCGCGGGCCAGCAGGTAACCGCAATAGGGGGTTTGCGGCGCGGGTTTGAGCACCATCGTATTGCCCGCCGCCAGCGCCGGAGCCATTTTGTGGGCCACGAGGTTCAGCGGAAAATTAAAGGGGGTAATCGCCGCCACCACCCCCACCGGAACCCGTTTGTAAAAGGCCAATGTTTTCACCCCCGACGGCGTGGCGTCGGTGTTAAACAGTTCGCCGCCGAGGTTAAGCGCCTCCATTGCCGTTACGCGGATCGTTTCGATGCAGCGGTCCACCTCTGCACGCGCCGCGCCGATCGGTTTGGCGCTCTCGGCGGTGACGGCGCGGGCGTAGAGCTCTTTGTTCTGCTCGATCCGCAAGGCCGCGTCATTGAGCCATGCAATCCGGCGGTGCAAAGGCGCATTGGCAGCGCTTTTACGGGCTGTGTAAGCGGTTTCGATCGCGTCCAGCGCGTCGTTCACGCCGCACACCGCCGCCCGCGACGCCTCTGCGCCGTCGTAGGGGTTTTTTACCACCGTGTAATCCGCCGCCTGTCTGACTTGAGAACCGATCAAAATCTCCGCCCGGTTTTGCATTGAGTGTCCTTTTTGCCGTTGTCGTGCGCAATTCTAACAAAGGGGCGTTTTGGTAAGATGGGCGCGATTTTTTACACAAGAAGGCATAGCAGTGAAAGCGGCTCAATATATCTGGATGGACGGCAAGTTTGTGGCATGGGACGATGCGAAGGTTCACGTGCTGACCCACTCGCTCCACTACGGCAACACCGCGTTTGAAGGCACCCGCGCTTACAAAACCGACAAGGGACTGGCAATCTTCCGCCTGCGTGACCACACCAAGCGGCTTCTTAACTCCGCCAAGATCACGCTGATCAACTGCCCCTTTTCCGTAGAAGAGCTGGAAAAGGCGCAGATCGAACTGCTGAAGAAAAACAGCTTCGACGGCAACGTGTATCTGCGCCCGATCGTCTTTTTGGGTTACGGCGTCATGGGCGTTTACCACAAACAAGCGCCCGTCAATGTGGCGATCGCCGCGTGGGAATGGGGCGCATACTTGGGTGAAGACGGCCTGAAAAACGGCATTCGCGTTAAAATCAGCTCCTTTACCCGCAACTCCATCCGCTCCACGATGGGTAAAGCCAAAGCGAGCGCCAACTACCTCAACTCCCAGATGGCCAAGTACGAAGCCAAAGAGGCGGGTTACGACGAGGCGCTGCTCTTGGATGAAGAGGGTTTTATCGCCGAAGGCAGCGGCGAGTGCTTCTTTATCGTCCGCAACGGCGTTTTGATCACGCCCCCCAACGAAAATTCGCTGGAGTCCATCACTCAGGCGACCGTGATCGAGCTGGCAAAAAGCATGGGAATCACCGTTGAACGCCGCCGCCTGACCCGCGACGAAGTGTATGTTTCCGACGAAGCGTTTTTCACCGGAACCGCGGCGGAGCTGACCCCCATCCGCGAAATCGATTCGCGCCCGATCGGCAACGGCAAGCGCGGCGAAATGACCGAAAAGCTGCAAAACGCCTATTTCGACGTGGTTTACGGCCGCAACCCGGCCTACAGCCACTACCTGACATTGATCAAATAAAAGGAAACCAATGCCTGCAGATATGAACGATTATTTCAAGAAACAGCGTGCCGGAAACGGCGGCGGCGAAGGCGGCGGTGGCGGCCCCCGCCCTCCGGGTATGAACGCCCCGGACTTTATGAAAAACTTTGGCGCACCCAAGGGCGGCTGGATCTATGCCGTGATCGGCCTTGTTGTGCTGCTGGTGCTGGCGCGCCCCTTTGTGATTGTCAACTCCGGCGAAGTGGGCATTTTGGTCACGCTGGGTAAATACGAAGAGCGGCCTTTGCAGCCGGGCTTTCATGTGGTGATTCCCTTTGTGCAGAAGGTGATCATTCAGGACACCCGCATGCGCGTGGTCAACTACAGCGCCGCCGAAGCGATCAGCGATCGCCGGGGTATCAACGAGCGCCCGCCGATCTCGGTTCTGGACGCCCGCGGTCTGCCCGTTGATGTGGAGATTACCATCCAGTACGCCCTCAAAGCCGAACAGGCTCCCTTTACCATTGCCACGCTGGGCCTGAACTGGGAAGATAAAACCATCAGCCCCGCCGCCCGCGATGTGGTGCGCAGCGTGATCGGCAACTACACCGCCGAAGAGCTGCCCCTTAACCGCAACGTCATCGCCACGCAAATCGAAGATCGTATGCGTGAAGCGCTGGAAAAGATCGACGGCCAGTCCATCGGACTTCTGGGTATTCAGCTGCGCGGCATTGTGCTGCCCACGCGGATCAAAGAGCAGATCGAACAGGTGCAAGTGGCCCGTCAGGAAGCCGAACGCGCCCGCAACCTGGTTGAGCAGGCCAAACAAGAAGCCCTGCGCAAAGCCGAAGAGGCGCGCGGTCTGGCCGAAGCCGAGCGGATTTCCGCTCAGGGCCGCGCCGATCGGACCCGCATTGAGGCCGAAGCGCAGGCCAAGGCCAACGCATTGATCGCCCAGTCCTTGACCCCCAACCTGATCAACCTCCGCCAGATCGAAGTTCAGGGCAAGTTCAACGAAGCTTTGCGCGAAAACAAAGACGCCAAAATCTTCCTGACCCCCGGCGGGGCGGTGCCCAATATCTGGGTGGACAACAAAGACGCGCAGCGCGCCTCCTCCATCGGCCGCTAACATGATTCGCATCGACTGGCAAAAAACCCCGCTCATTCCCGTTGTCACGCAAGAGGCGGGCACGGGCGAGGTGTTGATGCTGGCCTATGCGAACCGCGAAGCCTACGAACTGACCCTGCAAACGGGTTACGCCCACTACTATTCCCGCAGCCGCGAACGGCTGTGGAAAAAGGGTGAAGAGAGCGGCCATCTGCAAAAGATTACGCAAGTCCTCTCCGACTGCGACGGCGACGCGGTTTTGTATGTGGTTGAACAGACCGGACCGGCCTGCCATACGGGCCGCAAAAGCTGCTTTTTCAACGACGTGCAAAGCGAAAAAATCATCAGCGAACCCATCAAAGACCCCGCCACCGCCTATGGGGTTGTGGATGCGCTTTATCACACAATCCTGGAGCGCAAACAGGCCGACGCGGGCAGCTCCTATGTGGCTTCGCTTTTTAAAAAGGGTGACAACGCCATTTTGAAAAAGGTGGTCGAAGAGGCGGGGGAGTTTTGTTTTGCCGTTAAGGACAACGATCGCGAACAGATCGTTTACGAAGCGGCGGACCTGCTTTTTCACACACTGGTTGCGCTGGGCCACAAAGGAGTCAGCCCCGATCTCATCCGTCAGGAGCTTGCGCGGCGCGAAGGCCTCAGCGGCCTTGAGGAGAAACGGCAACGAAACAGCTAGAGCAGCTCAATATCGCGCTTGAACGCTTCACGGGCCACCCCGAAGTGGCGCGCGTTATTGCGTGGGGGGACGATTTTCTCTACTCCCTGACCCATTGGCACGCCATCGCCTTCGGCGTCACTTTTATTCTGGTGATTCTCTTTCTGGCGGCCGCCATCTTTATGGCCTACCGCCCAAAAACCTCACTGATTTTGCAGATGACCTCGCTGGCCATGCTGACGGCGGGACCTTTGGCAGCCTACTGGGCCGTCGAAAGCCTCTACAAACCCGCCGTTATGCAAGAGGTCACCCTGCAAAACCTCTACTATCAAGACAAGGCGATCGTCCGGGGCCATGTGCTCAACGTCGGCTCTCAAACCCTGTACGGCTGCGTGATCAAAACCAAAGGCTACCCTCCCCCGACGGGTATTGCGGACTATCTTTTCAAGCTGGTGCGCCCGCTCTCCCAAGGCGAGCAGACACTCAGCCATCCAATCGCGCCGCAAATGCGCCACCCCTTTGAGGTGGAGCTACCCGGCGTCACTTACGAACAAAACCTCACCGTTTCAATCAATCTGCGCTGCCGTTAGTAGTTCAGGCCTTCTTTGAGCAGCCGCGCACGCAGCTTGCCCATCACACGGTTTTTATTGCGGCACCACGACGGCGCAAGCAGCGATTCGTCATCGATTCCGGCACTCACGCGCTGAACAATTATCCCCTCGGGCAACTGCGCAAGCGCACGGGTCACCAACGCTAAATAGGTCTCTTCATCCATCGGCTCAAAACCGCCCGCCCGCAAAGAGGCGGCCAGCGCCGTATTTTTAACGACATAGAGTGGATGGATTTTGATCGACTCTACACCCAAGGCCACAACCCGCCGCAACGTTTCGAGCATCATCGCCCCATCCTCCGCAGGCAGGCCGAAGATGAGATGGGCGCACACGCGGATGTTGCGCTCCCTTAGGCGGCCAATCATCTGCGCCACCGCCTCAAACCGTTCGCAACGGTTAATCAAGTCCAGCGTTTTGTCATGGCTACTCTGAACGCCAATCTCCACCCAAAGCTCCGTCCGCCGCGCCAGATCGGCCAGATAATCCAAACTCTCCTGGGTAATGCAGTCGGCTCGGGTTCCGATGGAAAGCCCCACGCAACCGGGCAACCTTAGCGCGCGCTCATAGAGTCTTTTGAGGGTTTCGACGGGTGCATAGGTGTTTGAAAAAGATTGAAAATAGGCGATAAACCCGCGAAACCCCTGCTTTTTTAACGCCTTTGCGGTGGAGAGATACTGGCTAGTCAGCGCCTCGATCTGACGCTCGATCAGCGGATTTTCCAAGGTTTTGGGCGAGAGAAAAAAGCGGCTTTTTTCTTTCAGGTTGGGGCTAAAGGATTCGTTCTCACAGTAGGTGCAGCCGCCCCGCCCCAATGTTCCGTCGATATTCGGGCAGGTTAAGCCGGGAATGGAGAGCGGAATCTTGCGCACCGGAAACCCGAAACGCGCAAAGAGATACCGCCCGAAGGTGGCAACAGGCCTCATGAAGCGGTGTGGAAATAGTTCCCGTCAAAACAGGCCAGACAGAACTGACCGTGGGATGAGGCCGCCTTGGAGAGTGACTCGATCGACAAAAAGGAGAGGGAATCGGCCCCCAGATAGGTACGCATCTCATCCACATTCATACGGTGACGGATCAGCTCCTCCTGATGGGGCGTGTCGATCCCGTAAAAACAGGGGAAAGCCACCGGGGGAGAGGCGATGCGCATATGCACCTCTTTAGCGCCGCTTTCGCGCAGCAGCTGCACGATCTTTTTGCTGGTGGTGCCGCGGACGATGCTATCATCCACAATCACCAGCCGCTTGCCCCGGATCAACTCCTTGATGGGGCTCAGCTTTTTCTTGACCTTCAGGTCGCGAATCTCTTGCATGGGCTCAATAAAGGTCCGGCCCACATAGTGATTGCGGATAATGCCCAGCTCAAAGGGCAAGCCGCTCTCCTGTGAATAGCCGATCGCATGGGGAATGGAGGAGTCGGGCACGGGAATGACCATATCCGCCTCGACCGGATCTTCGCGCCACAGCATCCGTCCCAGCTCTTTGCGGATGTTGTAAACGCTGTCGCCGAAGAGGAAGCTGTCGGGACGGGCAAAATAGACGTGCTCAAAAATGCAGTGCTTGGGCTTGGCTTCGGCAAAACGGATCGACTCGGGCTCGCATCCGGCTTGGAAAATCACCATTTCACCCGGTTCGATGTCGCGGATATACTCCGCGCCCGCCAGGTCAAAGGCGCAGGTCTCGCTGGCCACCATATATCCATCGCCCAGCTTGGCGATGGAAAGCGGCCGGAAGCCCTGCGGATCGCGGGCAGCAAAGAGTTTGGTGCGGCTCAAAAACAGCAGGGAATAGGCACCGTCCACCTGTCTGAGGGCGTCTAGAATACGGTTGCGCAGCCGGGCTTCCTTGCTGCGGGCGATCAGATGGATGAGGTTTTCGGTGTCCATGGAGGACTGAAAAATCGCCCCCTCGTCGATCAGTTGCTGGCGGACTTTGGGGCCGTTGGGAAAATTGCCGTTGTGGGCGATGGCCATTTCACCCAGCGCATAGCGGGCAAAAACCGGCTGAGCATCCAGGATCGAATCCTCTCCGGCGGTGGAGTAGCGGTTGTGGCCAACGGCATTTTCGCCTTGAAGCTTGGCCAGCTTGGCATCGTTATAAACCTGCGACACAAGGCCGCGATCTTTAATGGTGGCGATTTTTTTGCCGTCGCTGACCGAAATGCCGGTCGCTTCCTGACCGCGGTGCTGCATCGCATACAGCCCCAGATAGGCCAGTTTGGCAGCCCCCTGTACCCCAAAGAGCCCAACAACGGCGCATTTTTCCTGTAAATCGTGCAAGAGAAAACCTTTTTAGAGCTGGAAATAGTCCTGAATGGAATAGAGGCCGTTTGGCTGCTGCATCAGCCAATGGCCCGCCTTGATCGCCCCCACGGCAAAGGTGGCCCGGCTGGTGGCGGTATGGGTCAGGCGGATGTGTTCGCCATCACCGTAGTAGCCCACCGTGTGTTCGCCGACAATATCACCGCCGCGGAGTGCCAGCACGCCAATCTCATCGGCGGTGCGCTCGCCGATCTGGCCGTTACGCCCGCTAACGCGCACCTTATCCAGCTCCAGGTCACGCCCCTTGGCCGCCGTGGCCGCCAAAGTCAGAGCCGTTCCGCTGGGGGCGTCTTTTTTGTGCTTGTGGTGCATTTCGACAATCTCGATATCAAAATCGGGCAGCGCCTTGGCGGCCATAAACACCAGTTTGTTCAGCAGCGCCACACCCAGCGACATGTTGGTGGCGTAAAGGATCGGCATCTTTTCGGCGGCCTGTTTCATCAGGTTTTGCTGATGGGTCTCAAGTCCCGTCGTGCCGATCACCAGCGGCGTAGGATTGCCCGCCATCGCCGCCTCGAGCAGCACCTCTGTGCCGCCCGGGGAGGTAAAATCAATCACAATATCGCTGCTTTTCAGGAAGGTTGCCACGTCATTGGTGACGAGGGTTTGAGCAGGCAGCGAAAAGTCCAGCTCTTTGCGCACATAGACGCTGGCAAGCTTATGATCGGCGTTTTTGGCAAGCTGCTCCGAAAGCAGTTTGCCCACACGGCCGGTTGCGCCGTAAATCCCGAAGTCCGCCATTATTTCCTTTCGGCCTTGTGTTCATTAACATAGGCGATCGCCTCCAGCGCGGCAATGGTGCCGTCACTGGCGGCGCAAACCACCTGTTTGGGTGCATCCACGCGGATATCGCCTGCGGCAAAAAGCCCCTCGACATTGGTGTGCATACGCAGGTTGACCTTCACCTCGCCCCACTCGCTCATCTCGCACAGAAAACCGCCGCCCTCTTGAACCAGTACGTTATTTTTAACGTTTCGGCCCACAAAGACAAAGACGCCGGGTACTTTCAGATTGCGCACCGATTTGTCCTCCAGCTCGACCTCAAGACCGTTGACACCCATATTGTCGCCGTAAACCTTTTTGGGTTTAGCGCCCAGAATCAGTTCGATGTTTTTATGGGTCATCAGCCGCTCGATCATCGCGGGCGGCGCACGGAACTCGTGGCGGCGGTGGATGAGGTAAACCTTGGTGCAGATTTCCGCCAGATACATCGCCTCTTCAACGGCGGTATCTCCGCCGCCGATGACGGCTACCTCTTTACCCCGGTAAAAAAAGCCGTCGCAGGTCGCGCAGGTGCTGACACCGCGGCCTAAAAACTCTTTTTCCCCCTCAAACCCTGCCGGTTTGGGAACGCTGCCGGTCGCCACCAGAACACTGACGGCTTCATGGCGGTTGCCAGAGGTGGAAAGCAGCTCGAAAGAGCCGTCGGCACGCTTGGTTACGCGCGCGATCTCTTCCATTTCATGCTTCAGGCCGAAGCGGGTCGCCTGAGGCGTCCAGCTCTCCATCAACTGCATGCCGCTCACCACCTCAAGCTGGCCCGGATAGTTTTCGATTTCGCTCGACTGGGTGATCTGACCGCCGGGCATGCCCGGTTCGAACATGACGACATTTTTCAGACCGCCGCGCGTCGCATACAACCCCGCCGCCAAACCGGCCGGGCCGCCCCCGATAATTGCTAAATCCAACATAATTTGCTCCTTGAATGAGCCCCGCAAAAGCGGGCGAATGTTAACACACTTTGTCTAAGCGGGCCTAGAGCCGCTCGACGGCGGAAGCCTGCTTGTAGAGCCCTTCGGAACGGCGTTCGATCCAAAAGGCGGACGGCGAGTGGCGGATATGAAAACGTTGCACGGTTTCGAGCAAAGTGTTCATCCCCGCCGTTAAGTAAATCGTCTCGCCCGAAGAGGGTTTTCGCGACTGGGAAAGGTCGATCAACAGCACCGGATGGGCCTTGGGGTTATGGACGCCCTTAAGAATCTCATCCGCCTCTTTTTGAAAGCTGCTGTAAACAACCACCAGATACCGCTGGGCGTCGGGCTCGAAGACCGTGGTGTCTCCGGTGTAAAAAACCCACTCGGTAAAGTTAATAAAATTAAAACGGGAGAAGGTGATATGAAAGTAGGTGTAAGCGGCCGCCACCATGGCAGCCGCTACAAAGGAAGCTAGGAAAACAGTTTTAAACCGCCGTTGCGGTCTTTGCAGGGCAAGCAAGATTTACAAAAGCGCGTTAATCTTCTGCTCAAACGCCTGCTTTGCGGCAGCGCCGATAATGGTATCGACCTGTTCGCCGTTTTTGAAGAACATAATGGTCGGGATGGAGCGGATGCCGAACTTAACGGCAACGTCCTGATTTTCGTCGGTGTTGACTTTGCAAATTTTGACTTTGCCTTCATACTGGCCGGCCAGCTCTTCGATGACGGGTGCAACCATGCGGCAAGGCCCGCACCAAGGTGCCCAGAAATCTACAACGGTGATACCCTCTTTGATGGTAGCGTCGAAATTGGAAGCGGTCAGCTCAAGAGCTTTACCCATAGGATTCTCCTCTGTTATGAAGTGACGGGGATTATCCCACCTTTTCCTTTAACGGCAACTGAACATAAGTTTTTATTATCATTTGTATAAGTAAAAAGTAATATCGTCTTCAAGGTAGCCCTCATCCAGACTCAGGCTCGAAGGCTGTAGCTGGCCGCAAAGCTTGAGCGCATCGGCCTTGGAGAGTTGCAAAAAACGCGAATCGTCACCGCTTGGACGGTAGAGGTTAAAGACCCACGCCTTGGCCGCTAGAGCGTAAGCGGCGCGGTTCATCTCTTTGAAAAAAAGGCGCGAACCGAAGGCGAACAGACCGCTGGCAAAGACATAATCAAACTGCTGCGCGGGCGGGCGCTTCAGAATATTGCGCTCCTCAAAACCGGCGAAATCAAATCTCAAGCGGGCCGCCTTGACAAAGCCCGGAACAATGTCGTACCCGGTGTAGTCCGTCTCGATGCCCCGCTCTTTTAAAAAACCGTAAAAATCACCCAGCCCGCAGCCGAGATCCAAAATTCTGGCCCCCCGCAAATCGCCCGCCTTAAGAAACTGCTCGAAACGAATCTGCTGGCTTTGCGGGGCCGACCAGTGCAGGGCCCTGTGGCCCGTGCTGTGGCGTTGCAACAGCCGCTCATAGATGCGCTGTTGCTTGGCGACGTTTTGATCGAGCAGTAGCCTGATCACGACTCGAAAATAATCGTCCGGTTCCTGAAGATAAAGACCCGATCGTCAAAGACCAGCCGCAGCGCCTTGGCCAGCACCTGCTTTTCCACATCCTTGCCCGCGCGGGCCATATCGACGGCGTTGTGGGTGTGATCGACGGGCAGAATGCTTTGCGCGATAATCGGCCCCTCGTCGAGATCGTTATTAACAAAATGGGCGGTTGCGCCAATAATCTTGACGCCCCGGTCGTAGGCCTGCCGGTAGGGATTTGCTCCGATAAAAGCCGGTAAAAAGGAGTGGTGAATGTTGATAATACGATCGCTATAGGCCCCCACAAAGCGCGGGGTTAAAATGCGCATATATTTAGCCAGCACCAGATATTCGGGATTATAGGGCGCGATCGTCTCAAGCAGGGCCTCTTCGTGGCTTTCGCGGGTGTGGCCTTCGTGGGTGACGAAGTGGTAGGGAATGTTGAAGTTTTCCACCAGATCGCGCAGCGTGTCGTAGTTGCTCACCACCGCGACAATATCAATATCCATCTCTTCATAGCGGTGACGCAGCAACAGATCGCCGAGACAATGGTGCTCTTTGGTTGCCAGCACGACAACCCGCTTTTTCTTTTTGGGCACCAGATTGATGCGGTGATCGTCGTTCAGAACGGCGCGCAGATCGGCCATTAATGCCGCCTCATCCGGCTCGCCGCTGATGTCGGTGCGCATAAAGAAGCGGTTGAAGCTCTTTTCGACAAATTCGTTGTTTTGTTCGATGTTGAGATTGTGGCGGAGCAAAACGCCGCTGATGGCGTGGATAAGCCCCTGTTTGTCTTCGGTTTCAATCAGCAGACGGTACTGTTTTTCCATAGTTCCTGACTTTATTTAAAATTCTGCGCCGAAGCTCACGGCCCAGCGCCGGACCTTGCACATATCCTTCGCCGAGCAGATCGGCGGCGTTTACGCCCGGATCGAGCGGTGCTTTCAGCAAACCCAGCGCATCGGCGCGTCCGGCCAGCCCAAGTTCGTAGAGCCCCGGCCACTGCGAGAGCGGACCCTTAAGCGCCACGGCCGCCAAGAAACGATCGCTCACGCGCTTTGGCGGCAACGGCCAGCGCGCCAATTCGCGCTCAATCCGTTTGGGCGCACCGATCGGGCCACACAAACGGCGCAAGCCCAGATGCAGCCGCGAGCGTAGCGCATAGAGCAGACAGGGCGACGGCAACCGCCTAACGGCGCGGAAAAACCCCAAGGGCGCGCGGTCAATGCCCCACAGACGGTGCGCAATGCGAAGCGCAATCATAAAATAAACTCCCTTGAGGGGGTCATCGGCGCCCAGCAGCTTTTCAAATTCGCCCCAAATACGCTCTCTGGGCAAATCATCCAGCGGAATTTGGCGGCAGAGCGTAACGGTTTTGGGGGCAATCCTGAAGGAAAACCGCGCCGCAAACTGCATGGCCCGCAGCACCCGCAAGCTGTCCTCCCCAAAGGCCCGATCGTCGATATGGCGCAACAGTTTCGCGTCCATATCCGCCCTGCCCCCGTGAAAATCCAGCAGCTCGCCGCTAAAGAGATTGATCATCAGAGCGTTGATCGTAAAGTCCCGCCGGGCGGAAGCCAGCAGCGGATCGTTGCACCAGCTGACATCAAATCCGGCGTGTCCGGGGGCAACCTTGCGCTCGCTGCGGGGCAAGGAGACATCCAAAAGCCCCAGTTTGTAAACAAAAAAACTCTTGCCCACACCCTTGGCGCCCAGACGTTCCATCAAGTCGCAAAACTGTTCGGGCGGAATATCGTAAACCTCGATATCCACATCCTTAAGCGGCCGCCCCATCAGAAAATCCCTCACCGCGCCGCCCACGAAATAGGCGCGTTTTGTCAGGGGCGCGAGGGCATCAAAAAGGGTTTGAAAATCTTTTTTAAAAAGGTGCGGAAGGGTCACGCCCGTTTAAGCGCCTCTAGGCGCTCTTCGGTGACGGAGAGCAGATACTCCAGAAAATTGAGCGTCAGATCGACCTTGGCCTCGATGGCCTTGTTATTGGGGGATTGAAACCCCTCAAAAATCACCAGCAAGCGTTCGCGCAAATCGGAAAGAAACTGCTGTTCGTCCTCCGTGCCGACCGGCTTTTGGGGGGATACGGCGGCCTCTTGCGCGGGCATGGGCGTTTGCGAAGGGGTTTCGGGCTCGACGGGTTCGGGTTCGGGTGCGATCGCGGCCTGGGGCACTTCGCATGCGGGGAGCGGCTCGTCCTCCAGCACGATCGGCGGCTCGGCTGCTTTTTTGACCGCCTCTTGCGCCTGCATATCCGCCAGCACCGAAAGCACCATCTCCTTTAGATCCACACCCGTTTCCTTATGCAAAAATCAACCACCGCTCAAACTCCTGCATCTCCGCAGGCGAGTCCATTTTGACAAAAAAATTGACCATCTCTTTATTGGCCCCCGCGAACCGGCGGTGTTGACCGCTTAAGCGGCGCAGAGCCAAGCGGGCCTCTTGGTTGTCGGGGTTTTTAGAAAGAATCTCCCGGTAAATCTCCGCCGCTTCCTCCTTGAGCCCTTGAAGCTCGTAGATGGAAGCCAGCGTGAGGGTTTTGACCGGCACCGCCTTAGCCTTCGGCGATCAATTTGGCGACCAGATCGCCCATCTCTTCGGTGCTGCACACCTGTTTCGCGCCGTAGTTGGCAATATCCGTCGTGCGGTAGCCCAATTCCAGGGCTTTCTCGACTGCCGCTTCGATGCGAGCGGCAGCCTTTGTTTCACCCAGCGCGTACTGCAGCAGCATCGCGCCGCTAAGAATCGTCGCCAGCGGATTGGCGATGCCTTGGCCCGTAATATCCGGCGCGCTGCCGTGGATCGGTTCGAAAATGCCGCTGGAGCTGCCGGAACTGGAGCTGGGCAGCAGGCCGATCGAACCGCCGATCATGCTGGCTTCGTCGCTGAGAATATCGCCAAACAGGTTGCCCGTGAGAATCACGTCGAACTGGCGCGGGTTGCGGATGAGCTGCATGGCGGCGTTATCCACATACATGTGGCTCAGTTCCACCTCGGGATACTCTTTGGCAATGCGCGTAACGGTTTCGCGCCAGAGCTGGCTCACATCCAGCACGTTGGCTTTATCGACGGAGCAGAGTTTTTTGCGCCGCTTCATCGCCGCTTCAAAACCCACGCGGGCGATGCGCTCCACTTCGGGAATGGTGTACACCATCGTGTTCCAGCCCTTGTTTTCGTCGCGCCCTTTGGGTTCGCCGAAATAGATGCCGCCCACCAGTTCGCGCACAACAAGCAGATCGACCCCTTTGACGACTTCGGGTTTAAGGGTGCTGGCGTCCACCAGCGCGTCATAGACTTTGGTCGGACGCAGGTTGGCAAAGGCATCCAGCCCTTTACGCAGCGCCAACAGGCCCGTTTCGGGGCGTTTTTCGCGGGGCAGATTGTCCCACTTAGGCCCGCCGATTGCGCCAAAGAGCACGCCGTCGGCTTTTTTGGCCCCTTCGAGGGTTTCCGTCGGCAGCGGAATGCCGGTGGCGTCGATGGCCGCGCCGCCCATCAGGTAGTCGGCGTAGTTTAGGCTAAAGCCCTCTTTGGCCGCCGCCGCATTCAGACTCTTGATCGCTTCGCGCACAATTTCGGGGCCGATGCCGTCGCCGCCGATGACGGCAATGTTATAACTCTTCATTAAAGCCCCATCTCTTTGCGGGCGTAGGGAATCAAACCGCCGGCATTGACCAGCTCCTGCATAAAGGGCGGGATGGGCGTAAAGGGATAGCGCTCGTTTTTGGTGTGGTTAATGACCACGCCCGCCGCGTTATCGACCTCGATCAAATCCCCCTCGGCAATCTTGTCCGCCTCGGCCACTTCGTAGATAAACAGGCCGGTATTAAAGGCGTTGCGGTAGAAAATGCGGGCGAAGCTTTTGGCGATCACGCCCGCGATGCCGTGGGCTTTGATCGCCACCGGCGCGTGTTCGCGGCTGGAACCGCAGCCAAAATTTTCCCCGGCGACGATGTAATCGCCCCTTTGCGCCTTTTGTACAAACTTGGGGTCGGCATCTTCCATGACGTGCTTGGCCAGCTCTTTGGGATCGGAGGTGTTCAGATAGCGCGCGGCGATAATCAGATCGGTGTCGATATCGTCGCCGAAGCGCCAAGCGGTTGCTTTGGACATCACAAGCCTTTAGGGGTTTCGGTTTTGCGCGGATTTTAACACAGCGCGGCTCAAGGACGCTTTTCGAAATAGATCACCGTCGTGTCGTCCTCGACGGTATCCTCCTGCAGTTTTTCGCACACCCAGACGAAGGTGTCCCCCTCCAGCAGAATCGAAACATCTTCGTGGGCCATGGCCAGCCGGGTATCCTCCACCAGACCGTCGGTATAAACCAACAGCTTTTCAAAACCCGGCGCGGGCAGCTGCGAAGGTTGGATGTCGGGCATAAAGGCCATAAAGGGCGGGTTGTTGGCCTTAAGGGCCACGGTGCTCTCCCCAAAACGGACATGGGCCGGATACATCCCGCCGATGGCGTATTCGAGCCGATCGTATTCGGGGGGCAGATGAAAAAAACTAAAGGAGAGCTGTTCATCTTCGCTCAGCGTGCCGCGCAGGGTTTGACTGACCCGGCCAAGCAGCTGGCTAAAGCCGTCTTTTTGCGCCACGCCCTGCTTGATGGCCGAGGCCACCGCGAAGGCGGTAAAGGAGGGAATCAGCCCGTGCCCCATGCCGTCGATCAGATAAATGAGCGCGCCGCCTTGGGGGGTTTTGTGCAGACTGTAGGCGTCGCCGGAAAGAATATCGCTGGCTTTGTAGAAGGTTTGCACCAGAAAATCGGGGTCGTTTTCGAAGTCGTTGGTCACCATGCCGATCTGCCTGGTTCTGGCCTCCTGCTGTTCGGCCACCAGCGCGGCATTGATCGCTTCAAGCTCCTTGGCGGCGGCCCGTTGCGCGGCGATCGCTTCAAGCATGCCGATGTTTAAATGCACGCGGCTGATGAGCTCCTCTTTGGTGAAGGGTTTGGAGAGAAAGTCGTTTGCGCCGTATTTGAGAAAACGGCTGGAGATGTCGGGATGATCGGATGAAGAGACGGCCATGATCGCCAGCTCTTCCTTGCTTTTTTGCTTGCGAAGCTGGCGGGTCAGCTCAAAACCGTCCATGTCGGGCATATTGTAGTCGGTGACCACCAGCGAGATTTCGGGGTGTTTTTCGAGCATCTGCAACGCTTCGCGGCCATTGGTCGCCTCGATCACATTGAGCAATTGGGTGGAAAGATGGGAAACCAGCAGGGCGCGGGTGGTGCGCGAGTCGTCCACCACCAGCGCTGTGACTTCGCGGTTTTTGTAGATGCGGTCAAGAATGCGCATCGCGTAGTAGATATCTTCAAATCCCTGCTTGAGAACAAAATCCACGATCGGCTTGCTGTCCATCAACGCGCGGGTACTCGGATCGAACATTCCCGTTAGAACGATCGAGGGAATATCGTAGGCCAGCACCTCATCGACCACCTCGCCGTCGGGGGCGTCGGGCAGCCCCAAATCCAGCATGGCGGCAAAAAAACGCTCACCCTTTTCCAGCAACGCCCTCGCTTCGGTGCGCGAATAGGCCGCCCGGGCCTCAAAACCCCGTTTGCGGATCTCGCTGCACAACATTTTGGAAAAGGCGGCGGAGTCCTCCACCACCAGAATCGTCGCTTTCAAAGAGCCCCCCACCGTTTTTATTGAGAAAGATTCTAACAAAGGCGCGCTTCGCGCACCGTTACAATTCTTCCCACGGATAGGAGACGAAAATCACCATCTGTGAGCCCTCGTCGCCCACGGCGTAGTCAAACCGGTACACAAAGCCCGATCCCATCACGAACCGCACGCCCAACCCGCTGGCGCTGCGGGTTTCGCTCCACAGGTCCGAGGCGCGTTCGGCCACCGTCCCCACCTCATGAAACAGGGCCAGCTGAATGCCCGTTCGGATATCGCGCATCAATAAAAAGTCCACCGGTTTGCGCTCGGCCGAAAAATTCAGCCGCAGTTCGGTGCCGATCATCTGGGAATGGGCCCCCTTAAACCGTCCGCCCGGATAGGCGCGCAGACGGTTTTCGCCGCCGAGGTCTTTGGCGTTGCCGTAGCGGTTGTAGAGGTATTCGTTTTCGATCTGTTCAAGGGCCGCCTGAGAGCAGGCGGGGTAGCAGCCGTAGCCGAGATTTGCGGCGATGGCGGCCCGATCGAGCTCGCCGCGGGCGCTCACATTGGCCTGTGAGGCCATATAACTCCACACCCAGGTGCTTTGCCGCCCCACGGGAATATAGCCCGCCACGTTCAGCCCCAGAGTATAAAAGTCGGGATCGGCGCTGCTTGAGCGCGGGGATTTGGACAACTCTGCCCCCATGCGCACGCCCCGTAGGGGGTCTTGACGATCGTCGGTTAAATCCCACAACACCCTGAGGCTGATGTTTTCGCCGCTTCGCAGTTTCGGATCGTCGATGCTGCTGAGCAGATTGCCGTCCGCATCCAGCAGTTCAGTGAGGCGAAAGCGCTGGCGGACATATTCGGCGCTGATCTCAAAGCGGCGCTCGTCGAAGGCCAGCGTGTTTTTGATAATCAGGTTTTCGAAGCGATCCATCGCCGCCACTGCGTAGTCGTCGCTGCTTGAATCCATGCCGCGGACGGAGTACTGATTGATGCCGGTTTTTGAAAAGTTCAGGTAGGTCACATCCACAAACCAGCGGCGTTTGATCAGGTGCAAATCCCACAATCCCAAAAGCGTGCCTTCGGCGTCGCCCACGGTCTGCACTCCGAAGAGATCGCTTTGGCCCAGATAGTTGTTAAACCCGCCGTAAAAGGCCACCCCTTCGCCGATACCCGGCATACTGTAGGGCGCGGGCATAAAGAGATAGCCCTGCTCGGCTACAAACTGATCTTTACGCCGATCGGGAACCTCCCAGGCCAAAAGCAACAGCGGAATGAAGAGCGGTAAAAAAAATCTCATGCCGGATTGTACAAAAAGGCGCCGGAAAACTCCGGCGCTAAAGGGGGCGGTTATTAGCGTTTCAGCTGATTGACGGTGCTGAGCATTTCATCCGAAGTGGTGATGGCCTTGGAGCCCGCTTCATAGGCGCGCTGGCCGCTGATGAGGTCGGTCATCTCTTCCACCAGTTGCACGTTGGAAAGCTCCACAAAGAGCTGGCGGGTTTGACCCAGACCGTTGAGTCCCGGCTGGCCCACGATGGGGTCGCCCGAAGCGGTGGTGTTGATGTAGTTGTTATCCCCCAAGGCGTGCAAACCGGCGGGGTTGATAAAGTCCGCCAGCTCGAACTGGCCGATCTGATTGGCCTGCGTTTGACCCGCCTGCATCACGCTGATGGTGCCGTCGGTGCCGATGGTGAGCTGTGTGGTATCGGCGGGCACAACCACCTGCGGCAGGAGCGGATAGCCGTCGGCGGTGACGATCGTGCCGTTGGCATCGAGCTTAAAGCCGCCGTTTCGGGTGTAGGCGGTGGAGCCGTCGGGCAGCTGAATCTGGAAAAACCCTTCGCCGCTGACGGCCACATCGAGCTGGTTTCCGGTCTCTTTGAAGTTGCCCTGGGTAAAGAGCTTTTGAATCGCCGTGGGGCGCACGCCCAGACCCACTTCCATGCCCGTCGGGCTGATGGTGGTGGCGCTGGTGGAGGTGCCGGCGTACTCCATGACCTGATACATCAAGTCGGCAAACTCGGCGCGCTGCTTTTTGTAGCCGGCGGTGTTGACGTTGGCAATGTTGTTGGACACGGTGTCGATGCTGAGCTGTTGGGCCTTCATGCCGGTGGCGGCGGTATAGAGCGAGCGGATCATCGGTTTTCTCCTTAGGCTTTAATCGTTGCGAGTTTGTTGATGGCATCGGAATTGATGTCATTCATATGAGTATCCATGACTTTTTGGTACATCCCCACCAGACGGTTGGTCTCAATGAGCGCGGTCATTTCGGAAACGGGGTTGATATTGGATTTTTCCAGATACCCCTGCGCGGTTAAGAACTGGCCGGTGGCCGCCACGGGCGCTTCGTTGCGATCGTCGTTTTTGAAGTAGTTGTGCCCGGTTTTTTCCAGCCATTTGGGGTTGTCAAACCGCACAATCCGTAAAGTACCCACCGGCTCTTGATCGATAAGGTTGTTTTCGTTTTGCAGCGTCAGGGTGCCTTCGGCGTCGATCGTCACGCGGCGATCGGAGGGCAGTTGAATGGGATTGCCCTGATTGTCCAGCACTTTAAATCCCTCTTTGGCCACCAAAAAACCCTGATCATCCAGCCGAAAACTGCCGTCGCGGGTATAGCGCACGCCGCCGGGGGTCTGCACGGCAAAGAAGAGGTTGGGGCTTTGCAGCGCCACATCGAGCGCATTGCCCGTCTGCACAAAGCCGCCCAGATCGTGATTGGTGTACTCTTCGACCACCTGCGGCACGCGCACCATGGCGCGGTTGAGGTGTTGCGAAGCCTGGCGGGTGTGGTTGCGCAGCGGCAGTTCGTCGTGGGTTTCACTGTAGAGACGCATATAGTCGCCAATCACCACATCGTCGCGTTTAAAACCCGTGGTGTTGACGTTGGCAAGATTGTTGGAGATGACATCCAGCCGGTTAAACTGGGTGACCATCCCGCCGGTGTTGCTGTAAAAGCCGGTTTGCATGGCGCAAATCCTTCACGGAAGTTACCCTCCGCTTAGCAAACCGCGTTCCACTTTTACAAATAACGCCCCAGCAGTTTAGTCAAATTTGAGCAGCTCCCGCGCTTGAATCATATCCTTATCGCCCCGGCCCGACAGGCCGATCAAAATAGTTTTACCCTTAATGTCGGGCATCTTTTTCAGATAGGCGATCGCATGGGCCGATTCAAAGGCCGGGATAATCCCCTCGGCGCGGCTAAGCCATACAAAGGCGTCGATCGCCTCCTGGTCGGTGACGTTGTCGTATTTGACGCGGCCCGCGTCCTTGTGCGCGGCGTGTTCGGGGCCGATGCCGGGGTAGTCCAGTCCGGCGGAGATGGAGTGGGCTTCCATAATCTGCCCTTCGCTGTCTTGCAGCAGGTAACTCATTTGGCCGTGGAGCACGCCGGGGGTGCCTTTTTCCAGGCTGGCACCGTGCTTGCCCGTGCTAAGCCCCAAACCGCCCGCTTCGATGCCGATGCACTGCACCGCGCTATCTTGCAAAAAGTGGTGAAAAATCCCAATCGCATTGCTGCCGCCGCCGATACACGCCACCACCCGATCGGGCAGTTTGCCCGCCTGCTTTAACATCTGGGCGCGGGCTTCATAGCTGATAATCGCCTGAAAATCCCGCACCATCATGGGATACGGATGCGGCCCGGCGACAGTGCCGATAATATAAAACGTATCGCGCGCGTTCGTTACCCAGTGGCGGATCGCGTCGTTCATGGCGTCCTTAAGGGTGCGCGAACCGCTTTTAACCGGATGCACCTTGGCCCCCAGCAGCTTCATGCGAAAGACGTTGAGCGATTGGCGCTCCACATCCTTTTCCCCCATAAACACTTCGCACTCCAAGCCCAGCAGTGCCGCCACGGTGGCGGTTGCCACGCCGTGCTGCCCTGCCCCGGTTTCGGCGATGACCTTCTTTTTGCCCATCCGTTTAGCCAGCAGCCCTTGCAATACGGTGTTATTCACCTTGTGCGCGCCGGTGTGGTTGAGGTCTTCGCGCTTGAGGTAAATCTCCGCGCCCAGCTCTTGGCTCAGGCTTGCGGCGCGGTACAGGGGCGACGGGCGGCCCACGTAATCTTCCAGCAGCTTGTGCGCCTCGCCCCAAAAGGCGGGATCGCAGCGTACCTCGCGGTACACCGATTCCAGTTCGATCAAAAGCGGCATCAGGGTTTCGGGCACATACCGCCCGCCAAAAATGCCGAAATGGCCGCGTTCGTCGGGGTCAAAGGGGGAAGGTTTGGGGATATACTGTTCCATAAAAAAGCCTCGCTTTAAAAGCGGGTAGCATACCGCCGCGCGGCTTGCAAAGCGTTGATCGTCAAAGGGTTAAAGATGGGCGAAAATGTACTTTATTATGACGGCGAATGCCCCTTTTGCCGCCGTTACGCCGACTATGTGCGTTTGCGCCGCAAGTTCAATCTAACCCTTAAAAACGCCCGCGAAGAACCGGGGACGATCGCGGCGCTTAGGGCGCAAGGTTTTGAGATTAACAACGGGATGATTCTGGTTTTGGAAGGGAAAATCTATCAGGGGGCCGAGGCGTTGGCGGTTTTGGAAAACACCCTGCGGCCACTCAGGGTGTTTTATCCGCTGCTTAACGGGTTTAGAAAAGTTCTACTCAGGCTTCTAGGCAGAAACCCGACGATTTAATCCACCTGCAAAACGCTATAAAACTCCGTCAGTTTTTCGATGCGCTTTTTGCCCTCTAAAAAGGTGAGGTCGATGATAAAGCAGGCTTCCACGCATTTGGCGCCGACCTTTTCGATCAGTTTGATGGAGGCTTCGGCGGTGCCGCCGGTGGCGATCAGGTCGTCGATAAAAAGCACTTTGGGGTTGTGAACGCCCGCAAAGGCGTCGATGTGAATCTGCACTTCGTCAAAACCGTATTCCAGCGCGTATTTTTCGCTCACCGTGGTGTAGGGCAGCTTGCCCGGTTTGCGGATCGGCACAAAACCGACGCCCAATGCATGGGCCAGCGGCGCGCCGAATAAAAAGCCCCGGCTTTCGGCCCCGGCAATATAGTCGATGCCCTTGTCTTTGTAGCGGCGCACCAGATGGGCCATCAACAGGCCCGAAGCCTTGGGGTTTTTGATCAGTGTGGTGATATCTTTAAACAAAATGCCCTGTTTGGGAAAATCGGGCACATCGCGGATATTGTCGAACAAAAACGCTTTATCTTCGTGTTTAAGCGGCATGGAGACTCCTTAGAGTAGTGCTTCGATCTTGCTTTCGAGGTCTTTGATCTTGTGGCGGATGCGTTCGTTTTCAATGCGGTACTGCGCGTTGCGGGCCTTGAAGGCTTTTACGTCGTTGCGCAGGCGGTTCATCTCTTCGTTGAGAATATCGGTGTTGCCCAAACTGCGCTGCAACTGAAGCTGGTATTTGCGGATGAGAATTTCCGCTTCGCGCAATGTCTCTTTGAGGATCATGTTGCTTTTGTGCTCTTTTTCCATGAGGTTTTTGTAGTAAAAAACCTTGAAGAACAAAAACCCCGTCACCACGATGGTGAAGGTTAAAAAAAGCCAACTAAAGAAAAACACCGCAGCTCTCAATCTTATTAACGCGATCGGCGTGGCGGCCGCCTTCAAAGGCGGTGGAAAGCCACGCGTCGATCATCGATTCGGCCACGCCCAGCCCCACAACCCGCGCGCCCATGCAAAGCACGTTGGCGTTGTTGTGGGCCCGGGCCATGCCTGCCGTGTAGGCATCGTGGCAGAGCGCGGCGCGAACACCCGCGACTTTGTTGGCGGCGATACTGATGCCAATGCCCGTGCCGCAAACCAGAATGCCGCTGGCTTCGGCGTCTTTAACGACCTCGGTCGCCACCTTGCGCGCATAGTCGGGGTAATCTACGCGGCTTGCATCCGCCGGGCCCATATCGGCCACGTCGCACCCTTTGCTTTTGAGGTACTCAATAAGCGCCTGCTTCATCTCAAATCCGGCGTGATCGCTGGCTATATAAAACTTTTTCATGGCAAAAAGTATAGCCCACGGCCCTTTAACATGGGCCTTTTTGCGGCAATGAACCCACAGCTTGAGCTAAGAATAAAAAGGGCAGAATGAAACAAATTAAGCCGGCAAGGGAACATCATGAGCCCGCTTCGCATTGCCTTGATCTATCTTGCGCTTTCCGTGCTGTGGATTTTACTCTCCGATCGCGCTCTGCTGCTTTTGAATCCTGAAAATATGGTGTTTTGGCAAAACATCAAAGGGATTGGCTTTGTGGGCTTTACGGCCGTGCTGCTTTTTTATCTGATCAACCGGCTGGTCAAAAAACTTGAAAAAATCAATACAGAGCTTGAAGAGCGGGTCGAATACGAAGTCGCAAAGCGCCGGGAGGGGGAGCAGATTTTGATCAATCAGGCGCGGCTCAACGCGCTCAGCGAAACGCTGCGTCTGGTGGCCCACCACTGGCGCCAGCCCCTCACCCGCGTTGCCTTGATGGCGCAGGATATTGAAGACAGCTATCTGCACGGCGATCTGAGCGAAGAGCAGGTCAAGACCACCGTGGGAAAAATGATGTCCGAAATGCAGGCCATGAGCCACACGATCGATCAGTTCAGCTACTTTTTTAGCAAAAGAGACGAACAGCAGCAAATCGCCATCTACCAAAGCGTCGATCGCGCCTGCAAGATTGTCCGCGAACTGATGGAGTACGAAAAAATCACGGTAGTCATCGACAGCCGGCTTGAGGGCGGCGATGCCGTCGTAAACGGCAGTCCCAGCACCTTCAAACAAGCGCTGCTCACCATCCTGACCAACGCCAGAGAGGCGATCGAGCGCAGCGTCAAAGAGGGGGTTTTGGAACCCGGCAGCGGACGCATCGAAATTCGGCTCGAACAGCACGAAGGCTCCATAGCCGTTATGATTTGCAACAACGGAGAACCCATCAGCAGCGAACACGCAAAGATGTTGTTCTCGCCCTACTTCACCACCAAATTTGCCGGAAGCGGCGTGGGCCTGTCGCTGTACGCCGCGAAAACCGCCATCGAAAAACAGATGGGCGGGCGGCTGAGTTTTGAAAACCGGCCGCAGGGTGTTTGCTTCACTATCCGCTTGAACGGTAACTAACCGCCCGGCTGATACAATCCGCGCCGCATTTCCTCCTCTTTTGAACTGCATACCTTTTTAATCCCAAGGAGCTTTTTTGTTACTGCTTTCGACCCAAAAAGAGTGGTTTGGCAATATTCGCGGCGATCTGCTCTCAGGCCTTGTGGTGGCGCTGGCGCTGATTCCCGAAGCGATCGCCTTTTCGATTATTGCCGGGGTTGACCCCAAGGTCGGCTTGTACGCTTCGTTTTGTATCGCCGTGGTGATCGCCTTTGTGGGCGGGCGGCCCGGCATGATCAGTGCCGCCACGGGGGCGATGGCGCTTTTAATGGTGACGCTGGTGAAGGAACACGGCCTAGAGTACCTGCTGGCGGCGACGCTTTTAACCGGGGTGATTCAGATCGTTTTGGGCTACCTGAAAATCGCCCACTTAATGAGTTTTGTCGCCCGCGCGGTGGTGATCGGGTTTGTGAACGCGCTGGCGATTTTGATCTTTATGGCGCAACTGCCCGAACTGACCAACGTCACTTGGCACGTTTACGCGCTCACCGCTGCGGGTCTTGGGATTATCTATCTGTTTCCCTATCTGCCCAAGGTCGGCAAACTGCTGCCTTCGCCCTTGGTGACGATCGTCTTTCTGACAATCGTTGCGGTGGTGCTGGGGATCGAGGTGCGCACCGTGGGCGATATGGGCGAACTGCCCGATACGTTGCCGGTGTTTCTCTGGCCCGATGTGCCGCTAAATTTTGAAACGCTGGCAATCATTCTGCCCTACTCCGCCGCGCTGGCGGTTGTGGGTCTTTTGGAATCGTTAATGACCGCGACGATCGTGGATGATCTAACCGATACCAAAAGCGACAAACACCGCGAATGCAAAGGCCAAGGGGTGGCCAATATCGCTTCGGGCCTCATGGGCGGTATGGCCGGTTGCGCCATGATCGGCCAGTCGGTCATTAACGTCAAATCCGGTGGGCGGGGGCGGCTTTCGACCTTTGTTGCGGGCTTTTTCTTGCTGATTATGGTGGTGTTTTTGAGTGATTATATCTCCGTCATTCCCATGGCTGCGCTGGTGGCGGTGATGATTATGGTTTCGATTGGCACCTTTGACTGGGGGTATGTAAAACGGGCCAAAACCCTGCCCCTTTCGACCAATATCGTGGTGATCGCCACGGTTTTAGTGGTGGTGTTTACCCACAACCTCGCCTACGGGGTGCTGACCGGCGTGCTGCTGGCTTCGCTTTTTTTTGCCAACAAGATCAGCCACTTTATGTATGTCCAGTCCAGCCTAGATGAAGCCACCAATACCCGCACTTACCACGTGGTGGGGCAGGTGTTTTTTAACTCCGCCGATCGGCTGGTGAGCTTTTTTGACTTTAAAGAGGTGGTGGATAAAGTGGTCATCGACCTAAGCCGCGCGCATTTTTGGGACGTTTCGGCGGTGTACGCGCTGGATAAAACGGTTATCAAATTCCGCCGCGAAGGCACCGAGGTGGAGCTCATCGGCCATAATGAAGCCAGTCAGACCATCATCGACCGCTTCGGCATTCACGACAAACCCGAAGAGATTCAAAAAGTTCTGGGAGGGCACTAATGCAAAACAACACCGTCTTGGGCTGCGTGGACGGATCGGAACTAAGCTGCGCGGTGGCCGAGTACGCCGCATGGATCGCCCAAACCATCGGCAAACCGCTCAAGTTTATCCACGCGGTCGAACACCACAGCAAGCCTGCGCCGACGGACTTAAGCGGCAATATCGGTCTGGGCGCGCGCGACGAATTGCTTGAAAGCCTGACCGAAGAGGAGCGCGAAGAGAGCAAAACGCTTCTAGCCAAGGGCAAAGCGGCGCTGGAAGCGGCCAGAACCTGCGCGGCCAAGATGGGCGTAGAGGCACAGCTTTCCCAGCGCCACGGCCCGCCGTATGAAAACCTGATCGAGCTGCAAGATCAGATGCGCGTGCTGGTGCTGGGGCTTCGCGGCGAAGAGAGCCACAAGATCGGCGGCCAGATCGAAGAGGTGATCCGCTCTCTGCATAAGCCGATCTTTTTAGTCAGCCAAGCCTTTACGCAGCCCAAAAAAGCGATGCTAGCCTACGATGGATCGGCTGCAAGCGAAAAGGCGCTGGAAATGATGGCGACCGCGCCGCTGTTTAAACAGCTCGACTGCCATGTGGTTCACGCAAGCAGCGCCAAAGCGGACTCGCAAAAACTGCTCGATCGCGCAGGCGAGGTGCTAAAAGCGGGCGGAATCGACGCGGTTTTAGCCACCGTGGAGGGCGACGCGATCGGCGGGCTGTTAAGCTACCAAAACGCCCACGATATCGACTTTACGGTGATGGGCGCCTTTAGCCACAACCGCTTTAGGGATGCGCTTTTGGGCAGTTTTACCGCCAAGATGATCGCCCAAACCCAAAAGCCGCTTTTGCTGCTGCGTTAACCCACCACCGCATAAATCAGCGGGATGATCGCAAAGGAAGCAATCATCCCAAACCCCAGCCCCGCCACCGCCAGATCGGAGTCCAGATTTTGCCGCATGGCCATCACAGAAGCCAGCACCATCGGCGGCATGGCCGCTTCGACAATACTCACCTGAGCGGCCAAATCCCAACCACCCCAAACCAAGGCGATCAGCGCCACGCCGATCGGCAAAGCCACCATTTTAATGCCCAGCAGCAGCGTCAGGTTGCGGGCGTTTCCGCGCAGGGCCGAGAGGGTGAACTTCATCCCCACCGCCAACAAAATCACGGGCAGCAGTGCTGAGCCAATCTTTTCCAGTGTGGCAATCAGCGGATCGGGTAACGGCATCCCGTTAAACAAAAGCCCCAACACCAGCGCGATAAAGGGCGGAAAAGCCAAAATCCGCCAGAGTATCTGCAGCGCGTTGACCGACGATCCGCTTCCCCACGCCGCGACGATCGTGCCGTACAAAACCAGCATCGGCATCGTGGCGATCTGATCAAAAATCACCGCATGGGCCAGCCCCGCATCCCCCCAATAGGCATCCACAAAGGGAAAACCCAAAAACGAGGTGTTTCCCAGCGCGCCGAGTAGCATCATCGTCGCCGTGGTGCCGCGCGAGAGCTTAAACACCCGCCCGATCGCATAACCCAACACGCCGCCCAGCGCCACGGAAAAAAGCGCCATCACGCCCACGCGCAAAGTCTCCGCGCCCAATTCCAGCGCCCAGACGGTTTTAAACACAAAGGCGGGGAAAATGATAAAGATGACCACTTCAACGAGCGGTACGGACAAGTCGCCCTTATAACGGCGAAAAAGCGCCCCGGCGGCAAACAAAACGGCAACGGGAATGAGGGGAGTTAGCATAGAAAAATCGCTTCGGTTAAATGGGCGGGATTATACCGTCAGCGCCATATAAAGCCTGCGGCTGCGCGGGCCGTCGAACTCGCAGAAGTAAATGCCCTGCCAAGTACCCAGCCACAATCGGCCCTCTTTAACAATCACCTGCAAACTGGGGCCAAAGAGGCTGGTTTTGATATGGCTGTCGCTATTGCCTTCGGCATGGCGGAAGGCCGGGTCGTTTGGCACCAGAGCGTCCATAAACCCGGTCATATCGCGCACCACGTCAGGGTCGGCGTTTTCGTTGATGGTAATCGCGGCGGTGGTGTGGGGCACAAAAAGCGTCACCACGCCGTTTTGCGCGCCCGCCTCGGCGACAAACCGCTGAACCTGCGCGGTGATGTTGATCATCTCCGATCGAGCGCGGGTTTGGATGGAAATTTCGTGCGTTTGGGTCATGCCAAGGCTTGCGAAATATCCGCTTTTAAATCCTCAATATCCTCAATCCCCACCGATAGGCGCAGCATTGTGGGCCGCACGTCAAACGCGAGGCGCTCTTCGGGGCTGTTTTCGGCGTAGATCGTGTGGTAGGGCGCGATGATCAGGCTTTTGTTGTCGTTGATGTTTGTGGCGCGGCGCACCAGTTTTAGGGCGTTCATAAAGCGGTAGATCGCCTCTTTGCTTGCCAGATCAAAGGTTAGAATCGCTCCGGCGTGGCGGAACTGTTTTTTGGCCGCCGCGCAAAAGGGCGAACTTTCCAAGCCGGGGTAGTTCACCGTTTTTACCTGCGGTTGCTCGCCCAGCCACTTGGCCAGCTCCAGCGCGTTTTGGCAGCTTCGTTCGATTCTTAGCGCCATCGTTTCCAGCCCCAGACTTTGCAAATAGGCGTTGTGCGGACTGAGCGCGGGGCCGAGGTTGCGGTACACCTCTTTTTTGAGTTTTGCGATCAGCGCGTTTTGCCCGGCCTTTTCAAAATGGGGGCGCAATGCGTCCAGCTTGCCCCAATCAAACAGGCCGTGGTCAAGGATAAGCCCGCCGATCGTCGTGCCGCCGCCGGAGATGTATTTGGTGGCCGAAATCACCTCCACGTCCACCCCGTGTTTTTTGGCGTCGAACAGGTAGATCGGCGTCATGGTGGTGTCGGCCATGAGTACCGCGTTTTTTTCGCGGGCCACGGCACTTAGAGCCGCCGCGTCGGCCACCTGAAGCTGCGGATTGCTAATGGTTTCAAAGAAAATGACGCGGGTTTTTGCGTCGCACGCCTTGGCGACCGCCGCCGGATCGAGCACATCCACAAAACGGGTTTCGATCCCCAGATTTTTGGCGGTTTTTTTGAAAAACGACAGGGTGTGTCCAAAAAGCCGATCGGTGGTAACGATATTTTCGCCGCTTCGCACCAGCGCGAAGATCGCCGTGGTGATCGCCGCCATGCCGCTGGCGGTGGCGATTACGCCGTGCGCGCCGCTGAGGAGTTTGACTTTGTTTTCAAGCTCTTCGACGGTGGGGTTGGAGGCGCGGGTGTAGGTGTGGCCGGGTTTTTGGCCCGTAAAAGTCGCCTCGATCGCCTCGGCGCTTTCAAACTCGAAGGCCGCGTTGTCGTACACGGCCATGCGAAGCGCGCCGAAGGGGTCAGCCTTGGGCCGGGGGGCGTGGAGCGCCTTGGTCGTAAAGCCGTTCATTTTTTTCCTTATCCGCCGCAGGGAGCAAAGCCCCCTACGGCTACGCTTGGGCCGCTATGGCCACTAAAGCTTGCCCCTTTGGGGCAGAAATTTAATCAAAAAGTCCCGAACTGAGATACCGTTCGCCCGTGTCGCACAGGACAGTCACGACGGTTTTGCCCCGGTTTTCGGGGCGGGCGGCCACCTCGATCGCCGCCTGAACATTGGCCCCGGCGGAGATGCCCACCAAAAGCCCCTCTTCCCGGGCCAAGCGGCGGGCCATCTCGATCGCCGCATCGTTGCTGACCTGCACCACCTCTTTGTAGAGCTTGGTGTTGAGCACCTTGGGCACAAAGCCCGCGCCGATGCCCTGAATTTTGTGCGGGCAGGGGTTTCCGCCGCTTAAAACCGCCGAATCGGCCGGTTCGACGGCAATGATTTCAATGGCCGGGTTTTTGGCCTTGAGCGCCTCACCCGTGCCGGTCAACGTGCCGCCCGTACCGACCGCCGCTACGAAAATATCGACCGTGCCGTCGGTATCGCGCCAAATCTCTTCGGCGGTGGTTTTGCGGTGAATGTCGGGGTTGGCGGGGTTTTGAAACTGCTGCAAAATGATGGCGTTTTTATTGGCCCGCTGCAGCTCTTCGGCCTTTTCGACCGCGCCGCGCATACCCAGTTCCGGTGCCGTCAGCTCAATCTTGGCGCCCAAGGCCCGCAACACCCGCTGGCGTTCGACGCTCATGGAGCTGGGCATCGTAAGGATCAGCTCAATCCCCAGCCCGGCGCAGACGCTCGCCAGCGCAATGCCCGTGTTGCCGCTGGTGGGTTCGATAATAACCGTTTTGCCCGGCGTAATCTGCCCTTTGGCAACGGCGTCGTTGATCATGCTGTAACCGATGCGGTCTTTGACCGAGTGGGTCGGGTTCATAAATTCGCACTTGCCCAGCACATGGATACCGGCGGGAACCACGCGGTTTAGCCGCACCAGCGGCGTGTTGCCGATCAGCTCGGTTACGTTGTTGGCAATCTTCATCGTTCGCCTTTCAAATATGGTACATCACGGCTTCGTCGAGCTTCAGGCTTCTATCGACCAGCTCCTGAAGCGAAACCTCAAAAGCCTGCTCAACCTTGCGGCTGGTTTCGGCCCAAAAGTGGTTCAGCGTCCGGCTGGCGGTGGTGTATTTGTCACAATTGACCAAATCGCCCTCCAGTGCGCCCAGAATCTGAAACACCGTCAACTCTTTGGGATCGGCCGCCAGACGGTAGCCGCCCCGCGCCCCGCGGATACTTTCGACAAAACCCGCCTTTTTCAGCTGAACGAGCAACTGTTCGAGGTAGTTTTGCGGGATGTCTCCGCTTTTGGCAATGTCTTTAATCTGCACCAGCCGATCGCGGTTTTGGGCCAGATACAGCATGGCCGCCAGACCGTAGGCTCCCTTGGACGAAACGCAAACCATCGCTCCCCCTGTATTGTTTAGCTTTATACTAGAGATTTAAAAACATCCAGTATAGGAGAGAGATGCTTAGCACAATCTCAGGTTGCACGGTCAACATTGAATCCGGTGAAATTCTAAAATAGTTTATTATCTTTGTCAAGATACTTGACATTATTTTTGCCTTCGATTAAACTTTCGGCCCAAAGACGTTAGAATGGCGCAAACCAAAAGAGGATTTCCCGTGCGAGAACTCACCGACGACGAATACGAACGCTACGCCCGCCACATCATTCTAGAGGGCGTGGGGGCCGAGGGGCAGTCCAAACTGCTGGACTCCAGCGTTCTGATTATCGGCGCGGGGGGTTTGGGCAGTCCGGTGGCGCTCTATCTGGCCGCCGCCGGGGTCGGGCGCATCGGCATTGTGGATCACGATGTGGTGGAGCCGAGCAACCTGCAACGGCAGGTCATCCACACTGAGGCCCGCACCGGCACGCCCAAGGCGCTTTCGGCGGCGGAGTCGATGCGGGCCTTGAACCCGCACATTGTCATCGAACCCCACGTGATGGCCGTGAATGCAAGCAACCTGCTGGCGTTGGTGAAAAACTACGACTTCGTCATCGACGGCACCGACAACTTTGCCGCCAAGTTTTTGATCAACGATGCCTGCGTACTGGCAAACAAACCCTACTCCCACGGCGGGATTTTGCGTTTTACGGGGCAAACCATGACGGTGCTGCCCCATAAAAGCGCCTGTTACGCCTGCGTGTTCGATTCGCCGCCCCCCGCTGAAAGCGTCCCCACCTGCGCCACGGCGGGTATTTTGGGCGCGGTGGCGGGAATGCTGGGCACCATTCAGGCTGCCGAGGCGCTTAAATACCTGATCGGCACGGGCGACGCATTGAGCGATCAGATGCTGCATTTTGACGCCAAAACGATGGATTTTAGAAAAGTGCGGTTCAAAAAGAACCCCAAATGCCGCGTCTGCGGGGAGCACGGCATTGAGGCGCTGAGCGATTACGAAGGCACCGTCTGCGATTTTTGAGGAGTTTTTAATGGGTAAAAAAAAGGTTTTAGTGGCGCTGAGCGGTGGGGTGGATTCGAGCATGACCGCCAAACTGCTGATCGACCAAGGCTACGAGCTGACCGGCGTTTATATGAAGCTGCACGGCCGCGAAGAGAGCCACAGGGAAAACATCCGCAAGGTCGCCAAGGTGGCGGAGTATTTCGGCTTTCCCTACCATGTGCTTGAGCGTCAGGGGATGTTTGAGGAGCTGGTGTATCAGCCTTTTATCGATATTTACGAAAGCGGCGAAACCCCCAACCCCTGCACCTTTTGCAACCGCGTCATGAAGTTTGGCGCGCTGCTGGATTACGCCGATGAGGTCGGCTGCGACTATCTGGCCACGGGCCACTACATCCGCACCGACGGCGAGTTTTTTTACCAGGCCGAAGACGACACCAAAGACCAAAGCTATTTTCTTTTTAATGTCCGCAAAGAGGCCCTGCCCCGCCTGATTTTCCCGCTGGGCAATCTGCAAAAAAGCGAAGTCAAGGCGATGGCCGCTGAAATTCCCTTTTTGACCGAACTGGCCACCCAAAAAGAGAGCACCGAGATTTGTTTTGTGGAGACCGACTATATCGACGTGATCAGCCGCCATTTGCAGGTGGAAAACCCCGGCGAAGTACTGGATATAAAGGGCCGCCGCATCGGCACCCACCACGGCTATATGCAATACACCATCGGCAAACGGCGCGGCTTTACGGTGCCCGGAGCCAAAGAGCCGCTGTACGTTAAACGCATCATCGCCGAAAAAAACCAGATTGTGGTCGCCCCCAAAGAGGGCATCTACGAGAGCGAATTTAAAGTGCGCGACCTAAACCTGTTTTTTACGCCCGCGCAAAAAGAATTCAAAGCCCTAATCAAAGTGCGCTACCGCAACCCCAAAAACCCCGGCACGGTCATTCTAGACAATCACGGCGGCGCAACCGTGCGGCTGGACAGCCCCGAATTCGCCATCGCGCCGGGACAGGCGGCGGTGTTTTATGACGGGGATCGATTGTTGGGGGGTGGGTATATTGTTTAACACAAACCCGCTAATGCACATTGCCGCAAACCCAATATCGGCGCGATGGTCATCCTGTGTTTTTAGCCCTATCAAGAACTATTGATAACTAGATATTCTTATTGAATAAACAAACCCATTAATAAACTCAAGCGATATCTGGAAAGGAGAATAGTCCCAAAGTGTGGCATTAACATCGGGGACAGTTGATACTTTTCTTTTTGGGCCAAGCAACTCCAGCACCCGCCCCTCGCTGTCGCCCAGCATAACACCGGCAAAATTCAAATTAGGATGCCTAGCATTACCCGTGAGCTGAATGGCATCAATCAAACCTTCTTTTTCTGTAAAAACCCAATAGGCACTAATGTTCCCGTCTGTGGGGAAATGATATACATGGTGATTTATGCCACCGTCTTGATTGATAATTTGTCTCGAATTGCCAAAGTGGTTTTGAATGATTGAAAATGAATCACCAATCCGAAATTTTCCAAACCGATAGCAGTCATAAACACTATCGCCGCTCAGGTTTGTTTTGCATACCAATCCGTTGCCAATAAACACAAAAGTGTTAATGGGGGCCTCATTGAACCTTTTTTTGTTTTCACTATTCTGAGGGAAGGCCAGCGTCAATACAATCAAGCATAAAACAAAAATTTTCATCTGCCAATCCTATCCTTAAGCCAATCGGAAAAAACGAGAAAAACAGGGCTAGGCTGCTTTTATCGCCGAAACAACCTATAAAATCGATAGATTCTGCCATTCAAACCTTAAATATCCAGCTCAAAAACTGATGATGGTGCTTATTTCAGCACCACAACGGTTAGCACAGGCTCAAAGCCTTTTGAATCTATGCTACACTCCCAACTAGACATTTCAAAGGAGTCATTGTGGAAGCCAGCGTGGTCGATCTGCGTTATAAAACCAAAGAGATTATCCGTGCGCTTGACCGTAACGAGAAGGTTGAAATCTTCTATCGCGGCGTTCTAAAAGGCTCGATCGAACCTGCCGCGCCCAAAAAGACGCGCAAGAGCGCCGCCGAGCACCCTTTTTTTGGCATGTATCAAGACGAAGCCGAAAGCGTCGAAAGCGTGATGGAAAAACTGCGAAGCGGGCGCGTTCATGTTGTTTGATACCGATGTCTTAATCTGGGTTCAGCGCGGCAACCGTGAAGCGGCAAAACTTATTGACGACTGCGCGGAACCCTGTATTTCCATTTACACTTATATGGAGCTTTTGCAGGCGGCGCAGAACAAAAACCAGCATAAAACCGTGCGGTCGTTTTTGAAGGAGATGAACTTCTCCACCCTGCCGCTTAGCGGGGCCATCGGCCAGCGGGCAGCGGTGTATGTGGAAGAGTTTGCACTTTCGCACGGCCTGCGGGCGGGCGACGCCGTTATTGCCGCCACCGCGATCGAACACAACCTGCCCTTGTGCAGCGCCAACCGCAAACACTTCGACTATCTACAGGAACTCAATTTGCGGGTTTTTAAGCCGTGAGACTTTTTATCGGCCGAAGCGCCGCGCTCCACAACTATCCCGCCCTGCAAGCGGCGTTTAATCCTTGCCTCAAGGGGCGCTGGACGCCGCCGCAAAATTTACATTTGACGCTGATTTTTATTGGCGAAGCCCACGCGCCGCAGCGGGTGATTGAGCGGCTTGGGGATGTAACCTTTCCCGCCGGGCCGCTGACGCTGGCGGGCGCGGGGAGTTTTGGCCGTCCGGTGAACGTTTTTTTTGCCCGCTGCGCCTTGACGCCGGAGCTTAAAACGCTGGAAAAAACCGTGCGCGATCGGCTGGGGATTGTGAGCGACAAACCCTTTTCGCCCCATGTCACCCTGATGCGCCCAAAGGTATTTAAAGAGCCCGATCGATTCAACGAAGCCCTGGGCGAATGGCGCGACAAACCGCTGGGCGAATGCGCCGGGCCGTGGAAACTTTATAAAAGCACTCTGCGCCCCGAGGGGCCGGTGTATGAGGTTTTGCATGCCTTTTGAGTGCCGCTTGGGGTGCGGCGCGTGCTGCATTGCCCCGTCCATCACCAGCCCCATCCCCGGTATGCCGCAGGGAAAACCCGCCGGGGTTCGCTGCGTGCAACTGGATTCAAACAACCTTTGCAAGCTTTTTGGCACCCCCGATCGGCCCGGTTTTTGCAACACGCTTCAACCCACGGCGCAGATGTGCGGCACAAGCAACGAAGCCGCCTTTAGCCACCTTGCCGAACTGGAAATCCTGACCCGCCCGTAATGGGGGCTTTGCTACTATTGGCCCATGAAAAAAGCGATTCTGTTCTTTAGCGCCGCCCTAGTCGCCTTGGCCTGCAGCGGCGACTGCATGAGCTGCCACCCCGCGCTGGTTGCCAACATCCAGCAAGACACCCACCACCGCGTCATGCTCGAATGTATCCAGTGCCACAAGGAAAGCACCAACCCCGACGCCCCCTGCGGCGGAAACTGTTTTGCCTGCCACGCGCCCTCGTCCATTCCGCAGCAAATCCCGCAGCACGCCAGCCTGAACGAATGCCGAAGCTGCCATATCACCGCCAAGGACAGCAGCTATCTGGATAAACTGTTCGATTTTGGCGGCAATCAGGGCGGCGTGATGGTGCCCTTGAATCAGATTTTAAACGCCCCCGCCGCACAATAACGCCACTTTTTAAGAGGAAAACCCCATGCAAGCCAAAATCCAAACCGTTAAAACCCTGCTCGATGCGCTGCCCTTCATTAAACGCTTCTACGGCGAAACCGTCGTCATCAAATACGGCGGCGCGGCACAGATCGACCCCGTGCTTAAAGACCGCTTCGCACAGGATGTCGTGCTTTTGAGTCTCGTGGGCATTAAACCCGTCATCGTCCACGGCGGCGGAAAAAGCATTACCGAACTCTCCGATCGGCTGGGGCTCAAAACCGAATTTCGCAACGGCCTGCGCGTCACCGATCGCGAAGCGCTGCGCATTGCCGAAATGGTGCTTAGCGGCGAAATCAACAGCGAAATCGTGAGTCTCTTAAACGATCACGGCGCGCGGGCGATCGGCATGAGCGGCAAAGACGGCGGGGCCATTAAAGCGCGGGGCATGGAGGGCTTAGGCTACACCGGAGAGGTCACCGAGGTCAACGCCGATGTGATTTTGCGGCTGATCAACGACCGTTTTATCCCGGTTATCGCCCCCATCGCCGCCAGCCACGAAGCGGGCCATCCCGGCTACAACATCAACGCCGACACCGCCGCCTGCGCCGTGGCCGGAGCGATCCGGGCCAAAAAGGTGATCTTCATGACCGATACGGCGGGCGTGCTCGATAAAAACAAAGAGCTGCTCCATTCGCTCAGCCGCGCCGAGGTGGATAACCTCAAAAAAGACGGCACCATCAGCGGCGGCATGATCCCCAAGGTCGATGCGGCGCTCGAAGCGCTCGATCGGGGCGTGGAGAAGGCGCATATCTTGGATGGCCGCGTCGAACACTCGCTGCTGCTGGAGATTTTTACCAGTGAGGGCATCGGTACGGAGATTACGCGGTGAGGGCGATTGTCGCGCTGACCACCTGCGCCAATGAAGCGCAGGCGCGAAGTCTGGCAAGGATTCTCGTGGCCGATCGGCTGGCGGCGTGTGTCAATATCGTGCCCAAAGTCACCAGCATCTACGAATGGCAGGGCAAACTCCACGAGGACAGCGAATGCCTGCTGATTATCAAAACAACGCACTCGCAGATCGACACGCTCAAGCGGGCCCTTGTTGATACCCACGATTACGATCTGCCCGAATTGATCTTTTTCGAAGCCGACGGCGGCGGCAGCGAATATCTGCGCTGGCTAAACGAGCAAACCCGCTAAACCTCGATCGTAAAGCAGGCGCCCTCCCCTTCGTTTCTTGCCGTAATCGTGCCTTGCATATTCCATTCGATAATCATCTTGGCCATATAAAGCCCGACGCCGCTGCCGTGGCTTTTTTGCTTGGTGGAGACGTAGGGTTCAAAGATTTTGCCCAGCATCACCGGATCGATGCCGCCCGCGCTGTCGCAGATTTGGACGCGGGCCTTTCCGTTTTCGGCCTTGCCCACCCAAAGCGAAATACGGCGCACGGAGCTTTGGCGCTCCAGCATGGCATCAACCGCGTTGGAAAGCAGATGTAAAATCACCTGCGCGAACTCGTTGGGATACCCCTCCACCAGCGGATTGTCTTCGTAGTAGGTCTCCACGGTCACCAGATTGTTGGTAAAGGTGGGGCTAAGCACCGTTAGCGTCCGCTGCACCGCCTGACTGACCGAAAAGGCCACCCGGTTGCCGTCGGGGCGAAAGAAGTTTTTAAAGGCGTCGATCGTGCCGGACATTTCGTTGATAAGCCGCATGGAGTTATCAACCACATGGTTGAGATAGTTCACGGTCATCTCGCCGTGCTTTTGCGCATCGGGCAGGTCCTGAACATTGGCCGCCAGCGCGTTGAGGGGTTGACGCCAATGGTGGGCGATGGAACTCATCGCTTCACCCATCGCCGCCAGTCTCGACTGGCGAATCAGCAGCTGTTCCTGCTCCTGGCGCTTGGCGATTTCGGCCTGCACCTTCTGTTCGAGATGATCGCGGTACTCCTGCAGCTCCCATTCGCGTTGCTGAACCTCTTTGGCCATGGCGTCAAAGGCCCGCGAAAGCCGCCCGATCTCATCGTTTGAAGCGTCATGCTCCAGGTTTTGATAATGACCCGCCTTGATGGCTTCGGTCTTTTCCAGCAGCCAGTCTACGGGCCGCGCGATCGATCGGTTGGCAATCCTTGCCGCAAAGGGAACCACCAGCAGCGCCGAAAGCACCAGCGCGCCTATGAGTATCCACAGCGTCGTATTGCGCTGATCGAGATAGATCGTTTTTCCCAGCCCCAGCACCACGGGCAAAAACTCTTCAGGCCCCACGTTCAATGCAACGCTTTTTAAAAAATGGGCGTCGCTTTCAAGCCAGCCCATCCCTTCGCGCAGCGCCATTTGGCCGCGAATTTCAGGGGAAAGCGCCTCGTCAAAATCTCCGGCTATGGTGTTGCCCGCCGTTAGGTATCCGGTATGAATCAGCTCCGAACGCACCATGGCAGCCAGCGTCTGCGCGCCGTGGCGATCGGCCAGCCGGATTGTGCCCGCCCGCTGGCCCGAAGGCCGCACCAGCGGTTTGAGCCGCTGCACATAAAAACCCCGCTGCGCATCCAGTTCGCTCATGGCGGTCGGCGGAAGCGATTCAAAGAGCGAGCGCTCAATCAAGCCGGCAGGCTGCCAGCCTTGAGACGTTTTTTCCAGCAGAAGAGGTTTTTGGTCGCGGTAGGTGGCATAGACGCGCACCACCTCGCCGTCGCGCAGACGTTTTCGCACGCCCGCAATCAAACGGTTTTCGGCATCGTAAATCGCCACAAGATCGTGACCGGAAAGGGTCAACCGGCGGGCAAGATCATCGGCGACTTTCTCTTTTTCCACATCAAAAATCAACGGTTCGTAGGCATCGGTTCGCTGGTAGGTGCTGATAAACCCCGCCATTGCAACCAGCTCCTCAACCTGCGACAGCCGCGCCGCGCCGGACTCAAGCCGCGCCATCGCCGCCGAAAAAGCCGAATTCAAATTCGCCTCGGCCCGATCGAGGCTGCGTTTAGACATATCGCCGTAGTAGCGATCCACAAACAGCGAAAGCGAAATCCCCACCGCCAGCAACACCGCCGCCGCCGTAGTCAGCGGCAGCAGGATCATCTTTTGTTTAAGGGTTAACCGTCGAGCGCGCATCAAAAGATCGGTTCAATCTTGCGGACGTTTTCGCGGGTGACCATGGTTGAATCGATCACCTGCTCTTTGGGCACTTTTTGGCCCTTGAGTATCCGGCGCACCGCTTCGGCCCCCTCGGCTGCGGCGGTCGGATAGGTAAAGCTGGCATCCAGCTCCCCGGCCACAATCGCCGCCCTGGCTTCGGAGATGTAGTCGATCCCCGTAATCACCAGCGGTTTAGGGTCAACCCCGGCGGCCTTGAGTGCCATAATCGCGCCGACGGCCATGCTGTCGCTTTGGGCGTAAACGGCGTCAAACTTCAACCCTTCGCGCAGTGCCTCTTCGGTCATCTTAATCGCGTCGGCCCGCAGGGAGTTGGCCACCTTCATGCCCGTCACTTCAAGGCCGGGATATTTTTTGATCTCGGCAAAAAACGCTTCGGTGCGGTGGATGGCCGGGGTGGTTGTGGGTACGTGCTGCAAAATAAAAATCTTGCCCTTGCCCTTCAGCTCTTTGGCGATGTACCGGGCCGCCTGCTTGGCGATGTCGCGGTTTTCGGGGTGAATAAAGGTGGTAAATCCGTCGCCCTCGATCCGGCGCGAAAGCAGCACCACGGGAATCCCTTTTTTGTAGGCGCTTTCAATCACCGGCGTCATCGCCTTGGCGTCCAGCGGACTGGCGATCAGCACATCCACGGGACGGGCGATCAGCTCTTCGATATTTTGCACCGAAAGCGCCAGATTGCCCTTGCCGTCGGTGTAAACAAACTCGATGTTTTTGTCGTTTTTGAAGGCCGCTTCCAGCTCGCGCACCTGCGCCACGCGCCAGTCGTTGGTCATCGTATCCTGCGCAAAGCCCACCACAAACCGTTTAGCTTCAGCGCCCAAGAGCGCAATGGCCGCCGCCAGCAGTACCCAGATAACTCTCATGGGACCCCTCCCTGTCAAAGTGCGTCCATTATAACGCGGAAAAATCACGGCAAGCTTGCACTATAATCGCGTATGCTAAACCCCATTTCGCGCCTTGCGTTTTATGACTCCGCGCCGCTGGAAGGCAAAGTGCCGCCCCAGATGAGTTTCATGGGCAACGGTTTTGCCGATTACCCGTTTTTGCTGATCGACGGTTTTTTACCCCCCGAAACCTGCGCCGCGCTTTATGCCGATGCGCTCGCAACGCGCCGGATCGTCCCTGCCGAGGTTAAAGAGGCCAATCTCCCCCATGCAAGGGTCGATAAAAATCTGCGCAGCACCGCATGGCTGAGTCTGGATGAAACTTCGCAGGCGATCTACCGCGCCGCTTTTTTAGAACAAAAGCCGCAGATTGAACGGTTTTTCAACCATCTGCTGCTGGAGGGTTCGGGCTTGCAGGTTTTAGGCTACGGCCCCGGCGACTTTTACGGGATGCACGCGGACAATTGCAGCATTCTGCTGGATGAGAAGGGCGAAATTTCCGGCTGGCAACCGGTGGCGACGCAACGCAAAATCACCACTGTTTTGTTTCTCAACGACGACTTCGAAGGCGGAAAACTGACCTTCGACTTTCTTAAAGACGCAAACGGCCAAACGCTCATGCTCACCCCCAAAGCAGGCACGATGGTTGCTTTCCCTTCCAATCCCTACTTTGCCCACACCGTCCACCCCGTGAGCGCCGGTTACCGCGTCACGCTGGTCGAGTGGCACGACGCATTAAGGCTTTAAATGATCAATCGCTGGAACGAACACGAGGCTGCGCAATTTGCTAACGATCCCGTCGCTTTACGGGTTTACACCTCCCGCCTGTTGGGGGCCGATGCCGACTTGGTGCTTCACGGCGGGGGCAATACCTCCGTTAAAGTGGACGGTATTTTGTATGTCAAAGGCAGTGGCTGGGATTTGGCCAGCATCGAAAAACCCGGTTTTCCGGCGGTGAAACTGGCTCCGCTGTTGGAACTGGCCGATCGCGAGACCCTCACCGACACCGAAATGGTCGCGGCGCAAAAGGCGGCTATGTTGGATAAGTCCGCGCCCAACCCCAGCGTGGAGGCGATTTTGCACGCGCTAATCCCCTTCGATTATGTTGACCACACCCACGCCGACGCGGTGGCCGCGCTCAGCGCCGCGCCCGAAGGCGAAAAACATCTGCGCGCGGTTTTCGGCCCCAAGGTGCTAATCGTGCCCTATGTGATGCCGGGATTTATTCTGGCTAAAACCATCCGTGACCTCACACGCTCGATCGACTGGAACGATCTTGAAGGCGTGGTGCTTTTAAACCACGGCCTGTTTACCTTTGCCGACTCCGCCAAAACGGCCTACGACAAGATGATCGAGCTTTCCGCCAAGGCCGAAACCTATCTGAACGAAAAAGCGCTGCTAACGCTGCCTAAACCCCTGCCGGAAAATTCCTCGCTGGCCGAGCGGGTTCGGCTGGCCGCCGGAGAAAACTTCGCGGTCAAACCGCTGTTAACCCCCGAAGCGGCGGCCCTCTGCGCCCTGCCGAATGCGGAAAAGATCGCCAAAGGGTGTTTAACCCCCGAACACGTATTGCGCACCAAACGGCTTTATCTCGTGTGCGACGAAAGCCGGATCGAAAGCAGTTTTGCCGCCTACCGGCGCGAATACGACGCCTATTTCGCCCGCCACGCCACCGATCAGATCAAGCTTGACTCCACCCCGCGCGTGGTGGTCATCAAAAACAAAGGCGTTTTCGCCCTTTCGCCCGACGCCAAAGGGTTAAAACCGGTCGCCGATATTGCCGAACACACGATCCGGGCGATTTTGCAGGCCGAAAAACTGGGCGGCTGGCAACCCTTGGGGGAAAAAGAGCTTTTTGAGATCGAATACTGGGAGCTGGAACAGGCCAAGCTAAGGAAAACCGCATGAATTACCTACTCGCCATCGATGCCGGAACGGGCAGCGGCCGCGCCGTACTGTTTGATACCGACGGCAACCAGATTGCGATCGGCCAAGAGGAGTGGATGCACATTGCCGAAGCGGATGTGCCCGGATCGATGGGGTTTGACTGCGCCGCCAACTGGCCGCTGTTATGCCGCTGCATTCAAAGGGCGATCAGCAGCGTGGATGCGTCGAAAATTCTGGCGATCAGCGCGACGAGTATGCGCGAAGGGATTGTGGTTTACGACAAAAACGGTCAGGAGCTGTGGGCGGTGGCGAACGTGGACGGTCGCGCCTGCGCGGAGGTTGTGGCGCTCAAAAAACAGTTTCCGACCCTGGAAAAAGAGCAGTATGAGGCCAGCGGTCAAACCTTTGCCCTAGCCGCCCTACCCCGGCTGTTGTGGCTAAAAAACCATAAGCCGAAACTCTACGAAGCCGCCGATAAACTCTCGATGATCAGCGACTGGGCGCTCTTTAAACTCTCCGGCGAAATCGCGGTCGATCCGTCCAACGGCGGCACCACGGGGCTTTTGTCTTTAAAAACCCGCTCATGGCTGCCCGATCTGGCCGAAAAAGCGGGGATTAAAAGCTCTTTACTGCCCCAAGTGGCCGAAACGGGAAGCGTGATTGGAAAAGTCACCGAAGCGGCGGCCAAAGCGTGCGGCCTGAAAGCCGGAACACTTGTGGTCATGGGCGGCGGCGACGTGCAACTGGGCAGCGCGGGATTGGGGGTGGTTAAACCCGGCCAAAGCGCGGTGCTCGGCGGCACTTTCTGGCAGCAACTGGTCAACGTCCAAGGCGCATTGCTCGATCCGGCTATGGATTTGCGCATTAACCCCCATGTCATCACGGGCCAAAGTCAGGCCGAAGGGATCACCTTTTTTACGGGCCTTGTGATGCGCTGGTTTCGTGACGCGCTGTGCCAGAACGAAGTGGCCGAGGCCAAGGCGCGGGGGATCGACCCTTATACGCTGCTTGAGGAGATGGCGGAGCGTGTGCCCGCCGGAGCCAACGGCGTGTTGCCGATCTTTTCGGACGAGATGCACTACGGCCGCTGGATTCACGCCGCGCCCTCGTTTATTAACCTCTCCATCGATCCGGCCCGCTGCGGCAAAGCCGAAATGTTCCGCGCCTTGCAGGAGAACGCGGCGATCGTGAGTGCTATCAACCTGCAAAAGGTCGAAAAACTAACCGGCACGGCTAGCGGCGAGGTCGTTTTTGCGGGCGGGGCCTCCAAGGGTAAACTCTGGAGTCAGATTCTGGCCGATGTGACGGGCAAACAGGTGAAAGTTCCGGTCGTGAAAGAGGCGACCGCGCTGGCCTGCGCCTTTGCCGCCGGAGTGGGCGCGGGCGTGTGGAAAAATTTAGAAGAGTCCGCTCAGCTTATCCGCTGGGAAAAACGGTATGATCCGCACGCAAAAAACCACGCCCTCTACGGCGAAGTTAAAGAGCGCTGGCAGGCTGTTTACGCCGCGCAACTGAAACTGACCGAAGCGGGTTTAACCAATTCCCTATGGAGAGCCCCCGGTGTATAAAACCCACGAGAACGATCACGAATACCGCTTCGGCGATCACGGCCCGAAGTATCTGGCCAAAGGCCCGAACATCGACTTCGGCGTCGTCATCATCACGCCCGGCGAAGAGCACCCCTGCCACGCCCATGTCAAGCAAGAGGAGTCCTTTTACGCGCTGGAAGGCGAATGCGAAGTGTGGGTCAACGGCACGCTGGTGGTACTGAAAGCGGGCGAGTATCTGCAATGCGGCCCCGGCGAAGCGCACTACTTTCGCAACGTGACCGACAAGCCCTTTAAATCGGTCTTCGTTAAATCCCCCCACTTCGAAGAAAAAGACAGCGTTTACATTGAGTGGAAACCGGGCCAGCCTTTCAAGAAGCCTGAGTAGAATTTCAACCTTAACAAGGAGGCGCCATGCCGTTACTGGATAGTTTTTGCGTCGATCACACCAAAATGCGCGGCCCCGCGGTGCGCAAGGCCAAAACGATGAGCACCCCCAAGGGGGACAAGATCACCGTTTTTGATCTGCGTTTTTTCACCCCCAACAAAAAAAAGATGAGCGGCAAGGGCATCCACACCCTTGAACACCTCTTTGCGGGTTTTATGCGCGATCACCTCAAGGGGATCGAGGTCATCGACATCTCCCCCATGGGCTGCCGCACCGGCTTTTACATGAGCCTGATCGGCGAACCCAAGGAGTCGGTCATCGTCGAGGCGTGGGCCAAGAGCATGAACGATATTCTCAAGGTTAAAAGCGAAAGCGACATTCCCGAACTGAACGAGTATCAGTGCGGCACCTACAAAATGCACTCCCTCGAAGACGCGCAGAAAATCGCGACCAAAGTGCTCAAAAAGGGAATCGGCGTGATGAATAACGAAGAGATTGCCCTTGATCCTAAACTTATGAAAAAACTCAGCAAAAAAGGCTAAACGTCTATGTATCTGTTTACTTCCGAAGCGGTCAGCCCCGGCCATCCCGATAAATGCGCGGACATCGTCGCCGACAGCATTGTGGACTTTTTGTTGATGCAGGACCCCAACTCCCGCGTCGCGTCCGAAGTGTTTATCGCAGGCAAACACCTCTTTATCGGCGGCGAAGTGACCACCAAGGCCAACATCACCGAAGCCGATTACAAACGCATCGCCAAAGAGGCTTTGAGCAAAATCGGTTACGGCGGCCAGTGCGGTTTTGACCGCTGCCAGACACTGCACCCCGACGATCTGCATATCGCCGTGCATATCAACAAACAATCCCCCGACATCAATCAGGGCGTTGATCAAGCGGGCGGCGAAATCGGCGCGGGGGATCAGGGCATTATGTTCGGTTTTGCCAGCGACGAAGCCGAAGAGTATATGCCCGCAGCGATTAGCTACGCGCGGCTTTTGTGCGACAAGGTGTACGCCTACGCCCTCGCCCACTCCGACGAGCTGGGTGTGGATATTAAAACCCAAGTCACCATCGACTACGGCACCAAAGAGAACTTTATTCAGGCCAAACCCCAGAAGATTCACACCATCGTTGTCTCCGCCCCCAGCGTAGAAAAACTGCACATCGACGAAGTGCGCAAGCTAATCAAAGGGCTGATCGACACCGCCGGATTGCCCGCCCATCTTTACAATCCCAACGACTGCATTATCCACATTAACCCCACCGGCCGCTACGTTAACCACGGCCCGCTGCACGATTCGGGCCTGACGGGCCGCAAACTGATCGTGGACAGCTTCGGCGGTTACGCCCCCATCGGCGGCGGCGCGCAGTCTTCTAAGGACTACACCAAGGTGGACCGCTCCGGCCTTTATGCCGCCCGCTGGATCGCCAAAAACATCGTGGCTGCGGGACTGGCTAAAAAGGCGCTCGTTCAGATCAGCTACGCGATCGGTGTGGCGCGCCCCACTTCGGTGAGCGTCGATACGCAGTTTACCGCCGCACCGGGTATTACCGATGAGATGCTCAGCGACGCGGTGGCTAAGCAGTTTCCCTTGACCCCCATGTGGATTACCCGCACCTTTAATCTGGACAAGCCCTCTAAAAACACCTTCCTTTACGCCGATGTAGCAGCCAAAGGGCAGGTCGGCCTCAAGGGCTATCCGTGGGAGCAGCTGGACACCACTGGCTGGTTTAAGTCGCTGGCCCACTAACAAACCAAAACGGGGGGCGGATGGAGTTTGACAACCGGATTCAAAGCGAGGCTGTCAATCCGTGCGCGCTCATCTTAAACGAGGGGTGGATCGGGGTTTTAGACCACCAAAGCAACCTGCAC
>JBFWML010000013.1:0-46689 GCA_050251635.1 Campylobacterales bacterium | reverse complement strand
AAACGATAAAGGAAAAAACATGACCTTTTATGACCTTAACGTTGCCCTCGATCGGCTACTGGCGGGCGTGGTGTCCGCGCAGGCGGTGGAGACGGTGGGGGTGCTTGAATGCGAAGGGCGCGTGCTGGCCGAAGAGGTGACGGTGCGCCGGAATTTGCCGCCCTTTTCCAACTCCGGCATGGACGGTTACGCGGTAAAACTGGGCGACGCGGGTAAAACCGTGCGGGTGATCGGGACGATTTTTGCGGGCGGCATTCCCGAAGGCGAGGTGAAACCGGGCGAGGCCATCAAGATTATGACCGGCGCGCCCACCCCCGCCGGATGCGAAGCGGTCGTTATGTTCGAGCAGACCGAAAAGGTTGGAGACCATCAGATTAAACTGCCCGAAAAAATCGCGGCCGATCAGAACACCAAAGCGGCGGGCGAAGAGCTGCAAGCGGGCGCGGTTTTGTTTAAAGCGGGCGAAAAACTGGGCGCGGCCTACGGGGCGCTGCTGGCGTCGCAGGGGATTATGGCGGTGCGGGTGTTTAAGCGGCTCAAAGTGGCGGTGGTTTCCGGCGGCGATGAGGTCGTCGAGCCGTGGCAGACGCCGGGGGCGTACCAGATTTACAACACCAACTCGGCGGCGCTGTGTTTGAGCCTGAAATTGGCGGGTTTCGAGCCGCTTTACGCCAGCTTGGGCGGTGACGATACCGAGGCGCTGGCCGCACGGCTGGAGGCGATCATCGACAGTTGCGACGCGGTTTTGACCACCGGCGGTATTAGCATGGGGGAGGCGGACTTTACCCGCGCGGCCTTCGAAAAGCTGGGGATCGAGATTTTCTTCCACGGGCTGAACCTCAAGCCGGGCCGTCCCACCTTGGCCGGACGGATCGGGCGTAAGTTGGCCGTGGCTTTGCCGGGCAACCCCTTAAGCGCGCTGGCGAATTTTCATCTGCTGGTGTTGCCCGCGCTGTTTAAAATGCAGGGGCAGACGGCCTATGCCACCGATTTTGTGACGGCGGAAAATACGGAGCCTTTTGGCCTCAAGGGCGATCGGGACACCGCGCTACTCGGCCGTTTGGAGGGCGGGCGGTTTACCGTTTGCCGGGGCGGAAAGTACGGCTCGGGGATGCTGCTGCCCGTGGCGGAAAGCAATGCGCTGGCGGTTTTTGAGCGCAGTGTGCACAAGAGCGAAGCGGGCCAAAACATTAAAGTCGTGCCGATCGGTTTTGCGCCCGCACCCGTACGCAAAGATGTGATCAACCGCTAAAAGTCAATTATTTTTTACCTTGCTTTCAGGTTCGATATGTGATTATCGCATATCGAAAGTGGAGGTAAAAAATGTTTGTCCGATCGACCCTGCTGGCGCTAGCCGCCACCGCTTCTTTGATGGCAAGTGAGCTGATGCTCTCCACCACCACCAGCACCGACAACACGGGGCTTTTGAACGTTATTGCCCCGGCATTCAAGGCCGATACGGGCATTGAGCTTAAATGGGTCGCCGTCGGCACCGGCAAGGCGCTGGCGCTGGCCAAAGGGTGCGACGCCGATGCGGTGCTCACCCATGACCCGGCCCAGGAGGACGCCTTCGAGCAGGCCGGATACGGTGTGGATCGCAAAAGCGTGATGTACAACGACTTTGTGATTGTGGCGCCCAAAAGCCACCAAAAAGCGTTGGCGGGCCAAAGCGCCGCCGCAACTTTCGACTACGCCCGCAAAAATAAACTCCCCTTTATCAGCCGGGGCGACAACTCCGGCACCCATGCCAAAGAGCTTTGGCTTTGGGAGTTGACCCAAACCGGAAAACCCTCGGCTAAAAACGATGCGAGCTGGTATTTTGAGGCGGGGCAGGGGATGATCCAGTCCTTGATTATGGGCGAAGAGCGCGGCGGCATGGTGCTGACCGATCGGGGCACCTACATTAAATACCTCGACACCCGTAAAGCCAATGCTAAGGCGCTGTCGATCGTCCATGAGGGCGACGGCGCGCTCAAAAACCCCTACTCGATCATGGCCGTTAACCCCAAAAACTGCCCCAATACCCGCTACGCGGAAGCCAAAGAGTTTATCGACTGGCTCACCTCCGAAAAGGGCGCTCAGCTTATCCGCGAGTTTAAGCTGCTGGGCCAGCCGCTCTTTTTTGTGGAGAGATAACGCTTGGAGTTTATTGCCGAGGGATTTGCCGAAGCGTTCCGCTTGATTATGGGCCTGGACGATCAGGCCTATAGTGCGCTGTGGACGACGCTCTACACCTCGAGTGTTTCGGTGTTGATCGCTTTGGCGGTCGGGATGCCTCTGGGTTTTTTGCTGGGTTATCACGATTTTCCCTTGCGCCGGACGCTGCGTGCGGTTGTCGATACGCTGATGGCGGTGCCCACCGTCGTGGTGGGATTGATCGTCTTTTCGATGTTGACCTACCAAGGGCCGTTGGGCGAATACCGTCTGCTTTACACCGTTGAGGGCATTATGATTGGCCAGACGTTGCTGGCGCTGCCGATTGTCATTTCTTTGACCGCTACGGCGGTGGAGACGCTGGATAAGCGGTTGTTTGAGACGCTCCTGACGCTGGGAGCGAACGGCTGGCGTATGGCCTTAACGGTGCTGCGCGAAGCTCGCTACGCCATGCTGGGCGTGATGCTGGTGGCCTATAGCCGTGTGGTGGCCGAGGTGGGCATCGCCATGATGATCGGCGGCAATATCAACTTCCACACCCGCACGCTCACCACCGCCATTGCGCTGGAAACGGGCAAGGGCGAGTTTGCGCTGGGGATTGCGCTGGGGTTGTTTTTGGTGTTGATCGCCCTGATGCTCAATGCCGCGCTTTCGACCTTTAAAGCCAAAGCGGCGAGGGCGAGATGAACTGCCGTTTGGAAAATATCGTTCAAAAACACCGGGATAAAACGGTTCTGGAGATTGAGTCGCTTCAGATTGCTTCGGGCGAAGTGGTGGGCTTGGCCGGACCCAACGGCAGCGGCAAAACAACGTTGCTGAACCTTTTGGCCTGTTTGCGTTCGCCCGATCAAGGAACGGTTTTTTTTGAAGACCGGCCGGTCCGGGGCCGGGAGGCCCAGTTGCGCCGCCGGGTGGCTTTGGTGCAGGCCGAACCCTATCTGCTCGATCGTTCGGTCTATGAAAATATCGCCTATGGACTCAAGGTGCGCGGCGATTACGATCGCCTTGAGTTTCGCGTGGAAGAGGCGCTGCAGAAGGTGGGGTTGTTTCCGCGCAGGTTCCTTAGCCGCAAACCCGCCGAGCTTTCCAGCGGCGAGATTCAGCGGGTGGCTATCGCATCGCGGCTTGTTTTAAAGCCCGATTTGCTGCTGTTGGACGAACCGACGAAAAGTATCGATTTCGGGGGTGCGGCGCTGCTGTCGGAAACGCTTAAATCCTTAACGGCGCTTGACAATATGACCGTTGTGATCGCCAGCCACAATCAACTCTGGATCGAGCCGTTGTGCGACCGGATGGTCTATCTTTTCTACGGCAAGCTGGCCGAGCACCGGCCTGAGAACTTTCTGCTGGCGCAATACCAAACGGACAATGAGGGCTCTTTGAGATACGAGGCGGAAGGGGTAAGGCTTTGCATCCCGCCCAAAACCCCGCGCGCGATCGCCCCGATGGTTCCTCCGGGGTGTATCGATCTGCGCCAAGAGCCGTGTACTGGCGGGGAAAACGCCTTGGCGGCAACCATTTCCGCCATACGCTACAACCCGAAAGTGCCTCACTATGAGGTCGAGTGCCTCTGCGCGCTCGGGACGCTGACGGCCTATCTGTCTGCCGGAACGTTTGCGCGAAGCGGCTGGCAGCCGGGCGGGCGCGCTTGGCTCTGTTTTGATAAAAACAGCGTCTCTTGGTACTAATTTTCCGATTACAGCAAAGCTTCTGCTAGAATCACCCTAACCAAGACGGTTGAGGGAAAACGTGTGAAAAGTTTACGGGGATATATTCTCATCGGCATTATGGCCGTGTCGTTTATGGTCTTTTTTGGGGTCTATTTCTTTACCTCTCATAAGTACAAAAATATTCTTACCCAAACCAGCAGCGCCACCAGCGAAGCTATTTCGGTACAGACCTTCAGCGCCATGTATCAGGTGATGAGCAAGGGCTGGACCCGCGAGGAGCTTGAGGTTTTCGTGCGCGGCACCAACGAAGCCTTTGAGGGCACTCCCTTTTCGGTGGCGATCTTTCGCGGCCCCAGGGTGGACGAACTCTTTGGCCCGATCGAGCAAAAACCCTTCGACGCGCCGATCGCCAAAGCCCTCGAACACGGCAATTTCCAAACCCTCGAACAGGGCAAAGATATCCGCTATATCTATCCCATTTTGGCCGAAAGCCCCTGTTTAAAGTGCCACGTCAACGTCAAAGCGGGGGATGTGATGGGCGTGATCGAGGTGCGTCAGGATATGGGGCAGGCGCTCGAAGAGATCAATCATAACTTCTGGCTTTCGCTGATCTTCATCGTCCCGCTGCCCATTGTGGCCGCCTTTTGGGTGACGGGGCTTCTAAGCCGCCGCATCGATCGATCGATGGACAGCTTCCGCGATCGCATCGCCACCGTCAACAAGGTGCGCGATCTGCACACGCTGGAGATGGAAAAGACCGATCTGGGCTTTAAAGAGCTCAACCGGGTGTTTGACGAAACCTTCCAGCTGGCGACCAAGCTGCGAGACGTGGCGGCGGATAAGGATATTTTGGAGTTTGAGGTTAAGGTGATGGAGAAGTTCATCATCACCTCCGACGTGGTCAAAGACTGGAAAATTTATGTGCGCGATCTGCTGATTGAAATCAACACCGTCATCGACGCCTACGCGCTCTTTGCGATTTTCCGCGTGGATGAAGAGAGCTACGAGCTTGAGGTCTTTTGGCACCACACCCCCGATGACGACACCAAGTACTTTTTTGAGGAGATTCTCAAGCGCAAGGTATCGACCAACCCGTTCTTTACCGACTTTACCCATCTGCGCATCAATCACAACATCGCCGATCCCTCCCAGTGGCTGGCCCCCTTTACGCTCGAAGATGTCGATCTGCAGACCAAGACGCTGATTTTGGAAACCCCCAAAATCGGCGGCGTGGTGGGGATTGGGGTGCAGTCTTCGCTCAGCCGCGATCGCACCCGCTTTATTGTGGTGGACAGCATCCTGACCACGCTGATCAACGTGGTCGGTTCGGTCAAGGCCATCTATAAATACACGCAGGATCTCGAATACTACGCCACCCGCGATCCGCTCACCCACCTGTACAACCAGCGGGTGTTTTGGGAGATGCTCGAATACGAGATCGGCCGCGCCCACGCCCACGCCTACGAGTTTGGCGTGCTGGTGATCGACTTTGACAACTTTAAAGTCATCAACGACAAACACGGCCATCAATTCGGCGACGAGTTTTTGCGCGCCTTCTCCCGCCGCATCAAAAACGCGCTGCGCGAAGGGGATATTCTGTGCCGTTACGGCGGCGACGAGTTTGCCGTGATTTTGCCCGAAACCACCGAGGCGCAGACCCATCTGGTCGCGCAGGCGGTTGAAAACGAAATTTCCAAACTGGTGCTGGTGGCTCCCAGCGGCGAATCGGTGCGCACGACGCTCTCGATCGGCGGCGCGGTCTATCCCAAGCACGCGCAGGTGGCCAAAGAGCTCTTCATCGTGGCCGACAATATGATGTACAAAGCCAAAAACCGCGGCAAAGACAGCATTATGATGCCTTCGCCCGGCGAGGTGGAGGAGATCTTTAAAGAGATGGGCGTCAAGAGCCAGATGGTGATGGAGGCGATCGAAAAGGGTTCAGTCATCCCCTATTTCCAGCCTATTGTCGATACCCGCAGCGGCGAGGTGGCCATCCACGAGATGCTGATGCGTATCCGCCACGAAGGGCAGATCGTCACCGCCGGAGAGTTCGTGGCGATCGCCGAAACGCTGGGCGTGATTCACAAGCTCGATTACCTGCTGATCGAAAAGGCGTTTAAGCAGATCAAAGAAGAGAACTACGAAGGCATTTTGTTTGTCAACCTCTCGCCCAAGTCGCTTATTATCGCCGAGTTTATCGGCAGCGTGACGAAGATGGCCGAAGATTACGGCATCGACAAGGCGCGGGTGGTCTTTGAGCTGACCGAGCGCGACACGGTGAAAAATGTAGGTCTTTTAGAGCAGTTCGTCTTTAACCTGCGCGAGCAGGGCTTTAAATTTGCCATTGACGATTTCGGTTCAGGATTCTCGTCGTTCCACTACATCAAAAAGTTCCCCATCGACTACATTAAGGTCGAGGGCGAGTTCATCAAAAACATGGTCAGCGACTCGGTCGATCGGGCCTTCGTCAACAGTATTATCACGCTTTCGAGGGATTTAAAGATCAAAACCGTGGCCGAATATGTCGAGAGCGAAGAGGTGATGGACGCCGTGCGCGAGGGCGGTGTAGACTACGCTCAGGGCTACCACATCGGCCGTCCGGCCCCCACGTTTCTTAAGGCAAAGAAGCCCAAAGCGTAAAAAATAAGTTAATTTTGTCTAAAAGATAACGAGCTATTATTAGTCTGCTCAATCAAACTTTTCTTCAAAGGAGCGGCTATGAAACGGCTGATGAGACTCTTTACGGTAGCACTCTTCGCGCTTCCGCTGGTGGCAATGGCCCAATTGATCAGCATGGACGATCTGCAAAAGGAGATCAAGTCCAATAAGAAGCTGGTGGTGATCGGCATCGACGAAGCGGGCGGCAAAATCCCCGGTTCGCGCTTTGTTGACTACAAAACCGTGCGCGTTAAGAGTAACGTACCCGATGCAAAAACGTTTGAGGCGTTGGTGCAAAAAGAGGGTGTAAGCAACGACAGCAAAGTGGTGATCGTCGAGCAGGGCAAAGACACCGACTCTTTGGCCAAGGCGACCCGTCTGTACTGGACCTTTAAGTACTACGGCCACGACAACGTTGCAATCCTCAACGGCGGCCTGCAGGAGTGGACCGACATGGGCGGCGAAGTGACCGATGCCAAGCCCGCGGACGTAAAAGCCGGCAACTTTGCCGCCAAAGCTCCCAACGCGGCTATCTACGCTTCTGTTGATGACGTGAAAGCGGCAGTCGGCAAGCAGATGATTATCGACGTGCGCGATCTGGGCGCATACATCGGCGTTTATCAGAAAAAGGGCACCAAGCAGGCCGGCCATATCGACGGCGCTAAAGCGGCTCCTTTGATGCTCTACACCAAAACCGGCACCGCAGTCCGCTCTAAAGCCGAGCTGGAAAAACTGTTTGCTGATCTGAAAATCGACCTGAACGGCGAAAATATCGTTTACTGCAACAGCGGTTCTCAGGCTTCGGTCGGCTGGTACGTCATTCATGAAGTTCTGGGCAAAAAAGCCAAGGTGTTCGACGGCTCTATGAACGAGTGGGACGGCCCCGTTTCCGTCAAGCTGCAAAACTAAGGAGAAGCGATGAAAAAAATTCAATTTATTGCAACCTTGTTGCTGGCCATCCCTTTGGCTTTGTCGGCTCAGCTGATTTCGGCTGCCGATCTTCAAAAAGAGCTGGGAAGCAAAAATCTGGTGATTTTGGGCCTGGATGACGCCGGCGCGAAAATCCCCGGTTCCCGCGCGATCGAGTACAAAAACGTACGCGACAAAGACGACAACGTACAGGATGCCAAACTGTTCGAAGCGCTTATGCAGCGCGAAGGCGTCAACAACGACAGCAAAGTGGTCATCGTTGAAAGCGGCAAGGGCTACGGCTCCTTTCACCCCGCTGCCCGCCTGTACTGGACCTTTAAGTACTTCGGCTTTGACAATGTGTATATTCTCAATGGCGGCCTGCAGGAGTGGACCATTTCCGGCGGCGCAATCAGCGACGAGCGCCCCAAGCGCGCCCGCGGCAACTTCAAAGCAAAAGAGCCCCGCGCGGAGATCTACGCTTCGACCGAGCAGGTTAAAGCCGCAGTCGGCAAGCAGACCATCGTTGATGCGCGCCCCTTTGCCAACTATATGGGCGTAGAAAAGCCCGGCGTTGCCAAGCAAAACGGCCATATCGACGGCGCCAAAGCGGCTCCCCTGACCGACTACTTCAAGTCCGGCAGCGTGCTGCACAGCAAAGAGAATCTGGCCGCTTTCTTTGAGGGTCTGAATATCGACATGAGCAAAGAGAGCATCGTTTACTGCAACACCGGCAGCTTTGCCGCGGTTGGCTGGTATGTGATGCACGAAATGCTGGGCAAAAAAGTCCGCATGTACGACGGTTCGATGAAAGAGTGGGACGGCCCCGTCGCCACCGCGCTTCAGAACTAAATCTGTCAGGAGGGGGCTTCGGCCCCCCTTCTCCCCCTTTAGCCTCCCCCCTGTTTTGTCTCCGGTTTGTTATTTTGGTGACCTACAATGGCCGACCCTCAGACAGAATCGTCTGTTCTTAGAGGAAAATCCAAACCAGAGGAAGCCAAATGAAGCTTAGAAGCTTGCTGGCAGCCGGCCTTCTGGCCTGCTCGCTGATCACCGTGGCCGCAGCGGCTCCCGTCCAAGTGGACCCCAAACTGCAGACCTATCAGGCGACCAAGGGCGTTTCGGGCAACTTTTCGAGCATCGGCTCGGATACGTTGAACAACCTGATGACCCTTTGGGCGGAAGATTTCGCCGGGTTTTACCCCAACGTGAACATCCAGATTCAGGGCGCAGGCAGCTCCACCGCTCCCCCGGCGCTGACCGAGGGCACCGCTAACTTCGGTCCCATGAGCCGCGAGATGAAAGACAAAGAGATCGCCGAGTTCGAGAAAAAGTACGGTTACGCGCCCATCGCCGTTCCCGTGGCTATCGACGCGCTGGCGGTTTATGTCAACAAGGACAACCCCATCAAGGGCATGACCATCGCCGAAGTCGATGCGATTTTCTCCGTGGGCCGCCGCTGCGGCGGTGCGAGCGACATCACCCGCTGGGGCCAGCTGGGCTTGAGCGGCGCTTGGGCTAACCGCGACTTCACCATCTATAGCCGTAACGCCGTTTCGGGCACCTATGGCTACTTCAAAGAGGTTGCGCTGTGCAAGGGCGACTATAAGCCCGGCATCAACGAGCAGCCCGGTTCCGCTTCGGTGGTTCAGGGTGTGACCGAGTCGCTCAACGGCATCGGCTATTCGGGTATCGGCTATATGACCTCCGGCGTTCGCGCTGTGCCGCTGGGCAAAGAGAAGGGCAAATATTTCGAAGCCAACGCAGAGAACGCCTCCAACGGCACCTATCCGCTTTCGCGCTTCCTGTTTGTCTATGTCAACAAAAAGCCTAATCAGCCGCTGCCCCCCATGGAGCGCGAGTTTATGAAGCTGGTTCTTTCCAAGCAGGGTCAGGAAACCGTGGTTAAAGACGGTTATATCCCGCTGCCCGCCGCCGTAGCCGATCGCTACCGCAAGCAACTGGGCCTCTAAGCCGCTCTTCGCCCCTCCGCTTTGGAGGGGCCTCTTTTCTTCTTCCCCCTTTAAGCGTAACAGCCTTGTAACCATTCGTCATTAACATACGCCGCATTTTGCTTGCAATCTCAAAGGCGGGGTATCTGTAATGTACGACATTTCCAAGCCCAACACCCGGGTTTCAGGAGCGCTCCCCACAGCCGAGCGCCGCGAAAAACTCCGGCGCTGGCGTTATTTTAAGGACAGCCTGACCCGTTACGGCGTCGGATTGGGCGGCTATAGCGTCATTATTGCGCTGACGCTTATTTTCGTATTTCTTTTTGCGGAAGTCTCTCCCATGCTCAAGGGGGCCGAAGTGGCTCCGGTGACCACCTATGCGGCTCCCGGCGAAAAGGGGGTCAAAACCCTCCATATGGCCACCGAGCGCTTTAAGGAGATGGGGGTGCGCTTTACCGATGCGGGGCAGGCGGTCTTTTTCGATCTGCGGCTGGGCGAAACGGTCAAAACCGAAAACCTTCCAATCCCTTCCGGCGTAAGGGTGACCGCTTTCGCCCACAGCGAAGAGAGCCGCCAGTCGGTCGCCTACGGACTTTCCGACGGCCGCGCGATCGTGGCGCGCCACACCTATGAGCCGACCTACGGCGAAGCGCAGGCGCGCACGATCGTGCCCGGCTTGGAATTTCCCCTGGGCGATGCGCCGGTGATTGTGGACGAAAAAGGCCGCGCCCTTACGGCCATGGCCTTTCAGGAGAGCTCCACCGGACTGGCGATCGGCGCGGTGACCGAGGATAACCGCCTGCTTTTTGTGCTCTACAGCGCGCGCACCTCCTTTATGACCGGCGAAACCACGGTTGAGCGCAGCGCCTACGAATTGCCCGTCCCTGAGGCCACAATCAAGCATATTTTGGTAAACGGCACCTTTTCGCACCTGATCGCCGCCGATGATCAGGGCAAGGCGCACTATTACGATCTGCGCGATCTGAATAGCATCGCGCTCAAGGAGAGCGTCGCGGTTGTCCCCGCCGGTGAAACCATCGGCGCAATGCACTACATTGTGGGCAGCGTCTCCTTCGTGGTGGGGGGCAGCGACGGCAGCGTGGCCCAGTGGGTTCTTCTGCGGGACAAAACCAACGAGTACCGTTTTACCAAAATGCGGGCGTTCAAATCCCACAAAGCCCCCGTCACCGCCATCACTTCCGAACAGGGGCGCAAGGGTTTTATGACCGGCGACGCTTCGGGCTATGCGATGATCCACTACCCCACCTCCGAGCGCACGGTTCACGAGATGTCCTACTTTAGCCATCCGGTTGAGGCGATGGCCATCACCCCCCGCCACGACGGCCTGCTGGTCGCCGATGCAAGCGGCACGGTGGGTTTTTATGCGCTAAAGAACGAGCACCCCGAAATTTCCTGGGATGCGCTCTGGGGCAAGGTGTGGTACGAAGGGCGCGAAGGCGCGGATTATGTGTGGCAGTCCTCTTCGGGCGCGGATGATTTTGAGGCGAAGTTTTCATTGATTCCATTAACGATCGGCACCCTGAAAGCCGCTTTCTTTTCGATGCTGCTGGCGATGCCGCTGGCGATTATGGGCGCGATTTACTCCGCATACTTTATGAGCCCGAAAATGCGCGGTCTGGTTAAGCCGGTCATCGAAATCATGGAGGCCCTGCCCACGGTGATTTTGGGCTTTTTGGCCGGTTTGTGGCTGGCGCCCTATATCGAAAACAATCTGCCCGCCATCTTTTCGATCATCATCCTGCTGCCGCTGGGCATGGTGGTTTTTGCTTTTATCTGGCACAAGCTGCATAGGTTCACCAAGCGGCTGGTCGGCGACGGCTGGGAGGCGGCGCTGCTCATTCCCGTGGTGGTGCTGATCGGCTGGTTGTGCGTTGAGATGAGCCCGCTGATCGAGCTGTGGTTCTTTGACGGCTCCATGCGCCAGTGGTTTACCGACAACGGCATTACTTACGATCAACGCAACGCCTTGGTGGTCGGTATCGCCATGGGCTTTGCGGTGATTCCCACCATCTTCTCCATTGCCGAAGATGCGGTCTTTAACGTGCCCAAGCACCTCACCCAAGGCTCCTTGGCGCTGGGCGCAACCCCGTGGCAGACGATGACCCGCGTGGTGCTCTTAACCGCCAGCCCCGGTATTTTTTCCGCAGTGATGATGGGGTTTGGCCGCGCCGTGGGCGAAACGATGATCGTGCTGATGGCCACGGGCAACTCTCCGGTGGTGAACTTCAATATCTTTGAGGGGATGCGAACCCTTTCGGCCAACATTGCCGTCGAGATGCCCGAAACCGCGGTCGGTAGTACCCACTACCGGATTTTGTATCTGGCGGCGCTGGTGCTGTTTGTCATTACCTTTTTTGTCAACACGCTGGCCGAGGTGGTGCGCCAGCGGCTGCGTAAACGTTATGCGTCATTGTGATTGAGGGAGTAGAAGATGAAAAACTGGTTTAAGAGCGGTTCTCCCTGGATTTGGCTTAACGGCGGCGCGGTGGCGATTAGCCTGGTGATGGTGATCGGCCTTTTGACGCTGATCGCCGTGCGGGGTTTTAGCCACTTTTGGCCCGCCGAGGTGGTTGAGTTTGACTACACGCACGGGGAAAAAAGCATCCGCGTGATGGGACAGCTGGTCAAGGATGAAACGCTGATCGCCGCGCAAATGCGCGAAGCGGGTTTTGATGTGCCCGCCGATCAGGAGTTTGTCACCCGCACGCTGATTAAGCAGGGCAACCGGGATCTGACGGGCCGGGACTTTTTGTGGTATCTCAACGACTACTCCAGCGAGTACCGCCGCCCCGAATATGCCATGGTACTGGAGCGTCAGGAGTGGGGCAACTTCTACGGCTATCTCAAGGTGCTCAAGGAGGACGGCCGGGTCATTGCCGAAGGGCAGGGGGCCTGGCAGGGTTTTCAGGAGCGCATCGATCGGGTCGAAGAGCTCTTTGAGTCGATCGAGCAGATTGAACGCTACGATATCGGCGAAGTCAACTTTGCCATGGAGCAGTTGCGCCTGGAAGAACGCCGCTTGGAGCTGACCGCGCGGCTGACTCCCGCCGAGCGCGAAGCCAGGCTGGCGGCAATCGAAGTCAAGCGCGCCGAACTGAACGACCGGTACGGCGAACTGTCTAAAAAACTGCAGTCGCTCAAAAAAGAGGCGCGGCGCGATCAGATCGTTGCCGAGGCCATGGACGGCCGGGAGCTGACGATCAATCTGGCGCAAATCGTGCGCGCCTACCAGCCCAACAATATGAACGTTTTTCAAAAGCTGGGGCTGTACGGCTCGAAGATGCACGAGTTTGTCTTTGGCTACCCCCGCGAAGCCAACACCGAAGGGGGGATTTTCCCTGCAATTTTTGGCACGGTGATGATGGTGTTGATTATGTCGGTGGTGGTCACACCGCTGGGCGTGCTGGCGGCGATTTATCTGCGCGAATACGCCAGGCAAGGCCCCGTGACGCGGATTATCCGCATTTCGGTCAATAACCTCGCCGGGGTGCCGTCGATCGTCTTCGGGGTTTTCGGTTTGGGCTTTTTCGTCTATTTTCTGGGCGGCAACCTCGACCAGCTCTTCTATCCCGAAGCGCTCCCCGCGCCCACCTTCGGCACGCCGGGTTTGATGTGGGCCTCTTTAACGCTGGCGCTTTTAACCCTGCCGGTGGTGATTGTTTCCACCGAAGAGGGGCTGACGCGCATTCCCCGCAGCATCCGGGAAGGTTCGCTAGCCCTAGGCGCAACCAAGGCCGAAACGCTGTGGAAGGTGATTGTGCCGCTTTCGGCCCCGGCGATGATGACCGGCCTGATTCTGGCCGTGGCCCGGGCCGCGGGCGAAGTGGCTCCCCTGATGCTGGTGGGCGTGGTAAAATTGGCCCCCAACCTGCCGGTGGACACCAACGAACCCTTTGTCCACCTTGAGCGCAAAATCATGCACTTGGGCTTTCATATCTACGACGTGGGTTTCCAAAGCCCCAACGTCGAAGCGGCCCGCCCGCTGGTTTACGCCACGTCGCTGATGCTGGTGATTATTATTCTGGTGCTCAACCTTGCCGCGATCGCCATTCGTAACCGCCTGCGGGAAAAATACCGCAGCAGCGCCGATTGATCACAAAGGAAAACCAACAATGGAAAATCAAATGAACGCACAAAACGCTCCAATGGGACAGGCAATCGATCCGAAAATTTTTGATGAGGCGCGCAAAAAGAAACTGAGTTTAGAAAACGAAGAGATGGCAATCAAGGTGCGTAACCTCGATCTCTACTACGGCGACACCCATGCGCTCAAAAACGTTTCGCTGGATATCCCAGCCAAACGGGTAACCGCCTTTATCGGCCCCTCGGGCTGCGGAAAATCGACGCTTCTAAGATGCTTTAACCGCATGAACGATCTGGTCGATCACTGCCGCGTTGACGGCGAGATTTTGCTCGAAGGGCAGAATATTTACGATAAGAAAATCGATGTGGCTGAACTGCGCCGCCGGGTGGGCATGGTGTTTCAAAAGCCCAACCCGTTTCCTAAATCGATCTACGAAAACGTCGCCTACGGCCTACGGCTTCAGGGGGTCAACGACCGCAAACGCCTCGATGAGGTGGTCGAAAAATCCCTGCGCGGCGCGGCGCTGTGGGATGAGGTGAAAGACCGTCTGCACGAAAACGCCTTCGGCCTTTCGGGCGGTCAGCAGCAGCGGCTTGTGATTGCCCGGGCCATTGCGATCGAACCGGAGGTGATTTTGCTCGACGAACCCGCAAGCGCGCTTGATCCGATCTCGACCTCCAAGATTGAAGAGCTGGTTTACGAGCTGAAACAAAACTACACGATCGTTATCGTTACCCACAATATGCAGCAGGCGGCGCGCATTAGCGACTATACCGCTTATATGTATCTGGGCAATCTGATCGAGTTTGACAATACGCTGAGCATCTTTACCAACCCCAAGCAAAAAGCGACCGAAGATTACATTACCGGCCGCTACGGTTAAGTTGTTGCCGATTGGCAACCCTTTGGGGTTACTATCCTGCGGGCGCTGCCCTCTAAACCCCTTTAGGAGCGAATAATGAAACTGTTTAAAGTCGCCGCCGCCGCCTCCTTGGCGCTGGCTCTGGCCTCCGGCGCGCTGGCGTCAAGCAAGTACGACAAGCCCGGTTTTATCACCGAGGTCGAAGACGGCCGCCTGTGGGTCTTTGAAAAGGACTCCAAGGAGTATGCCGAGTTTAAAAAGCACGGCGAACCGGCCAAGCAGTACACCCGCATCAAAGCCGGTCCCGACGGCATGACCGTCAAGGCTGCCAAAAACGAGACCATCGACGCCTATCTCAAGGCCAAGTGATCCCCGCCGCCTCCGGGCGGCTTGACAATTACTCCGTTTTCTGCCACTTTTCGCTTCCTTATTTAAAGCGAAAGCCCTATCCAATGAACGAAAAAGCCTATAAACTCCTTGCTGTCCAAGAGGGCATCTCCAACGCGCAAGCCAAGAAACTGATCGATGACGGACATGTTTTTTTAGGGGAGCGCAAGCTCACCATCGCCCGCGGCGAAGTTCCCGCCACGGCAACCTTGCGGGTGGAAAAACCCAAGCCGCCGAAGATTATCTATGAAGACGCCGAGATGATCGCCATCAATAAGCCCCGCGGCGAAGAGAGCTACGATCTGGAAAAACGGTTCGGTCAAAAGCTGATTCACCGTCTGGATAAACAGACCAGCGGCGTGCTGCTTTTTGCCAAAAGCGACGAATTTTTGGCGCAGGCGATCACCGCTTTTAAAAAGGGCGAAGTGGTCAAAAAGTATCTGGCGGTGGTCGAGGGGATCGTGGCCGAAACGATCGATGTCGATCTGCCCGTCTTTACCGAAAAGGGCACCAAGGCCAAGAGCATGATCGACAAAAAACGCGGCCTTCCGGCCCATACGATCGCCCGCCCCGTGCAGGTCGAGGGCAAAAAAAGTCTGCTGGAGGTGGAAATCCCCACCGGCCGCACCCACCAGATTCGCGTTCACCTCTCCCATGCGGGCTTCCCCATTCTGGGCGATGAGCTCTACGGCGCGCGGCCCTTTAAGCGCATGATGCTCCACGCAAGCTACATCAGTCTGCTCGGCCGCGAGATTACCGCTCCCACGCCGCCGGAGTTTAATATGATCTTCAGCCGAAGTTAACCGCATTTTCGCTAGCATCCGCCGGCATTTTATTTGGAGTAACCCCGATTGTTTGAGAAGATAGCCGATTCTTTAAAGTCCGCCGTTTCCCGCCTGCGTCACTTCGATGACGAGGCGTCGCTCAAGCGGGTTCTGGACGATCTGAAAAAAGCGCTTCTTAAAAGCGACGTCCACCACAAGGTCGTCAAAGAGCTTTTGACGGCGGTCGAAACCAAAACCCGTCAAGCGGGCATCGGCAAAGCCCACTTTGCCAAGGCGCTTGAGGAGGCTTTGTTCGAAACGCTGGCGGTCGCGGGCAATCAGGGGTTTGTTTACGCCGCCAAGCCGCCCACCGTTGTTTTGATGGCGGGTTTGCAGGGCAGCGGTAAAACGACCACCACCGCCAAACTGGCCCACTACCTCAAGCAGCGGGGCAAAAAAGTCCTTTTAGCCGCCGCCGACCTGCAGCGTCTGGCCGCGGTTGAGCAGCTTCGCCAACTGAGCGAACAGGTGGGGGTCGAGCTCTTTACCGGAACCGATCCCGTCGCCGTCGCCAAGGGCGCGCTGGAGCGGGCCGAAAAGGGCCTGTTCGACGTGCTGATCATCGATACCGCCGGACGGCTGGCGATCGATGAAGCGTTGATGAAAGAGCTCAAAGCCGTCAAAGCCGCCGTGAACCCCCACGAGGTGTTCTACGTGGCCGACTCGATGACCGGCCAGGATGCGGTCAAAACAGCCCAAAGCTTCCACGAGGCGGTCAGCCTGACCGGCGTGGTGCTGACCAAATTCGACGGCGACGCCACCGGCGGTCTGGCGATCGGGCTGGCTTCTCAGGTGGGCGTTCCGCTGCGTTTTATCGGCGTGGGCGAGAAGATCGCCGATCTGGAGATCTTTATCCCCGATCGCATCGTCGGCCGCCTGATGGGCGAGGGCGACGTGGCCGGACTGGCGGAAAAAGTTTCGGCGGTGATCGATGAGAAGAAGGCCAAGGATCTTCAAAAGAAGATCAAAAAAGGCGACTTCAACTTTAACGATTTTCTCGAACAGATGGAGTCGATCTCCAAGCTGGGCAACATGAAATCGCTGTTGTCGATGATTCCCGGCGCGGGCCAGCTGGCCGGCCAACTGGGCGACATGGATCTGCAAAACTCCCGCGAGATCGTCCGTATCCGCGCGATGATTCACTCCATGACCAAAAAAGAGCGCGAAGATCCGGATTTGATCAATGGTTCGCGCCGGGAACGCATCGCACGGGGATCGGGTCTGAATGTGCCCGAAGTGAACCGGATTTTAAAGCAGTTCAAAAATGCTGCTAAAATGGCGAAACAGTTTTCCGGCAAGAAGGGGCTTTCTCAGCTTCAGGCCCTGATGGGCCAGCAGAGCGCCGCCCGTTTCAAGCAATAAAACAAAAAACCAAAACCACAAAGGAATTCCTATGACCGTTATCCGTCTGACCCGCCTGGGCAAGAAGAAACAACCCTTTTACCGCATCGTCGTCACCGACAGCCGCAAGCGCCGCGACGGCGGTTACAAAGAGGTTCTGGGTTACTACAACCCCATGAACGAAGAAAAGACCCTCAAGCTGGACAAAGACCGCTACGCTTACTGGACCGGCGTGGGCGCAAAACCCAGCGAAACCGTTGCCCGCTTGGCGGCTAAAGCCTAAGTCGGATGGTTGAACGCTTCGTTGCCGACTTTGCCAAACTGATCGCGACCGAACCCGGCCTGATCGAGGTCGAACGCCGCGATATTGACGAGGAATTCAGCGAAATCATCGTCTATGCCGGCGCTCAGGACGTGGGCAAGATTATCGGCAAGGACGGCAATATGATCAACTCGATCAAAACCGTCGTTTCCGGCTGTAAGGCAAAGGATGGCAGAAGCTACCGCATTCTTGTCAAACCCCTCGATGAGCGATCGCATTGAGGTAGCCCGGGTCGGCCGAAAGGTCGGCCTGAAGGGTTTTTCTAAACTTCAGATTCTTTCCGACTTCCCCGAATTTTTTACGCCCGGACGCACCTTTGTCGCCACCCGCGGCGACGAAACGCGCGAACTGACCATCGATGCTTTTTACGAAGATCGCGGCGAGGTGCGTTTTAGGGGCGTGAATACCCCCGAGGCCGCTTCGGAGCTGACCCACTTTGTGCTTTCCACCACCGTCGAAGAGACCCGAAAGGCGATTCGGCTGGAAGAGGGGGAGCACTTCTGGTTCGATATTATCGGCTTGGCGGTTTATGAGGGCGAAGTCAGAATCGGAACGGCCGAACAGATCGACGACGCGGGGCAGGTTTATCTGGCCGTTAAGCTCGACGACGCTTTTAATGCCAAGCAAAGCCGTCTGCTGTTGCCGTGGATTGACCGCTTTATTATCGGCGTGGATACCGGGGCAAAACGCATCCGCGTGGCCCATGCGCTGGAGCTTTTGGAAGCTCTCTAATGCGGCTGAGTTTTGTCACGCTCTTTCCCGAGCTGATCGCGCCCTATTTTGAGGAGGCGATCTTAAAGCGGGCTATCGCTGAGGGCCGCTTTAGCGTCGATCTGCGCAATCCCCGCGAATACACCGAAAACCGGTACCTCAAGGTCGATGACACCGTCACCGGCGGCGGCGCGGGCATGGTGATGTCTCCCCAGCCGCTCTTTGACGCGCTCACCGCGCTCAGAAGCGAGTCTCCCGGGGTTAAGATCCTCTTTATGACCCCGGCCGCCAAGCGGTTTACCCAAAACGATGCCAAACGGCTGGCCAGGGCCGATCATGTGGCGCTGGTATGCGGACGGTATGAGGGGTTTGACGAGCGGGTCATCGAAACCTTTGCCGACGAAGTTTTTTCGATCGGCGATTATGTGCTTACCGGCGGCGAATTGCCCGCGCTGGTCATCGCCGATGCCACCGTTCGCCATTTGCCGGGCGTGCTGGGAAACCACGAATCCCTGCAGGAGGAGAGCTTCGAGCAGGGCGGGCTGGAGGCTCCGGCCTTTACGAAACCTACGGTTTTTAGAAATCAGGGGACACCTTCGGTACTGCTTGGCGGTCACCATAAAAATATCGCCCATTTCCGGCGGGAGCTGGGGCTTTTAAAAACCCGGTTTTTCCGCCCGGACCTCTTTCGCGCGAAGCGATCTTAGCTTTTTTTAAGCAAGCCAAAAGCTCTACTTGGCTAACATCCCCGCCTTATTTAGGCAACTAATCTAAAAGGTTTACGATGAGAAATCGGTATATCGAGGCTTTTGAAAAAGCTCAAATGGGCGAAAAACAAGTTCCCGAGTTCGGCGCAGGCGACACCGTTCGCCTCGGGATTCGCATTAAAGAGGGTGAGAAAACCCGCGTCCAGACCTTTGAGGGCGTGTGCATCTCTATCCGCGGCGAAGGCACCGCGCGCACCTTTACCGTGCGCAAAATGGGTGCGAACAATGTGGGCGTTGAGCGTATCTTCCCCCTCTATTCCGAAAGCCTTGAGAGCGTAGAACTGCTGCGCCGCGGCCGTGTTCGCCGCGCGAAGCTCTACTTCCTGCGCGATCTGCGCGGCAAAGCTGCCCGTATTAAAGAAGATCGCTCTAAGCGCATCTAACTTCCGCTTCTTGCGCCCCATTTTCGGGGCGCTTCTCTACCTCAGCCCGATCAATCCCGCAAAACGTCCCGTTGTTCCCTCCCTCCGGTAGGAAAAAAGCGCCGGTTCGCAGTGGGTGCAAAGCGCCATCGTCTCAATATTTTCCGCTTTCAGACCCGCGTCGATCAGCATCATCCGGTTGGCCTGTTGCAAGTCCAGATGCCAGCGGCCCTTGGCTGTTTTGCGCAGTGGGGCATGGAACCGTTCAGGCAGCGTTTCAAGCCAGGGGTGCGCCACCTTTTCGTCAACCTCATAACAGAGTCCGCCGATCCCGGGGCCAATCCCGGCCAAAACCGATTCGGGCCGGGAACCGAACTCCCGCGTCATCCTCTCAACCGTTTGTGCCGCAATCTGTCCCAGAGTTCCCTTCCATCCCGCGTGGGCGACGCCGACAACCCGTTTTTCGGGATCGAAAAAGAGCAGCGGAATACAATCGGCTACCATAACGGCAAGGGTTAAACCGGGGGTTGCGCTGATGAGCGCATCGCACGCCGGCGGTTCGCTTGGAACGGAATGGACGCTTAGGCAGCGGTTGGAGTGGATTTGGTTCATAAAGACCAGTTCGGAGGCGTTTGCCAGAAGCGATTTGGCAACCAGCTGCCGGTTGGCGCGAACCAGCGTTTCGTCATCGCCGACGTGCCTGGCCAGATTGAGCGCGTCAAAGGGGGGTTGACTGATGCCGCCATGGCGGGTCGTGACAGTATGGGCCAATCCCTCAAAGCGGCTGAGGTGTCCAAAAAAAAGTTGTGTCATCGGCTTCCTTTACGCGGCATGTTATAATCCCGCCCATGAAAGAACCCCTCGATTTTAAAGCGATCGCCGAGCAGTGTGTCAAATGCGGCAAGTGCATCCCCACCTGTACGATCCACCAGATCAGCCCGGATGAAACGACCTCCCCGCGCGGTTTTCTGCATCTGCTGGGCGCGTTACAGGAGGGTGAACTGCCTCTGGATAAGGAGGCAAAGCGGATTTTTGAGAGCTGTTTTCTTTGCACCAACTGTGTGAGCGTCTGCCCCTCTGTGCTGCCGACGGACTGGATGATCGAAAAGGCCCGCGCCGAAGTCGCGCAGAAGTACGGCATTGCTTGGTACAAGCGGATTTTCTTTTGGCTGCTCAAGCACCGCGCGGTGATGGATTTTCTCTCCCGGATCGGCTATGTGGTCAAAACCTGCGCCTTTAAAGAGGCCCCGAAAAAGGGCGGGATGCTTAGCCGCTTTTCACTGCCCATGGTTAAAAAAGACCGGCTGCTGCCTTCACCCAAGGCCAAAAGCTTTCTAAACACCTACCCCGAGCGGATGCCCTTTGGCGGCGATCGGGAGGTGGCTATCTTTATCGGCTGTATGGCCAACTACGTCTATACCGAGGTGGGCGACAGCCTGCTATATATCCTGAAAAAACTGGGCATTAGCGCCTTTATTCCCAAAGATCAGCTCTGCTGCGGCGCACCGTCGTGGTTTACGGGCGATGTGAAAACCACCGAGTGGCTGATCAAATACAACATCGAATATTTTGAGCTGTTTATCGATAATGTCGAAGCGATCTTGGTGCCAGAAGCGACCTGTTCGAGCATGATTATCCACGACTGGGAGCGGGTGCTGGCCGGGCAGGAGGATTGGCAAAAGCGGGCCAAGCGCATTACCGACAAAACCTTTATCGCGACCAAGTGGCTTTACGACAACACCGATCTCAAAACACGGGTGAGCGAAGTGACCGAAAACGCCACCCGCGTCACCTACCACGATCCCTGCCATGCGCGCAAAACCCAAGGGGTGTGGAAGGAACCGCGCGCGCTGCTTCAAAAGGGCTATCAGCTGGTGGAGATGAGCGATCCCAACCGTTGTTGCGGTTTTGGCGGCGTGACGATACAAAGCGAGCGGTTTCATCTGGCCGAAGCGGCGGGCGCGCCCAAGGCGGAGATGATCGCCCAAACCGGTGCGCAGGTTGTGGCCGCCGAGTGCAGCGCGTGCCGCGTGCAGCTTTCCGAGGCACTCAATAAGGGGCAGGTCGAATGCCGCTTTAGCCATCCGCTGGAACTCATCGCCCACAATCTCAAAAACGGCAAACCCGATGCTTGAGGCGTGGCAACACTTTTACGAGTGGCACGACCCCGCAATCTTTAGCCTGGGTTTTTTTCAGCTGCGCTGGTACGGGTTGATGTATGTCACCGCGCTGTTAACGGGCTATTTGTGGGGCCGTCATATGGTCAAAAAGGGTCATTGGCCCTTGAATGTGCTGCAGTTTGAAGCGGCGTTTTTGTGGTTTGTCATCGGCGTGGTGCTGGGCGCGCGGCTGGGGTATGTGCTTTTTTACGATGAAAACACATTGTGGTATTTATCCCATCCGTGGGAGATTTTTAACCCCTTTAAAAACGGTCAACTCGTTGGCATTAGTGGCCTAAGTTACCACGGGGCGATCGCCGGGCTTTTGGCGGCGCTTTGGCTTTTTGTGCGCCGCCATAAAATCGCCTTTTGGGCGATGATCGATGTGGCGGCGGTGAGCGGATCGGCGGGTTATGTCTTTGGGCGTTTGGGTAACTTTTTTAACCAGGAGCTGGTGGGCCGTGTGACCGATGTGCCATGGGCAATCTACGCCGAGGGCGCGCTGCGCCACCCTTCCGCGCTTTATGAGGCGTTTTTAGAAGGCATCGTCGTGTTTGCCGTGCTGGCGGTGCTGTACAAAAAACGCACCTTCGACGGGCAAATGGCAACGCTCTACGGTATGCTCTACACCGCTGCCCGTTTTATCGCCGAGTTTTGGCGGCAACCCGATGAGCAATTGGGCTTTATCGCCTTTGGCTGGTTGACGATGGGGCAACTGCTTTCCTTTGTGATGTTTTTGGTGGCGCTGGGGCTTTATCTCGCGTTGCAAAAACGGGCGGTATTAACGCGATGACCCGATCGGGGGACGGCAGTTTTACGCTCTATTCGCAGGCCTACGGGGAGCATTACCATAGTGTGCGCGAGGGGGCGCTGATTGAATCGCTGGAAAAACATGTGCGCCCCGCGCTGCGGTTTTCGGGCGCACTCAAAAAGCCGGTCATTCGGGTGCTGGATATCTGCTTTGGGTTGGGCTACAACACCCTTTGCACGCTGTATGAGCTAAACAGGCTGGGTTATCAAGGCCGCGTGGAAATCGAAGGGCCGGAGAAAGACGAAGCGCTTTTAGAGCGGCTTTATGGCCTGCCCTATCCCCAGCCGCTTTTGCCGTTCTTGGATGTTATTTCCGCCGTTTCCAGGGGGCAAAATTACGAAACGGGCCGCGTGAGTGTGCGGGTTTTTCGCGGCGATGCGGTTGAGTTTGTCAAAACTTCTGCCGGGCCGTTTGATCTGATCTATCAAGACCCCTTTTCCTCCAAAAAAAACCCTGAACTGTGGGACGCGCATTTTTTTGGCGAACTTTACCGCCTACTTTCAGAGGACGGCGTTTTAACGACCTACTCGCAATCTAAAGGCGTGCGCCGCATCATGCAGGCGGCGGGGTTTGTGCTGCACGAACACCCCTTTGACCCCGCAAGCACCCTTCGGCCCGGCACGCTGGGCGTAAAAAAACCGATCAAGGAGCTAGCGTGTTTACAGGTCTGATCCGCGAACTGGCCGAGGTTAAGAGCTTTAACGGCGAAAAACTAACCCTCAAGGCCGCTCACAAGGCGGGATTGGGCGATAGCATTGCCGTTAATGGCGCGTGCCTGACGGTGATCGACGTTAATTCTGACGGTTTTGCGGTGGAGCTTTCCCATGAAAGCCAGAAGCTGCTGGCGGTGGAGAACTACCGGGGCAAAGTCCATATCGAACCGGCCATGCAAATGGGCGATCGCTTCGAAGGCCATGTGGTGCAGGGCCATGTGGACTATGTGGGGCGCGTGGCGCGGATCGATAAAAAGGGGCGAAGCTGGGATTTTTTGATTGAAGCGCCCAAGGAGGCGCTGATGCTGATCGCCCCTAAAGGTTCGATCGCCGTGGACGGCGTGAGTCTGACGGTCAATGAGTGCGCGGGCAATAGCTTCCGCTTAACGCTAATTCCCCACTCGCTGAAAAACACGCTCTTCGAAAGCTACGAACCGGGCCGCCGGGTCAATCTGGAAACCGATCTGTTTGCCCGTTATCTGGCCCATTTGCAGGGTTTTTCCAAAAAATCGCCGACCTGGGACGAGGTCGATCGAACGATGGCGCTGTATTAGGCCTTTTCTACGCCGTCCAGCATCGGTACAAACTGGCAGTTCTCCAGCGTCTCTTTGACAATCCGGCCGCTGGGATATTTGGTGTGGCGCACGATTTTACCGCCCACGGGGGCAACAAGCAGCCCGTTTGGTTCGAGCTGATCAAAAAGCGTTTGGGGAATCTGCGGCGTTTCGCAACTGAGCAAAATCCGATCATAGGGCCCGTATTGCGCCCACCCTTCGTGGCCGTCGGCCAGACGGGTGTGGACGTTGATCAGTCCTAGGGTTTTGAAGCGCCCTTTGGCTTCGTTGAGCAATCGTTCGATCCGCTCGATGGTAAAAACCCGGCGGAAGAGTTTGCCTAAAATCGCCGCCTGATAACCGCTTCCACAGCCGATCTCCAGCACCGAATCGCCCGTTTCGGGTTGCAGCGCCAGCGTCATGCGCGCCACCGTCAGCGGGGAGCTGAGCCACTGGTTGGCTCCCATGGGCAGGGCCTCAAGCTCGTAGGCCATCCGCTCCAGCCCCGGCGGCACGAACAGATCGCGCGGCACGGCGGTAAAAGCGGTTTTAACGGCGGGGGTTAACGCAATCTTCTTTTCCAGCGCATCGGCAAAAACCGCCTGCGCCTGCTGTTTATGCCTCATAGGGCACGGCCCGCTTGGCTTTGGCGATTTCGCGTTTATCCAGCGCTAAAACCAACCGATCGGCGTTATCGTCGCGCAGAGCATCGCCCCACGGCGAAACAATCGCGCTGCCTCTCGCCATATCATGATTGGCGCTATCGCTCGCGGCCACAAAACAACGATTGGCGATCGCCAGCGCATCGCTCAGTATCTCGTAGTGTTTTTTGCGCAAAACACCCCACATGGCCGGAAGCAGCACCAAGTCACACCCCTCCAATTGCCGCCACAGTTCGGTAAAGCGCAACTCGAAGCAGATCAAAACACCGATTTTCCAGCCGTTGTATTCAAAGGGCTTGATCGCGCCAGCGTCCCCCGGCGAAAAATAGCGGTGTTCATCGCCCAGCAAAAAAAGTTTGTGTTTTTTCTGCGCGTGCAGGCAGCGGCCCTTGTCATAAAAACGAAAGACGTTATAAAAACAATCGTCCTCTTTTTCGATACGGGTCAGCGCAATTGCCTTTTTTTGTGAAAGCTCCAGCAACGCCGCTTCGCTTTGGGCCGAAAACGCGGCGGCGGCCTCAAAACGGGCGTAATCAAACCCCGTTAAACACACCTCCGGGGCCAGTGCCAGATCGGCCTCGCAGGATTCAACTAGGGCGATCAGCCGCGCCAGATTGGCCGCATAATCCGGCGTGGTTTCAAACTGTAAAACCGCAAGACGCAAAAATCAAAGCTCCGTTTTCAGCACTGCGCCCGCGCTGGCGTTGCTCACCAGCAGGCTGTAGCGCTTGAGCCACTTGGAGGGAATCTCTTTTTTGACCGGCTTGAAGTGCAGGCGGCGCGGTTCGAGCGTTTCGTAGCTCACATTCAGTTGCAGCAGGTGTTTGTCAACATCGATCTCGATCTCGTCACCGTCTTCGATGAGTCCAATCAGCCCGCCTTCGGCCGCTTCGGGCGACACATGGCCGATCGATGCGCCCCGCGTGGCGCCGCTAAAGCGCCCGTCGGTAATCAAGGCAACCTTGTCGCCTAGTCCCATCCCCATAATAAGGCTTGTGGGGGCCAGCATCTCTTGCATCCCGGGGCCGCCCTTGGGGCCTTCGTAGCGGATGACGACCACATGGCCTGGCTTGACCTTGCCGCCCGTAATCCCCACGATCGCTTCGGCCTGCGAGTTAAAGCAGATTGCCTTGCCCTTAAACTGCCGCATAGACGGATCGATCCCGGCGGTTTTAACGACCGCGCCCTCTTCGGCCAGATTGCCGAACAAAATCGCCAGCCCGCCCACTTGGGAGTAGGCGTTTTCGTTGGTGTGGATAATCGATTCGTCTTTGATGGACGCGTTTTTAATCCGATCGCCCAAGCTCTCGCCGGTGACGGTCGGGTTGTCCAGATGCAACAGGCCGCCCCGGCGGGAGACCTCTTTCATCACGGCGCTCACGCCCCCCGCGCGGTGGATATCTTCCATATGCACCGTCGAAAGCGACGGGGAAATTTTGGCGATATGCGCCACGTTTTTGCTAATCTCATTAATCTTGGTGATGTCGAAATCCACTTCGGCTTCGCGGGCGATCGCCAGCATATGCAAAACGGTGTTGGAGCTGCCGCCCATGGCCATATCCACCACAAAGGCGTTGTGGATCGCCTTTTCGTTGAGCACGTCGCGCATTTTGGGTTTGCCCGCTTTGGCCATCTCCACAATCCGCTTAGCCGCCGTTTTAAGCATATCGATCCGCTCCGGCGTCATAGCCAGCACCGTGCCGTTGCCCGGCAGCGCCACGCCCATTGCTTCGCACAGCGTGTTCATGCTGTTGGCGGTGAACATGCCGCTGCAACTGCCGCCGCCCGGACAGGCGTTGCATTCGATCTCTTTGAGTTCTTCGTCGCTCATTTGCCCCTGCGCCCGTTTGCCCACCGCTTCAAAGGCGGTCGCCAGATCGATCGGCGTACCGTCTTTAAGGTGTCCCGCCGCCATAGCCCCGCCGGAAACAAAGATGGTGGGCACATTCACGCGCAAAGCGCCCATCAGCATCCCCGGTACAATCTTGTCGCAGTTGGGAATACAAAAGAGCGCATCGAGTTTGTGGGCGTTCATCACCGTTTCGATGCTGTCGGCGATCAGCTCGCGACTGGGCAGGCTGTAAAGCATCCCGTCATGCCCCATGGCGATGCCGTCATCCACGCCGATCGTGTTAAATTCAAAGGGCACGCCGCCCGCCTCGCGGATCGCCTCTTTCACAATACGGCCGTACTCCTGCAAAAAGAAGTGGCCGGGGATAATATCGATATGGCTGTTGGCAATGCCGATAAAGGGCTTCTCGAAATCTTCGTCTTTCAGGCCCGTGGCCCGAAGCAGGCTGCGGTGGGGGGTTTTGTCGTATCCGCGTTTGATGATATCGCTGCGCATGGAAAATCCTTGTGAAGTTTATGCAATTATATTAAAGCAGATTTAATTTGAAGGCGGCTAGAATTGCGCCTCTTGATTTTATGCGGGAATAGCTCAGGGGTAGAGCACAACCTTGCCAAGGTTGGGGCCGTGGGTTCGAATCCCATTTCCCGCTCCAGTTTCAAGGTTTTGCCCGAGTGGTGAAATGGTAGACACACAGGACTTAAAATCCTGAGGACGGTTTCGTCCGTGCCGGTTCGAGTCCGGCCTCGGGCACCACGGTGCCTAAGGGCTTTTACGCCCTGTGTGACGCAGGAGATGGCGGCATAGCCAAGCGGTAAGGCAGGAGCCTGCAAAGCTCCGATCCCCGGTTCAAATCCGGGTGCCGCCTCCAAAAACAAGCCGATTTTTCACGGGTAGGTGGCTGAGCGGTTCAAAGCACCGGTCTTGAAAACCGGCGAGGGTTAAACCTCCGTGGGTTCGAATCCCACCCTGCCCGCCACGGCAGGCAACGTTCTTCTTTTTAATTTGTGGGCAGGTGGCCGAGTGGTTGAAGGCGCACGCCTGGAACGCGTGTATAGGGAAACCTATCGGGGGTTCGAATCCCCCCTTGTCCGCCACAAATTTTCTTCTGATCAATCTTTTTCACCTGAAACCTAGAAACAACACCGATTTTTCGATGTTATCAAAAGTTATTTAAAAAGTAGCCTGTCCCCATTTCCACCCATTTCCATTTCCCCCATTTCCCATTTCCCATTACCTTCGTTATTCATTGAATCTTTGCGCTCTTTCTTAGATTGTGACGAGCACAGAGTAGCTGAACGTTCTCAGCTTTCAAGGACGTTCCGCCTTTTGAGTAAGGGAGAATGTGATCAAAATGAAGCTCGTCGGTTGCACCACAAGTTACACACTTGCCACCATCACGAGCCCATACTTCGAGTTTGACGCTAGTTGGAATAATGCGGCTACGTTCAGCAGGGTGGCTAGTCACTTCCTCAGCGGCTGATTCATTAGAAACACTTTCTACTGCAACTAGCTTGAATTTAAAGACATTCCTCACGCCATCGTTCTCGATCCACGAATCTATCAAGTGAAAGAATCCGTTGTCTGTCCAAATTCCAGTTTTAATTTTCTCATATACATGAACAATGTCCGGACCTTTTTGCCCGGCTTTAAAGAGTTGGGCAGCTTGATGAAATTTTCCATTCTCAGTAAAAGTTCCACTACTTAAACGTTCAGGTTGATCGAGAACCTTGGGATCAGCTATCCCCCTCCGCTTTGGCTCGTCGTGACCCTCATAGATGAGGATGGCGCCATCTTCTTGCACTTCATCACGGTAGGGCGAGTTGGGGCGTACCGACATGAGGATGACCGAATGATGCCCATTCAGACGGAAATTCATGCCCCGTTGAAGGCTTGTGCCTTCTTTCTGACACATCTCAATGTAGGAAATTACACTACCTCTCAAACTTCAACTCCCAACAAGAACATAACCATTTATTTACCTCCACAACATACCCTCTTGCCGGAAACTAAGCAGATATTCAGACGCTCAAAATGTCCGCAAGCATAAGGAAAATCCGATAAATGGTGACAGGCTACTTTTTAAAATCTGCTGAATTCTGTTCGTGTCATCTGTGCGCTGTATGCCCTGAAAACCCAATTTTTCTTCTGATACACTCATTTTTTATTTTTTCCAGAACGAAAGCCCCATGAAACCTGACTGGTGTTTTTATCCCCGCAGTTACAACGCCCGCACCAAATGGTGTTTTAAAGAGACCGATCTAAGCCTGATCGAGTTGCTTGAAAGCCTCTTCAAAAGCCGCCAGTCGATCGAGGCGGTTTATGGGCGCGTGATGGATAAACGCGGACTGAAGTTTAAAGAGCTGCTGACGGGGCTGGGGTTTTTGCATTGGCAGATTCACGATCGACCCTTGCCTAAAACGATCACGGGCGGCGCACGATTGCCGCTTTTGTTCGATCGGCAGCTTGTCCCCGCGCTGGAATCGGTGGCGGCCAAGCTGGAATTGGCGGCGCGGAACACCGAGGCGGGCAAAAAAAGCCGCACCAAACTGACCGAAGCCGATCGCGGCTGGCTGGCGTGGTTGATCACGCTTTTAAAGGAGCGGCTGGAAACCGACGTGACCGAGCCCGTCAAAACCAAAACCCGCCGCAAAAAACAGACCCAAAGGGCCAGTGAAACGCGCCTGAAAGAGACGCAAATCCGGCTGCAAACCTGCGTTCAAACCCTGCAAAACCTAGGGGTTAAACCGACTCCGGCGGCCATCCACAAAGCCAGCGGCCTTTCCTACAAGGCCATCCGAACGCACCTAGAGGGCGAGCATTCGATCTAGCGCAACCTTCGCCCAGTGGCGGGTTTCATCATCCAGCGTCATTTCGTTGATAAAACTGCCGTTTTCGATTCCCCGCAAAACCGTCAGCACCTCTTCGAGCGTGGTTTCATTCATGGTCGGGCATTCGGGTTTAGTCGAGGAGAGCACATAGGTGTTTTTCTCCCGCAAACGGTTGACAAGGTTGAACTCCGTGCCGATCGCCAGCTTCTGGTCGATGGGCTGGGTTTTGACCCAGTTGATAATCTGGCTGGTAGAGCCGACAAAATCGGCCTTTCTCACCACCGCCGGATCGCATTCGGGATGCACGGCAATCAGGATGCCGGGATATTTGGCGCGATAAAAGTCGATGTCCGCCGGGGTAAAAAGTTGATGCACCGAACAAAAACCGTCGTAGCAGATCACGTCCGCATGGGCCAAGTCCGCATCCTGCCCGATCACGGCGCTTTTTAAACCCATCTGTTCGGCCAGGTTCTGCCCTAGGCAGCGGTCGGGCACAAACAGAATCTTTTTGCCGCTTTGTAAAGCCTGCGTCAGAATCGTTTTGGCGTTGGCGCTGGTGCAGACAAGGCCACCCATCTGCCCGACTTTGGCTTTAACCTCCGCGCTGGAGTTAATGTAGGTCACCGGCAGGATATTTTCGCGCGGGATGCCCGCCTTGATCATCGTTTCGACGCTGGCGTCAAAATAATCGGCATCGATCATCCGCGCCATGGAACAACAGGCGATACGGGGCATAAACACCCGTTTTTCGGGAGCCAGAATTTTGACGCTCTGGCCCATAAAACCCACGCCGCAAAAGACCAGATAGGGGTTTGTGTCAACCGCCGATTTACGCGCCAGCTCCAAGCTATCGCCCACGATGTCGGCAATCTCAACCACCTCGTCGCGCTGGTAATAGTGCGCGGCGATCGTCACGCCGAGCCTTTGTTTCAGTTCTAAAATTGTCTGTTTGAGCGCCGCTTTTTCCAAAACCTTTTTCCTCTTCAATGGCCGATTAGCCGTGCTTTGATATGATGATTATAACCAAAGCGTAAGGGCTACTTTCTATGGATTTCCTCTTTAACGTCAATGTTCAGTTTTATCTGGCCGGGTATTTGATCGGCGCGATTCCCTTTGGGCTTTTGCTGGCCAAATTTTTCGGCGGCGTTGATGTGCGTACGCAGGGCAGCGGCAGTATCGGCGCAACCAACGTGCTTCGGGTGCTGAAGGAAAAAGACCCCAAGCTGGCCAAGAAACTCGGCGCGGCAACCTTGATTCTGGATGCACTTAAGGGCGCGCTGGTGGTTGTAGCGGCAATGATTATGGGTATGGACGCCAACGTGCTCTGGACGATCGCCGTGCTGGCGGTGATTGGCCACTGTTTTAGCCCGTATTTGATGTTTGAAGGCGGCAAGGGTGTGGCCACCGGCGTGGGCGTGGTGCTGGTGTTGTTGCCGATCGAAGCGATGATCGGTCTGGCGGTGTGGTTTTTGGTAGGCAAAAAGCTCAAAATCTCCTCGATCGCGTCGCTGTCGGGTTTGATGGCGGCGATCGCGGCGAGTTTTGTGGTTCACCCCGAACTGCCCGGCGTGGGCAACCATGCGCCGCTGCTGATTATCGGCTTTGTTATTCTTTACAAACACATCCCCAACCTGATCCGGCTCTTTAAAAAAGAGGAGACGCAGGTCGTATGATTATTCGTATCAGCGCCTTTACGGTCCGCGCGGTGATTGGGATTTTGCCCCATGAACGCACCGCGCCCCAAAGACTGCACGTTTCGGCGCTGATCGAATACGACTACCAAAATCCCCAAACCTTTATCGACTACGCCAAGATCGCGGCGCTGATCGAAGAGCGGCTCAAAACCGGGCAGTTTGGGCTGATCGAAGAGGCTTTAGAGGCGATATTGCCCGAAATTCTGGCGCAAAGTCCGATGATTGCCAAGGTGGAAATGACCATCGAAAAGCCCGACATTCTGCCCCATGCCTCCGTCAGCGTCACCCACGCGCTTGTGCGCCAACCTTAAACGGGCCAAAGCTTTCTCTCCCTGACCGCTTTTGCAAAGTTTAATCTTTCCTTACGCTGTGCTATAATCGCCGACTTTTATCAGCTATTTGCAGGAAGGTGAACGGATGCGCATTCTGATCGTGGAAGACGAGAGCACACTCAATAAAACACTCTCCGAGGGGCTTAGGGAGCTGGGGTTCCAGACCGACGAAGCCGAGAGCCTCAAGGACGCCCAGTATTTTATCGGCATTCGTAACTACGATCTGGTATTGACCGACTGGATGCTCCCCGACGGCGACGGTCTGGACATTATCCCCGACGTGAAGCGCAAATCCCAGCGCACCGCCTGCGTGGTTATTTCCGCCCGCGACGACCGCGAAAGCGAAATCGAAGCGCTGCGCAAGGGCGCGGACGACTATATCCGCAAACCCTTCGAGTTTGATGTGCTGGTTTCGCGCATCGAAGCGCGCCTGCGCTTTGGCGGTACCAACATCATTGAGATCGCCGATCTCAAAATCGATCCGGACGAAGAGAAGATCAGCTTCAAAAACAAAGAGATCGAACTCAAGGGCAAACCCTTTGAAGTCCTCACCCATCTGGCCCGCCACCGCGACCAGATTGTGAGCAAAGAGCAGCTGCTCGATGCCATCTGGGAGGAGCCGGAGCTGGTGACGCCCAACGTGATCGAAGTGGCCATTAACCAGATTCGCCAAAAGATCGATAAACCGCTCAAGATCGACACCATCGAAACCGTACGCCGTCGCGGATACCGCTTTTGCTACCCCGTGAAAGCATAAGGGGCGAATTCGCCCTCAAACTCCTGCCGGCGATTGCCGCGCTGGTGTTTATTTTCTCCTATGTGGTTTACAGCCTCATTGGCCGCAGCATCTACGACGATATTCGCCGGGAGATGCTCGAGGCGGCCCAGCAGGCGGCGCTTTCTTACAAGGAAACCCGCAAAGCGCCCCAATCCGCTCCGGCCGACGCGCTCAACAGCTGTCAGGTGCAGATGGTCACCTACGAACCGGATATTCCAAGTGGCGGCGAAATCGGCGCGATCCGTTATGGCGAAGAGGTCAGCGGTAATCAACGGCTTTTGTATCTTTATTACCCCTACGACTACAGCCAGTCGGCCTACCTGAAGGTCACCCGCAATATCACCGGCAGCGTATTGCTGCTTGAGCGCATCCGCAATATCATTTTGGTGCTCAATCTGATTGCGATCGTCTTTATCCCGGTTTTTGCCTTTGCTTTTTCGGCCTTCCTGGCCCGGCCGATCCGAAACCTGACGCTGGAGCTGGCCAGCATGAACGAAAATTCGCTCAGCGCCGTCAATCAGCGCCGCCTGCCCCAGGAGTTCCGGCCGCTGGCCAAAACCCTCAACAGTCTTTTGCGCCGTTTGCAGGGCCATATCGGATACCAGCGCGAGCTGTTTATCGGTATTGCCCATGAGCTCAAAACCCCGCTTGCCGTCATTAAGGCCAAAAACGATGTGACGCTGCTCAAGGAGCGCACCCCCGAAAAATATCAGGAGGTGCTCCGCCACACCAATAAGGTTATCGACGAGATGAACCGCATGACCGGAACCATCCTTGAGATTGGCCGCGCCGAATATGCCCAGTTCGAGCCCGCCGAGGCGATCAATATCTGCGATTTTATCCGCAAAAAAGTGGCCGATTTCGAGCTGCTGGCCAAGGAGCAAAAGCGTGTGCTCAAAAGCGACATTCAACCCAAAGCGCTGATGTTCCTGACCCAGCCGACGCTCATTAGTCATATCCTGCAAAATCTTGTGGGCAACGCGCTGAAGTTCACCCCCGAAGGCAAACAGATTCTGGTGCGCTCCCGTCTTGAAAAGCAGCAGCTCATTATCGAGGTGATCGATGAAGGCCGGGGCATCGATCAGGAGGTCGATCTCTTTGCGCCCTTTGTGGGCAAGGGCGAGCACAAGGGGGTCGGCTTGGGCCTTTATCTGGCCAAGAACGCCGCCGAAGCGCTGGGCGGAAGCCTGAGTCTGCAAAACCGAATCGATGCCAAAGGGGCGATCGCCACGCTGGTTTTGGAGTACGTGAAGCCGCCGGAAGCAAGAGGAGTTTAAGCGCCGCTGGTGTAAAAACCCGCAAATCTTAAAACGGGTCAAAGGACACTCATGTCGCTGATTATTATCGAAGACTGCATCGCCTGCGACGCCTGTATCGACGAGTGCCCCAACGGGGCGATCGAAGAGGGCGATCCTATCTACGTCATCGACCCGGACCGCTGCACCGAATGTGTCGGCCACTATGACGAACCCGCCTGCGTAGCGGTTTGCCCGGTGGACTGCATCATCCCCGACTCCGACAACGTCGAAAGCGCCGAGGAGCTGACGCTGAAGTTCGAGAACCTCCAAAAAGAGGACTAAGGCGCGTGGCGAAGGTAACCGCCGTCATCGATATCGGGTCCAACTCGGTACGGATGGCGGTTTTTGAACGAACCAGCCGCTTTGGTTTTCATCTGCTTAAAGAGGCAAAATCCCGCGTCCGAATTAGCGAAAACGCTTGGAAAAACGGCGGAATGCTTCAACCTCAGGCGATTGATCGCGCCATTGCGGCGCTGGACGAGTTTGTCCAGATTGCCCGCGCCTTCGGTGCCCGCAAAATCCTTACCGTTGCCACCTCCGCCGTGCGCGATGCGCCCAACAAGGCCGACTTTGTGCGTCAGGTGCGCCAGCAGACCGGTTTGCAAATCCGGGTGATCGACGGGCTTGAAGAGGCCCAAATGGGCGGGCTTGCCGCCGTTAACCTGCTGCCGCTGGATGAGGGGATTACGATCGATATCGGCGGCGGTTCGACCGAATTGGCGCTGATTCAAAAAGGCCGCGTGGTTGACCGCATCTCCTTTAATCTGGGAACTGTCCGTTTAAAAGAGCTGTTCTTCGACAGCACGCCCGATGTGGAGGGGGCGCTGCGCTTTGTTTACCGTGCCCTGAAGGTGTTGCCGCCCCATTTTAAAAGCCGTCAGATTATCGGCGTCGGCGGCACGCTGCGGGCACTTTCGTCGGTCCTGATGAAGAGGGAGCACTATCCGCTCAACGTGCTTCACGGTTACCGCTACGCGCTTGAGGGCAACCGCAAACTGCTCAGCGAGATTATCCGCTCCGAAGCGCCGGCTTTGCGCCGGTTCGGCTTTAAACCCGAACGGCTCGATGTGATCCGTGAGGGGGTGTTGATTTTTACGCGCGTAGCTCGCAAAATCGGGGCAGTGGAGGCGATTACCAGCGGCGTGGGCGTGCGGGAGGGGGTTTTTTTAAACAATATGCTTCGAAGTTCGGGGGGCTGTTTTCCCGCCGGGTTTCAGCCCAGTGCCAAGAGTCTGATCGATCGCTTCAGGGTTGACGAACGCCTCACCGACTGGACGGGCAAGACCGTCGGCGCGCTCTTTGACGCGCTCTATCCGCTCCATGGGCTTGACCCTGCCTTTAAAAGACCGCTGCTTTACGCCGCCAAGCTGCTGCCCGTGGGGGAGATGCTTGATACCTATGACCGGGCCGAGCACGGCTACTACATTGCATTTCACGGGCTCTCCTACGGCTTTGAGCATCCCGAACGCATCCTGATTGCCAAGCTGATTAAAGCACAACAGAAAAAAGAGCTGCACAGCTACACGCCTCCGGCCCACCTAAAGCAGCTGCTGCCCTCGGCGGTAACCGTCCGCTGGCTTTCGTTTATGCTCTATCTTGCCAATACGCTCAACGCCGCACGGAACCGTCCTGATGTGGCGTTTTCTCTTTCGGGCCGCACGCTCGAGGTCAAGATGAACGCCAGAGCCCATCTGGCCAAGGAGGCTGTGGCGCGGCTCAAGCCCCCCTTTAATCTGGAGCTGGCAATCCTTGGCCGCTAAAATCGCTGGCCGAGGGTGAACTCGAAGGTGGATGTTTCGTCGTAGGGCTTGTCATCCAGCGGCCAAGCCCAGATAAACATCAGCGGTCCCATGGGGGATATCCACTCCAAAGCCGCCCCGTAGCTGCTGCGTCTAACCTCTAAATCATCCACGCCGATCGCGCCGAAGTCGTAGAAGAAGGCCATGCGCATCTTGGCGTCGGCAATCAGCGGAATGCTTGCTTCGATCGACTGGTTGAAGGCCAGCGTGCCGCCCAGATAGCGCGGATCGCCGTTGCTGTCCCGTTCGATATTGCCGTTTTCGTCATACAGCAGCGGCGCGACGCTTGAGGACTGATAGCCGCGCAGGCTGCGCACCCCGCCCAGAAAAATGCGCGAGCCGATCGGGTAGGTGCTGACGTCGTTGATGTCCGCATCGGCTGCCTGCAAGCGTGCGCGGTAGCGCAAAATCAGGTCGTACTCCAGCCACGGCTCCAGTCCCTTGTACCACGAGAAGGATGTGGTGCTCTTGGTGTACTCTTCGTTCTGTCCGAAGCCCGCAAACTCCAAAGACTGGGAGAAAACGCTGCCCTTGCGGGGGATAAAGTAGTCATCCGTGTCGTTAAAGGAGAGCGAGGGTGTCAAGGAGAGTTTGGTTGTTTCGCCGTTCACATAAAACTGCGTGGGCTCTTCGTAGATGTTGTTGTTCTTCGACCAGGCGCCGCTGAGGCTGCCGCGCCAGTAGCGTCCGAGCTTGCGGCCGCTGCTGACGCTAAAGCCCTGAGAGTCGCGGGTATAGGTGAGCGCTTCGTAGTGGGTGTCATACAGGCTAAAGCTCAGCGAATAATCGCCGTCCCGGACGCGGGGGTTGGTAAGAGAGAGTTCAAAACGGCGGGTTTTGGATGAGGTGTCCAGCTCAAAACCGTAGCTGTAGCCGCTGCCAAAGAGGTTACGGTCGCTGATCGAAGCGTTGAGGATAAAGCCGTCATAGCTGCTGTAGCCGCCGCCCACCATCAGGCTGCCGGTGGAGGTTTCCTTGACGGAAATAACCAGATCCATCTCGTTTTCGCTGACGCGCCGCTCTTCGATTTCGGCGTTTTCAAAGAAACCCAACCGGCCCAGCGCCGCTCTGGACTCTTTCAGGTCGGTCAGGTTGTAGAGATCGCCGGGGGCGAGGAATATCTCTCGGCGCACCACCCGATCGAGAGTCCGGCTGTTGCCGGAGACGATCACATCCCGGATATAGACCTTTTTGCCGTACTCGACCCGGTAACTTAACGCAACGGTGCGTTTGGCTTCGTCTTTACGCAGATCGGGCGTGACGCGGGCATAGGCATAGCCTTCGTTGGCGGCCGCTTCGCGGATGGCGCCGATATCGGTTCGCATCCGCTTGATGTTGAAGCGTTGCATCGGTTGAAGCCGGAGCGTCTCTTTGAGCCCCGATAGATCGGCGTCGTTGTCCAAAACGGCGATCTCCACCGACGAGACACCGTAGGGTTCGCCCTCTTGCAGCGTGTAGTCAAGGGTGGCCGAGTAGGTGTCGAAATCGGCCAGCAAGAAGGGTTCGGAAACTTCCACGTCCAGATAGCCGTGCTCAAGATAAAAATCCCGCAACCGGGCGCTGTCGTAGGGCAGTTCGAGCAGTCTGAGCTTGCCGTCGCTGCGGCCGAAGAACCAGCTAAAACTTTGGGCTTCGCGGTTGGCGAGATCCTTTTGGATTTCGTCCTTCTCAAAGGCGCTTAACCCTTCGAAGCGGCTTTGACGGATGGTGACGGTTTGCCCCTTGTGCAAACTGACCTCCAGATAGACGCTTTCGTTTTCAAAGCGCGGCTCAATCTCCACCAGCGTGTCGTAGTAGCCCTCGGCGCGGGCCATTTCGATCAGGCGCATTTTGGCCGCCTCTATGCGGCGAAGATCGTAAATCTCACCCTTTTTGACGGCGAAAACCGGCAGATATTTTTCGTCCCGCTCGGTCTCGCTAATGCCCTTAAAGGTGATGCCGGCGATGGCGGGCTTTTCCGTGAAGGTGAAGCGAAGCACGGCCGGTTCGGGTTCGTCGACGGCGATATCGGTGAAGTAGCCCTGCTCAAACAGGCGGCGCAACGCTTGGTTGATGCGTTCATCGTCCACCTCGTCCCCCGCGCCAAAGCCGATCAATTCGGTGGCGGAAAGATCGGAGAGGCGGACAAGCCCCTCGAAGCGGATCTCCTGATAACTTTTTGCAAACAGAAAAGATATGGCAACAAGATATAAAAACAGTAGTCGCATCCGGGCCCATTCCTCTTAAAAAGCGCCGATTGTAGCCCTTTTCCGTTTTAATCCTCATTAGGCTACAATCCGGCATCTTCAGGGGCTTTGTTGCCTGCTCAAAGGGTGCTGATGGTGCTGGGCGTTGTGGGCTTGGGACTGATGGGCGGGTCGTTGGCGCTTGCGCTTCGCCCCGGGGCGCGGTTTACCAAAATTATCGGTTGCGATAACCGGCCGGAACATGTCAGCGAAGCGCTCAAGCTGGGCTTGGTGGACGAAGCGGTAACTTTAAAGCAGCTGATCGACCAAAGCGACGTGATCGTTCTGGCTGTGCCGGTGGAGGCGATCGTCTCCCTGATGCCGCAACTGGCCCATATGAAAAAAACGGCGGTCGCTTTGGATCTAGGCAGTACCAAAACGCCGATCGTCGAAGCGATTCCCGCCGCGATTCGATCGCGCTTTGTGGCCGCGCACCCCATGGCGGGCACCGAATATTCCGGGCCGAAGGCGGCTTTTCCCAAACTTTACGAAGAGCGGATTGTGGTTTTGTGCGATACCGAAGCCAACGATCCCGACGCGCTGCAGACCGCCCGGTCGCTCTTTGAGGCGATGGGGATGCGCATGGTGCTGATGGGCGCTAAAGAGCACGATCGCCATGCCGCCTTTATCAGCCATATGCCCCACGCCATCAGCTACGCGCTGGCCAATTCGGTTTTGAGCCAGGAGGATAAGCAGAGCATTCTCACCCTGGCTGCGGGCGGTTTTAGGGATATGAGCCGTCTGGCAAAGAGTTCGGCGACGATGTGGATTGATATTTTCAAACAAAACCGCAAAGCGCTTCTGGATTCGCTGACGGTGTTCACAAGTGAGCTGGAGAAGGCCAAAACGCTCATTGCGCAAAGCCGTTGGGATGAACTGAAGGCCTGGATGGCCCAAGCCAATACGCTCCATGAAATTTTTAAGCCCCCCAAGCACAATCGCAAAGAGGGGCAGGAGTAGCGCCCTTAGACTTCGGCGTCGCTGACTTTGACGCCGTTTTCGCGGAAGTAGCGCTTGATGTTCTTGGCCGCTTGACGGATGCGGTTTTCGTTTTCGATCAGCGCAATGCGTACATACTCGTCGCCGCTGGGACCGAAACCCACGCCGGGACTGACCGCCACATGGGCGTGAATGAGCAGCTCCTTGGCAAACTCAAGGCTGCCCATGTGCCGCAGCGGCTCGGGAATTCTTGCCCATGTGAACATGCTGGCCTTGGGCACCGGCATCTCCCAGCCCGCGTTGGCAAAGCTTTTGATCAGTACATCCCGGCGGCGCTCGTAGTTGGCCCGGATATCATCGACGCAGGATTGATCGCCGTTAAGCGCCACGGTTGCCGCCACCTGAATGGGGGTAAACATTCCGTAGTCCAGCCAGCTTTTGATTTTCGCCAGCGCGCCGACTAACTTGGCGTTGCCCACCACAAAGCCCACGCGCCATCCGGCCATATTGTAGGTTTTAGAGAGCGTGTAGCTTTCGATCGCCACATCCTTCGCGCCGGGCACCTCCATGATCGAGGGGGTTTTGTAGCCGTCGAAGGAGAGCTCGGCGTAGGCGATATCGCTGAGGATATAAAACCGCTCTTCCCGGGCCAGCGCGACGATGCGATGGTAAAACTCCGGCGTTACGGTCGCCGTGGTGGGGTTGTTGGGGAAGTTAACCACCAGATACTTCGGCCGCGGCGAGGTTTCGCGCAAGCACTTCTTGACATTGTCGATAAAGGCGTCTTCATTCAGCGACAGATCGTCATTCAGATCGAGCCCGAAGCGGGTCACATTGCCCCCGGCGAGGATAAAGGCCTGCGAGTGGATAGGGTAGCAAGGGTCGGGCACGATCGCCGTATCGCCGAAGTTGGTGATTGCCTGCACCAAATGGGCGTAGCCCTCTTTGGAGCCCATGGAGGCGACCACTTCGGTTTCGGGATCGAGGTCAACGCCGTACTTGCTCTTGTACCAGTCGGCTGCCGCCAGACGGAGCTTGTAGATACCCTTGGAGACGGAGTAGCCGTACACCTTGGGGCGGCGCGCGCTCTCGACCAGTTTGTCGATAATATGATCGGGTGTGGGACCGTCGGGGTTGCCCATCGACAGATCGATCACATCCGCCCCGGCGCGGCGCTCGCTCATTTTTAATTCGCCGACGGCGGCAAATACATACTTGGGCAGACGTTTAATTTTGTCGAACTCGATCTCGTCGAACATCAGTTACTGCTTTCCAGCCAAAGTTGAATACCGTGCTTGAGGTTTTCGGTGGTGTAGTTGTCGGTGATTTTCAAATAGGCGGCATTTTCAGGCACCCTGACAAAAAGGGTGCGCAAAGCCTGCTCGTGGGTCATAACCCGCAGAATTCTAAGATCGCGATCATAAAAGACCGCATAAGGAAACCACAGCCCGCCGGTCTTGCGCCGAACGCCCACGCGCCCGCCGGTCTGGTTGAGATCGACCCAGTATTCGCCCATGGGGTTTAGCAGGGTCAGGGGCTCTTGCAGATCCGCCTCCAGATAGGTTGCTTCGGGCAGCATGGGGGCGGTGGCCGTCAGGGTGTAGAACCAGCGATCCTCCTCCTTGGAAATGTCTTCGATTAAGATGCCGTAGCTTGACAGGCGTTTGGCAAGGAGTGCCGGATCAATAGCGTGGTCGCTGCGGTAGGCCAGCTGCCATTCAAAAAACGCGCCGTCCTGACGCATGGAGGAGGTGAGCGTAAAGTTATAGCCCAGCTCGCTCAGGCTATCGCCGATCGCCTTGAGAAAAAACGGGGGGCTTTGGTGGGTGCGGAAGGTGGCGCTCAGGTTTCTAGGCCCGCTGCGGTAGAAGATATCCAGCAGACCGTTCTCCTTAAGCGTGGTGACCACCTTCACGCTGTCAAGCCGGGTTTCATCCAGAAAAAAGGCGCTGCGATCGCGAAAGATGATGTCAATGAGTCGCTGGTGAACGACGTAGCTTTTGGGATCGACCAGGCTGCGCACCTTGTCGTCGATGGCATCCGCCCAGCCCCAAAAAGGAAGCAGGGCCACAATGATCAGAAAACGGAAACTTTTCACGGCTGAACGGTCCCCTCGGCGCTTTCGTTGTTGTCGCTTTGAGGCTTGGCCGGTTGAGGGGCTGCCATTTGGGTGAGCTCGCCGTCGCGGAAGCGGAAGCGCTGAAGACCGCCGGAATTGGGTTCGATCACCTGATCTTGATAAACCATCTTAAACATCCCGTGGCCGAAGGTGATAATCTGGTTGCGCTCGGGGTCGAGATCGATACGGCCCTTGATGATGCGTCCGTCGCGCTGACCGGTATCGCTGTAGTAGATGCCCACCCACAGATCGCTTTCTGACGAGATATAAAACTCGGGCGCGGTCTCGGCAACGGGCTCTTCGGGTTGCGCAGGCTCGATCGGCGTTAGAACCTCCACAGTCGCTGCGGCGCTGATAGCCTCCTTGGCCTCCTCGACAAGGGCGCTTTTGTTGTTTTGCGCTTGCGGTGCGGTAACGGTCTTTTCCTCGTCGCCGCCAAAGTAAAACAGCGCGCCCAAGGCAATTGCGGCGACAACCAGCGCCGCAAGACCGACGGACAGACTGCGGTTTTGCTCCTCTTTGGGGTAAACAAAAATAGCGCCGTTTTCCTGCGCGCGCCCCTTGTGCGCTTCAAATTCGGCTACCCATTCGGACAGATCCACATCGTATTCGCGCTCAAGGATTTTGACAAAACCCAAGGCCTTCGCGCGGTTGAAGTAGTCGAAGTTTTTATCCAGAAGGGCTTTGGCTTCATCGACGGAGATGTGCGTGCGCCGGAAAATTTCGCCGGCGCCGATGGCTTTGAGGGTTTCCAGTCCGTTCATTTTCTTATCCTGTCAATCAAAATTGCCGCTGCGGCGGAGACGTTGAGCGAATCAAAACCGTGCGCCATGGGAATGGTTACCCGGGCGTCCAGTTTTCTTTCAATGCGTCCGGGCAAACCTTCATCTTCGGCCCCCAACACGAGGAGTCGTTTGGCCGGACAGTCGGAAAAATCCCGGGTATCCGCGCCGTCAAGCGTGGCCCCGATGGTGAAAAACCCTGCCTGTTTAAAGTGTTCCACCGCCTCAGCCGAATTGGGCATCAAAAAAAGCGGCATATCCAAAGCGGCGCCGCTGCTGGTGCGGATAAGCCCCTCTAAGTTGAGCTGGTTCACGCCGCTGACCACCAGCGCCTCAGCCCCCAGCGCCCAAGCGGTTCTTGCGATCGCGCCAAGATTGCCCATGTCGGTTACGCCGATGGTCATCACGGCAAATCTGCGGTTGATCGCCTGAGAGTTATCGGCAAACAGAAGCGGTTCGATCTTAGCCAGCATTCCCTGATGGTTGCCGCCGTGGGCTAAACCTTGCGCTTTTTTGGCATCGACGCGCTCAATGCGAACGCCCGCCTTGACCAGTTCGCCAAAGAGTTTCTTGTCCAGTTCCTTGGCCAAGTAGAGCGTTTGAACCTTGGCGCGGTGTTTTTTGAGGGCGTGAAGCACAACCCGTTTTCCGAAAATGATCATTTTTGTTGTTTCTTTTCCTGTAGCCGGTCATACCAAAGACTGGCGTTTTCGTCGGTGAGTCTGGCCAAAATTTTTGAAAGCGGTTTAACGGGCGCTTGCAGCTCGCTCAATGCGTCGATCAGCCAGGCTTCTGCTCTGGAGCCGACGGCCGAACCGGGGTGAACCACCACGACCCACTCCCCCTTGGTATTGGTTTGCCGGATCTGCTCGGCCACCGTTTGCGCATCGCCCCACAGATGCTTTTCGTGCAGCTTGGTCAGCTCCTTAAAGGCTTCGATCAATCGATCGGGCGCACATTCACGCAGCAGCTCGATCAAGGACTGGATCCGGTGGGGCGCTTCGTAGAGCACAATCGCCCAGGGGGACGCCAGCAGGGGCAACAGTTCGGCTTTGCGCGCCTCTTGTTTGTGGGGCAAAAACCCGTAAAACAAAAACCGGCCCGAAAGTTCGCCGCTGGCGGCATAGGCGGTTAAGGCCGCGTTGGCGCCGGGCAACACTTCGTAGGGAATTTGCCGCTCTTTGCACCACATCACCAGTTTGGCTCCCGGATCGCTGACTGCCGGCATTCCGGCATCGCTGACGTAAACGCAGGGGCGCTCAAAAAGAACGGGATCGAGCTTATCGATCGTTTCGTTTTCGTTGTGGGAGTGAAGGCTGATAAAACGGGCATTCTCCTGAAAAGTCGCGTTAAAGCGTTCTTTGAGGAGCGAAAGCAGTTTTTTGGTGACGCGGGTATCTTCGCAAAAAAAAACCTCCGCTTCCGACAATCTTTTCAGAGCGCGGAAGGAGAGGTCTTCTAGGTTGCCAATCGGCGTTGGCACGAAGCTTAGCAAATTAAGCCAAGCCGTACTTCTTGTTGAACTTCTCGATGCGGCCGGTGGTGTCCATGCTCTTTTCCGAACCGGTATAGAACGGATGGCACTTGTCGCAGATATCGAGACGGATGGCCTCTTTGGTGGACTTGATGGTGAAGGTGTTGCCGCAGGAGCAGCTAACCGTGCACTCAACCAGATTGGGGTGGAGATCTTTTTTCATCTCTCATGCCTTCTTCCCGCGAAGATTGTTATCTTGCGGTCATTTAGATTTAAAATCCGCGATTATACAGGAGCAAAGTTTGATCCTTCTTTAAACGGAACAATCAATCGCTTTTACCTCCCCTCTGATAAAATTGCCGCGTTACCCACCGTTACAAGGAGCGCCCTTGGCCGCGATCGGCATTATCGACTACCAGATGGGCAACCTAGCCAGCCTGATCAACTCGGTGGAGAAGATTGGCTTTCAGGCCGAGGTTATCCGCGATCCGGATGCGTTAAAACGGTTTGAGAAATTGATTCTGCCCGGGGTGGGCGCCTTTGGTGATGCGGCCGATCACCTTAAAGAGAGCGGTCTGGACGAGGCGATCAAAGCCCACGTTGCGGCAGGCAAATGGCTCTTTGGGATTTGTCTGGGGATGCAGATGCTGTTTAAAAGCAGCGAGGAGTCGTCGGGCAAAACGGGTCTGGCGCTGTTGCCCGGCAGCGTCAAGCGGTTTGATCCCGCCCGCGCGGCCCATCCGATCAAAATCCCCCATATGGGCTGGAACCGGCTGAATTTGCACCACCACTCACCGCTTTTTAACGGCACCCCCGAGGGTGAGCGGCTCTATTTTGTGCATGCTTACCACGCCGAATGCGACGCGGCGCAGACGATCGCATCCTGTTTTTACGGCTACGAATTTGCCGCCGCCGTGCAACACGACAACCTTCTAGGGCTGCAGCCCCACCCGGAAAAAAGCCATACGGCGGGGCTGAAGATCTTAAAAAACTTTGCGGAGCTGAAATGATTATCTACCCGGCGATCGATCTGAAAGAAAACCAAGCGGTACGCCTGACTAAAGGGCTGATGGAAAGCGCCAAGGTCTATTCGTCCAATCCTGCCGAGCTGGCCGAGCGGTTTGAATCCTTCGGCGCAACGTGGCTGCATATCGTCGATCTCGACGGCGCCTTTGCGGGGGAGCCCAAAAACAAAAAAAGCATCGAAGCGATTTTAAAAACCACGAAGCTCAAAACCCAACTGGGCGGCGGCATCCGCGACGAAGCGACAATCAAAGCCTATCTGGATTTGGGCATCAGCCGCGTCATTTTGGGTTCAGCAGCGGTTAAAGACCCCGACTGGGCCTGCGAAATGGCGGCCAAATACCCCGTGGCGATCGGCATTGACGCCGTGAACGGCAATGTGGCGGTTAGCGGCTGGGCGGAGGTGAGCGAAATTAGGGCAACCGATCTGGCGCGCCGTTTTAGCCAAAGCGGCGCCCAGGCGGTGATTTGCACCGATGTGGGCCGGGACGGTACATTAAGCGGCGTGAATGTCGATTTTACCCTGTCGATCAAAGAGGCGTTTGAGAAAACCGTCATCGCCAGCGGCGGTGTCAAGGACGGGGAGGATTTGCGAAAGCTCGCCCGCACGGGGCGGATTGACGGCTGCATCGTAGGTAAAGCCATCTACGAAGGCACGCTTGACATTAAAGAAGCTTTTAATTTATGATCCCCGATAATTTTTGTCTTAAATTAGCCCATGTAACGCCTGCAAAGGAGCACGCTTGAAAATTCTCGTCGTTGACGACAGCTCAACAATGCGGCGGATTATTAAAAACACTCTAAACCGCTTAGGATACAAAGATCTCTTCGAGGCCGAAAACGGCGCACAAGCATGGGAGGTCTTGCAGCAGAACCCGGAAATCGGAGTTTTGGTGACCGACTGGAACATGCCCGAAATGAACGGCCTTGAGTTGGTTCAGAAGGTGCGCGCCGAGCAGCGCTATACCGACTTGCCGATTATTATGGTGACCACTGAAGGCGGAAAAACCGAGGTGATTACCGCACTTAAAGCGGGCGTGAACAACTACATCGTTAAGCCCTTTACGCCCGATGTACTCAAGGAAAAGCTCGAAGCCGTTCTGGGTGCCGGGGTCTGAGTACCTACTATCACGAATTAATTATCACCCCCTCAAGGGAAGACGAGGGGTTGGAATCCGCCCTCTGCTCCTGCTTTGATGCCCCCCTTGAATGGCGCGACGGCAATTACGTATTTGCCTTTGACGAACCCGTTGTCGATGCGCAGGAGCGAATAGACAGGCTCTGTGCGCTGATGGAGCCTGCGGTAACCTGCTCGATTCGTTGGGCAAGACAGAATCAGCAAGACTGGCTCTCCCAGTACCGGCAAAGCGTCCAGCCGGTTCGCTGCGGCGGTTTTTGGGTGCGCCCCTCCTGGCATGAAGGCGCCCAAGACGGCCTGATCGACGTGGTGATCGACCCGGGTTTGGTTTTTGGCACCGGGCATCATGAAACGACCTGCGGTTGCTTGGAGGCTTTAGCCGGGCTTGAGCTGCGCAACAAACGCTTGATCGACGTGGGTTGCGGAAGCGGTATTTTGGCCATCGCAGCCGCACGGCGAGGTGCTTTGGTCAGCTTGTGCGACACCGACAAAGCTGCTATAATTGATAGCCGTCACAATTGCGAAATTAATGGCGTAAAACCTGAAGAGCTCTGGGTTGGCTCGGCCGATCAATCGGAGCGGACCTATGAAATTGTTGTTGCCAATATCGTCGCCGACGTACTGGTTTTCTTGCGTCAGGATTTGGAGCGGATTACGCAAACGGGCGGGTATTTGATCCTCTCGGGCGTTTTAAACCGCTACAAAAGCCGCATCGAGGGCGCGTACAAAGCCTTTGAAACAATCCATGTGATCGAACGGGGCGAGTGGCTTACGTTCGTGCTTAAAAAAATATAGGAACCCAACCATGAAAAAACCCCAAAACACCCCTCCGGGCGTGCCTCCGGAAAACGGACCGAATAACTTTTTTAATCAAAACCCGCTGCTGCTTTTTGCGGTGTTTGCGATCGCTTCGATTTTGATTTTTAAATATTTCTCCGCAAACGAAAGTGTTGAAAGCGGGGCCATGCAGGCTCCGGCAACCCGGACGGTCAGCAAAAACCTGACCTATTCGGAGTTTAAGGAGCTGGTCAAGACCGGACAGGTCGAGTTTGTCACTATCGGCAAAAGCACTTTGCAGGCCAGTTCGCTTAGCGGCGGCGTGCGCACCAACTACATGGTTAAGCGGATTGTGCCCGACGATACACTGTTGCCGCTTTTGGAGGAAAAGGGCGTTTCTTACACGGGGGTGAGCGAAGAGAACTGGTTTACCGATCTGCTCTTTGGCTGGATACTGCCCATTTTTATCTTCTTCGGCATCTGGCTTTTGCTGACTAGCCGTATGCAAAAAAGCATGGGCGGCGGGATGCTGGGCATGGGGAGCGCCAAGCGGATGATTAACGCCGAAAAGCCCAATGTGACCTTTGACGACATGGCCGGAAACGAAGAGGCCAAAGAGGAGGTTAAAGAGGTTGTTGACTTCCTGAAAAACCCCGATCGCTACATCCGCCTCGGCGCCAAAATTCCCAAGGGCATTTTGCTGGTGGGTCCTCCGGGGACCGGCAAAACGCTACTGGCTAAAGCCGTGGCCGGCGAAGCGAGCGTGCCGTTCTTCTCCGTTTCCGCATCAAGCTTTATTGAGATGTTTGTCGGCGTGGGCGCGGCGCGGGTGCGGGATTTATTTGAGCAGGCCAAAAAAGAGGCTCCGGCAATCGTCTTTATCGACGAGCTGGACGCGCTCGGCAAAAGCCGCGCCGCTTCAGGTTTTGGCGGTAACGACGAGCGGGAGCAGACCCTTAACCAGCTGCTAGCCGAGATGGACGGCTTTGCCAGTACCGAGCCGATTATCATCCTTGCGGCCACCAACCGGCCCGAAATTCTTGACCCGGCGCTGCTGCGTCCGGGCCGTTTTGACCGTCAGGTGCTGGTGGATAAGCCCGACTTTAAAGGGCGTTTGGAGATTTTGAAGGTTCACGTGCAGCACGTGGAGCTGGATAAGACGGTCGAACTCGAAGAGGTTGCCAAGATGACCGCCGGTTTGGCCGGTGCGGACTTGGCCAATATTGTCAACGAAGCGACGCTTCTGGCGGGCCGCAAAAACAAAGACAAGGTCGAGCAGGAGGATCTGCGCGAGGCGGTGGAGCGTTCGATCGCGGGCCTGGAGAAAAAATCCCGCCGTATCAGTCCCAAAGAGAAAAAAATCGTTGCCTACCACGAAAGCGGACACGCGTTGTTGGCGCAAACGACCAAGGGAGCCAAAAAGGTCAACAAGGTATCGATCATCCCCCGCGGTTTGGCGGCGCTGGGCTACACGCTCAACACCCCCGAAGAGAACAAGTATCTGATGCAAAGACATGAGCTGATCGCAGAGGTGGATGTGCTTCTAGGCGGCCGGGCGGCCGAAGAGGTTTTTATCGGCGAAATCTCCACCGGCGCCGCCAACGATCTGGAGCGCGCCACCGATATTATCAAGGCGATGGTCATGATGTACGGCATGAGTGAAGTGGCGGGATTGATGGTGATGGAGAAGCACACCACCGGTTTCTTG
>JBFWML010000012.1:0-48738 GCA_050251635.1 Campylobacterales bacterium | reverse complement strand
TGATCGATGACATCATCGAAGAGCCCGTTTCCGGCGCGCACAGGGATAAAAAAGGCGCGGCAGACGCCATTAAAGCCTATTTCCTCAAGTCGGTAGCCGAACTTTCCGGCCTTCCGGCGCAAGAGCGCCTAGAAAAGCGCTACGCACGCTTAATGAGTCTAGGCCGCTTCTCGACCGGAAGCTAAGGCTGAAAATCAGCCATAAAAAAAGCCCCGCCTCTTCAGAAGAAGAGAGCGGGGCTTTTTTATTGCCCGGAAATGGTGGAGACAACCGCCTTTAGGCGATTGCCTTTTTGGCGGCTTCCGCAATTTTGGCGAAGCTCGCCGGCTCGTTCATGGCCATATCGGCAAGCACCTTGCGGTCCATGGCGATATTGGCTTTATTCAGGCCGTGAATAAACTGTGAATAGCTCAGACCGTTCAGGCGGCAGGCCGCGTTGATACGGGTGATCCAGAGTTGGCGAAAATCACGTTTTTTGTTTTTGCGATCGCGGTAAGCGTAGACTAGGCTTCTTTCGAGCTGCTCTTTCGCTTTGCGGAAGTGTTTACGGCGGGCTGAGAAAAAGCCTCTGGCCTGCTTAAGAACTTTTTTGTGGCGGCGTCTTCTGACAAAACCTGTTTTGACTCTCATGTTAGGTTCCTTTGACCCTGAAATTTTGTTTGGGTGCCGCCTGGGCGGACTTGTCTGTTTCGCTAAAAGCTAGCAGAAGGAGAGGCGTCCGTGGACGCAACTGAATTTAGATAACCAGCATCCGTTTGACGTTCGCAACGTTGGTGCTGTGAACGTACTGGGCAGAGCGCAGACCGCGCTTGGTTTTGCGGCTCTTCTTGGTCAGGATGTGGCTGCGGAAAGCGCTGCCGCGTTTAATGACGTTTTTCTTTGCGGAAAAACGCTTCGCGGCGGCTCTCTTGGTCTTCATCTTAGGCATTGTTAACCTTTAGTTCTTCTTCTTCTCTTTTTTGGGAACAACGTGCATACTGACAAAGCGGCCATCGATAAAGGCCTCTTTTTCAATGACGGCATGCTCCTCCACCATTTGGGCGACGGATTTTAGCACACTAAAGCCTACATCCGGGTTAGCCATCTCCCGGCCCTTAAGGAAGACGCGGAATTTGACGTGCTTGCCGTCCTCGAGAAACTCAATGGCGTGTTTGACCTTGTAGTTCAGGTCGTTGGATGCAATCTTAGCCGTCAGCTTGATCTCCTTGACCTCAACCTGCTTTTGCTTCTTTTTGGCCTCTTTGGCCTTCTTCTCCTGCTCGTAGCGGAACTTGCCGAAGTCCATGATTTTTGCCACCGGCGGCTTGGCATCGGGGGAGATCAATACCAGTTCAAGCCCTTGATCCTGAGCCAAAGAGAGCGCTTGGCGGCTGGGGATAACTCCAAGGGCCGCGCCGTCGCTTCCGATACAACGAACCTCGTCGGTGAAACGGGCGACCTGATCGTTGATTAGAGCTTTTTTCTCTTTGTCCTTCGGGGTCATGGGATTATTCAAAGTGATGCCTCATTATTTTTCTCCTTGCATAGCTCGATAAAGGCCTCTAGGCCCATCGTGTTTTGGGTGCGCTCACGGCGATCGCGCAGCGCCACTGTTCTTGCCGCCATCTCTTCGTCGCCCAAAACGATGATGTAGGGCACGCGGCTCTTTTCGGCGGTGCGAATCTTTTTGGGCAGACTGTCGGCGCGGTCAAAAAGCTCTACGTCAATATCGCAGGCGGTGAGCTTTTCTTTAATCTCGTTGGCGTAGTCGAGGTGCGCATCGCCGATGGGAATGATTGCGACCTGTGTCGGGGCGATAAAGAAGGGCAGTTCGCCGCCGTAGTGTTCGATCAAAATCGCGATAAACCGCTCGATCGAACCCATCATGGCCCGGTGCAGCATGACCGGCTGTGCGCGGGTGTTTTCCGGCGTGGTATAGGCCAGTTCAAAACGATCGGGCAGGTTCATATCGACCTGTACCGTGCCGCACTGCCATTTGCGGCCGATGGCGTCGGTGATTTTAACGTCGATTTTGGGGCCGTAGAAGGCGCCGCCGCCTTCGTCCACCAGATAATCGCCGTGGGCTTTAAGCACCTTCTCGATCGCCGCCGTCGATTTGACCCACAAGGCATCGTCGCCGATCGCTTTGGCCGGTTTGGTCGAAAGGGTCAGCGTGTAGTTAAATTCAAAGAGTTTCATCAGGCGATCGATAAACTCCAAAATCTTCTCGATTTCCGCTTCGAGCTGATCTTCGCGGCAGAAGATATGGGCGTCATCCTGCGTAAACTCGCGCACCCGCAGCAGGCCGTGCAGCACGCCGCTTTGTTCGTGGCGGTGAACGGTGCCGAACTCGAAGAATTTCAGCGGCAGGTCGCGGAAGCTGCGGACGGTGCTTTCGTACACGGCGATATGGCCGACGCAGTTCATGGGCTTCAGGCCGTACTCCTGCTCATCGACCACGGTAAAGTACATGTTTTCGCCGTAGTTGGCGATGTGGCCGCTTTTTTTCCATAGATCCGAGCGCAGGATTTCGGGGCCGCGCACCGGTTGGTAGCCCCGGCGGCGGTGGGCTTTGAAGCTCAGCGCTTCGAGTTTGGCCCGCAGGCGCATCCCCGCAGGCAGCCAAATGGGCAGGCCGCCGCCGATTTCGTCGGTGAATTTAAAGAGACTCAGTTCATTGCCCAGTTTGCGGTGATCGCGCTTGAGCGCTTCGGCCATCTGGACTTCCCAGGCTTTCAGCGCTTCGGCGTCGGCAAAGGCGATACCGTAGATGCGGGTGAGCATTTCGCGGCTGCTGTCGCCGCACAGATAGGCGCCGGCGATTTTTGTCAGTTTGACGTTTTGCAGATATTTGGTGTTGGGCACATGGGGACCGCGGCAGAGGTCTTCGAAGTTGCCCTGTTTATAAAACGTTACGTTCTGATCGGGAATGTTTTTGAGCACTTCTTGTTTAAGCGGATCGGCCCCATAACGGGTGAGGGCTTCGTTTTTGGTGGTGCCGTAGCGCTCAACGGGGTGACCCTGCGCCGCGAGCTTTTTCATCGTTTTTTCGATGGTTTTGAGGTCTTCCTCGCCGATGGTTGCCGAGGTTTTAAAGTCGTAATAGAAACCTTCGTCCACCACGGGGCCGACAAAAAACTGGGCATCGGGATAGAGCTGTTTAACGGCTTGGGCCATCAGGTGGGCGGCGGAGTGGCGAAGGATCGAAAGGGCTTCGGGGGAGTTGTCGAACAAGACGGGCTGGCCGCTGAGGCCAAGCTCTTTAGCGGTGGCGAGATCAAAAAGACCTTCTGGCGTTTTAAGGCCGATGGGTTCGCTCAAACAGGCTATTCCTTGTGTGGTTTCGGGTGTCTTTAAATATCTGATTTTATGGTGGCCGTAAGAGGACTCGAACCTCTGACCACTACCATGTCAAGGTAGTGCTCTACCAACTGAGCTATACGACCTAAAAAGGAGCCGAGATTCTAGCCTAACGTTTTTTAAAATGCAAGTAAATGAGCAGCGCAACCGAAAAGTTGATGACCGCATCGGCCAGATTGAAGACCGCAAACTCAAAACCGCAGTGCCAAAAGATGTAATCCACCACGCCGCCATGGACAAAGCGGTCGATCACGTTCGAAACGCCCGAACCCAGCAGCAAGCCCAGCGCCGGGCCGTAGGGGTTTAAAAGCCCGGCGCGAAAAACGTAAACAACCACGCCGCCGATCAGGGCGGTTTGCAGATACTTTAGCCACGGCCCTAAAGCCGAAAGCATCGAAAACGCAACCCCGTCGTTATACACAAGAATAATCGACAGGCAGCCGCTCTCCCAGCGAAAGCCCGCCAGAATAATCTCTTTAACGATCTGATCGGCAACGATCGCGGCGGCAAAAAGCGCCCAAAACAGCAGCGTGTTTTTAGGCATGGGCCTTCTTGATGATCGATTCAAGTTTGGCGTACCAGGTTTCCAGCGCCGCTTTATCCGGCCCTTCGAGCAGAATGCGCAGTTTCATTTCGGTGCCCGAATAGCGCACCAGATGGCGGATGCCCGCTTTTTCGATGTCGGCCAGCGCGTCGCCCAGCCCCGCAATCTGATCAAAGGGTTTTTTCTCGCCAATCTTAATCGCGCCCTGTTTTTGGGGGAAGAGTTCAAAGGGGTTAAAAACCTCGCTGGCTTTCTTGCCGCTTTGCAGCATCAGGGCCATGGCGCGCAGGGCGCTTACCAGCCCGTCGCCGGTTTTGGCAAAATCGGAAAAGATAATATGGCCGCTCTGTTCCCCGCCGAAGTTGAGGTCATTTTTTTGCATCAGTTCCAGCACGTGTTTGTCGCCCACGTCCGAACGCAGCAGTTTAATGCCATGTTTTTTGAGAAACACCTCCAGCGCGCCGTTGCTCATGGTGGTGGCGACGCAGGCGTTGTTTTTGAGAAGGCCGTTGTCTTTAAGGGCCACCGCCAGCGCGCCGATGAGTTTATCGCCGTCGATCAGCTCGCCCCTTTCGTCCACCACCACCAGCCGATCGGCGTCGCCGTCCAGCGCGAAACCGACATCGGCGCGCAGGTGTTTGACCTCGCGCATCAGTTTTTGCGGATGGACCGCGCCGCACTCTTCGTTGATGTTCGATCCGTTGGGTTCGTCGCCGATCACTACCAGATCGGCTCCGAGTTCGTTAAAAACCGTCGGGGCGACTTTGTAGGCCGCGCCGTTGGCCGCGTCGATCACCACGCGCACGCCGCTGAGGGTTAAATCGCGGGGGAAGGAGTTTTTGATATGCACGATATAACGGCCGATCACGTCGTCGATCCGCTTGGAGGAGCCGATTTTCAGCCCCGTCTGCTGGGCTTTGGCAATGGCGTCGTCGTCGGCGAAGATCGCTTCGATATCGCACTCTTCGGCCGGTGAAAGTTTGTTGCCTTCGTGGTCAAAAAATTTGATGCCGTTGTCCTCAAAGGGGTTGTGGGACGCGCTGATCATAATGCCCGCATCGCAGCGCATATTGGCGGTCAAAAACGCAATGGCGGGGGTGGGCATGGGGCCGATCTGCACCACGTTGTATCCCACGGCGGTCAGGCCCGAAACCAGCGCGTTTTCGATCATATAGCCGCTGCGGCGCGTGTCTTTGCCCACCAGAATTTTGTTAGTTTTGGAGTGTTTGCGAAAATGAATGCCCGCCGCCATTGCTAGGCGGCTGACCACAAAGGGGGTCAGCTTTTCTCCGGCCAGTCCCCGTACGCCGTCGGTTCCGAAAAGGCTCATTTTTTTCCTTAACTCAATATTAAATTGATTTTCGTTTAAGCTTTAATGGCTACAATTTCGCGAAATTTTAACCGAGCAAGGATTAAACCCTATGGCAAACCATAAGTCCGCCGAAAAACGCATCCGCCAAACCGCTGTCCGCAACGAGCGCAATCGCTACTACCGCACCCGCATCAAAAACGTCGTTAAAGCGGTCACCGGCGCAAAAAGCAAAACCGAAGCGGACGAGGCTTTCAAAAAAGCCAACCAGTATCTGCACAAAATGGTTTCCAAGGGCATCTTGAAGAAAAACACCGTTGCCCGCAAAGTTGGCCGCCTCGCTTTGTTTGTTAACAAGATTCAGTAAGCCTTCCTTTGCTCGCCGAGCGTCTTAAGCCCTTTATTTCCCGGCGCGACGAAATCAGTCGCGCCCTTTCCGATCCCGCCATCTCCGGCGATATTTCCCGCCTTCGCGACTTGATGAAAGAGCAAGCGGCCATTGCCGACATTGCCGAAGCGGGCGAGACCTATCTTAAAACCCTTTCCGGCATTGACGAAAACTACGAGCTGCAAAGCGATCCCGAACTGGGCGACTTGGCCAAGGAGGAGCTCAAGCTTCTTGAGGCCAAAAAGATCGAACTCGAAGAGGAGATCAAGCGGCTGCTGCTGCCCAAAGACCCCAACGACGATCGCAATATCTATCTGGAAATCCGCGCCGGAACCGGCGGGGACGAAGCGGGGCTTTTTGCCGCCGATCTCTTCCGCGCCTACTGCCGTTATGCGGATTTAAAGGGTTGGAAAGTCGAGATCGTCTCTGCCAGCGAAAACGATCACGGCGGGTACAAAGAGGTGATCGCGCTGGTCAAGGGCAAGGGCGTTTACAGCCGTCTTAAATACGAAGGCGGCACCCACCGCGTTCAGCGCGTGCCGGACACCGAAACCCAAGGGCGCATTCACACCTCCGCCGTGACGGTGGCGATTATCCCCGAGGTGGACGATGTGGAGGTTGAAATTAACCAGAGCGATCTGCGCGTCGATGTGTTCCGCTCCGGCGGCCACGGCGGTCAGTCGGTCAACACGACCGATTCGGCGGTGCGCATCACCCACATTCCCACGGGGCTCAGTGTTTCGATGCAGGATGAAAAAAGCCAGCATAAAAACAAAGACAAGGCGATGAAAATCCTCAAAGCCCGCCTGTATGAGCTGGAACTGGAAAAGCAGATGGCCGCCGAAAGCGCTAACCGCAAACAGCAGGTGGGCAGCGGCGATCGTAGCGAGCGGATTAGAACCTACAACTACCCCCAAAACCGCCTGACCGATCACCGCATCGGCCTGACGCTCTACCGCCTTGAAGAGCTGATGCTCGGCGGCAATCTGGACGAAGTGATCGACCCGCTTATCGCCCACGCCCAGTCCGAGGCGATCAGCGCCGCCGGGCTTTAACGTGCGCGGCGGGCTGCTTCTTTTAGCCTGTGCGTTGTGGCTGACGGCCGGGGAGCGGCTGGTGGTGAGCGCCAAAAATCCCGGCGGGTTTGAGGCGACCCTCTCCTTTTACGAAAATCAAACCCTAATCAAAACCTACGATGCCGTGGTGGGCAAAAACGGCATCGCCGCGCCGGGCAAAAAGCGCGAAGGGGACGGCAAAACCCCGTCGGGAACCTACGCAATCACCGAGCTTTTCGGCCTGGCAGAACCGGCGGACGCGACGCTGCCTTTTTTGGAGATTGGCCCGGAGTTGCACTGCGTGGATGACGGGCGTTCCAGGCACTACAACCGCATTATTGATAGCCGCCTGATCGAGCGCGATTACCAAAGCCATGAGGTGATGCTGGAGCCAAACGGCCTGTATGATTTGGGCGCGGTGATCGAGTATAACCCCGAAGGCAAGCCGGGGGCGGGTTCGTGTATCTTTTTGCATATCGCCCGCGAGGATGGCGGCCCCACCGCCGGATGCGTGGCGCTGCAAAGAGATGACCTGTTTGAGCTGATCGATCGGCTCAAAGACGCGGATAACCCCGTGATTGAGATTCGCCCCTAAAAGCGGTGGCAGACCGGGCCGTTGCCTTGACCCAGATTGGGCGCGCGCACGATTGCTTCGTAAACGTAGTTTTTGGCCTCCTTCACGGCGCGATCGAGCGGTTTGCCCTGCGCCAGCAAAGCCGCCAGCGCTGCGGCGAAGGTGCAGCCGGTGCCGTGGGTGTTTTCGCCAGATGCCAGCGGCGTGGCGAAAGGCAGCGGCTGAGTGCGGGGCTGAAAAAGCCAGTCGGTCGAGTTGCCCGCTTCCTGGCGGTTTTTGGCCACCAGCGCGCAGTTGCGGCGATCGACAAAGGCTTGTCCGGCGGTTTTAAAATCCCCGCCGCCAATGAGCCGCTCAAACTCGTAGCGGTTGGGGGTGGCGACCGTGCAGCGCTCAAAAAGGGTTTTGAGTGCCGCTTCGGCGTCGGGTTCAAGCAGAACGCTACCCGCCCGGCTGACCGCCACGGGATCGAGCACCACCGGAATACGGCCCTTTAGATCGTCTAGCAAGCTCGTCACCGCTTCGATAATCTCGCGGTTAAAGAGCATTCCCAGCTTGATCGCCCCAATCTCAAAATCCTCCAAAACCGCCTTGGCCTGAGCCGCAACAAACCCGGCGCTCACGGGGAAAATGCCGTGCACCCCGCAGGTGTTTTGGGCCGTTAAGACCGTTACGGCGCTGGTGCCAAAAACCCTGAAGGCTTCAAAGGTTTTTAGATCCGCCTGAATGCCCGCGCCGCCGCCGCTGTCGCTTCCGGCGATGGTTAAAACCGCTTTCATTTTCGCTCCTTAAAACGGATTTGGGCTATTTTAGCCGCCTCGGCATGATTGACGATCGGTGCGGGGTAGGCGGCGGGTTTTTCGCGCCCTAGCCGCGCGGGGTCGTGCAGGGCTGCATGGCTCACACCGGCGAGTTCGGGCACCCAGCGGCGGATATACTCGCCCGCGCTGTCGTAGCGTTTGGATTGCAGCCACGGGTTAAAGATACGCACAAAGGGTTGCGCGTCGGCCCCGCACCCGGCGGCCCACTGCCAGTTGCCCACATTTTGCGCCGCGTCGTAGTCCATCAGGTGCCGCGCAAAGTGCGCTTCGCCGTGGCGCCAGTGAACGAGCAGGTCTTTCGCCAGAAAGCCGGCCGTCACCATCCGCGCGCGGTTGTGCATTTGGCCTGTTTGCAAAAGCTGGCGCATGGCGGCATCGATCAGGGGGAATCCGGTCTGGCCCGCCTGCCACCGCGCAAAGGCTTCGCCCGGTTCGTTCCATTTGAGATTTAGGGGGTAAAGATCGGCCCTTTCGCTGTGGGGGTGATGGTAAAGCAGCTGCGCCCAAAACTCCCGCCAGATCAGTTGCCGCCAATAGGGGGCGATTTTTATCCCCTTGTTTTGCAGGGTTTTTAAGCGCTGCGCCGCTTGGCGGATACCCACGGTGCCAAAGCGCAGCGCCGTGGATAGATGACCCGTGGCCTCCAGCGCGGGAAAGTCGCGTTGCTCGGTGTAGTGCGGCACAATCTTTTCGAGCCGATCGAGCGGGTTTTGCGCCACGGTAAAGGGTAAATCGGGGCCGTAATTCCACTCGGCTAGTTTCAGCGTGTTGGGCCGAAGGCGTTCATCCGTGTGGCCGGGGGTCAGTAGCTCAATTGTTTTGTTGTAAAACGGGGTAAAAACCCGGTAAAAACCGCCGCTTTGGGTTTGGACTTCATCGGGGTCAAACAGGTAGCAGTCGTTAATCAGCCTAAGCGGCAGAATTTCGCCCACCTTTTGGTCGCGCGATCGGGCATAGCCGTCGTAATCGGGGGCGGCCAGAATTTGCGTGACTCCTTGGGTTTTCAGCTGCGTAAAAACCGCCACCGGATCGCCCTCAAAAACTGCCAAGTTAAGCCCGATCGCCTTCAGATCGGCCTTTAGTTTGGCCACGGCGTTTCGCACGAAGGCCACGCGCCGATCGTCTTGGGGAAGCGGATCGAGGATGTTGGAATCAAAAATAAAAAGCGGCAACACCGCACCCTGCGCGTGGGCCAGCAGGCTGCAGTCTTCGACGCGCAGATCGCGGCGAAACCACAGGGCAATCAAGGGGTGGCGTCCAAGTGGCTTCGAAGGGCCAGCGCCTCGGGGTAGGGGCGCAGATAGGCTTGATTTAGCAGATAATCCACGCCGTATTTGCGCGCGGCCAGTTCGATCAGTTTGAGCGGCACAATCAGCGGTACGATTTTTTGGCGGTATTGGTCAATGCTCTCTAGCAGCGCCGTTTTTTCGGCGGCATCGACTTTTTCTTTCACAAAACCGTAAATATGTTGCAACTGATTGACGGTGGTTTTGAGGCTGGACTTGTGGGCGATGGCGGTTAGAAAAAGCAGGCGGTATTCGTCTAGCACCCGTTCAAGCGGTTGTTTGCCGCGGTTGGCAACGATATTGCCCAACTGGCGGTAGATCACGTCGTTTTTGCCCAGCAATAAAAACTTATAACGGGCATGGAAAGCGACCAAATCGCCCATTTTGGGCTGCCGGGCCAAAAAGTCGATCATCGCCTGATAGGCAAAAATCTGCATCATAAAGTTTTCCCGCAGCCACGGGTCTTCCAGGCGGCCTTCTTCTTCGACGGGCAGCAGCGGGAAGGCTTCGGTGACGGTGCGGGCAAAGATGCCTTGGGCCTTGGTTTCGAGCGGTTGGTGGTTTTCATCGTACAGTTTGACCCGCTCTAGTCCGCAGCTAGGGGATTTGGATTTAAAGATAAAACCGCACAGCGGCCGGGCAAGGAGCGTTTTGACCGCTTCGTCGCTGTAAGCTTGGAGTTTATCGGTTTGATCGGCACGGCTTTTGTGGTTGAGCGCCCGGATGCCTTGCGCGGTCTGCGCCAGAAACATCGTTTCGCGGGGCGTGCCCAGCGCGGCGTGTTCGGGGCAGAAGGGGACAAACTGCGCATAACGGCTAAGCACATCGGTCACGAACCGGCTTTGCTTGTGCTGGCCGTCGTAGCGGCACTTTGTGCCCAGCAGGCAGTCGCTAATGCCGATTAGCACGGCAGTATCGCCTCGAACACCCGGCGAACCGCGCCCTTAAATAAAAGCCGATCGTTGGACAGCGACAGGGTGAGTTCTTCACCGCTTTTGGGGTAAACGCGGCAGGGGTTTTGCACCTGCTTTTCGCTGAGCGCCCGCAGGAAACAGGCGGCCATGCCCGTACCGCAGGCCAGCGTTTCGCCTTCGACGCCGCGCTCGAAGGTGCGCACTTTAATCGCGCCGTTTTCGATCGCGGCCAGATTGACATTGGCGTTGTATTTGAAGCGCAGATCGCTTAGGGGCAGGGCGTCAAAGCGCGAGAGATCGCCAAAGGCAACCAAGTGGGGCACGCCGGTTTCACACAGCCACCAGTTTAGACCCGATTCTTCAATGTCACGGCGCAGCACTTGGTGCGCCGTCAGCTGGGTTTGTACCACATTGCCGGAGACTTCCGCTTCGATGACTCCCGCGCCGGTCAGAAATCCCATCTTGGCCGGGGCCAGCCCCTCGCTAAAAGCGTAGTGCGCCGCCGCCCGCGCGCCGTTGCCGCACATGGTCGCCTTGGAGCCGTCGGCGTTGTAGAAATCCCATTCAAGGTCATGCGTGTCGTGGGGCAGCAGGACGATTAAGCCGTCCGCGCCGATCCCCTCTTGGCGGTGGCAAAGCTCTTTGGCGATCGCGCTGCGATCGGCGTGCAAAAAGGCGTGGAAAATCACAAAGTCGTTACCGCTGGCGCTGTATTTAGTCCATTTCACGAAGGCTCCTTACAAAGGCGTCGATTTGGGCGGTGAGGTGGCGGATATCCCCGGTGTTGTCAATCACCCACGTCGCGCGGCTTTTTTTCTCTTCGATGGGCCACTGCGCGGCGATTCGGCTGCGGGCGGCCTCGTCTGTCAGATGACGGCTTTTGATGAGCCGCTCGATCTGCATGGTTTCGGTTGCGTAAACCACGGCGGTTTTGTCGATGGGATACGCCTCGCCGCTTTCAAAAAAGAGCGGAATATCCACAAAGTACGGCACGCCCAAGGTTTCGAGTTTTTCGCACTCGGCCAGAATCCGGCGGCGGATTTCGGGGTGCAAAATCCCCTCAAGAACCTTGCGCTTTTTGGGGTGCTCAAAAACCAGCATGCCCAGTTCGCCCCGATCGGCGGTGCCCAGCTCGGCGGTGACCCGATCGGCTAGGTCGATCAAGACCTGATGGCTGATGCTGTCGGCATCGATTATGCGGTAGCCGTGCAGCTTCAGAAGCGCCGCTGCGGTGCTTTTGCCCGTGGCGATGGATCCGGTGAGGGCAATGGCGTGTTTAAGCGGCGTCATCAAAAAGCACGCTGCCAAGGCGCAGCAGATTCGCGCCGCACGCGATCGCCAGTTCGTAATCGCCGCTCATGCCCATGGAGCAGGTGACGGCTCCGGCGTTTTTGAGCCGATCGAAGATGCCAAAGGTGGTTTCAAAGCTCTTTTGAATCACCGCCCGATCGCCGGTGTGCGCGCCAATCGTCATGACCCCTTCGAGTTTTAGGGCTGGGCATTCGCTTAGGATTTGGCGGTAGGTTTCTTCGGCGCGATCGGGGTCAACGCCGCTTTTGGTGGCTTCGCGGGCGCTGTTAATCTGCAATAAAGCGCGCTGGGTTTTGCCTTCCCGTTGCAGGCGCTGATCGAACGCTTTAGCGGTTTCGATCGAGTCGATCGAGTGCACCAGCGCGGGGGCCAGGGCGATGAGTTTATTGATCTTGTTGGTCTGCACCGTGCCCACAAAATGCCACTCGATCGGCAGGGTTTCCAGCGCGGCGGCTTTGAGCTCAAAATCTTGCACCTTGTTTTCGCCAAAGGCGCGCTGGCCCTCATGGTAAAGCGCTTCAATCTGGGCTACGGTGGCGTATTTGCTAATGGCCACGAGCCGCACGATTTGGTGGCGATCGTAGGCGATGCGCGCCTTTTCGATCCGTTCGATGGCGTGTTCGAGGCGCGTCATCCGGCCAGCCTGTTAATGTCGTTGTAGAGCCCCAGCAGCATGAGCGCGCCCAAAAGCCCCCATCCGGTCAGGGTCATATGGTAAAACACCTTTTCGCTCGGCGGCTTGCCCCGCAGCTGTTCGTAGAGCGTAAACATCAGATGCCCACCGTCGAGCGCCGGAATGGGCAGCAGGTTCAGCACACCGAGGTTAACGGAAATCAGCGCGGTGAACATCAGCAGCGGAATCAAGCCGATGGCGCTCGCCTCGGAGGTAAATTGCACGATCGAAATCACCCCGCCCACATTATCGGGGCTGACCACGCCCGAAACCAGCTTAATGACGCTTTGGAAAATCAGCGTACTGGCCTGCACGGTTTTGTCCCACGCCACGCCGATCGACTCGATGGGGCCGTAGCGCAGCACGATAATCTCGCCGCTAGGCGCAATGCCGATCATGCGGCGCTGCTCCTTTTCGCCGAAGATATTTTCGCTTTCGAGCATTTGCGGCGTAATGACCAGCCGCTTGAGCAGCCCGCCGCGATCGATCTCCAGCTCGATCGCTTGAGCGCCGTTTTTGATCCGCTTGCTAATCTCGTCCCACGCGCGGATGGCGACGCCGTCGATCGCCAGGATTTTATCGCCGCTTTGAACCCCGGCCGTTTGGGCGGGGGTGTTTTCCATTACGTTGCCCACCACGGGTGCGAGGGCGTTAAACCCGCCGATCGCCACGATAATAAAGAGCAAAAAGGCCAGCACAAAATTGGCAAAGGGGCCCGCGCCTAAAATCACCATCCGCTGCCACGGCGCTTTGGAATCGTAGGCATCGGGTTCGCCGCTGCGGTTAAGCGGGTTGGCGTCGTCTTGGCCCTTCATTTTGACGTAGCCGCCCAGCGGAATGGCGCTGAGCGCGTATTCGGTTTGGCCCCACTGTTTTTTGTAAAGTTTGCGGCCAAAGCCGATGCTAAAGACCTCGACCTTCACGCCAAAAAAACGCGCCGCCAAAAAATGGCCCAGTTCGTGGAAAAAAATCAAAAACGACAGAACAAGAATCGAGATAATCAGGCCCATTTTAAGCCGCCTTGGGGCGTGCGTAATCGCGCACATATTCATAGCCCGACCAGAGCGTCAGGGCCACGGCAATCCACAGCAGGGTGATGGAGACGATCGGCCACCAGTTAAGAATCATAAAGACAATCGCGGTAATCTGAAAGCCGGTTTTCCATTTGCCCCAGTTGCTTGCCGCCACGCTTTTGCCCTCGGCCACAATCATCACGCGAAGCCCGGTGATAAAAAATTCCCGCCCCAGAATAATCAGCACCGCCCATGCGTTGGCGCGGTCAAGCAGCATCAGCCCCAAAAAGGCGGCCAGCACCAAAAGCTTGTCGGCCAGCGGATCGAGAATCTCGCCCAGCACGGTGGTTTGGTTCCACGCCCGCGCGATATAGCCGTCGAAAAAGTCGGTAATCGCCGCAAAGGAAAAGACCAAAATCGCCGCATAATCGAGCCAGCCCGGATGCACGCCCATTGCCAAAAAGGGCGCGCGCTCCACCAGCAGAAAAAAGAGCAGCGGCGCGGCGGCAATGCGCAGCCACGCCAGGGTGTTGGGAAGGTTAAAGGCCTTGTTCGCCATGGCTCAGGTAAAGGAGCTGCCGCCGTCGGCAATCAGGGTTTGCCCGGTAATCCAGTAGCTATCCTGCGAGCACAAAAAGAGCGCCGTTCCGGCCAAGTCGTCGGCCTGACCCATGCGGCCCAGCGGCGTGCGCTTGATGGTTTCGGCTTTCATCTCCTCGAAGTTGGGGAACTTGCGCAGCGCGTCGGTTTCGATCGGGCCGCCTGAGAGGGTGTTGACGCGGATATTTTTGCACGCCAGTTCGTTGGCGGCGTATTTGACCATAATTTCCAGTGCCGCTTTGCTCGTGCCGTGGCCCGCGTAGTTTTCGGTGTGTACTAGGTTGCCCGTGGAGCTGATAGCCACAATCGCGCCGCCGCCGATTTTCTCCATCCGCTTGGCCGCCTCCTGCGCGCCGACCACAAAGGCCAGTACCGTGGCGGTGTAGATGTTGTTCAGGCCCTTGGGCTTGAGGCGCATAAAGGGGGCAAAACCGCCCACCACCGGGCGGCCGGAAATGATGGCGTTGGAGATAAAGTAGTTTACTTCGTGAAAGTCTTTATCGATCGCTTCAAAGAGCGCTTTGTAGCTCTCGGGTTCCAGGATGTCGAGCTTGTAGTAGCGCACCTTGACGCCAAACTGATTGACCAGATCAAACTCGATATTTTTCGCTTCCTCTTCGTTGCTGTTGTAGGTAAAGGCGATATTGCAGCCTTTGGAGGCGAATTTATAAATAATCGATTTGCCGATGCCGCGGGTGCCGCCGCTTAAAACCAGTGTTTTGCCCTGAAATTCCATTAGAGTCCTTTAACTTCGTAGATTTTGAGCAGATTTTCCAGCTCGCCCATGGTTTCGCTGCTAGGAGCCACTAGCGGTAGGCGGTATTCGAGCGTGTCGAGCAATCCCGCTAGATACATGGCCGCTTTGATGGGAATGGGGTTGCTTTCTAAAAACAACGCCTTGTTGATGGGATAGAGTCGATCGGCTATCGTTTTGGCTTCGGCGTAATCGCCCTTCATCGCCGCGTGGATGCTGTCGCTGACCTGATCGGGCAGCAGATTGGCCGTCACGGAAATATTGCCCTGACCGCCGTTGGCCATAATGGGAAAGGTGATTGCATCTTCGCCGCTCACAATCACCAGATCGGGCCGCCCCATGGACAGGGCAACTACCCGCTCCATCGAGCCGCTGGCCTCCTTGATGCCAAAAATCGTGCGAACCTCGTCAAAGAGCCGAAAGACCGTCTCGGGCTTGAGATCCACGCCGGTACGGCCCGGAACGTTGTAAAGCATGACGGGCAGATCGACGCTGGCGGCGATGGCTTTGTAGTGCTGAAAAAGCCCCTCTTGGGTGGGTTTGTTGTAGTAGGGCGTCACGCACAAAATCCCGTCGGCCCCCGCCTTTTGGGCAAATTTGGCCAGCCCGATCGCTTCGGCGGTGGCGTTGCTTCCGGCTCCTGCGAGCACCTTGGCGTTGGTGCCTTTGCAAGCGCTCGCGGCCACTTCGATGCACTCGCGGTGTTCGTCGTGGGTTAAAGTGGCGCTTTCGCCGGTAGTGCCCACGGGAACCACCACATCGATGCCGTTGTTGATCTGGCGCTTGATGAGTTTTTCGTAGGTTTCGTAATCGACTTTGTCGTTTTTGAAAGGGGTGATCAGCGCCGTCATGGCTCCGGTTAGCATCTTAGTTTCCTTTTCGCAGAATCAGGGTGGTTGAGTTTTTGGGTATCAGATATTTTTGCGCCACATCGCGCAGCGCGTCGCCGCTGAGGGCTTCGACCTCTTTTTCGTAATCGAGCAGCGGTTGCAGGTTGCCCCGGGCCAGATAGTCGCCAAACATCCGGCTGACGCTGTCTGAGCTTTCCAGTGAATAGATAAACTCCGCCCGCGCGCCGGTTTTGATCTTTTCGACCTCCCGTTTGGGGGGCGCTTTTTTCTTAAGCGCGTCGATCTCTTCTAAGATCAATGCTTCAACCGTTTCGGCTTGAACGCCGGGGTTGCACACCGCCAGAACAATAAACAAACCGGGATCTTTGAGATCCATCGAAAAGGCGCTGATCGAGTTGACCAGCCGTTTTTGGTCGATCAGCTTTTCTTGCAGGCGCGAGCTTTGGCCGTCGCTGAGCAGGCTGCCCAGCGCCATTAAGGCGGTGGCGTCGGCGTGATCGTAGGGCGGAATCCGCCATGCCAGCGCCAGCATTTCCACTTCGCTCTCTTTATAAATCACCGCGCGGCGAGGGCCGAACTGTTCGGGTTCGACCGCCTTGATTTCGGGCAGATCGCTGCGGTTTTTGACCTTGGCAAAGTGTTTTTCGGCGGCTTTGAACAGATCGTCGGGTTTTAGATCGCCCGCGACGATCAGCACCGCGTTTTGGGGTTGGTACCACGTTTTATGAAACTCTTTGAGATCGTCGATCGTCCACGTCTGAATATCCCCCATAAAGCCGATCGGCGTCCAGTGGTAGGGGTGGTACACATAGGCGGTGTTAAAGAGGCTAAAGAACAAAAAGCCCATCGGGTTGTTGTCGGTCCGCCAGCGGCGCTCTTCGGCCACCACGTCCCGCTCGGGCTGGAACTCTTTGTCCTTGAGGCTCAAATGCTCCATCATCTCCGCAAAAAGCCCTAGCGATTTGTCCAGATTGCGGGTGCTGGTTTTAATAAAATAGCGCGTGTAGTCAAACCCGGTCGAGGCGTTGGTCACGCCGCCGAGGCTTTTAACCACGCGATCGAACTCGCCCGATTCGAGGTTTTTGGTGGACTTGAAGTTCATATGTTCGAGCATATGGGCCAGCCCGCTTTTGCCCATGATTTCGTTGCGGCTGCCGACGCGGTAGATAATATCCACGCTGACAACCCCGCTGCCGTTTTCCAGCGGAATGGCCACCACCTCAAGGCCGTTTTTGAGGGTTTTGTGGTGGGTTTGAGGCAGGGTTGCCGCCATTAAAGCTCCTGTAAAAAAAGTTGCGGCCAAAAGCAGCCGGATCATCTCCGGTCCGCTCCGATCGCGTCGGTGATGTGACTGAATCCCTCATCCTTCATGCGGGCGATCACGCCGCGCAGCAGGGTGGTGGCATAGGCCGGGCCGCCGTAGATAAATCCGGTATAGCCCTGAACGAGCGTTGCGCCCATCTTGATGCGTTTCCACGCTTCGTCGGCGTCCATAATGCCGCCGCAACTGATCAGCACCGTTTGGCCGAACAGCTCGCTTGAGAGCGCGTCAAAGAGCAGGCGGCTTTTTTCCCGCAGAATTTCGCCGCTGAGACCCCCGCCGTTTGGTTCGCTGCCGGAAATCAGGTCGTATTGGTTGGTGGTGTTGGTGGCGATAATTCCCGCCGCGCCCGCTTTGATGGCGCTTTGACAGAGCGAGAGCGCATTACCCGCCTCTAGATCGGGGGCAATCTTGAGCAGCACGGGTTTTTTGGTGAGCGTTTTGGCCATGGCAAACAGGTCGCGCACGAAGCTTTCGCTTTGCAGATCGCGCAGTCCCGGCGTGTTGGGCGAAGAGAGGTTAAAGACCAGATAATCCGCCACGCTTTCGGATTTTTCGACGCAAATGCGGTAATCCTCTAGCGCCTTGTCGGCGGGGGTGGCTTTGTTTTTGCCCACGTTGACGCCGATGGGCAGCACATAGGGAGTGAGCTTTTCGAGCCGATCGACCAGCGCATCCACGCCGTCGTTATTAAAACCCATGGCGTTTTGCAGGCTTTTGTGACCCACGTGCCGCCACAGGCGCGGCTTGGGGTTGCCCGGCTGGGGCCTAGGCGTGACGGTGCCCGTTTCGATAAAGCCAAAACCCAGCGCAGTCATGGGGCGGATCATGGTGCCGTTTTTATCAAACCCGGCGGCCAGACCTAGGGGGTTTAGAAACTCCAATCCCCACACGTTTTGGGTGAGCCGATCGCTCACCAGCGCGTAGTTTTCGGCCATGAGTTTGAGCGCATAGGGGGTCTTTTCCGCCAGCCGCATGGCCGTCTCGGCCACATTGTGCGCCGTCTCAGGCTGGAGCTTAAACAACCATTCGCGAAGGGCTTCGTACCCGGCCATCCAAAACCTTGTTAGGAAAATTTAGTGCGCGGATTATAGCGCAAACGCCATAACCGCGCCTAGGCGGCTGCGGAATCCGAGTTGCGGGCGATGCGGTTTTCGTAGAGGTCGATCACCGGAAAGCAGAGGTCGTAATCGTTCCACTCCAAGTCGCCGTCTGTGATGCGAAAGGTTTCAAACAGCTTTTCATCGGCGTATTTGCGGATGTGCGGATTGTGGGAAGAGAGCAAAAAGCCCGAAAAGTCAACCGTTTGACTCTTGCCGTCGCTAAAGGTCAGGTGGAGCCGGAGTTTGCCCGCCACTTGGGCGGAGGTGATAAAGAGGGGTTCCATGATTATTTAACCTTTCCTTCGATCCGGATGCATTTTTGTTGCCGATGGTACACAAAGTAGTCGATCCACTTCTGAACAATCTCGGCTTTAAAGGCTTCGACAAACCGCTTGAACTCGGCCAGTTCGCCGGCGGGCAAGGGTTTACGGCCCTTGACTTCGCGGATAAGCACCTCGGTAACGATACCGTTTTCGATGATCAGCTCCGCCTTGGACTCAAAACCCTGAAACTTCCCATGCACATGAACCGGCTCGTGTTCGTTGCTGTAAAAAAGGATGGCGATGCCAAGGTATTCGTACAGCTTCGGCATAAACAACCTTTTTTGGGCAAAAAGTGGGCAGATTATAGCGCAAGCAGGACAATCCCTCAACGTAAACGACAGGGCTTTAAGGATGAAGTGGCAGAATTATGTCAATTGGGAAAAGTGAGTGTTTACTGGTATGGAAAAAAGTAGCCTGTCCCCGTTTCCTCTGTCCCCGTTTCCTCTGAAAAGGTGGGTGTTTGTTAGAGCAGGGATGAAAGATTTGATTTTGGCTGTGTAACCGTCTTTCGACCTCTTGTATTTTTGAAAAAAAGGAATTCGATGAGAAAGCTTTTATTTTTAGTCATGCTTGGGATAGCTTGCTTAGGTGAGCAAGAATTGGCAGTTTCTGCAAAAGTAAACAAAGATATGAGTAGTACATATTTTGCATATATTGATTTTAATTTTGAAAACAAAAGCGAAGAATGGGTTTTGTTGGAAAACTTAGAAATCTCTTTTGGTGAGAAGGTTGATGAATATATAAATTTTCCACTGGGAAACAAATATAATTCTTGGCTTGAGGCAATAACCATCAGGAACAAAGAGCGTGAGGCCAACAGGCAAGTGACGCTTGCGCTTATTGGGACATTGGGTGGAATGATTGCCATGAATGGCAATCAGGATGCTGGTCTTTCATTGGTTGCCGCTGCTGGTTCTGTTGAATCAATAAGACAGTTTGCGAACCATATTTCTCAAGAAAAAAGGGCGGCCCTCCTACCTGAAAATCATCTTTTAAGAGAAGCTATTATGGTTCCGCCTGGCCTTCAAATCAAAAAATTTATTGTTGTCAATAGCCGTAATCATAAAGAAATTGGTTATCTGAGAACGCTAAATCTAAGTTACTTGAGTGCGGGTATTAAATCTAAAGCAACACTTAGCATAAGAGATGAACAATATGCTACCGATCAAAATAATGTACCCGGATCTTTTAGTAAGCAGAAAAACTACTATGTATGGCAGAATGACATATAGTCTTTTCTTTTAAATAACATAGAATTCGGAAGCTTCGTAATAAACAGAAATAAATGATGGGACTATTAAAAATTTTGAGGAAATGAGTAAATGCAAATGGGGGTGGGCTACTTTTGTCCCCATTTTTTCATTTCCTAAGCGGCACAAAGGCTCCAACGAGGGACAGCCGGACTAAAGGATAGCGTGGCAGAATATGCCGATCTGAAAAATGGGTGGTTATTAGTATGGAAAAAAGTAGCCTGTCCTCGCCTGCCACAGCAGAGGACGAGATTGTTTCGGCCGGGCATGACATTCTGGAGGGACGGTTTTTGTCCTACGACCCATCTTCTGGTAATGGAAAAATTATGCTTGCAGACAGCTCGAAAATAGATTTTCTAATTGATTATTGGGAAGATCCGGTAGAGCTCCCGTCGGTTGGCATGGCTATCTATGTGGCGCAGGGGAAATCTTTCCATGTTTTCAGCAAGGGATACCTAGAGACATGGCAATCGAAAAACGGAATCTCTATCGAAAAAATCACACAAGAGCTGGTTGAGAGGGGGTACACAGTTATATCTGACGATCCACATATGAAGGTGATGCAACCGCCAGGTACTCTTTTTGATCGTTGGGTGGTCGAAAAACGTGGTGAAAAAATTCTTCAATACAATCCGGCCAATAAGTCTCTCGGAGAGGAGCAGAAGAATGGATCGAAAACGCTACTGCATATTTCCCTCTTTCTGCTAGCCGTTATTGTGGCCCCAATGATCTACTTGATAATGTCCGATGCTGGACCGAAGTCTTCCGTAGGCCCAGCATCATCGTCCACCCCATTTACAGACTCGGAAAGGGCTGCCATACGTGCACAAACATCACAGCGATCTTCTGCAAATTGTTATAGCCTCGGCTTGAAGTTTGGAGAGTGTGTTGCCCGATCGTCGAGAGGATTGTCGTGTCGCGCTGGAACCGACATTAGCATCCCCTCCGAGTGTCGGGGTAGGGCTGACACTGAGGCAGGTATTAAAGAGGGTGCGAAAAACGGGATGCGCTAATTAGGAAACAAAGAAAAATGCTAAAGAGAAATTGTGTAAAGGAAATGGGGGCAGTTTCCAATAGCGTAAATGAATAAATAAAATAAATGATAAATGAGATAAATGGGGACAATAAATGATAAATGGGGACAGGCTACTTTTTAGTTATCAATTAACGCATTTGCTATTCGATATAATCAAAGCAATTTTTTCGCAAGGAACTGTCCATGCAAACCCAAGAGCTGATCGAAGAGGCTATTTCGCTTCCGGTGGATGAGCGGATCAAGATTGTGGATTGTCTGCTTGGCAGTCTCAATCAGACCCAGCCGGAAATTGAAGCGGCGTGGAATGCGCTGGCGCAGAAGCGGCTGGCCGATCTGGAATCGGGTCTTGTTCAGCCCGTGGACGGCCATACGGTTTTTGAAAAGCTGTGGCAAAAAGTCGGGAGGTGAATTTCCGTTTTCATCCCGATGCGGAAGAAGAGCTCAGTGACGCGGTTGAATACTATGACGACAAGGCAAATGGCCTAGGGCGCGAATTTGCCCTAGAGGTTTACGCCACGGTGCTGCGATCGGCGGCTTTTCCCAAAACTTGGCCCGTTTTGGAGGGGCGCGTTCGGCGTTCTTTGATTCGCCGTTTCCCCTATGCCGTGCTTTATGCGGAAAGCGGCGGCGGCATCTTTGTGTTGGCTGTTATGCACCAAAGAAGAAAACCCGGATACTGGAAAAACAGACAAGTAGCCAGCCCGTAGCGACAGGCCGCCCAAATCAAACTTTGACTAAAATGAGAGCCTAAATTGCACAAAGGTAAGGGCGGCGTGAAACTGGCGGTGATTGGAGCGGGTAAGTGGGGTCAGGCGTTGCAGGCGGCGTTTTTGCAGGTGCAAAGCCCGGTGCTGATTACCTCGCGCAGCCCAAAAAACCTGCCCCATTTTGTGGATACCGCCACGGCGCTTGGGGCCGAAATGCTGGTGATGGCGCTGCCCGTGCAAGAGACAACCGCGTGGCTTGAGGCCAACTTTAAGTTTTCGAGCCAGCGGGTGATGGTGGTGAGCAAGGGGATCGAAACCGCCACCGGACGGTTTTTGAACGAAATCTACGAATCGTTTATCCCCGCTGAAAACCTGGCTTTTTTAAGCGGCCCCAGTTTTGCCGCCGAGGTGGTCAAGGGGTTGCCCACGGCGCTGACGATCGCCAGCCATAACGAAGAGACGGCGGCTGGCTTTATGGCCTGTTTTCCCCCTTGGATCAAAACCTACCGCACCAGCGATGTGACCGGGGCCGAAGTGGCCGGGGCGTACAAGAACGTGATTGCCATCGCGGCGGGGGTGTGCGACGCGCTGGGCTTGGGCAACAACGCCCGCGCTGCGCTGATTACGCGGGGACTCGCGGAGATGACGCGCTTTGGGTTGCACTACGGCGCGCGGCTCGAAACCTTTTTGGGCTTGGCCGGGGTGGGCGATTTGTTCCTTACCGCCACCAGCACGCTTTCGCGTAACTACCGCGTGGGGCAGGGGCTGGGGCAGGGCAAGCCGATCGGTGCCATTCTGGCCGAGCTGGGCGAGGTGGCCGAAGGGGTGCCGACTGCGCAGGCCATTGTGGCGCTGTCGGAAAAGTCGGGGGTTTATACGCCCATTGCCCGCGAAGTGGCGGCGCTGATCGGGGGCAAAAACCCCAAAGAGAGTTTGCACGCGCTTTTAAGCCGCACCCGGGAAGAGGAGTTTTGATGGAGCATTTAATTGATTTTTTGAAAAACGCCAAAGCGGCGGCGCACGTCATGTCGGTGCTGCCGGGCAAAACCCGATCGGCGGTGCTGATCGAGATGGCCGATGCGCTTGTTAAAAACCAAGCGGCCATTTTGGAAGCCAACGCCAAGGATATGGCGGCGGCCAAAACGGCGGGGCTAAGCGATGCCATGCAAGATCGCCTGCTACTGAACGACAAGCGCGTGGGCGAAATGGCCACCGCGCTGCGCGAGATTGCCGCGCTGCGCGACCCCGTGGGCCGCGTCATTGACGGCTGGGTGACGGATGATGAGCTTAAAATCGAAAAAATCGCCGTGCCGATCGGCGTGGTGGGCGTGATTTACGAATCGCGCCCCAATGTGACCGCCGATGTGGCGGCGCTTTGCTTTAAGAGCGGCAACGTGGCGATCCTCAAGGGCGGCAAAGAGGCGATCTTGTCCAATACGGCGATCGCGTCGGTGTTGCAGGGCGTTTTAAGGGCGCGCAACCTGCCCGAAGCGGCCATCGCCCTGCTGCCCGACGGCTCGCGCGAAGCGGTGGCGTGGATGGTCAAGCAAGATAAATATTTAGACCTGATCGTGCCGCGCGGCGGGGAGGCGCTGATTCGTTTTGTGAGCGAAAACGCAACCGTGCCGGTGGTCAAACACGACAAGGGCGTGTGCCACCTGTATATCCACGCCTGCGCCGATTACGCCATGGCCGAAACCATTGCCGTTAACGCCAAAGTCCAGCGCCCTAGCGCCTGCAACGCCATCGAAACGCTGCTGATCGACGCGTGCATCGCGGGGGAGTTTTTGCCCCGGCTCAAAACCGCGTTTGACGCCCACCAAACCGAGCTGCGCGGCTGCGAAAAAACCCGCGCGATTATCGACGCAAAGGCGGCCACGGAAGCGGACTGGGACGAAGAGTATTTGGCCAATATCCTCGCCGTCAAAGTGGTGGAAGGACTCGATGAAGCGGTGGCACATATTCACGCCCACGGCTCCAGCCACAGCGAGGCGATCGTAACCGCCGATCACGGCGCGGCGGAAGCGTTTCTAAACCGCGTGGATGCGGCGTGCGTTTATGTAAACGCCTCCACCCGCTTTACCGACGGCGGGCAGTTTGGCTTTGGGGCCGAGGTGGGCATCAGCACCAACAAACTCCATGCGCGCGGCCCCATGGGGGTAAGCGAACTGACGACCTATAAATTTCAAATTTACGGAAACGGACAAGCGAGGAAATAATGCCTTACATTAGCATCAGGGTAGCCGGAGAGTTAACGATCGACCAGCGCCGCCAGATTGCCGACGAGGTGAGCGAAACCATGCTCAAGGTGGCGGGTAAGCCCAAGGCGGCGTGTTATATCGTGTTTGACGAGGTGCCGCGTACCCATTGGGCCAAGGGCGAAAATATCCTCAGCGATCAGGATGCCCGTGAAGCTGCCGCCAAGTCCTGAAACGGTTTTGGAGATTGACGGGCTAAGCTTTGGCTATGCCCGATCGGCTCCGATTTTTACGGACTTTTCCCTTTCGATCAAAAAGGGCGAGATTGTCGCGCTGGTGGGGCCGAGCGGATCGGGCAAAAGCACATTGCTGGAGCTGGTTTCGGGATTGCTTTTGCCGTGGTCGGGCCAAATCCGCGCCGCTCGGCTGAGTCAGGTGTTTCAAGACCCCTATAGCTCCTTTCATTCTGCCTACAATATTGCTGATCAGATTGCCGATGTGGCGCCATTGGAAGGCCATGAAGCCCTGTGCGAAAAGCTGCTGATCGACCCGGCGCTGCTTGGGCGCAAATCCCACGAACTTTCCGGCGGACAGTTGCAGCGGCTGAGCATCTTGCGCGCGCTGCTGATGAAGCCCGATCTGATTTTGGCGGATGAACCCACCAGCGCGCTGGATAATCTTTCGCAGCTTGAGGTGATGAAGCTTTTGGTGGGGCTGCTAGGCAGGGTGGGGATTTTGCTAATCACGCACGATCGCGATCTGGCCGCATGGTGCGCCGATCGGATCGTGCCGCTTACTTCAGAAGCTCGTTCTCTTTAACCCAGCCGATTTTGTCATCGGGTAATAGCACTTTGACGTAGCCGTCTTTTTCTTTGAGCACGGTTGCTTCGGTGGGCCGGTAGGTCACATAAAAGAGCGTGCTGGTGCTGGTGGGCAGCAGCCGCACCTGCGCGCCTTCGCGGATGGTGACCGACTCCTCTTTGATAATCAGCCAAAAGGCCAGCAGAACCGTCAGGGCGACCATCCCCAGAAAGATCCAGCGGTGGGTTTTAAAGAAGAAGAAAACCAGCAAGATTGCCGCAAGCGTCAGGAACAGAACATCCAGCCACGGAAAGGCCCGTTTTTTGGGGTTGATGTCCACGTGGGTGCTGATGCGCTGACCGAGATTTGAGAGATCAAATCCCAGACTGATGCGTTTAAAATCGCCGCTGGAGGGTTTGAAAAAGTTAAAGGCAATCTCCGTTTGGGACGGATCGATCAGCGCGTAGTGGAAAATCCGCGTCGAGGGCATACGGGCGTCCACCCAGTCGATTCCTTGGGTTTCGATTCCCTTGAGCGAAAAGTTCTCCAGATTCGACAGCGTGCCCTTGAGCTCCATCACCAAAATATTCTGGGTGTCGTTGAACTTTTCGACCTTGTGGGTAATGACGATCAGCTCTTCGGCCAAAACGCCCGAATACTGCGGGTTGCTCGCCACGCGCGCGGCGGTGCGGGCGGGCCCTTCCCAGAGGGTTTCGTCGGCTATTTCGCCGGCCACCCACAACCGCACGCGCACCGTGGGCAGGGTGGGGCGGGTATCGGTGATTTGAAAGTGCAGGGTTAGCCGGTGGCGGTTTTCGTCCAGCCGCTCCCACTTGGGCTCGGCGGTGAGCGCCTTGATGCCCGTGCCGCCCTCAAGCAGCGTTTCGATGCTTTCGTAGTTCGGCTCGGCGATCAGCGCGTTGAGGGTCACGGCCACGACCTGACCGACATACAGATTGGGACTGAGCGCTTCGGGGGTAATATAGACGAGTTTCGCCTTGAGGGGCGCAGGCTCTTCGGGGTTGGCCCAAAGAGCCGTTAGGCAAAGAAGCGGCAAAAGCCAAGCAAAGAGCCGCAACGCTTAGGACTCCAGCAGGCTTTTGATCATCAGCATCCCGTCCTTGGAGCCCAGCAGTTCGTCCACGGCGCGTTCGGGGTGCGGCATCAGGCCGTACACATTCTTTTGTTGGTTGCAGATGCCGGCGATATTGTCCACCGCGCCGTTGACGCTTACGCCTTTTCCGGCGGCATCGCAATAGGTCAGAAGCACCTGATCGTTGTCGTAGAGCGACTTAAGACCGTTGTCGTCAATGTAGTAGTTGCCCTCGGCGTGGGCCAGCGGCACATTGACCACCGCGCCCTCTTTGAGTTTGCCCAGAAAACGGTTTTTGTTGCTGACGACCTTCATGGGCTGAAAGCGGCTCATAAAGTGCAGATTGGTGTTGCGGCGCATGGCGCCGGGTAGCAGGCCCGCCTCCAGCAGAATTTGAAAGCCGTTGCAGATACCCAGAACCCGGCCGCCCTTTTTGGCGAACTCGCTCACCGCGCCCATCACCGGCGCAAAACGGGCAATCGCGCCGCAGCGCAGATAGTCGCCGTAGCTGTAGCCGCCGGGAACGACCACCAGATCGGTCTTTTTGGGCAGCTCTTTTTCCTGATGCCAGACGATCTGGGTTTTGGCCCCGGCCTTTTCAAAGGCCCATGCGGTGTCGCGTTCGCAGTTGGTGCCGGGGAAAAGCAGGACGGAGACGTTCATGGGCGGATCTCGATGCTGTACTCTTCAACCACTTCGTTTACCAGCAGCGCCTTGGCCATTTTGTCGGCCTCCTCTTTGGCGGCTTCGGCGGTTTTGGCCGAGAGGGTCAGAATAATCTGTTTGCCAATGCGCACTTCGCTGACGCCCTTAAAGCCCATGACTTCCAGCGCGTGACCCGTGGCTTTGCCCTGCGGATCGAGAATGCCCTCTTTTAAAAATACGTTAACGACTGCCTTCATTTCAAAGCTCCTTCAATCCGCTTAAGCACCTCTTCGTAGGCCACTTTAACGCCGCCGAGGTCTTGGCGGAAGCGGTCTTTGTCGAGCTTCTCGCCCGAATCCACATCCCAAAAGCGGCAGCTGTCGGGGCTGATTTCGTCCGCCAGCAGGATGCGGCCGTTTTCATCGCGGCCGAACTCGACCTTGAAGTCCACCAGATTGAGGCGGCAGCTTTGGAAGAAGGGGCGCATCACATCGTTGATTTTGCGGCCCAGGTCCTTGAGCACCTGCAGTTCGTTTTGGCTGGCCAGCTTCATGATGATGGCGTGCTCGTCGTTGATGATCGGGTCGCCCAGCGCATCGTCCTTGTAATAAAACTCCACCAGCGTAAAGGGCATTACCGTACCGTCTTTAATGCCCAAGCGCTTAGAAAGACTGCCGGTGGCGATATTGCGCACCACCACTTCGATGGGGATAATCTCCACCTTTTTAATCAGCTGGTGGTTGTCGTCGATCGTCTTGATCAGGTGGGTTTGAATCCCCGATTTTTCCAAAAGCCCGAAAAGCTTGGTGCTGATCAGGCAGTTAAGCGCCCCTTTGCCGCTTTCGCTGGCTTTTTTCAGGGCGTTAAAGGCGGTTAAGTCATCCTTGAATTCGGCAATCAGCTCCCCGTTTTTGGGAGTGGAGTAGAGGCGCTTGGCCTTTCCTTCGTAGATCAGGTTGCCTTTTTCCATGTTTGCTCAGTCCTTGTTATTTTTTAAGTACGATCAACCCGCGCAGAATACCCATGGCATTCTTGAGCTGATAGTCTTTGGTTAGCTCCTCGTCGGTGATGACGCGGGCGTCGGTTTTTTCCTTGGTTGTGTCGGGTTTTTTACCGTTGGCTTCGTCCAGTTTGGCCTCCAGATGATCTTTAAGCTGAGCCTCTTTGATCTCAAACTCGTCTTCAACCTCCTGCACGCTGGCGCGCTTGACCTCGACGTCCGGTTCGACGCCGGTGGCCTGAATGGTGCGGCCGCTGGGCAGGTAGTAGCGGGCGATGGTCAGGCGGATGGCGTCGCCGCCGCCACCCTCCAGGGGCAAGATGACCTGCACGCTGCCCTTGCCGAAGGTCTTTTCGCCTACAACGACGGCGCGGCGGTGATCTTGCAGGCTGCCGCTGACGATTTCGCTCGCGCTCGCGCTGCCGCCGTTAACCAGCACCACCAGCGGAATATCGGTTACGCTGCCCGCGCGGGTGGCTTTGAAGGTTTTGTTTTCGCCTTCGACGCGCCCTTTTTGGGAGACGATGTCCCCCTTGTCGATAAAGATATCCACCGTTTCGATCGCCTGATCGAGCAGGCCGCCGGGGTTGTTGCGCAGATCGAGGATAATCCCCTTGGTTTTGCCGCGGTTTTCGTTGATCGCTTTGCGCAGGCCGTCGGCGACGTTTTTGTCGAAGCTGACGACGCGCAGATAGAGAATGTCGTCCCTGTAGGTTTTGGAATAAACCGATTGCACCTTGATAACATCGCGGGTGAGGGCCACCTCGAAGGGTTTTTCCCGGCCCTTGCGCACGATAGTCAGGCGGATGTGGGTGCCGGGCGCGCCGCGCATCAGGTTGACCGCTTCGTCAATGCCCATGCCCAGCGTCGATTTCTCGTCGATCTTTAAAACAATATCGCCGCTCTCAAGCCCCGCCTTGTCCGCCGGAGTGCCCTCCATGGGGGCGATAATGGTCAGCGCGCCGTCGCGCATGCCCACGGTGATGCCCAGACCTCCGAACTCCCCTTGGGTCTTGATGTTCATCTCCTGAAACTGCTTGGCCTCCAGATAGCCCGAATGGGCATCGAGGTTGGTCAGCAGGCCGTCAAGGGCCTTGTGGATGATGTCGTCGATGGCGATCTCGTCCACATAATATTTTTCGATGGTGTTGACCACTTTGGTCAGTTTGGAAAAGGCGCTTAAGCGCGCGCCCTCTTCGTTGGCGCTGCGGGCTTCGAGGTTGGTATAAAGCAGGGCCGAAGCCCCCAATGCCAAGAGGAAGCCTGCGGCCATCACGGACTGTTTTTTCATAGGACCTTCCCTAGTTTCCCCGGTCAGGAAAAATTTGCCCATTATAAAGTAGGGGGTCTAAAAGGGGGCTTGCGTAACCGTTTTGCAGCGCGGCGGGAACAAATGTTCCGTTCGTATTGACAACCCGCGTAAATTCGGGGATCATAGCGCAACCATGAAGGAGGGCTTGTGCTTACGACGCCGCCAAAATATGATTTTTCCCTCTGGAACGATAAAGACAGCTACTATTTCAAAGAGGGGACCCACTACCGTCTGTTTGAGGTGCTAGGCAGCCACCCGGTTGAGCACGGGGGCGAAAAGGGGGTCTATTTTGCCCTGTGGGCGCCCCACGCAAGAAACGTCAGCGTGATCGGCGATTTTAACCACTACCGCGCCGATCTGCACCCCTTAAAGCTACGCGAAGACGGCACGGGGGTTTGGGAGGGGTTTATTCCCGGCGCCGGGGCGGGGCAGGGTTATAAATATCAGATCGAAACCCAAAGCGGCGCCCATGTGCAAAAAAGCGATCCCTTCGGCTTTTTCTGGGAGATTCCGCCCCGGTCGGCCACCCGCGTCTGGAGGCCGCAATTTGCATGGAACGACAAGCAATGGATGGCCGATCGGGCGCAGAAAAACAGCCTGAACGCCCCCATGAGCCTGTACGAAATGCACTTAGGTTCATGGCGTTTTAACGCGCAGGAAAACCGCCCGCTGACCTATCTGGAGCTGGCCAAAGAGCTGCCCGGTTATCTGAACGAAATGGGCTACACCCACGTGGAGCTGTTGCCGCCGACGGAGCACCCCTATGACGGTTCGTGGGGTTACCAATGTATCGGTTATTTCGCCCCCACCTCACGTTTTGGCACGCCCGAAGAGTTTATGACACTGGTTGACGCGCTGCATCAGGCCGGCATCGGCGTGGTAATCGACTGGGTGCCTTCGCACTTTGCAGTGGATATGCACGGGCTGGCCAATTTTGACGGCACCAATCTGTACGAACACGCCGATCCCCGTCAGGGTTTCCACCCCGAATGGGGCAGCGCCATCTTTAACCACGGGCGCAATGAGGTCAAAGCGTTTTTGATCAGCTCGGCGATTTATTGGCTGGAGCGCTATCACATCGACGGCATCCGCGTGGACGCGGTGGCGAGCATGTTGTATCTGGACTACGCCCGCAAAGAAGGCGAGTGGATTCCCAACGAACACGGCGGTAAGGAGAACCTCAAATCGGTGCGGTTTTTGCAGACCTTAAACGCCGTGGCCTACGAGAAATTCCCCGGCTGCGTCATGATCGCCGAAGAGTCAACCGCGTGGCCCATGGTGACGCGCCCGACGGATATGGGCGGCTTGGGTTTTGGCCTCAAATGGAACATGGGCTGGATGCATGACACACTCAAATATATGAGCCGCGATCCAATTTTTCGCCAGCACCATCACGATCAGATCACCTTTAGCATCTGGTACGCCTTTCACGAGAATTTTATGCTTTCGCTTAGCCACGACGAAGTGGTGCATATGAAGGGCAGCCTGATGGGCAAAATGCCCGGCGACGAGTGGCAGCGGTTTGCCAACCTGCGGCTTTTGTTCGCCTTTATGTTTGCCCATCCGGGTAAAAAACTGATGTTTATGGGGATGGAGTTCGGTCAATACGCCGAGTGGAACTACAAACAAAGTCTCGATTGGCACCTGCTACAATATCCGCTCCATACGGGTTTGAAGCGGTTTGTGGCGGATCTGAACCGTTTTTATAAAGGCCAGCCCGCCCTGTGGCAGCGGGATTTTGACCTCAGCGGTTTTGAGTGGATCGATATGCGTGATGCGGGCCAAAGCGTGATTAGCTTTTTGCGCCGGGGTGAAGGGGGCGAAACGCTGCTCATTGCGTGCAACTTCACGCCCCTGCCGCGCCACCATTACCGTCTGGGCGCGCCCGAAGGGGGCGAGTGGATCGAGGTGTTCAACTCCGATTCCCAAGAGTACGGCGGCAGTAATATGGGCAACCTCGGGCGTGTTTGGGCCGAGGATCACGCCAGTCACAACCGGCCCCATAGCCTCAGCGTCACTCTGCCGCCGCTGGCGGTGGTTATCTTTAAAAAAGGCCATTCATGAGCGAGATGATCAAAAAGATGGAGGCGACGAGCAAGACGCATCTGCACAATATTATGCAGATCGCCGTTTTTCAGCTCAACGACAAAAACTTCTACGGCATCAACATCTCCAAAATCCGTTCGATCGAAGATTTTAAAAAATACGAAGTGGTCAAAAACAACACCGTCAAAAGCGAGCTTTTGGAGGGCTACATCCGCTACCAAAACGGCGTCGTGCCGATTATCAGTCTGGAGCGCTGGCTGAACATTTATAAGCCCGATAACATCTATTACGAATATCTGGTGTGCGACTACAACAAAAACCGCATCGCGCTGCCCATCAGCGGGATTCGCAATATCTTTAACATTCCCATCGAAAACCTGCAAAAACCCGACCGGATGTTCGATGCGATCACCTACGATACGGTGGTGGAGATCGACGGCGCAAAGACGATCGTGCTGGTGCTGGACGTGGAAAAACTGCTCTTTGACACCTTTGGCGCGACCTATATCATTCCCCAGGGCGCGGTGGAGAGCCAAAAGCGGCTTTTGATTGCCGAAGACAGCAAAACCGCGCAGGGGATTATCTGCGATATTCTGGAGCCGAGCAAACTCAACTATCAGATTTTCGACGACGGTCAGGCGCTGATCGATCATCTCGAAAGTCTCGACGAGGCGGCGCTGGAGGAGGTGGGTCTGGTCATTACCGATCTGGAGATGCCCCGCAAGGACGGCTATCAGGTGCTGAAACATCTGCATGAAAGTTCGCGCTACAAAACCATCCCCATCGCGGTCAACACCAGCATGTCCGACCGGGGTGTGAATGTCAAAACCCAAAGCCTCGGCGCGGTGGCCTTTATCGCCAAGACCGATCCCGAAAACTTCCTGGGCGCGATCGCCCGCCATATGCGCCACTAAACGATGCTTTCGCAGACGATCGCCGCTCTGCCGCTGTTTGCTTCGGCCCCCAAGGAGGCGATCGAGGAGATCGCCTCCTTTTGCGCCGTGCGCCGCTATGCGGAGGGGACGCTTCTGTTTTATGAGGAGGAGGCGGCCCGGCAGTTTTATCTGCTCATCGGCGGGGAGATTCGCGTTTACAAAAGCGATCGGCTTGGCAACGAGATTTTTCTTTACTTTTTGCATCCGGGCGATCCGGTAACGGAGTTTGAAAGCTTCGCCCGGCCCGCCTGCTACGCCAATCTGGCCTTTAGTGCCCCTTCCGAAATGCTGGTGATCGAGGCGGATCGCTTCAGGGCGCTGATGCGCCGCGAAAGCATCCTGATGGAGAGCCTGATGAACGCGCTGCTGGATAAGACCGCCCGGCTGCACTGCGCCCTCAACCGCGAAACGGTTTTTGACACCACCGCCAAGGTCGCCCACTTTATCCACCACCACCAAGAGGAGTTTAACCGCCTGAAAAAACAGGAGGTTGCCGCCCGGCTGAACATTCAGCCCGAAACCCTCTCCCGCGTTTTGCGTAAGCTCGTTCGGGATAAAATCATCCTCCAAGCGGGGGACAAAATCGTTGTTCCCGACGTGAAACAACTCGAATCGATCTATCGTTAAAGAACAGGATAACTTTTGAAACAGATGGTCCGAAAAACCGCCACGATCGCCCTCTCCATCGCCGCCGTTACCGTCACCCTGATTATCACCACCATCGCGTTGAACGAAGGCGGCCGCACCGACGCGACGGTGATCAACGTCGCGGGAAAACAGCGGATGCTCAGCCAGCGGATTATTCAAGAGGCCGTCTATTTCAGCGTCCAGCCCGGCAACGACGCAACGGTTTTGCAAGCCTCGATCGCCGAATTTGAACAGAGCCTGCAGGATTTGCAAAATGGCAACGAAAGCCGCGGCATCTATATGCCGCCCAGCGTCGCGATCGCCGAACAGCTCGATCGGGCCGGGAGGTTGTGGGAACCGCTCAAAAAACGGATCGACGCCATCATCAAGCACAAGGCGCTGATCGCCGAGCAGACCGAAAACTACCTGCAGATGACCCCGCGTTTACAGGAGGCGACTTTAGAGGTGGCGCAGATGATGGAACGCCGCCGCCTGTCGAACCAGATGGTGAGCGAGGCGGAGAATCAGGCGGGGCTTATCAACACCTTCGTGCTGCTGTCGGCCGCCTATCTCTCCGGCGGCGAAGCGCACTACTACGACGAGTTTGTCGGGGCGGTGGAGTCCTACTCGGCGACGCTGTCGAACTTCGCCAACCACGACGGCATCGTTCACGGCTCTATTCTGGCGCTGGTGGCCGACAACCAGCTGCTGTGGGACGGCTACTACGATTCGATCCTCAAGGCCGTGGACGGCAAGAAAAGCCTGCTCGAAGAGATGGGCGCGCTTCATGCCGAAGGGGCGAAGCTGCTGCAGCAGCTTGAGGAGGTGGTGGAGGGTTACACCCGCCAGTCCGAGCTGAGCCGCGGCATTTTGCAGTGGCTTCAGTACTTCTTCGCGCTGGCGCTGGTGGGGGTGCTGGGTTACTCCTTCCACCTGATTTGGGATATGCGCGATCATGTCCGCCGCTTTATCGATCAATCCCGGAATCTGGGTTCGACCCCCGCAGGCGAACAGCCCGTTCCCATGAGTTTTGAAGGGGGAACCGAAGCGGAGCTGCAGGAGGCGGGAGAGCATATCAACCGCTTTGTTGCCCGCGTTGACACCCTGATGCGCCAGTCCCAGCAGATGAGCGAAGAGCTGAGCCGTCTCAGCGACGCCATCGGCGACAATCTGGTGCGCCTTGACCAAGACCGCAGTCTCGGACGCAGCGAAGAGATCGCCATCGATTCGAGCGAAGCGATGAACAAAACCGCCCTGCTGCTCTCCCACCTCAAAACCAGCCTCGATCAGCTCGCCCAAAAAGCCCGCGGTTAACCCTTTGTTACCTTTCCTGCCAAAATCTTGATCCCGGTCAAGGTTTTGGTCAGGCCTCCGCGCTAGAGTCTTGACTGTATTCCACACAAGGAGCAGTCATGCAAAGCGAAAGAAGGCAGTTTCTCAAAGCCGCCGCCGCCGTTTCGGCGGCCACGGCGGCCGGCGTTCAGTTGCCCGCGGCGGCATTCGCAGCGGCAAACGAAGCAGAGGCGGGTTGGCGCTGGGATAAGGGCGCTTGCCGGTTCTGCGGCACCGGGTGCGGCATTATGCTGGCCACCAAGGACGGCAAGATCGTCGCGGTCAAGGGCGATCCGGCGGCTCCGGTAAACCGGGGTCTAAACTGTATCAAGGGCTACTTCAACGCCAAGATCATGTACGGCGGCGATCGGCTGACCCAGCCGCTGCTGCGCATGAACGAGGCCGGGCAGTTCGACAAAAAGGGCAAGTTCCGCCCCGTAAGCTGGCAGCGCGCCTTTGACGAGATGGAAAAGCAGTTTAAAAAGGCCTACAACGAGCTGGGTCCCTCGGGCGTGGGGGTGTTTGGCTCCGGTCAGTACACCATTCAGGAGGGCTACGCGATGGCCAAGCTGATGAAGGCGGGCTTTCGCAGCAACAACCTCGATCCCAACGCCCGTCACTGCATGGCCTCGGCGGTGGCCGCCTTTATGCAGACCTTCGGCATCGACGAACCTTCGGGCTGTTACGACGACATCGAACTGACCGACACGGTGGTGACGTGGGGCGCGAATATGGCGGAGATGCACCCGATTTTGTGGTCGAGGGTCAGCGACCGCAAACTCTCCAGTCCCGAGCGGGTTAAAATCGTCAACCTTTCGACCTACACCACCCGCACCTCTGACTTGGCCGATAGCGAAATTATCTTCCGTCCCAATACGGATTTGGCCATCTGGAACTACATCGCCCGCGAGATCGTGAACCGCAACGCCGTTGACTGGGATTTTGTGGAGAAGCACTGCGTTTTGACGACGGGTTTTGTGGATATCGGCTACGGGATGCGCGATGAGGTCAACCACCCCAAATACCGCAAAGAGGAGCTCGACACCGCCCTAAAGGAGCGGGTCAAGGTGATGACCAAAGACGAAGCGACGGCGCTGGGGTATCTGGGCGTCAAGCCCGGCGACAAGATGGAGATGAAGAGCACCAAAAAAGAGGGCGCGCACTGGATTATCTCCCGGGAGGATTTTAAAAAAGGGCTCGAACCCTACACGCTGGATTTTGTGGCCCAGCTGGCCAAGGGCGATCCCGACGAGTCGATCGAGAGCTTTAAGGCCAAGCTCAAAAACCTGGCCGATCTCTACATCGAAAAGGGCCGCAAGGTGGTGAGCTTCTGGACGATGGGGATGAACCAGCACACCCGCGGCACCTGGGTCAACGAGCAGGCCTATATGGTGCATCTGCTCCTAAACAAGCAGGCCAAGCCCGGCGACGGCGCCTTTTCGCTCACCGGTCAGCCTTCGGCGTGCGGCACCGCCCGCGAAGTGGGCACCTTCAGTCACCGTCTGCCCGCCGACATGGTGGTGGCCAACCCCAAACACCGTCAGATCAGCGAAAAGATTTGGCGCGTTCCCGAAGGAACGATCAACCCCAAACCCGGCTCTCACTTTATGCAGATTATGCGCGATCTCGAAGACGGCAAGATCAAATGGGCGTGGGTGAATGTCAACAACCCGTGGCAAAACACCGCCAATGCCAACCACTGGATTGCCGCCGCGCGGGAGATGGACAACTTTATCGTCGTCTCCGACGGCTATCCGGGCATCTCCGCCAAAGTGGCCGATCTCATTTTGCCCAGCGCGATGATCTTCGAAAAATGGGGGGCCTACGGCAACGCCGAACGCCGCACCCAGCACTGGCGTCAGCAGGTGGTTCCCGTGGGCGAGGCGATGCCCGATCTGTGGCAGTACGCCGAGTTTGCCAAACGCTTCAAGCTTTCCGAGGTATGGAGCGAAAAAAAGGTGGGCGACGTCACACTGCCCAATGTGCTGGATAAGGCCAAAGCCATGGGCTACAAAGAGGATGACACCCTCTTTGACGTACTCTTTGCCCACGCGGAGCTGAAAAAATACGCGTGGCCCGATCCGATCGGCGCGGGATACGAAAACGTCGAGGCGGTGGGCGATAGCCGCAATGTCGCCGGCAGCGACGGCAAGGTGTTTAAGGGCTACGGCTTCTTTATGCAAAAGGCGCTCTTTGAGGAGTACCGCATCTTCGGCGCGGGCCACGGCCACGATCTGGCGGATTTCGACACCTATCACCGCGTGCGCGGTCTGCGCTGGCCCGTGGTGGACGGCAAAGAGACGCTCTGGCGCTTCAACGCCAAGTACGACCCCTATGCCCGCAAAGCCAACACGGGCGAATTCGCCTTCTATGGCGACTTTGCCAAGGCGATCCCCGAGGGCAATCTGGCCAAACCCACCAGCGACAAGCCCACCTCGGTGGCCAACAAGGCCAAAATCTTCCTGCGCCCCTATATGGACGCGCCCGAAACGCCCGATGAAACCTACCCCTACTGGCTCTGCACCGGCCGGGTGCTGGAACACTGGCATTCCGGCACGATGACCATGCGGGTTCCCGAACTCTACCGCGCCGTGCCCGAAGCGCTGTGCTATATGCACCCCGGCGACGCGGAAAAGATGGGCGTCGTTCAGGGCGGCATGGTGTGGGTGGAGTCCCGCCGGGGCAAGGTCAAGGCCCGCGTCGATACCCGGGGCCGCAACCGTCCGCCGCGCGGTCTGGTCTATGTGCCGTGGTTTGACGAGCAGGTGTTTATCAATAAGGTGTGTCTGGATGCCACCTGTCCCATCAGCAAACAGACCGACTTTAAAAAGTGCGCCGTCAAGGTTTATAGGGCCTGATCATGCAGCTCGATCACGCCAGACGACGACGGTTTTTGTTGCTCACCCTGCAAAGCGTGGGGCTTAGCGCCTTGGGCGGACTGGTCTGGTCGGCCTATCTGAACGAAGCCAAGGCTTCGCCCTTGGTGCTCCGGCCGCCGGGCGCGCTGAAGGAGGCGGCGTTTTTGCAAAGCTGTATCAAGTGTGGACAGTGCGTTATTGCCTGTCCCTACGATACGCTGAGGCTGGCCGAACCGGGCCAGAACGTGGCGGTGGGCACGCCCTTTTTTACGCCCCGCGAGATTCCGTGTTATATGTGTACCGATATTCCCTGCGTGCCGGTTTGCCCCACCGGGGCGCTGGATGAAAAAAGCGTCAGCGACGAAAAGGGCTTGCAGATCAATCAAGCCCGCATGGGGCTGGCGGTGGTGGATAAGGAGTCGTGCGTGGCCTACTGGGGTATCCAGTGCGACGCCTGTTACCGCGCCTGTCCTTTGATGGGTCAGGCGATCGTGCTGGCCCATGCGCGCAACGAACGCACGGGCAAACACGCCTTTTTGCTGCCGGAAGTCAGCAGCGACCACTGCACCGGATGCGGCCTGTGCGAACGGGCCTGCATTACCGAAGAGCCGGCGATTTTTGTGCGGCCCCACGCGGTGGTTCAAGGCCGCGCCGGGGATCACTATATCCGCGGCTGGGAGAGTGAAGCGGTGCAGCGCGAGAAGGTTCAGCGGGCCGCCGGCGGCAAGGCCAGAAGTTTGACCGATGATGTCAAAGGGTATCTGGATGAAGGGGTCAGCTATGAGTAAATGGCGCTTTTTAATCCTTCGCCGCATCACGCAGCTTTCGCTGATTGGCCTTTATTTTATGGGCGCGCACACCGGCTGGACGGTTTTGACGGGCAATTTGAGCAGTTCGCTGATTTTCGGGGTGATTCCCATGAGCGACCCCTATGCGGTTTTGCAGATGCTTTTTGCGGGGGCGGCGGTGGCCGCCACGGCGCTGATCGGCGCGGCGGTGGCCGTGGGCGTCTATGCGCTGATTTTAGGCCGCGCCTTTTGCGCCTGGGTCTGCCCCATGAATCTGGTGACCGATTTCGCCAGCCAGATCCGCCGCTGGGTGGATCCGAAGGATGTGGAGCGCAAGGTGTGGCTCAGCCGCAATATCCGCTACTGGGTGCTGGGACTTTCGCTGATTGTTTCGGCCCTGATGGGCGTGGCGGCCTTTGAGCTGATCAGTCCTATTGCCATGTTGCACCGGGGCATCGTGTTCGGTCTGGGTTTTGGCTGGGCGGCGGTGCTGGCGGTGTTGTTGTTTGATCTGTTTGTGCATAAAAACGGCTTTTGCGGCCACCTCTGCCCGCTGGGGGGATTTTGGTCGCAGGTAGGGCGCTTTAGCCCCGTCCGCGTGCGCCACGATGCGGATAAATGCACCCGGTGCATGAACTGCGTCAATATCTGCCCCGAGCGGCAGGTGCTTCATATGGTGGGCAAGCGCACCGAAACGGTCAGCGGCGCGGAGTGCACCAACTGCGGACGGTGCATCGAAGTGTGCAACGACGATGCGATGGGTTTTGGCCTTTCGCGCTATTTGGGAAAAAACGAAGGAGGCGAGTCATGAAAAAGGTTGCTATATGGAGCGCGGTTTTAACCGCGATGGTGTTGGCCGGTTGCGCCCAGCCCGGCGCGGGCAAAAGCGCGAGCGTAAGCGAAGAGGAGCTGGGGCTGAGAACCGCCCCGATCTATGACGAAGCGGTGGCGCTCAATCAGCCGATCGACTACATGGGCAAAGATCCCGGCAGCGGCGAGCGGTTTGAGCGGTCCTTTGAAAACGCGCCGCCCATGATTCCCCACAGCGTCGAAGGGCTGCTGCCCATTACCACGGCCAACAACACCTGCGTGGGTTGCCATATGCCCGAAGTCGCTTCGGCGGTGGGCGCGGTGGCCGTGCCCGCTTCGCACCTGTTCGATCTGCGCAACGACAAGGATCTCGGCGGCCAGTTGAGCAATGCGCGGTTTAACTGCTCGCAATGCCACGCGCCCCAGGTCGATCGCGATCCGGCGGTGCAAAACCGCTTTTCCGCCGCGTGGCGCACCCGCGAAGGGATGGAAAAATCCAACCTGATGCAGGTGATCAAAGAGGGCGTGCGCTAAATGGCGCAGCTCTCCCGCCGTGAACTGCTAGGCCGCTTGACCGGCCAGCGGCCCGCGGCAGCCCCGATTGCGCTTTCGACTGCGGCCTGTCTGGCATGGAACGGCACGATGTGCTACGCTTGCAAAGAGGCGTGCAACGAAGGCGCTATCGCGTTTTTTGGGGTTTTTAGACCCGCGATTGCGCTGGAAAAATGCACCCGTTGCGGCGAGTGCGTGCCGGTTTGTCCCGCAGGCGCGATTCATCTGCAAAAGGAGAATCCATGAAGGCTCTTTGGATCATTCCTCTTCTGTCCGCCGCGCTTTGGGGGCTGGAACCCGTGCGCAAAATCCCCCTTTTGGGCAGCGCGATCGACACGGCGCTCAAAGGGGAGATTTTGATTACCGGCGGCGACGCGGGGGCGATCGAGCGTTTCAGGCTGGGGGAGGCCAAGCCCTTTGAGCAGATTGTGCTGCCCCCGGTCGAAAGCCTCTTTGGCCCCCATCCGCCCAAAATCTATTCGGTTGATCAAAGCGGCGCGGGCGCGCTGCTGTGGATCGCCGAATCCAAGGCGGGCGAGGGCCGGTCGCTCAGCTTCAAAGCGCCCAATCAAGCGCCGCAAACGTGGATCGCCCCCTCCGAAAACCGGCTTTTGCGCAAGGCCCGCTTTCTGCCCGGCGGCGGCGTTTTTGCCGCCGAGGTGGGCGGCGTGGTGGCGCTGCTGGACGCTTCGGGCCGCACGGTGTACCGCAAAACGGTCATGGGCAGCAGCTTTTCGGACTTTGCCCTGTCGCAAAAGGGCGACTTGGCGGCCATCGCGGGGGAGTCGGGGGAGGTGCTGATTTTCGACCTTCAAAGGGGTGAAACCCTGCGGCGGCTTTCGGGCGGCAACAAGGACAACATCTACCGCATCGACTGGAAATCGGGCCGCGTAATCACTGCGGGCCAGGACCGCATTGCGGCGGTTTATGACGACAAAAGCGGCGGATACGACCGGTTTGAAACACCGTTTTTAATCAGCGCCGCCGCCCTTTCGCCCTCGGCGGCGCGGGTGGCCTATGTGCAGGATGAAAGCGGCGCGATCGCCGTGGCGGAAAGGGCCGGAGGGCGGGTGCTGGCCACGCTTAGGGGCCATTACGCTCTGGTGGGCCACATTCTTTTTGTGGATGAAAACCGCCTGATTACGGGCGGGGATGATAACTTTTTATTGGAATGGAGAATCCCGTGAATATTTTAGGCGTGGTGGTCAGAACGCAGCCCGAAAAGACCCTTCAGGTGCGCCGGGCGCTGGAGGAGAGCGGCGAGTGCGAGGTGTACGGCGAAGATGTGACGCAGGGCAAGCTGGTGGTGGTGATCGAAGGCGAAGACGACAGCGACGCGCTGGGCAAGCTGCGGCGCATCGGCGCTCTTGAAAACGTCACTAATGCCGATTTGATCCATCTGGCCAGCCAAAGCGATCCTAGCAGCGTGGCCGGAGCGGACGCAAACGAAGTCTCCAAGGCCGCCGACGCCGAAACGGTGCTTTACGGCGGCAGCGTCTATAACTGGCTGGCAAAGAGTTAAACAAGGAGTTTTTGATGGGTTTTTTAGATCGCCTCAGCGTGCGGGCAAAGTTGATTATGCTGGTGGCGGTGCCGCTGGCGGCGCTTTTGATCTTCGCCGGACAGCGGGCGGTTAGCCTGTTTGCCGAGCGGGCGGTGGCGACGCAGGTGCATGAGCTGGCCCTGCAGGCCGAAAAGCTTTCGGCTCTGGTTCACGAACTGCAGATCGAACGGGGCATGAGCGTGGGGTTTGTGGCCGCCAAGGGCGAGCAAGGCGGCGACGCCCTTCGCGCCCAGCGCCTCAAAAGCGATCAGGCCGCCGCCAATCTCAAAAACTTTCTAGCCGAACACCGCCTTGAGGTGGCGGCCATGAATGACTTGGCCAAGATCGGGCAAAACCGCGCGCAGATTGACAGGCTCGCCTTGGCACCCGCTCAGGCGGCGGTCTTTTATACCGCCCTGATTGCGCGGATGCTCGAAGAGGTGACCGCCGTGCGGACGCTGGCCCATTCGGCGGGTATCAAAGACGCGCTCAGCGCCCACATCAGCCTGCTGTACGCCAAGGAGGCGCTGGGCCAGACCCGCGCAACGCTCAACGGCGTTTTTACGCTGGACCGTTTTGGCGGTGACGCGGTGTTTCGACTGGGCGGGCTTTTGGGCCGCTACGAAGCGCAATTGCAGGCCTTTGGCAAGGAGGCGTCGCCGGCGGTCCGCGCCTTTTACGAAAGCACCTACAAGGGCGCGGCCAGAGAGAAGATGGAGCAGATGATCGCTACGGCCAAGGAGCGCTACATCGCCGGGGGTTTTGCGATCGTGCCCGCCGAGTGGTTCAGGGCTTCGACCGATTCGATCAACCTGCTTAAGCAGATCGAGGATTTCGGCAGCGCGCAGATTCTTGAGCGCGCGGCGGCGGAGCTAAAAAACGTCACCTTCTGGTTCTGGTTCACGGTGGGGCTGATCGCCTTTTTGCTGGTGTCGGTGATTGTCGTCTCGGTCTTTGCGGCCAAGAGTATTATGGGGTCGGTCAACCGCGCGGTGGGCGTGATTGTCAGCTCCAGCGGCCAGCTTGTCTCCGCCAGCGATCAGATTGCCGCCTCCGCGACGAGTCTGGCCGAAGGGGCCAGCACGCAGGCCTCCAGCGTCGAGGAGATTTCCGCCAATATCGAAGAGTCCACGGCGGTCAACAACCAAAACGCCGACAACGCCCGCGAAGCAAGCCGCTTGGCCAAAGAGGCCGACGAAGCGGCCCACACGGGTGACCGCAAGATCAAAGAGCTGACCGGATCGATGGTGCGCATTACCGAAGCGAGCGAGCAGATCGCCAAGATTATCAAGACGATCGACGAGATTGCGTTTCAAACCAATCTGCTGGCCCTTAACGCCGCCGTGGAAGCGGCGCGGGCGGGCGAACACGGTCTGGGTTTTGCGGTGGTGGCCGATGAGGTGAAAAACCTCGCCGGACGCAGCGCCAACGCCGCCAAAGAGACCGCCAATATTATCGAAGGGGCGATCGAGCAGATCAAAAACGGCAGCCAGATCGCCTCGCAGGCCAACGAAGCCTTTGGGCTGATTGTCTCGCGGGTGGGCAAAACCGCCGCGCTGGTGGGCGAAATTTCCGCTTCGGTTCACGAGCAGGCCGAGGGAATGAACCAGATCGCCACGGCGATGGGGCTGGTTGATCAAATCACCCAGCAAAACGCCGCGACAAGCGAAGAGGCCGCCGCCGCCGCCGAGGAGCTTAACGCGCAGGCCACCGCGCTGCTTGATCATGTCGCGCAGGCCTTGGGGCTGGATAGAAAGCGGCTCGAAGAGGGCGGTTCTATCGCTTAAGCAGACCGTTGACGCTTTTTTAATCATTGATGCTTTAAAGGGGCGGTTAGTATGAAGCCCTAAAGAAGCGTCAGGGGGTTTAATGGCTGCTGAAAACTGCGCGCAGACGCGCCAACTGCTGCGGCTGATGCCCGCCGTGGCGGGGTATCAGGAGGCCTTCGCGGCCCAAAACAAGCGGCTGGCCCGCACGACGCTGACGGGCAAAATCAGCAGTCTGCAAAACGCTTCGACCCTCTTTGAGTTTATGGAAAACACCCAGCAGAGCTTCGGTGCGTTGCAGGAGCGGCTGATTGCCCATCTGCTCGAAGAGAATCTCGCCAAGGCGGTTTTGGAGGCCCGCTCCCGCGCCCAGTGCGCCATCGATATTCTGGTGCGCAACCTCTATGAGCGCACCGCCGACATCGGTTTTCTCGCCACCGACGAAACGCTGCTTGCTTTTTTGGCCGATCGGACGCCCGAAGAGGGCGAAAAATCCCGTATTAAAAACCGCCTGAGGGAGTATGTCCGCAAATACACCGTCTATACCGACGTGCTGCTGCTGCGGCCCGACGGCAGCGTTGCGGCGCGGCTGGGGGAGGGGTGCGCGCTTGTCAACCGTGACGGCTTGACGCAGGCGGCCCTTGAAAGCGGGAGCTATGTGGAGCGTTTTGCCCCCTTTGATCTGGTGCCCGGATCGAGCCGGTCGCTCGTGTATGCCGGACGGATGGGGCCGCCGGATCAGCCGCTGGGGGTTTTGGCGCTGGTGTTTGATTTTGAAGGCGAAATGCGCCGCATCTTCGAGCGGCTCGGCGGCGTGCTGGCCCTGTGCGACGAGCGCCACCGCGTCATTGCCGCCAGCCGCCCGGAGCTGACTGCGCCGGGCATGACGCTGCCCTGCGCAAAGGAGGGCGGCTACGCCATGGTGCGTCTGGGCGCGGGTGCTTATGTGTCCGCCGATGCCCGCACAAAGGGGTATGAGGGCTATTTCGGCCTGCCGTGGTCGGTTCACGGACTGGTGCTGCCCGAACAGACGCCGCTGCGCACGGACGAAGCGCCGGGACGCTACCGCGCCCTGCTTTCGGCCCAACTGCGCGAGATTGTCGAGCAGTCGGTGGAGATTGGCGAAGATTTGGGCGACGTGGTGATTAACGGCGAGCTGATCGCCTCCAAGGCCAGAGCCTACGCGCTCAATCCCATTTTGGAAAATATCCGCGCCATCGGCGATCAGATTCGCGGTATTTTTATGCAGGCGCTGGGGGATTTGGAGCAGACGGTGGCCGCATCGCTCTTTTCCGAAGCGGCGCTGCTGGCGGATTTGAGTCTGGATATTATGGACCGCAACCTCTACGAACGGGCCAACGACTGCCGCTGGTGGGCCCTGAGCGATCACTTCAGAAACGCGCTTGCCTCGGGCGCGCAGCAGGCCGATCGACAGCGGATGGCGGAGATTTTGGCCTATATCAACGGGCTATACACGGTCTATGCGCTGCTGTTTGTCTATGATGCGCAGGGCGAGATTGTGGCGGTCTCCAAGCCTTCGGGGGCGGCCTTTACGGGCAAGCGGATCGAAGGGGACGCGGTGCGGCAGGCCTTGCACAACAAAGACCCCCAGCGTTATTTTGTTTCCCCCTTTGAGCCTTCGCCCTTTTACGGCGGGCGGGCAACCTATATCTACCACGCCTCAATCACCGATCCCGCCGCAATGCGCACCGTGGGCGGTATCGGCATTGTGTTCGATGCCGCGCCGCAGTTTGAGGCGATCTTGCGCGATACGCTGCCGCTGGATCAAAACGGACAGACGATCGCCGGGGCCTTTAACCTCTTTGCCGACGACGGACAGCGCGTGATTGCCTCGACCCGCCCCGCGCACGCAAGCGGCGGCGAACTGCCCTTTGATGCCGCGCAATTTCCCGCGGGCAAGACGGTTTTGGCGGAGTTTGAGGGGCGCAGCTATCTGGTGGCTTCGGCCCGCTCCGGCGGCTACCGCGAATACAAAAACAACGACGGCTACGTTAACGCGGTACGCGCCTTTACCTTCGTGCCGGTCTGATTAGCGCACGCATACGCGGTTGCGCCCGCCCTCCTTGGCTTCGTAAAGCGCCTCGTCGGCTTTTTTGTAGTAGTCGTCGATATCGTCGCCCCTGAGCGCCAAACCGAAGGAGGCGGTGACGACCTGCGCGGCGCTATTGGCCCGGTGTTCGATCCCCAGCGCTTCGATGGCGGCGCGCACCTGCTGCGCAAACTCCCGCGCCCCTTCGGCCTCTTCGTAGGAAAAGAGCACCGCAAACTCTTCGCCGCCCAGCCTGAAGGCGCGGTCGCCCGGACGTTTGCACGCCCCCTTAAGGGCGCGGCCCACCGATTTGAGCACCCGGTCGCCCGCCTCGTGGCCGTAGGTGTCGTTGTATTTTTTGAAGTGATCGACATCCAGAATCAAAAAGGCAAACCCTTCGCTGCGCCGTCTGTTTTGCGCCAGCATTTCGGGGCCGTATTCGTTAAAGCTGCGGCGGTTGTTCAGTCCGGTCAGCTCGTCGGTGATCGAGAGTTCTTCCACCCGTTTTTGATAGGTAATTTCCTGCATATAGCAGGCGTAGCCGCCCTCGCTGGGCTCGATGCTCATCTTCAGCCAGTAGGCGCTGCCGTCCTTGCGGCGGTTTTGCAGCTCGCCCTGCCACGATCGGCCCTCCTTGAGCGCCGTCCACATCTGCTGATAAAGCGGCGCGGGCGTGTCGGGATGGCGCACAAGGGCGTGGGTTTTGCCCACCAGTTCCGCCTTGCTGTAGCCCGTCAGCTCGCAATAGGCATCGGTGGCGTAGGTGATGACGCCTTGATGATCGGTGCGCGTCAGCAGCACAAAGCGGTCGATCGTCTCCCACTGTTTTTTCAGCGCCCCCTGGGCCGCCAGCAGCCGTTCGTTCAAACCCGTGGGCAAAGCCGACAGCATCAACGCCAGCGGAATGGAAAGAACCAGCACGATACCCAGCGTCGTCAGCATAAAAATATTTTGGCTGCGCACGCGCTCTTGCACGGTGTGAAGCCGGGGCTCAAGGGTCAGCGTAAGCCGATCGGCGGTGGGTAAAACCGTCTCGATCGGCTGGGTGTAGAAGGCGGTTTTCAGGTGTTCCAAACCCGCCGGATTTTCCCCTTCAAGCGGCCGGGGATAGGGCTTGCCCGATGCATCAAGATAGCGCGACCACGATCGCCCCGCCGGCGCGCGGTCAATCAAAAAATGACCTTCGCGGTCCACCAGATTGATCGAGAAGCTCGGGGAGTAGGTCAGATTTTCAAGCAGCGGCTCAAGGTAGAGATTAATAATCACAATGCCCTGAAAACCGCGCAGATCGTACAGCGGCGAGGCGATGCGCAGCGTGGGCACGATGGGCAGCTCCACCTGTCCGCGCTCGACGTTGAGATCGACCTTGGAAAACCAGGTGCTGCCCTTGGGCAGCGTGGCGCTTTGGGTGAAGTAGTAGCGATCGGCTTTGTTTTGCAGCAGCGTCTCCTCAACCGCAAAGGGGGTGTTGCCCGGCCGGTTTCGCTCGATGCGCACCACCTCGTCCCCGGCGGCGTTGAGATAGCGAAACTGGTAAATATCGCCGCTGCTGGCCGCCAGCGCCGTAAAAAGTTCCGTCACCTGCTTCAGCCGCGCCGGAGCGGGGTTTTGGAGATAGGCCTGAAAAACGGCGCTCTCCCGCGCGGCGCTCAGGCGGCTTCGGTGGTTATCCAGCGCGGTTTTGAGTCCGGCGGCCTTAAACTCCGCCAACTCCTGTGCGGCCTGACGAAGCTCCTTGTCGATATTGCCCGCCTGATTGTACTGGGCGGTAAAAAACGAACCCGCCGAAACCGCCAGACCAAAAACGATCAACAGCAGCACAAAAAAGAGACGGTGAAGCGCGGGCCTTGCGGCGACTTGGTCGATCCAGTTTTGCATTATTCCCCCCCGTTAAGGGCTGTAGTGTAACACGCTAGCGCTGCGCAATATTCTTAGAAAAGTCCAGTTCGATCCGGGGCGCGTCGGGCAGGTTGCCCAGCGTAGAGCCGTGGCGGTAGTGCTGCACGTAAAGCGGCCGATCGTATCCGGTATGACGGAGCGTGTCGATCATGCTTTGCAGATCGGCCACGCCTAAAAGCGCGGGGTGGAATGTGGTGCGCACTTCGTAAGCCACGCCGGAGTTTTGCACGGTTTGAAGGGTTTGCAAAAAGGCGTCATAACCCGCCGCTTCCCGTCCGGTTGTTTTTCCCCACCCGTTTTGCGGGGCTTTAAAATCCAGCGCCACGTAATCCAAAAGCTTTTGTTCCAACAGGGTTTTGACCGTAAAAGGCCGCGTGGCGTTGGTGTCGAGTTTGATTTTAAAACCCAGCTTTTTGATTTCTTCGGCGTAGCCGATCAGGTTTTTGCACAGTGTGGGTTCGCCGCCGCTAAGCACTACGCCCTCCAAAAGCCCGATCCGTTTGTTTAAAAACGCCAGAACGTCGCCAAGATTCAGTCTGCCCCGGCCTTCAACGATATGCGGGTTATAACAATACGGGCAGCGCAGGTTGCATCCGGCAAACCAGAGGATGGCCGCCGGAACGTCGGGGAAGTCCAGCAGGGTAAAAGGCGTGAGGTCGTAAACCTCAGCTTTTGATGCAGCCGGATTCGGCAAAATGCAACCGTTCTTTGTGCTCGGACTGTTTTCCGGCGTTAAAACTCTCCACGGGGCGGTGGTAACCCATGACGCGGGTGTAAACCATCGTGCGGGTGCGTTGCTCCTGCGCTTTTTTCAAGACGGCCTCTTTGTTCATACGGTCTCCTTTTGAAGTTGGGATTGAATCAGCGCTTCATCGCATTTGGGGCAGAACTCGTGTTCGCCGCTGAGATAGCCGTGTATGGGGCAGACGCTAAAGGTCGGCGTAACGGTGATGTAGGGCAGCCGGAAGTTGCCGATGACGTTTTTGACCATGCGGCGGCACGCTTCGGCGGTGCTGATCTTTTCGCGCATATACAGGTGCAGCACCGTGCCCCCGGTGTAGCAGCATTGCAGATCGTCTTGCAACTCCAGAGCCTCGAAGGGGTCGTCGGTGTGGAAAACCGGCAGTTGGGAGCTGTTGGTGTAGTAGGGCGCGTCGGGGGTTCCGGCCTGCAAAATATCGCGGTAGCGCTTGCGATCTTCGCGGGCAAAACGGTAGGTCGTGCCCTCCGCCGGGGTCGCTTCGAGGTTATACAGGTTGCCCGTCTCTTCCTGGAACTGTTTAAGCCGATCGCGCAACCGTTCGAGCAGGTTCAGCGCAAAGCGTTGACCCCACTCCCCCGCGATGTTTTCGCGATCGTTCGTGAAGTTGCGGATCATCTCGTTCATGCCGTTAACGCCGATGGTCGAAAAGTGGTTATTGAAGTTTTTCAGATACCGCGCGGTGTAGGGATACAGGCCGCGTTCGAACATTTCGTTGACAAAGGCGCGTTTCTTTTCCAGCGTGTTTTTGGCCATGATCGCCAATCGTTCGGTTTCGGCGATCAGCCCCTTTTCGTCGCCCTTGAAGCGGTAGCCCAGCCGCGCCATGTTGATCGTCACCACGCCGATGCTGCCGGTCATTTCGGCGGAACCAAACAGGCCGCCGCCGCGTTTTAAAAGCTCGCGCAGATCCAGCTGCAAACGGCAGCACATGCTGCGCACCGCGCCGGGTTTGTAAGCCTTGTCGTTAGGCACTTTTTTGCCGTCCGCGCCCACGGTGTACTGGCTGCCGATAAAGTTCTGAAAGTACGGGCTGCCGATTCGCGCGGTGTTTTCGAACAGAATGTCGGTGTTGGGGCCGTACCAGTCGAAATCCTCGGTGATATTGACGGTGGGAATCGGGAAAGTGAAGGGCTGGCCCGTGGCGTCGCCTGCGGTCATCACCTCGAAATAGGCGCGGTTGATGCGATCCATCTCTGGCTGGAAGTGGCGGTAGATGAGATCCGTCGGTTTGTCCGCGCCGCGTTTCTTGGCTTCGGCGATCAGCACGGGGTCGGTGACGTTTTCGAACAGGTGACGGTCGTAGCGCGTGGGAATCTGATCGGCCAGATCCCCCGGAACCGTCCAGTCAAGCGTGATGTTCGTAAAGGGGCTTTGGCCCCAGCGGGCGGGGACGTTGAGGTTGTAGATAAAACTGGTGATTGCTTTTTTGATCTCCGCGTCGCTGAGCCGGTCTTTGAACACATAGGGAGCCAGATAGGTGTCAAAGCTGCTAAAGGCCTGCGCCCCCGCCCATTCGCTCTGCAAAATCCCCAGAAAGTTCGCCATCTGCCCCAGCGCCTCGCGGAAATGCCCCGGCGCTTTGGCCTCCACGCGGCCCCGCACGCCGTTGAAGCCTTCGTTTAAAAGCGCCCGCAGGCTCCAACCCGCGCAGTAACCCGTCAGGCAGTCGAGATCGTGGATGTGGTAATCGCCGTTTCGGTGCGCGGCCCCTTCGTCGGGGCTATAAATCTTATCCAGCCAGTAGTTGGCGATCACCTTGCCCGCGGTGTTGTTGATCAGCCCCGCGTTGGAGTAGCCGGTGTTGGCATTGGCGGCGATGCGCCAGTCGTTACCGCTGATATATTCGCCCACGGTCTGGTTGCAGTCCACATAGGTCGTGCCGCTGTACACCCCCGCTTTGTTCTCCCGCTGGAGTTTGTGGGTGTGGCGGTAGAGCATAAACGATCGCATCACCTCAAAATGGCCGCGTTCAAAAAGCGTGCGCTCGATAAGGTCTTGAATCTCTTCCACCGTCCACCGCTCACGCCCGATCAACCGCGCCAAGACCGACGCGAACACCGCGCCGTCGGTGGTCTGCCCCACGCTGGCAAATCCCCGCTCGATAGCGCTTTCGATCTTGTAGGGCAAAAACGGCGCTTCGGTGCCGTCACGTTTGAGAATTGTTATCAGGTTCATGGAGGCTCCTAGGCGCAAAGTCGGGGTCGAGTATAGCCCTTTTGTCTGCCCGGTTCCATAACTTGGATCAAGAGGTTAAAAACGTTCAATTCCGGCTCAGGTAGCTGAAATGGAAATTAGTTGCGTCAATGTTACATTGGTTTAGGGCGGCTTTTGGAGTTCAATGTCAGAATGCAATGAAAGATTTTGGAGGTACAAATTGCTAACCGATATTCAAGACTCCATCAAGGCAAAACTCTACGATTTTGGGACCATTAAAAATTCTGTGTCAGTCCGATAGGATCTTAAACCCCAAAGGATTGACCCATGAACCAAACAAGCCAGCGGTTCGATCTCGACACCGCTTTAGCGCAGATCAAGGCCGGAGCCAAGA
>JBFWML010000011.1:0-51418 GCA_050251635.1 Campylobacterales bacterium | reverse complement strand
TCTATCGTGAAATAAAGGAAAACCTATGAGACTTGAACAAATCACCTCCGAAGCCTTGAAACAAACCGGCGGCGATCGCTATCTGCTTTCCGTCGCCGTTGCGCGCCGCGTATCGCAGCTTCAGGGCGGCGCTAAGCCCCTCGTTCCCGCCGAAAAACTGGACAAGCCGGTCGATATCGCGCTCAAAGAGATCGCCGCCGGACTTCTGGAAATCAAACCCCACTAACCCCCATGGAGGCTTTACCGGCGAACTTCGCCGAGATCCGCGACGCCGGTGGAGCCAAAGCGCTTCTTCTTTCCAAAATCGATACCCCGCTTTTACATAAGGCGTGTCTTGTTGCCGAGAAAGCCCATGAAGGGCAGTTTCGCAAAAGCGGCGAACCGTACATCGTTCATCCGTATCTGGTTGCCGCCGCAGTGGCGCACTTTGGCGGCGACGAAGCGATGGCGGTTGCCGCCGTGCTGCACGACGCGGTCGAAGACACCCCCTATACGCTTGAGGAGGCGCAGCGGGATTTTGGCGAGGATGTGGCGGTGCTGGTCGATGGCTTGACCAAGATCGACCGTATCCGCGAAGAGAATCTGATCCCCTCCGATCGGGTCGATGAAAAGCTGATCCAATCGGCGCTGACCTTCCGCAAAATGCTTATCGCGTCGGTTAAGGACGTGCGGGTGCTGGTGATTAAGCTGTGCGACCGGCTGCACAACGTGCTGACGCTGGATGCCCTGAGCGAAGCCAAGCGCCGCCGTATTGCCGAAGAGACGCTGGTGGTGTACGCGCCGATCGCCCACCGGTTGGGGATTGGGCGGATTAAAAATCTCCTTGAGGATCGCAGCTTTTTTTATATTTTCCCCGAGGACTACAACCGGATTGAAACCTATCTCAAGGGCCATGATCAGGCCCTTCGGTTGGGGCTCAACCGCTTTATCGGCGAACTGCAGGGCCATCTGCTGCACGCAGGCTTTACCGAAAGCGGCTTCGAGGTCAACGCCCGGGTCAAACACCACTACTCGATCTACGCCAAGATGCAACGCAAGGGGGTGAGCATCGAGGAGGTGCTTGACCTGATGGCGGTGCGGATTTTGGTGCAAACCCCCGAGGAGTGCTACAAGGTGCTGGGGCTGCTGCACACCCGATACAAGCCCCTGATCGCGCGGTTTAAGGACTATATCGCGCTGCCCAAAGAAAACGGCTACCAAACGCTGCACACGACCCTTTTTCACGAAAGCGGCATCTATGAGGTACAGATCCGCACCTTCGACATGCACCGCACCGCCGAATACGGCATCGCCGCCCACTGGAAGTACAAAGCCGGCGCGCTTAGCCCCAAACTGACCTGGCTGGAGGCGATGCAGTACGGCGGCGAAAACCCGCTGGATTTTTACGAGCTGGCCAAAAACGATCTCTACAGCGAAGAGGTGGTCGTTTATTCCCCCAAGGGTGAAACCTTCACGCTGCCTTTAGGCGCGACGGCGCTGGATTTTGCCTTTGCGGTGCACAGCGCCGTGGGCTTGAAGGCGCAGGCGGCCCATATTAACCGCATCAAAAAACCGCTGCTGCAGGAGCTGAAAACCGGCGACATGGTCGAGATCGAGGTGGGCCGGGAGCCGGTGCCGCGCTGCAGTTGGCTGGAGGCCTTAAAAACCTCGCGGGCGCGCAATATCCTGCGGCACGAGTGCAACCACCGCCAGCGCGAACTCGATCGGCTCAGCGGATTGTCGATGCTGGCCTTTTGCCTGGACGAGAAGAGCGAGACGGTTTTGGCCTGGCTTAAGGAGCGGGGCTACGAAGAGTCTCTTTTTAAAGTGCCCAGAGAAAACGGCCTGCTTGATGAGATTATCCTCCGCTATCAGCGCGATCAAAAGGGGCGCAAGGGGCTCTTTGGCCTGCCGCCCTCCCGGCCCAAACGTTACCGGCTGGACAATCTGGAGATTCTCTCGCCCAAGGCGGTCACCGAAGTGGTCTTTGATCACTGCTGCCACCCCAAGTTCGGCGACCCGGTTTTGCTTTTTTACCATAAGAGGGGAAAGGCTATAATCCACCACAAACTCTGTGAGAATGCCTATCGGCTCTTGCAGGAGGGGGGCCACGCGCTCAAGGCGACGTGGGTCGGCGGCAAGGTCGGTTTGTACCGCCTGGTGGTCAATCTGGACAACCGCAAGGGGGCTTTGCTCTCCTTGGTCAGCCATCTCTCCAAACGCAATATCAACATCACCACCGTCTCGCTGGGTCAGGGTGGGCTCGATCTGCCCAGCTGGTGCGAGATTGTGGCGGAATTTCCCCTTTCGCATCTGGGCAAGGTGCAGGCGGGTATCGAAAAGCGGTTTACGCTGGTGGAGTTTGCCCCGGCGGATGATATTTATAAAAACAAGAGCGGATAACCAAGGGGAGCCATGATTTCGGAAGCGCTACGGGAGATTAAACGCGGCTGTCTGGAGCTGATCGACGAAGAGAAACTGACCGCCTGTCTGAAGGCTTGGTTCGAAGAGAAAAAGCCGTGGAAGCTCAAAGCGGGCTTTGATCCCACCGCTCCCGATCTGCATCTGGGCCACACGGTGCTTTTAAGCAAACTGGCGGTGGCGCAGCGCTACGGCGCGCGCATTCAGTTTCTCATCGGCGACTTTACCGCGATGATCGGCGATCCCACCGGCAAAAGCGAAACCCGCAAACTCCTTAGCCGCGATCAGGTCGAACAAAACGCCCAGACCTACCGCGATCAGGTCTTTAAAATCCTCGATCCGGCTCAAACCGATCTGGTTTTTAACTCCGCGTGGCTTGAGGGCTTAGGCGCGGGCGGTCTGATTGCGCTGGCCAGCCAGCAGAGCGTGGCGCGGATGATGGAGCGCGACGACTTCGAAAAGCGCTACAAAGCCCAAAGCCCCATTGCGATCAGCGAGTTTTTGTATCCGCTGTTACAGGGCTACGACAGCGTGCATCTGAAAAGCGATATGGAGCTGGGCGGCAACGATCAGAAGTTCAACCTCCTTATGGGCCGCCAGCTGCAAAAAAGCTACGGCCAGAAGAGCCAGCAGGCGGTCATGACCATGCCGCTTCTGGAGGGGCTTGACGGCGTTCAGAAGATGAGCAAAAGCCTGGGCAACTATGTGGGCGTCACCGAAGCGCCCGAAACGATGTTTGCCAAAATCCTCAGCATCAGCGACGACCAAATGTGGCGCTGGTATGAGCTCTTAAGCTTCCGCACCCTCGCCGAAATCGCGGCGATCAAAAACGGCGTGGCGGACGGCTCGGTGCATCCGAAAAAGGCCAAGGAGTCGCTGGCGCAGGAGATTGTGGCCCGTTACCACGGCGAAGCGGCGGCCGAGCGCGCCAAAAACGAGTTTGACCGCGTCCATGCACAGGGCGAGATTCCCAGTGAAATGCCGGAGTTTGAATTTGCGGGGCCCGTCTGGATTGGCAAAGCCTTTGTGGATGCCGCGTTGGCCGCCTCCACCAGCGAACTGAGACGTATGGTAGAATCGCGGGCAGTGAAAATCGACGGCGAGGGTGTTGCCGATTTCAAACAAGAGCTGGCGGCGGGCGAATATGTCTGTCAGGTCGGAAAACGTAAATTTGCCCGGATAAAGGTGTTATAAGTGGCTTTTTCTTCAGTCAAAATCGGCAAGCACACAATCAAATACCCCATTATCCAAGGCGGCATGGGGGTCGGTATCAGCTGGTCGGGTCTGGCGGGTCACGTCAGTCTCGAAGGGGGTTTGGGCGTTGTGAGCGCCATTGGCACCGGCTACTACAAAAACAAACAGTTTGTTAAAAAACTCAGCTTCGGCCGCCCGGCGGAGGCGGAGGAGTTCTATAGCCGCGACGCGCTGTTCGACATCATGAAAGACGCCCGCGCCATCTGCGGCGACGCGCCTCTGGGCGTGAACATTCTCTTTGCGATCAACGACTACGGCCGGGTCGTGCGCGACGCCTGCGAAGCGGGGGCGGATGTGATTATCACCGGCGCGGGGCTGCCGATGAATATGCCCGAATTCACCGTCGATTTTCCCGATGTGGCTTTGGTGCCGATCGTCTCTTCGCCCAAGGCGCTGCGGCTGATCGCCAAACGCTGGGAGCAGCGCTACAAACGCCTGCCCGACGCGGTGATTCTGGAAGGCCCGCTTTCGGGCGGCCATCAGGGTTTTACCTACGAACAGTGCGCCGATCCCGAATATCAACTGGAAAAACTGATCGCCCCCGTGGTGGCCGAGGCGCACAGCATCAGCCCCAATATGCCGGTATTTGCCGCCGGGGGCATCTGGGATCATGAAGATATCAAAGCCGCGATGGCGCTGGGGGCGGCGGGGGTTCAGATTGGCACGCGGTTTATCGGCACCTTTGAGTGCGACGCGCCGCAGGCTTTTAAAGACCTGCTGATCGGCTGCAAAAAAGAGGATATCGAACTTTTGAAATCTCCGGTGGGCTATCCCGCGCGGGGTGTGCGCACCCATCTGATCAATCTGGTCGATAAGCGCGAGGGTCCGGCGATCCGCTGTATCAGCAACTGCGTCATTCCCTGCCACCGGGGCGAAGAGGCCAAGGCGGTCGGCTACTGCATCGCCGATCGGCTTTCCGATGCCTACGAGGGCAATCTGGAAACCGGTCTTTTCTTTACCGGGTCCAACGGCTACCGTATCGACAAACTGCTCAGCGTTAAAGCGCTGATGACAAAGCTGGTTCATGGGGAAGGGGCGTAAGCTTCTCGTCTTCGCGCTGGCTTTTTGGGTTGCCCTGCCGGTGTGGGGCGCTCTGGCGACGGTTAAAGAGCAGCGCATCTCCCAAAACCGTCTGGTCCTGGAGCTGGACCGTCCCCTCAAAGAGAGCGAGTTTAAACACTTCCACCTGACGCTTCCGGGGGAGTTTAAACGGGTTGTCGATTTTAAAGGGGTCTATCCCGATCGCGCCTTTGAAACCGCCGCCGATATGCCCGTGGGTGTCAGAATCGCCCAGTTTTCCCCCGATACGACCCGCATCGTTTTTTTCCACGACCGCGCCTTTAATATCAGCGTCAAAAGCTGGCAAAACCGCCTTGTGATCGACCTTGAAGCCCCCGAAACACCGCATAAAAAAACCCCCGAACCCGCCCCCAAACCCCAGGCTCCCCGGGAGCGTTTTGGCGGGTACAAGCCGACGGTGGTAATCGATCCGGGCCACGGCGGACGGGACACCGGCGCCCTTTCGGGCCGTGTGCGGGAAAAGGAGATTGTGCTCAATGTGGGCTTGGAGACTGCGCGGATTTTGAAAGAGCGCGGTTTTGAGGTGCTGATGACCCGCGATCGGGATGTGTATGTCTCCTTGCAGGATCGCACCGGGCTGGCCAACCGCGTCAAGGCCGATCTCTTCGTCTCCATTCACGCCAACGCCAGCCCGCTTAGCCGTACGCTGCAGGGGCTTGAAACCTATTTTCTTTCACCAGCCCGGAGCGATCGGGCCAAGGATGTGGCGGCGCTGGAGAACAGCGTGGTGGTGGAGAATATGGGGCGCTACTCCCAGGAGGCTTTTTTGAACTTTCTTAACCGCGAGATGGTTGTCGCCTCCAATAAACTGGCCATCGATCTGCAGCGCGGGATGCTTTCGAGCGTGCGGACGCGCTTTAAGGAAGCGCAGGATAACGGGGTGCGCGAAGGCCCCTTTTGGGTGCTGGTGGGGGCGCAGATGCCCGCCGCGCTGGTGGAAATCGGGTATCTGACCCATCCTGAGGAGATCCGGCGGCTGACCTCGGATGCCTATCAAAAAACCGTCGCCGCCGGGATTGCCGCCGGCGTGGAGAGCTACTTTATGAACCATCTGGGAAGCGGGTTTTGAGGGCGCTGATCGCCGGGTTGTGCGCCGCTTTGAGCCTCTATGCCGCCCAGGCGAGCTTCGAGATGGATGAAAACAACCGCCTTTCGGGCCAGTTTTTACGCTTTGAAGGCGGCGCGGTTTGGGTGGAGACCGACTATGCGGCCACGGTGTCACTTAGGGCCGATCGCATCCGGTCGGGCGCGGTTGAAGCGCCGGTGCGGCTAACGCCCAAACAGGGCGATCCGGCAGAGGGGATGCTCCGTTTCGAACCGGGCTTTGCGCTTTTGGCAAGCCGCCGTTACCCATTGGCGTCGGTGGAGCGGATTGTGCCCCTTGCCGATGTCAACAAAACCGTTCAGAGCGGATTTTTGGATATGGCCCTGCAGACAACCGCCGGAAACGCCCGCAGCGAGAGCCAGCGAATCGACTTTGAATGGGTTTTGCGCGCCCTGCACAGCCGCCACACCCTCAAAGCCTCCGTCGCCGATCAGCAAAGCGAAGGGGTGCGTATCGAATCCTTGCGGCAGGGGCGCTACCAGTACGACTACTTTGTGGGCAAGCGGTGGTATCTCTACGGCTCGGGCGCGTTGCAAAGCGATCGGGTGAAGTCGGTGATTCTCACGCGCGAGCTGGGTTTTGGGGCCGGTTATCAGTTTATTGAGAGCGCGCAGACACAAATTGCGCTTGACGGCGGTTTGAGCCGTCAGGACGAGCGGCTGGAAAACAGCGCCGATCGCCAAAACACCGCCGGGCGTTGGCAGTTGACCGCGCGGCACACCGTGCTTGAGGGCCGCGCCGAGCTTTTTCACGAACACGAAACCCACTGGTTTTTTGAAGAGGACGACTACCGCGTCGCGGCCAAGACGGGTTTGCGCGTGCTGTTGATGGCGCAGCTGAGCGCGACGCTGCAGCGCCGGGACGAATACCGCCGCGTGCCGCCCCAGCCGGGTCTGCAAAAACTCGATCGGACCTATCTGCTCAGTTTGGGATACCGCTGGTAACCGGCGCTAGGCTATCTGATTAAACGCGCAAACTGTATTATATTTCTTAGACTTATCTAAGGAATACGAGATGGAACGCATCTATAATCTGGCCGTTGTCGGCGGCGGCCCGGCGGGGATTGCCAGCGCGGTGGAGGCCAGCGTGCTGGGGCTTGAGCATGTGGTGCTCTTTGAGAAGGGGGCCAACCACTCCACCACCATCCGCACTTTCTACAAGGACAACAAACGGGTCGATAAGGACTGGCGCGGTCAAAAGGTGACGATCGAAGGCAACGTACACTTTATGGACGGCACCAAGGAGAGCACGATCGAGCTGTTTGACGCGATGATTTCAAGCCACCGCATCGAAACCCGCTTCAACACCGAAATCGCCGAGGTCATCCCCGGCGATCCCTTTACGATCAACACCGCTTCGGGCGAAAGCCTCAAGGCCCGCAACGTCATTATTGCCATCGGCAATATGGGCAAACCCAACAAACCCGACTACGCGCTGCCGGTAACGCTTAAAGACCGCATCCACTTTAACCTGGACAAATGCGGCCAGAACGAAACCGTGCTGGTGGTGGGCGGGGGCGATAGCGCGGCGGAGTACGCCCACTATCTGAGCGACACCAACAACGTCACCTTCACCTACCGCCGCGAAAAATTCACAAGGCTTAATCCCGTCAACGAAAGTATTATCCAGCACCATGCGGGCATCGGCAAGATCCGCCTGAAACTGGGCGTGGATATTGAAAGCCTGCACGACGAAGGGGGCCGCGCGGCGGTCAACTTCGCAAACGGCGAGCGCGAAACGTATGACCGCATCATCTACGCGCTCGGCGGCGCGCTGCCGTTAGACTTTCTCAAACGCTGTCAGATCGCCTTAGACGATCAGGGTCACGCCATCCACGACGAATTCCACCAAACCACCGTGCCGGGCCTATACGTCGCCGGAGACATCGCCGCCAAAGTCGGCGGCTCAATCGCGGCTTCCTTAAACCATGCGTGGAAGATTGTGAACCATATCAAGGCGCACCGCTTCTAAGCCGTTTTTGTTATAGTAAAAAACGCTTTAGGAGGGGAAATGAAGACGGTTACATTGAAAATCGCCGACAGTGTCGAAGAGAAGTTCGGTTGGCTGTTGTCCCATTTTTCCCGGGAAGAGATCGAAATCGTGGGCGGGGGTTTTGCTGCCGATTGCGCCCAGCTGAAAGCCGAGCTGGACGAACTGGATCGGGGCGCGCCGGTTGTGGAAGAAAAAGAGTTCTGGGCGCATTTGGATACCGTTCTTGGGCAAAAGGGATGAGAATCGTTTACAAGCGGAGTTTTATGCTCCGGCTTGGCGAACAACTCAAATACATCGCCCGCGATAACCCGACCGCCGCACTCCGCCTGAAAGACCGATTCAAAGAAGCCCTTTCCCATACGCCCCGGATGCCAAAAATGGCAAAGCGTTCAATCTATTTTGATGACGAAAACATCCGCGATCTGATCGTGGAGGGCTATACGCTGGTTTACCGTATCCGGCCCGATCGCATTGAGGTGTTCGGTTTGGTAAACGGGCAAGAGGGGGTGGGTGAAGATGAATAACATCAAGGCACATCACTTTAAGATGGCATTACAGGAATATATATTGCTTTTCTAAAATAATCCACCGAAACATCAAAATAACCATTGGTTGCCATGAATACAAACGAAAACCGCATCGAACAAGAGTTCATCGAAAAACTGACCGATCTTAAGTACATCTACCGCCCGGACATTCGCACCCGCGAGGCGCTGGAGAAAAACTTTCGGGAAAAATTCGAAGAGCTTAATCGGGTGCGTTTGTCGGAGGGCGAATTCGCCCGGCTGATGGAACAGATCATCAACCCCGACGTTTTTCTTGCCGCCCGCCATCTGCGCGAACGCAACACCTTTACCCGCGACGACGGAACGCCGCTGGACTACACGCTGGTTAACATCAAAGAGTGGTGCAAAAACAGTTTCGAGGTGGTCAATCAGCTTCGCGTCAATACCGATCGCAGTTTTCATCGTTATGATGTGATTTTGCTCATTAACGGCGTGCCGGTGGTGCAGGTCGAGCTTAAAACGCTGGCGATCAGCCCGCGCCGCGCCATGCAGCAGATTGTCGATTACAAAAACGATCCGGGCAACGGCTATACCCGCACGCTGCTTTGTTTTGTGCAGCTTTTTATTGTCAGTAACCGCAGCGATACCTATTACTTCGCCAACAATAACAACCGCCATTTTAGTTTCGACGCCGATGAGCGCTTTTTGCCCGTTTACCAGTTTGCCGGTGAGGACAACAAAAAGATCACCCTTCTGGATACCTTCGCCGAAAAGTTCCTCGCCAAGTGCGTTTTGGCTGAGATGATCAGCCGTTACATGGTGCTGGTGCAAAACGAACAGAAGCTTTTGATGATGCGGCCTTATCAGGTTTACGCGGTGCAAGCGATTGTGGAGTGCATCCATCAAAACCGGGGCAACGGTTACATCTGGCACACAACCGGGAGCGGCAAAACGCTCACTTCGTTCAAGGCGTCAACGCTGCTCAAAGACAACCCGGATATTGAAAAATGTTTGTTTGTCGTGGATCGCAAAGACCTCGATCGCCAAACACGCGAGGAGTTCAACAAGTTCCAGGCGGGCTGCGTCGAAGAAAACACCAATACCGAAACCCTCGTGCGGCGGCTGCTTTCGAGCGATTACGCCGACAAGGTGATCGTGACCACCATTCAAAAACTCGGCCTTGCGCTGGATGACGGCAACCGTCGCAACTACAAAGAGCGTTTGGAGCCTCTGAGCAAAAAGCGCGTGGTGTTTATTTTTGACGAGTGCCACCGTTCGCAGTTTGGCGAAAACCACAAAGCGATCAAAGAGTTTTTCCCCAACGCGCAGCTTTTCGGTTTTACCGGAACGCCCATCTTCCACAAAAACGGAAGCCAGCAGATAATCGAAGGCGAAGAGGCGTCGATCAAAACAACCGAAGATATTTTTCAAAAAGAGCTTCATGCCTACACGATCACCCACGCCATCGAAGATCGCAACGTTCTGCGCTTTCATATCGACTACTACAAACCCGAAGGCAAAAACAAACCCAAACCCGGCGAAACGCTGACCCAAAAAGCGGTTGTCGAAGCCATTTTGGAAAAACACGACGCCGCCACCAATAACCGCAAATTCAACGCCATTCTGGCAACGGCTTCGATCAACCACGCCATCGAATACCACCGGCTTTTTAAAACCCTTCAGGCCGAACGGCTGGCAGAGGACGAAAACTTCGTGCCGCTGAATATCGCCTGCGTTTTTTCGCCGCCCGCCGAAGGCGATCAGGACGTGCGGCAGATACAGGAAGATTTGCCCCAGGAGCGGGAGGACAACCAGGAAGCGCCCGACGAAAAAAAGGCGGCGCTCAAAGCGATTATCGCGGACTATAACGCGCAGTACGGAACCAATCACAAGCTGGCCAATTTCGACGGTTATTATCAGGATGTGCAAAAACGCATCAAAGATCAGAAGTTTCCCGAAGTCAAACACGCCGAAAAGATCGACGTGACGATTGTGGTGGATATGCTGCTGACAGGCTTCGATTCCCACTATCTCAACACGCTTTATGTGGATAAAAACCTCAAATATCACGGACTGATCCAAGCCTTTTCCCGCACTAACCGGATACTCAACGACACCAAGCCCTACGGCAATGTGCTGGATTTTCGCCAGCAGGAGGAGGCGGTCAAAGAGGCGATCGCGCTCTTTTCCGGCGAAAAGATCGAACGCGCCAAGGAAATCTGGCTGGTGGACGCCGCGCCGGTGGTGATCGGCAAGTTGGAACAGGCGACGCAGGCGCTTGATCAGTTTATGATTTCCCAAGGACTGCGAAGCGCGCCCGAAGAGGTCGCCAACCTCAAGGGCGACGCGATGCGCAGCCAGTTTATCAACCTGTTTAAAGAGGTTCAGCGGCTTAAAACCCAGCTTGATCAGTACACCGATCTGACCGACGAAAACAAAACCGCCATCAATCAAGTCATCGCGCCCGATCGGCTGCAAGCCTTTAGGGGCGTGTATTTAGAAACCGCCCAGCGCCTCAGAACCCAGCAGGGTAAAGAGGGCGAAAACGCCGCTCCTGCGGTGCAGCAGCTTGATTTCGAATTTGTGTTGTTCGCTTCGGCGGTGATCGACTACGACTATATTATGAGCCTGATCGCAAGCTACTCCCAAGCCAAGCCCGGCAAATCCAAGATGACCCGCGCGGAGCTGATCGGCCTGATTGCCTCCGATGCGAAGTTTATGGACGAACGCGAAGATATTGCCGCCTATATCGACACGCTCAAAGCGGGTGAGGGCCTAAACGAGCAGGAAATCCGCCAAGGTTACGAACGGTTCAAGGCCCAAAAAAACGCCAACCGGCTGGCGGAAATTGCCGCCAAACACGGACTTCAAGCGGCGGCGCTTCAAGCCTTTACGGATGGTATCATGCGCCGCATGATTTTCGATGGCGAACAGCTTGGCGATCTGCTTGCGCCGCTGGATTTGGGCTGGAAAGCCCGCACGCAAAAGGAGCTGGCGTTGATGGAAGATTTAGCGCCGCTACTGCATAAGCTGGCGCAGGGGCGAGAGATTTCGGGATTGGGCGCGTATGAACAATAACACCGTTTTTGTCAAACCTGATCTGATCGTCTGGGCGCGGGAACGTGCCGGACTTGATGAGCTTGCGTTGGCAAAACGTTTTCCGAAGTTGGCCGAATGGGAAACGGGAAAATCTCAGCCCACGCTTAAGCAGTTGGAAGATTTTGCACACGCGGTTCATGTGCCGATCGGCTATCTGTTTTTGCCTGAACCCATGCAAGAAACCTTGCCGATCCCAGACTTTCGCACCTTGTCCGATCGCGCGGTTCGACCAAGCCCCGATCTGCTCGATACGCTCTACCTCTGCCAGCAGCGGCAGGATTGGTTCCGCGACTATACGCGCCTGTACGGATTTGAGCCGTTGGATTTTGTCGGCAGCGTGACGCAACAAGAAAATCCGGTAGGCGTGGCGGAGAAAATACGCCAAAAACTAAACCTTTCTTTGGACGAGCGCCGCCGAATGTCAAGCTGGGGCGAGGCGTTAAGCCAGTTTGTCGCCAAAGCCGAGACGATCGGCGTATTGGTGATGGTCAGCTCGGTTGTCGGCAGCAATTCCCACAGAAAACTAAGGATTGAAGAGTTTCGCGGCTTTGCCCTGGCCGATGATCGCGCTCCACTCATTTTTTTAAATGCCTCCGACAGCAAGGCGGCGCAAATGTTTACGCTTGCGCACGAGCTGGCGCATTTATGGCTGGGGCAAAGCGGCGTTTCCAACACCGAAACGGGTCGCCTGCCTGAGCGCGATATTGAGCGTTGGTGCAATACGGTAGCCGCCGAAGTGCTCATGCCGCTGGCGGCCTTGCGGGAAGCCTATAGGCCGGAAATGTCCGTGCCCGAAGCGATGCAACACTTGGCAAAAGCTTTTAAGGTCAGCACTTTGGTGGCTTTGCGGCGACTGTTTGATGCGCGGATTATCGACGAAACAACGCTCTGGCAACACTACCGCGAAGAGCTGATGCGGATCGAAGAAATCGATGCTTCCGGCGGCAACAACGGCGGCAACTTTTATAACACCCTTGGCGCGCGGATCGGCAAGCGTTTCGCGCGGGCGGTGCTGGCCAGTACGCTGGAAGGGCAAACACTTTTTCAGGAAGCGTATCGCCTGCTGGGCGTGCGAAAAAACGCTACTTTTTACAAGGCGGCCCGCGAGCTAAAGGTGTTGCAATGAGTTATTTGCTGGATGCCAACGTGTTTATTCAGGCCAAAAACCTGCAATACGGGCTGGATTTTTGCCCGGCGTTCTGGGACTGGATTGTCGAGCAAAACGCAGCGGCAAAGGTTTTTAGCATCGATAAGGTGGCCGATGAGCTGGCTAACGGAGCTGACGAACTCACCGAGTGGGCGCAGAGGCAGCCTAACGGCTTGTTTAAAAAAACCGATCCGCAAACCGCTATGCAGTTTGGAAGAGTCAATAGCTGGGTGATGGCGCAAAATTACGAACCGGCGGCGATCAACACCTTTTTGCAAGTGGCGGATTTTTACCTGATTGCCCATGCTCTGGCAACCCAAAGCGTGATCGTGACCCACGAAACAGCCGCAAATTCCACAAAACGAATCAAAATCCCCAATGTCTGCATCGGTCTTGACCTGCGCTTTATGACCCCCTACGAAATGCTACGCCGCGAACAGGCGCGGTTTGTATTGGGACGGACATGAGCAATAAAACCAAAGTTATTCTTGATTGCAATATGTTTGACTTTTTCATGAAAAACAAGATTGATCCAATAAGCGAAGCGAACCAAAGAAGTTTGCCGATCGAATTTGGGATTACGCTGCTTATTAAGCAAGAAGTAGAAAGAGCTTATCCAACAAAAACGGAACTGAGAAATTTTTGCGAAGCGCTTCTGCCCCGTCTGACAATCTTTTCTCCCAAGCCTGTGTTTGGGTTTGGGTCGAATAATTCTAATTTTGATAATGCTGGTTTTTCGGATGGACGGCTGGAACAAATAACCGGGCTTGCCGCAGCGCACCCCACGCATGGCGCGGATTTGCTGCACATGGGAATCAGTGCCGATGTGAACGGCTATCTCGCTACGCAAGAAAAGGCAATGGCCGTAGAACCAGCAAGGCAAAGTCCCAATCTCAAACTTATTTCTTTTTGGAAAAGCGGGGGAGAGCCTATTGGGGCGCACGACTGGTTGGAATACCTAATGAGTAAAATCAAAGAGCTTGAAACCAAAACCGGAGATCGTCAATAAATGGCCGGTGTAGAAAAAGCAACTTTAACGCCTAAGCTGCGCTTCCCCGAATTCCAAAACGCGCCGGAGTGGGAAGAGATGGAATTGAGTAAATTCGCGGCTCTTATTCGCGAGAGATTGGGTAACAACAAATATACACTCATGAGTGTTGCTGCTGGCATTGGGCTGGTCTCTCAGCTGGAAAAGTTTGGTCGCGAAATTGCTGGTTCGCAATACAAGAGCTATTTGGTTATTAAAAACAACGATTTTGCTTATAACAAGAGCGCAACTAAGGAGTATCCGCAAGGGTTTATTGGGTTATATTCTGGCAAAGAGCCGGGGGCCGTCCCAAACAGCATATTTACTTGTTTTCGGATCAATTCAAACATTGTTTTCCCAAAATATCTTGACTATCTATTCTTTGGGAATCTGCATGGCAAATGGCTTAGAAACTTTATTACTGTAGGCGCACGCGCACATGGATCGCTCAATATCGACAATAACGATCTGTTGGCTCTGCCTGTTCCCTTGCCACAGGGTAGTCGTGCGCTAGAAGAACAACAAAAAATCGCCGACTGTCTTTCTTCGATCGACGATCTGATCGCCGCGCAAAGCCAAAAGCTCGAAACCCTCAAAACCCACAAAAAAGGGCTGATGCAGCAGCTTTTCCCCCGCGAGGGCGAAACCGTCCCCCGCCTGCGCTTCCCCGAATTCCAAAACGCGCCGGAGTGGGAAGAAAAAACGCTTGGCGACACTTGCGAAATGCAAGCTGGAAAGTTTATTTCGGCAGCAGCGATTTTCGAAAACTACGGAGAGGGGCTTTATCCGTGCTTTGGTGGTAACGGCTTGCGCGGCTACACAAAGACCTTTAATCAATCAGGAAAATACTCACTTATTGGGCGACAAGGGGCTCTTTGTGGAAATATCAATTTCGTTGATGGCGACTTCTATGCTACCGAGCATGCGGTTGTGGCAACACCTAAAACGGGGATAAGCACAGACTGGCTCTTTTGCAATCTGAATATTCTTAACCTAAACAAGTTTGCAACCGGACAGGCTCAACCTGGTCTTTCAATTGAGGTTCTTGAGAGGGTTGCATGCGCCGTTCCACAGGGTGAGGACGAACAGCAAAAAATCGCCGACTGTCTCTCTTCGATCGACGATCTGATCGCCGCGCAAAGCCAAAAACTCGAAACCCTAAAAACCCACAAAAAAGGGCTAATACTGCAGCTCTTTCCATCCACAAAGGAGAATCCGTTATGAGTCATCCAGCGTATGAAGAAAAGACCATAAAAATTAGCGAGATTGATTTGGATGTAAACAACCCGCGCTTTCCGCCTGTATCCAACCAGAGAGATGCTATTCAGTCCATGCTTCGCGATCAAGGGGATAAAATTGTCAGTCTCGCGGCTGATATTTATGAGAAAGGGCTTAATCCAAGCTCAAAACTCATTCTTTTCAAGAGCGGATCGAGATACATTGATGGTGATGGCAATAGAAGGGTGACGGCGTTAAAAATTCTTGAGACTCCAAGTTTGGCAGATTTTATGCCAAAAATTAAGAATAAAATTGATGCGATTCTTAAGAAATATGGAAGCATACCGTCCGAAGCTGGGTGTGTAGTTTTTGAAGATCGGGATTCCATTCGTCACTGGGTGGCTATTAACCATGGTGGAGAGCAAGGTGGAAGGGGTCAAATTAGTTGGAATTCGGAACAGAAAAGTCGTTTCGAGAGTAAGCCATCTATTGGGGTGGAGGCGCTTGATTTTCTGATGCACGAAAAAGCTATAACAAAAGATGACAAAGAGCGTATCCAAAAAACAACACTAGATCGTCTTTTGAGCTTTAAAGACGTTAAATCAATGCTTTCAATAAACAATAATGGGGAGCACTTTATCTTTAATAATCTCGAAAACTTGAGAAAGGTAGTGCTTGAACTAAGAGACAAAAAGGTCGATTCTGTTTACGATGCAAAAAAAGGGAAAGATTTTGTCGAACAGGCAATTTTGACTCCATTGTCTAAAAGTGAACAATCTGGCCCAAGTGTTATCGCTCCACAAGCAAATGGTTTGGCTGCGGGGGATTCTCAGGGTACAAGAACTCAAAGAATAAAAAAGCACGGGCTTCCTGTGTTTGGCGGAACCCTCTCTCTCAAACGCGGGCACGTAAACAATCTATATAGAGATATTGAAAGTGTCTATAAATTTTACCTGTCAGAAAAAAAGAATCTTTCGGACGATTTTATTGTTCTTTTTAGAATGTCTCTAAGGCTACTTGCTGAAACTGCGGCAAAAGAAGTTAAGATGAACTTGAATGATTATCTCACCAATAATTATGACCAAGCTAAGAAAAATCTTGATCAAGACAGTAAAACATCTTTATCCAATCAGAGCGTAGAGAAAAACAAAATTGTTCAGCTGTTTCAAACCGGTGCCCATGACTATGTCAATTCCAGAAATGAAGAACAAGCTCTTGCGATGTCAGTCATCCTAGGCGCTATTCTTGGAATCAGCCACGGTAAAAGACAATGAGCGTAGCGCACTCTCCGTTAAGATACCCCGGCGGAAAAGGACGGATATTTCCTTTTGTTTCGAGTTTGCTCGTGGAGAATGGAATTGTTGGGTGCAGATACGTTGAGCCTTATGCGGGCGGGGCTGGACTTGCCTTGCGTTTATTGTATGAGGAATATGCAGAAAGCATTGTTATTAATGACCTCGATCCCATGGTTTATTCTTTTTGGATGACATGCAAGCTTCAGACAAATCGCCTGATTGATTGGATTGACAAAACCCCTGTTAATATCGATACATGGAAACTTTCCAAAGAAATAATAAAAAACAAGAATAATTCAAATATTTTTGATTTGGCAACGGCATTCTTTTTTTTAAATAGAACAAATGTATCCGGAGTTATTAATGGCGGTGTCATTGGCGGCATCCAGCAAACAGGACAATATAAAATTGATGCTAGATATAATAGACATGAGTTAATAAAAAAAATAGAAAAAATTGGCAAATTTTCTAGCCGAATTGATGTCACAAACAAAGACGGAATTCGTCTAATGTCTGAATATAGTCTTAAAAATAGAAACTCATTCATTTATCTTGATCCGCCATACTTCGAAAAAGGATCGAATTTATATTTAAACTTTTATAAAATGGAAGATCACATTAGACTATCTGAGAATATAGCTTCTTTATCTGCGCCTTGGTTATTGTCATATGATTACGAAGGGGCCATTATAGATATGTATCGAAAATACAGAAAGATGTCATACAAACTTCAGCATTCGACATCTAATAAAATAGGTGATGAAATATTAGTTTTTTCCAATGGATTGGAGTTTGAAAAATCAATTACAAATTTAAACTGCGTGGCTACGATATGAGTAATTTTAGGTCTTGTATGGGCTTATATTGAATTAGTAGATTAAAAAATAGAATTGAATATCATAAAGGGACGATATTATGAGCGAACAAGAATATAAAGAACTGGGCAAAACCCTCTGGGCCATTGCCGACAAGCTGCGCGGCACAATGGACGCCGATGACTTCCGCGACTATATGCTTTCGTTTCTCTTTTTGCGGTATCTCTCCGACAACTACGAAGCCGCCGCTAAAAAAGGGCTGATGCAGCAGCTTTTTCCGGTCATGGATGAAGGCCGAAAGGATTGAGGCATGGATAAACAACTACAAGCCCTTCAAGAAACCCTGGAAACCGCCGTGCAGCGGGCCGATGCCGAAGGCGTCGAATTCTGGTTTGCCCGCGATCTGCAAGTTCCTTTGGGTTATGCCCGATGGGAGAACTTCCAGACTGCCATCAATCGCGCCATCGAATCCTGCGAAGCCAGCGGACATAGGGCTTCTGACCATTTTCGTGGCGTCACGAAAATGGTCGAACTGGGTAGCGGGTCTAAGCGTGAAATCGACGATTTTATGCTTACCCGCTACGCTTGCTACCTGATCGCCCAGAACGGCGATCCGCGCAAGCCGGAGATTGCTTTTGCGCAAAGCTATTTTGCTGTTCAGACCCGCAAGCAGGAGTTGATCGAAGATCGCATGAAATTCCAAGCCCGGCTGGAGGCCCGCGACCGGCTGCGGGAATCGGAAAAAACCCTGTCGCAAAACATCTACGAGCGGGGTGTGGACGATGCGGGTTTTGGCCGTATCCGATCCAAAGGCGATCAGGCGCTTTTTGGCGGGCATACCACGCAGGCAATGAAAGACAAATACGGCATCGTCAAAAGCCGTCCGCTGGCCGACTTTCTGCCCACCCTGACTATCGCCGCCAAGAATCTCGCCACCGAAATGACCAACCATAATGTGGATCGCGCCAACCTGCAGGGCGAAGGCGCAATCACCCATGAGCATGTCCAAAACAATGTGAGTGTGCGCGACATGTTGGCGCAGCGCGGCATTCAGCCGGAAAAACTGCCCGCCGAAGAGGATCTCAAAAAGCTGGAACGTCGTGTGAAAACCGAAGAAAAGAAGCTGGCGAAAAACACCAAAACCCTACCCAGACATGATGAGGACAATAAAAAACAATGAGCGAACAAGAATATAAAGAACTAGGCAAAACCCTCTGGGCTATTGCCGACAAACTGCGCGGCACAATGGACGCCGATGACTTCCGCGACTATATGCTTTCGTTTCTCTTTTTGCGGTATCTGTCGGACAACTACGAAGCCGCCGCCAAAAAAGAGCTGGGCGCGGAGTACCCGCCACAAAGCGCCGCGCCGGGTCTTTCGCCGCTTTGCCTGTGGTATGAAAACAATGCGGGCGACGTGATCGAGTTCGAAAAACTCATGCGCCGCCGGGTGCATTATGTGATCCGCCCCGAATACCTGTGGAGCAGCATTGCAGACCTTGCCCGCAGGCAGGACGGCGAACTGCTCAACACGCTAAGAAGCGGGTTTAAATACATCGAAAACGAATCGTTTGAAAGCACCTTCCGGGGCTTGTTTTCGGAGATCAATCTCGATTCGGAAAAGCTGGGCAAAACCTACGCCGATCGCAACGCCAAGCTTTGCGCGATTATTCAAAAAATCGCCGAAGGGATCGCGGGCTTTTCGACCTCCAGCGATATTCTGGGCGACGCCTACGAATACCTGATCGGCCAGTTTGCGGCGGGCAGCGGCAAAAAGGCGGGGGAGTTCTATACGCCCCAGCAGATTTCTACGATTCTTTCGGAAATCGTCACGCTGGACAGCCAAGACCCGGCCAGCGGCAAAAAACCCAAACTGGACAGAGTGCTGGATTTTGCCTGCGGGTCGGGTTCGTTGCTGCTCAACGTGCGTCACCAAATGGGGCCGCACGGCATCGGCAAGATTTACGGCCAGGAAAAAAACATCACCACCTACAACCTGGCGCGGATGAATATGCTGCTGCACGGGGTCAAAGATTCGGAGTTCGAAATCTGCCACGGCGATTCGCTCGTGAACGACTGGGATATTTTGCGGGAGCAAAACCCGGCCAAAAAGATTACCTTCGACGCGATTGTCGCCAACCCGCCTTTTAGCTACCGCTGGGAACCCACCGAGGCGATGGGCGAGGATTTTCGTTTTAAAAACTACGGGCTGGCCCCCAAATCCGCCGCCGACTTCGCCTTTTTGCTCCACGGGTTTCACTTTTTGAGCAAAGAGGGCACGATGGCGATCATCCTGCCCCACGGCGTGCTTTTTCGCGGCGGCGCGGAGGAGCGCATCCGTACCAAACTGCTCAAAGACGGCCATATCGACACCGTGATCGGCCTGCCCGCCAACCTGTTTTATTCCACCGGCATTCCGGTGTGTATTCTGGTGCTGAAAAAGTGCAAAAAACCCGATGACGTGCTTTTCGTCAACGCCGCCGAACATTACGAAAAGGGCAAGCGCCAAAACCGCCTGCTGCCCGAACATATCGAAAAAATCGTTTCCGCCTACCAGTTCCGTAAAGAGGAAGATCGCTACTCCCGCCGCGTGGCTATGGACGAGATTGCCGCCAATGATTACAACCTGAACATTTCGCGCTATATCAGTACAGCACAGGCTGAAGAAGAGATCGATCTGGCTGCAACCCACGCAACGCTGAGCGAGATCGAAGAAAAAATCAAAGCAGCCACCGCAAAACACAACACATTTTTAAAAGAGCTGGGCCTGCCGCTGCTGCCGTAACCGATTTAGCAAGGTTTTGTTACCCTCTAAAAATGAGGTTATTGATTTTTAGCGATCTCGACGGCACGCTTTTAAACCACGACGATTACCGCTTTGATGAAGCTGCGCCGTGGCTAAAGCGGCTCAAAAGCGCCGGTGTGCCGGTGATTCTCAATACCAGCAAAACCTATGAAGAGGTGCTGGGGTTGCAGCAAGAGCTGGGCATCGATGCGCCCTTTGCGGTGGAGAACGGCGGCGGGGTGTTTTATCCGCCTTCCTTTCACGCGCCCGATCTGTCTGCGCTGCCGGGTGGTTGGCGGTGCGAAGCGCTGGGCGTCGCAGCCCCTGAATTGCTGGCCTTTATCGAACAAAACGCCCCCCTTGCCCAACTGTCTCCCCTAAGCCAAATGACGCCCGAAACCCTTGCCGAACGCACCGGACTGAGCCTTGATCGGGCCCGGCTGGCCAAGATGCGCCGTTTTAGCCAGCCCTTTTTATTCGACGGCGGCGATCTGGCGGGTTTTGAGGCGGCGGCGGGGCGGGCGGGGTTTGCCTTGACGAAGGGCGGGCGGTTTTATCATCTGCTGGCCGCCGGGCAAAACAAGGGCCGGGCGCTTTTGGCAATCAAAGCCCGCTATGAAATGCTTTGGCAAGAAAAAACCGTTACGCTGGCCATTGGCGACAGCGCCAACGATCTGCCCATGCTGGCCGTAGCGGACAAAGCCGCGCTGGTGGCCAAACCGGCCGGGGGCTACGAACCCTATGAAAAACCGGGCCTTTACCGTTCGCCCTACGCCGGGGCCAAGGGTTGGGCCGATGTGATGGAGGTGATGTATGCAGCTTCGTGAGGCGGCGCGGGAGATTTGGGAAGCGGGGGTCGAAGCGGCTAAACCCGCTGAGGTGATGCGCCGGGCGCTGCGGGTGGAAAACGGCACGCTTTATGTGGAGGGCAAACCGCTGCCTGGCAAACGGCTGTTTGTTTTCGGGGCCGGAAAAGCCTCCCTGTCGATGGCGCAGGAGGCCGAACGGATTTTGGGAGACCGGATCGAAGGCGGCCTGATCGTCTCCAACGTTCCGGGCTCGCTGCAGCGGATTGCGGTGGCAACCGGACGTCACCCCGTGCCCGACGAAACCAGTATTCAAGCGGCCAAGGCGCTTATCAAAGCCATGCAGGAGGCCGGCAGCGAGGATGCCTGTCTCTTTTTGCTCTCCGGCGGCGCATCGGCGTTGATGGAGCTGCCCGCCGAAGGGATCGGCTTTAAACAGATGCAGCAGGCCTTCCGCGCCCTGATCGCTTCGGGCGCGCCGATCGAGGCAGTCAACTGCGTGCGCAAACATCTGTCGCAGGTCAAGGGCGGACAGCTTGCGCGCTTTATCAAGGCGCGCACGGCGGTGCTGGTCATCAGCGACGTGATCGGCGACGATTTGGAGGCGATCGGCTCCGCGCCCCTCTACCGCGACGCGACCACCTACGCCGACGCCTTGGCGATCGTCGATCGCTACCGGGTGCAACTGCCCGCCGCCGTCAGCGCCCATCTTATCTGCGGCGCGTCGGGGGAGGTGAGCGAAACTCCCAAGCAGCCCGCCTCCCACGTGTCGCATCATCTGATCGGCACCAACGTGCGGGCCTTGGATGCGATGGCCCGGCGGGCCAGGGAGCTGGGATTTGCGCCGGCAGTACTGACCGATCGGCTCGAAGGCGAGGCGCGGGAGGCGGCCAGAGTGCTCATCTCGGTGGCCAGAGGGCAGCGCTTTTGCGATCGTCCCGCGGCGCTGCTCTTTGGCGGCGAAACCACGGTGACGCTTAGGGGCACGGGCGAGGGCGGCCGCAATCAGGAGATGGTCCTTGCCGCCCTTTCTGAACTGGGGGGCGACGGCTCGATCTGTTTGCTAAGCGCCGGTAGCGACGGGATTGACGGCAATAGCCCCGCCGCTGGGGCGATCGCCGACGAGATGAGCTGGCGCGGGGCCTTGGAGATGGATCTGGATCCCAATGCCTTTTTAGAAAACAACGACAGCTACCGGTTTTTTAAGGCCGCCGGCGGGTTATTGGCCCCGGGCGCGACCGGAACCAACGTCATGGATTTGGGCGTGATTTTAATCAAGGAGAAAAAATGAAAACAGGACGCTTTTATACCGCGCTGAGAGAACCCGCCCAACGGCAGATCGAGAAGCTGGGGGCGGTCGATATCGTGGTGGGGATTCCCTGTTACTACAGCGCCGAGAGCGTCGCCCACGTCATCGAGAGCGTTTCGCGGGGGCTGGCGGAGTTTTATCCCGACAAAAAAGCGCTTATTTTGATTAGCGACGGCGGTTCCACCGATGATACCCGCGAAGTGGCCGAAAACGTGGCGATCGGCTCCTTTCATGTGGAGAAGCTGGTCACCATTTACCGGGGGCTGCCGGGCAAAGGCACCGCCTTTCGGCTGATTTTTGAAGCGGCGGTCTTTTTGAAGGCCAGAGCGCTGGCACTGTTTGATTCGGACCTCAAATCCATCACCCCCGAATGGGTCAGAAACGTGCTCGATCCGGTGCTGGAAAAGGGTTATGACTTTGTGGCCCCCGATTACAAGCGTTACAAGTTTGACGGCACCATCACCAATACCATCACCTATAACCTCACCCGCGCCCTTTACGGCGCCAAAATCCGCCAGCCCATCGGCGGGGATTTCGGGGTGAGTCTGCCCCTGGTGAAGTTCTATCTGTCGCAGGACATCTGGGAGAGCGATGTGGCGAAGTTTGGCATCGATATCTGGATGACCACCCGCGCGCTGGTCAATAATTTCAAGGTCTGCCAGACCCGGCTGGGGGTGAAAATTCACGGCGAAAAGGACCCCGCCGAAGACCTTTCGCCCATGTTTTATCAGGTGGTCGGCACGATTTTCGCCATGATGGAGCAGGACGCGGAGTACTGGATGAATATCGGCGAGGTGCGGGAGGTGCCTACCTTTGGCGACTATGTGGGCAGCGAGCCCGAGCCCTTTGAGGTTAGTCAGGGAGCGCTGATTGAGTATTTCAAGATCGGTTTTGCCAACCTTGGCGCTTTGTGGCGGGAGTATCTGGAGACCGAGGAGTTCGAGGCGCTCGAAAGGCTGGCCAAACTGCCCGAGGGCGAATCCTTTTACCTGCCGCCGGATATCTGGGTGAAGATTGTTTACCGTTACGCATGGCATTTCCACAGGGCTGAACGGCAGCGGCGCAAGGTGGTCAGCACGCTGATTCCCATCTACAACGCCCGCGTCGCGTCGCTCATTAGCGCGCTGAACGATCCGGGCGTGGATGCCGAAGCCTACTTTGACAAACAGGCGCAGGTGTTCGAAAAACACAAACCGTGGCTGATCGAACTGTGGAAAAAGGAGGTCTAAATGGGCGATTTTTTTCAAAACGGCACCATCACCACGCTGCAAAAGGTGCGTGAGCGGCCCATCGAGGAGATAGAGGCGGAGCTTGAGGAGTTTGCCTCCAGCCGGGGGATTGCGCTTTTACTGCCGGCCTTGTATTCGGAGTTTGAAGGTCCGGCGATGCCGCGCATTATCGAAGAGCTCAAAAACGTCAGCTATCTGGGCAAGGTGGTTTTGGGGCTCGATCGCGCCAGCCGCGAACAGTTTTTGCAGGTTAAAGAGATTATGTCGCAGCTCAAAGCCCCGGTGGATATCGTCTGGAACGACGGGCCGAGGATGCAGGCGCTTTATAAAGAGCTGGAAGAGGCGGGTTTTGATGTGAGCATCCGGGGCAAAGGGCGCACGGTCTGGATGGCGCTGGGGTACATCCTTTCGGACAAAGACGCCTTTGCCATCGCCCTGCACGACTGCGATATTGTCAACTACAAACGCGAACTGCTGGCGCGGCTGCTCTATCCCGTGGTTTCGCCAAGGCTCGATTTTGAGTTTTCCAAGGGGTATTACGCCCGCGTTTCCGACAAACTCTATGGCCGTGTGACGCGGCTGTTTTACACGCCGCTGATCAGGTCGCTGACAACGATTTTGGGCACCAATGCGTTTTTGGAGTATCTCGACAGCTTCCGTTACGCCCTTTCGGGGGAGTTTGCCTTTGTGCGTACGCTGGCGCGGGGTATTCAGGTGTCGCCCACTTGGGGGCTGGAGGTGAGTCTGCTTTCGGAGGTGTACCACAAAAGCAACAACGCCCGCATCTGCCAAACGGAGCTGATGGAGAGCTACGAACACAAACATCAGGTGCTTAAAAAAGACAGCTTTGATGAAGGGCTGGTGCGCATGGCGGGGGATATCGCCAAGGCGCTGTTTCGGGTGCTCAGCCAAGACGGCATTGTGATGAGCGACGCCTTTTTCCGCACGCTGCTGACCACCTATCTGCAAGAGGCCCGCAGCGCGGTCAATAAATACAGCGCGCTTTCGATGCTCAATGGCCTGGGCTACGATCGTCACGGCGAGGTGGGGGCGGTGGAGGCCTTTGTGGAGGCGATCCGCAAAGCCACCAGCGAATTTGTTGAGGATCCGATCGGCATTCCGCTGCTTCCGGCGTGGGTTCGTATCCGTGCCGCGTTGCCTGATTTTGCCGACAAACTCAAAAGGGCCGTGGAAGAGGATAACCGCTAAAATTCCCATCAGTTTTTCAGGGGGGCCGGGAAGTTGAGCATACTGATCATCATGCCGCAGCAGCCGCAGGAGGCTATTTTTGCCACCGCCGCGATCGAGGCGTACCGCCAGAGGGGAAGCGAAAAAATCGTGCTGCTTTGCGCGCCTTCGCTTGTGACGCTCTTCACCCACGATGATCGCTTCTTGGCGGTCGTTCCCTTTGAATTTTCGTCGGTGTTTCGCCATTGGCGTCAAACATCGGCCTTTATCTCGCAACTGCTGAGCGACTACGGCCCTTTTTCTGCGGTGGTCAATCTGGACGCCTCCACAAGGAGCGTTTGGCTGGCTGGCCGCATCCGCACAGGCGTGCGGGCGGGCTACCGTGCCGCTTTGACGCCGCCCTTTGTCTTTAAACATCTGCTTAAATCCGACCCGGCCCTTCACCGCGCCGAACACTACGTTGCGCCGATTGCCGCTTTGAGCGGGCAAAAACCCGTCAAAACCCCCTCCATGAAACTGGTGCCCGGCAGGGCGGATGCGCCCGTTTCCGGCTCGATCGGGCTTATCCCTTCGGGACCATCCGGCTCACCTGTGGAGTGGGGGCCTCACCGGTGGGCGGAGAGCGCGCTGCGGCTAAGCGCGGAGTATCCTCTGACCCTTGTCAGCCTTGCCGACGCCGAGGCTTCGGTGGAGCGGATGGATGAGGTGCTGCGCTACAACGGCGTAAACCGTTTTGAGCGGATACCCTCAAGCGCCTCCTGGCTGCAGTTGCGGGCTGTTTTGTCTTCGCTTAAGGGGGTGATAGCGACCGAAGGGGTGTTGGCGCAGATGTCGATTGCGCTGGGGATTCCGACGGTGGTGATTTTTGGCCCCGGCAATCCGGCTTTGAGCGGACCTTTGGCGGGTTCGGCGGCGGCACTGCTTTACAAAAAGGCCGACTGCGCGCCCTGTGCGCCGGGTAAGCCCTGCCCGCATCTGCGCCGTCACTGCCTGGAGACGATCGCTCCGCAGGAGGCGATCGCCGCACTGAAGGGGTTGCTGCGCTAAAAGGCCGCTTCGATCAGATGGCAGAGCGTGTGGCCCGCAAAGATGTGAATTTCCTGAATCCGGGGCGTGTCGTTTGAGGGGGCAATCAGATTCACATCGCACAAGGCGGCCATTTTACCGCCGTCACGGCCGCTAAGGCCAATGTTGACGCACCCGATTTCACGGCCCGCTTCCAAGGCGCGGATGACGTTGACGCTGTTGCCGCTGGTGGAGATGCCGATCAGCACGTCCCCCTTGACGGCCAGCGCCTCAACCTGCCGATCAAACACCCGGTCATAGCCATAATCATTGCCGATGGCCGTTAACGCCGAGGTGTCGGTTGTCAGCGCGATGGCGGGCAGACCACGGCGCTCTTTCTTGTAGCGGCCCGTCAACTCCGCAGCGATATGCTGCGCATCGCCGGCACTGCCGCCGTTGCCAAAAAGCAGGATTTTATTGCCCCGCTTGAGCGCCTCGATGCAAGCTTGCGCCGCCTTTGAAAGCGGATCGGCCAAAGCGGCAGCCTTGGCGAAGGTCTCTTGGTGGCCCTTGAGTTCGTCTAGGATTGTTTGTTTCATTAGAACAGCATCTTTACGCCCAGATAGCCTGAGCGGTTAAATTCGTAGGTGCCGCCGCCGTCGGGTTTAAACTGCATATTGCGCCAGCCCAAAACGATCATGCCGCCCTCCATCGGCTCTACAATTGCCTCAAGGCGGGTCTCGGTATAGGATTCGCAATCGCTCAGCGCCAGCGATTTGGGCGCATAGGCGACAAAACCGGCCACATGGCTGCGAACCACGAGCGGCAGAGTGTAGAGCACGCCGATACGAACGGGCAGTGCCATCACGGTGAGATCTTCCCCGCCCACGTCAACGGCCGCGGTAACGCCTTTGAAGCCGATCGAAGCTGCCAGGCCCGGCACCGGCGTCAGACCCATAATGGAGACGTAGCCGCTGAGCATGACGTTGGTTTTTTCAAACTCGTCTTCGGCATTGAGGGCGCCTACGCCATAGTAAAGACGGCTGCTGGCCCCTGCGGGTTGGTTTTTCTCGTATTCAACCTCCAGATCGGTGTTGTTGAGATTGAGGGAAACCAAGTTCTCCTGGGCGATTAGGGTGGCGGGGATCAAAGCGGCAAGCAACCATTTTTTTAACATGTTTTTTCCTTGTTTTCATAAATTTTGGCCACGGTGTTGGTGGTTGATCGGCCTTCGACTAGATCGACTAAAACGACGCGGCCTGCATAGTCGCTGCCCACCACGGTTTTGCCCGCGTAGTCGGCTCCTTTGGTGAGTACGTCGGGGCGGATGGCTTTGACCAGCTCCAGCGGGGTGTCGTCGTCAAAAATAATGACGTAATCCACAAAGCTTAGGCTGCCCAATAGATAGGCGCGATCGGCTTCATTCACAATCGGGCGGCTTTCGCCCTTGAGTTTGCGCACGCTGGCGTCGGAGTTGAGCCCCACAAAAAGCGCGTCCCCTTCGCGGCGGCTGGCCTTGAGGTACTCCACATGGCCGCGGTGCAGCAGATCGAAACAGCCGTTGGTGAAGACGATTTTTTTGCCCGCTTTACGCAGTTTTTCGGCTTTTGCGGCGGCGCTTTGCAGGGCGATCAGTTTTTCGCCGCTTTCTTGCAGATGTAACGACTGATCGTATTCGACGATCTCGTCGAGCGTCACGGTCGCGCTGCCCAGTTTGCCCACCACGACCGCAGCGGCGGTGTTGGCGAAGTGGGCTGCCTCTTCGATTTCCAGCCCGGAAGCGAGCGCCACGCCCATCGCCGCCAGCACCGTATCCCCCGCGCCGGTCACATCAAACACCTCTTGCGCGCGCGCGGCGATATGGGTCGTTTTATCCCCAACGACCATCATGCCCGCTTCGGAGAGGGTGATCATCGCATAAGTCAGGTTTAGTTTTTCGCGCAGCTCACGGCCCGCGCTCTCCACCGCCTCCAGCGTCGGCAGCGGCCGATCGACCGCTTCGCTGGCCTCTTTGCGATTGGGCGTCACTAAAGTTGCGCCGCTGTATTTGGAGTAGTCGCGGCCTTTGGGATCGACCAATACGGGTTTGTTCAATTTTTTGGCCCCGGCGATCAGCTTGCGGGTGAGATCGTCGGTTAGAACCCCTTTGCCGTAGTCGGAGAGCAGGCAGATATCGGCCTTTTCCAATGCCCCCAGCGCGGCTTTTAAAACCGCTTCGGCGCTTTTGTGATCGATCGCCTCTTTGCTTTCGCGGTCAAAACGCACCACCTGCTGGTGGGTCGCCATCAGGCGGGTTTTGCGGGAGGTTTTGCGATCGTTCTGGCGAATGAGCGCGTTTGTATCGACCCCGGCGTTTTGAAGCATGGCGGCCAATTCGTCGCCGCTTTCATCCTGCCCGATCACCGACGCGACGCTCACCTGCGCGCCCAGGCTGATCAGGTTGCTGATCACGTTGCCCGCGCCGCCAAGCACCACACTCTCTTTATGCACCTCCACCACCGGCACCGGCGCTTCGGGGCTGATCCGCTCGGTTTTGCCCCACAGATAGACATCGAGCATCAAATCGCCGACGACCAACACCTTAGGCGCGCTGTTTTTGAGACGAATCATTGTTTGATTTCCTGCTCCCAGATGCGGCGGATTTCGGGGGCGTAGGCTTCGATGCCCGCTTCCAGCGTAAAGTTGGGTTCGTAGTTCAACCCGTGTTGCGTCCAAGCCAGCGATGCTTCGGTGTGCATCTGGTAAAAGGCCCAGGGGTTATCCACAAACTCCACTTCAACCTCGATACCCAGCACGCGGGTAAGGTTGCCGTACACCTCGTTAAACTGCCGCGCTTGGCCGCTGCCCACGTTATACACGCCGCTCTGGTTGGGCTTGATGGCGCGCATGTTGGCCTGTACGACATCTTCAATGTACACAAAGTCGCGTTTTTGTTCGCCCCATTTAAAGAGTTTGGGTTTTTTGCCCGAAAGCATCTGCAAACCCAGTTGCAGCATCATCGACGCGGTTTTGCCCTTGTAAACCTCGCGCGGGCCGTACACGTTGAAATAACGCAGCCCCACGATGGAGATTTTTTCCTGCTGCATATAGCGGTAGGCGATCTGATCCATCATCAGTTTGGAAAAACCGTAAACGTTTTCGGGCCATTCGCCTTCGCCCACGCGGTTGGGCGCCGGGGAGTTGCCATACGTCCCGGCGCTGGAGGCGTACACAACCGCCGCGCCGTGTTTAACGGCGATATCGAGAATGTCTTTGAAGGCGTTGGTGTTGACCTCGACGACCAGTTTTTGATCCATGACGGTGGTGTCGGAGATGGCCGCTTGGTGGAAGATAACGTCGAATTTGTAGTCGTTTAGCCGTTCGAGATCGGCCTTGTTGTTGATGCTGCCGGCGATCACCTCGCCGCGAAAACCGCGCAGGTTTTTGAAGTGACCCATGACAAAGGCGTCAAAAACGACGACGCGGCATTCGGGGTAGTTTTCCTGAAGATGAAAGGCGATATTGGAGCCCACAAAACCCGCCCCGCCGGTAATCAGAACGGTTTTGTTGTTGAGATCGACATCGGTGTAAATCATGGCGAATCCTTAATTTATTAGCGCGATTGTAGCCAAAAGGTCATTACGGGTATAGGAAGCTTTTGTGGCCGGAGCATCCTTGCCGTGGGCGATCAGCACGGTGTTTTTCACCCCCGCCGCCAACGCCGCGTCGATGTCGCTCTCTTTATCGCCGATCATCCACGATTTGGCGGGGTTGATTTTGTGGTCTTTGATCGCCTGCAAAAACATCCCCGGTGCGGGTTTGCGGCAGTCGCAGGGGGCGGACGGATCGTGCGGGCAGTAGTAAACTCCGGCGATCGTAATGTCCTGTTCGAGCAGCCGCACCAGCATCCAGCGGGTGAGCTTTTCAAAATCGCTGCGGGTGTAGTAACCCCGCCCGATACCCGATTGATTGGTGATGACAATCAGCTTATACCCCGCCTTCTGTGCGCTTTTTAAAAGTTCAAAAAGGCCGGGGGTAAACTCGAAATTGTCGCTTTTATAGACATAGCCGTGATCGACGTTGATGACCCCGTCGCGGTCCAGAAAAAGTGCTTTTGTCACGCAATTTCCCATTTTTGCCGAATTTTAATGCTAGTGCGCTGAACTCAGCATCCTTAAAGAATGGGGGGGTTAAACTGAATTTTTCATTTCATTACCCAAAGGTTTCAACATGAAGAAGGTTCTTGCCGCGTTCCTCATCGCAGGCGCATCCGTTGCTTTCGCCGCTGACGGCGCTGCTTTGTATCAGAAGTGCATCGCCTGTCACGGCGCTAAAGCCGAAAAACCCGGTCTGGGCAAGGGTCATGCTCCCTCCACCATGACCAAAGAGGCTATCGTAACCTCTTTGAAGGGCTACAAAGCCGGCACCCTCAATGCCTACGGCATGGGCGCATTGATGAAGGGCCAAGTTGGCGCCTACAGCGATGCGGACATCGAAGCCGTTGCCGCTCACATCAAGGGCCTCTAAGTTTCTTCGCCGTCCTTCGGGACGGCCTCCTTCTATGCTTCGTAAACCTCTTTAATTTTTTCTTCGTACCGCTTTAAAACTTCGTTCCGTTTGACTTTCAAGGTCGGGGTAAGCAGTCCGTTTTCGATAGACCATTCATCGGTGACGGCCACCGTGCGGCGCAGTTTGGCGTAGGCGGGAAAACCGTGGAGCCGATCGTTGCAGTGGCGCACCAGCCAGCGGTTGAAGAGTTTATCGCTTGGGTCGGCCGCTAGACCCAGTTTGCGCGCGGCGGCCTCGAAAAGTTCGCGGTTAAGCCGGATGACCGCGCCGATAAAGGGCCGCCCTTCGCCAAAAACCACCACCTCTTCCATGAGCGGATCGAGTTTGAGGCTGTTTTCAATATCTGCGGGCGGCACCTTTTCGCCGTTGCTGAGCACCAAAATCTCTTTTATGCGCCCCGTCAGATAGATGCGCCCCCCATTAAGCCGCGCCTGATCGCCGGTATGAAGCCATCCGTCGGCGTCGATGGCTTCGCGCGTGGCGGCTTCGTTGCGGTGGTAGCCCATCATCACGCACGGGCTTTTAACCAGCAGTTCGTCGCGATCGCCCAGCTTGGCTTCGATCCCCGGCAGTAAAACGCCCACGCTTTTAGGATCGTTGTTTTGGGGCAGATTGACGCTGATGACGGGGCTGGCTTCGGTTAGGCCATATCCTTGAAGCAGCGTAACCTCCAGAGCCAAAAAGAGCCTACCCACCTCATAGCCCAGCGCCGCGCCGCCGCTAACGGCCAGCCGGAGCCGTCCGCCCAGCGCTTGGCGGATCTTGGCGGCCACCAGCTTATCAAGCAGCGGCCAAGCCAGCCGATCGGCGGCTGCGGGCCGGGTGTTGTTTTGCTCCGCCTCAAAACGCCGCCATCCGGTTTGAAGGGTTTGATTAAAGAGCATCCGCTTGAGCGCGGGTCCGGTTTCGATCCGCTCCTTAAGGCGCGCATAGACCTTTTCGAAGATGCGGGGCACGGCAATTAAAACCGTCGGCTGCACGGTTTTAAGGTCGTCGGCCAGCAGTTGAACGGAGCGTGCGTAGGCCACGGTGCAGCCGACCGTCATGGGCAGATAGTGGCCTGCGGTGCGCTCAAGCATATGCGACAGGGGCAAAAAAGAGAGAAAGCAGTCATCGGGCGTGAAGCTAAAGAGACTCAGCGGCGCATGGGCGTTGTGGAGAATATTGGCGTGACTGAGGCAAACCCCCTTGGGCCGCCCTAGGGTTCCTGAGGTATAGACCAGCGTGGCCAGATCGCCGCTTTGGCCCGTCACCGGGGCCAGCGGGGGCGTTGTTTCGGGAAGCCAGCGTTTTAGGGACGTGCTGATGGCGTCCGCGTGTTCGCCCCGCAGCAGCACGATTTTTTGCAACGTGCCAAAATCGTTGAGCGCGGGACGCAGGCGATCGTAGTGGGCTTGATCGATCATAAACAGCAGCTTGACGGCGGCGTGATCGAGTACATAGGCCATGCTTTCGGCCCGATCGTCCACATAGAGCGGAACCACGACCAGCCCAAGCCCCAGCGCGGCCTGTTCGCAAACTACCCAATCGGGGCCGTTGCGCAGTGCGATACCGACGCGATCGCCCGGATTTAATCCTTCGTTTTTAAGCGCCCCCTGAAAAGCCGCAACCCGATCGGCTGTTTGCGCCCAGGTAAGCGCGCGCCACTCCTTGCTGTTGTCGTCATGGTAGCGGTAGGCGACGCGATCGGGTGTTTGTTCGGTCCGGCGGCAAAAGAGGCCGTAAAGCGTGCGTGCTTCGGCGGGTGCGATGGGGGTCATGCGGGGGGATTCTCTTTGGGTTTGCGGGCGGCCTTTTGTTTGGCCTCCCGGTCGCGCGCGGCGTTGAGTTCGTCCTCGCCGTCAAAGAGCGCGCCGTGGGTGAAGCGCTGCTCGTCGTCAAACTGGCCGGTGCGCAGCCCCCACATAAAGGCCACCAGACCGATCAACCCCAGCGTAATGGAGATGAGCAGCGTCAGGGTCATGGTGAGCGTGGTGGAATCTTCAAACATGCTCGGCCTCCGGCGGGGTAAAGCGGAACGCTTCGCGGCTAAAGGCGACGGGACTTAGAAAAATCGCCTCAAAAAGCGGATCGATCCGGCCCGATTCGCTCAGCACGTCAAAACCGAAACCCGGATACTCGCCCCGGATTTTACCCGTCACCTCAAAACGCACGGGGCCAAGGGTGCGCACCATATTGAAAACGGTTTTGTATTTTTTGTCCGATTCGGGGGGCAGCAACGACTCCTCTTTGGCCCGTTTGGCAAGCAGTTCGATCTTGTCCTGAAAGATCACCTTGTTCCATTTGACCCGTCCGTGGGGGAACTCGAAGGTGCATTTGGGATTGATAATCACGGCGGGTTTGGCCCCGCGCACGGTTTCGACCAGACTGAGAAAAAAGGACTTGCCGCCGATGGCGGTTGCGGCATCGTTTAACACCTGCGAAAAACGGGCCTGATCGGCGGGGGTAAGTTTGTGAAAATCGGTCATAATGGAGGTTCTTTCTAAAACAATTCGTGTTCAGAGTGTAGCATTATGGTACCGTGTGGCGGCATAAATCAAAAAAGAAGCTATAGGCAATAATAAAAAGTAGCCTGTCCCCATTTGCCCCATTTGCCCTGTCCCCATTTGCCCATTTGCTGGAAACTGTCCCCATTTGCTTTGCCTTTGCCCCATTTGCTTTAGCAGCTTAGTCGATCTTAAACTTGATCGAATTGCTATCAAGGTAAATAATTAAGCACTTTTCGTCCGCCCATCGGTCTGCATCAATTTTAATGTATTCTCCTTTCCATACTTCAACTTTATGTTTTAAAATGCTAGGAATAAGGACTTTATATAATCTAGCTTCATCGCCACTATTTGCTGCCCAGCCCCAAGCTATTTTTTCAATGAAGTAAGTGTTGTCGAGTTTAATCCGTTCGTCAACCATTACCCTGTCGGATAACATGATAGCCGCTATCGGAAATAAAAGATTAAACGATAAAAAGAGTGTTACAAGAATGACCGGTGAGTAAAAAATGACTGCAATCAATATTTTTATCCATTTTGTAAGAAAAAGGCCAATGAGGTACTGGGAGAACCCAAGATAGGCCAGATAGGCCAGAAAAAACAAAAACAGATTTACACCCCGGCTGTAAACTTCAATGGGTGACACAAGATAGAGTAAATCAACGACCAAGAAAACCGAAAAAGCCTTTAGCAGAAACTGATTCTTTCTTGAATAGTAAAAAGCAATTGGAAGGGTAGTAATAAGGACGATTGCTAGATAATAAATTGAAATAAAAGACAAAGGAACGCCATTTCTGTTGGGCATACCTGAGACAAGAAGTATAAGTGTGTATGCAACAAAGACTGTGAGCACAATAAAAAATAGCGGTATGTTTTTTGTGAGGCGCATTTGCATAATGTTAATTCTTAACCCGCCGGATCCTAAACGAGTTGCCCACCACAATCAGCGAGCTAAGCGACATGGAGAGCGCGGCGATCAGGGGGATGACGTAGCCTGCGACCGCCAGCGGGATGGTTAGCGCGTTGTAGGCGAAGGACAGGCCGATGTTTTCCTTGACGGTGCGGTAGGTGCGGCGGCTGAGTTCAAAGGCGGCGGCCAGATCGGATATGTTGTCGCGCAGCAGCACCACGTCGCTGACGTTGATGGCCACATCCGCGCCGCTGTGCAGGGCGATGGCGATATCGGCTTTGGCCAGCGCCACGGTGTCATTGAGGCCGTCGCCCGCCATCACGGTAATGCCTTCGGTGCGGTAGCGCTCTACCAGCGCGGCTTTATCCTGCGGCAAAAGCCCGGCGTGGACGTGTTCGATCCCCAGTTCGGCGGCCACCGTTTGGGCGGCGGCTTCGTGATCGCCGGTGAGCAGGGCGATTTGCAGCCCCATTTTGCGCAGCTTTTCCACGGCGGTTTTGGCTTCGGGTTTGAGGGTGTCGGCCAGATCGAACCGGGCCGTTAACACGCCGTTTTGTGCGAAGAAAAAGTGGGTGCCGCGTTCATCGCCCGTTTCGATGCCGTGGTCGCGCATCAGGGCCGCGTTGCCGCCGAGCAGTCCTTCGGCGCTCAGGCCCCGGCCCGCAACGGCGCGGACGTTGAGGGCGGCTTGGGCGCGGATGCCCTGCGCCTGTAAAAAGCCCGCCACGCCGACGGCCACAGGGTGATCGCTGGCTTCGATCAGCCCCAAAAGCCGCGCGGGGTCGTAGCCGCCGTAGGTTTCGTAGCCAATCACCTGCGGTTTGCCGTGGGTGAGGGTGCCGGTTTTATCCAGCAGCAGCCATTTGGCCTTGGCCATCGTTTCTAAGTGCCGTGTGGCTTTAAAGAGAATAAACCGCTTCGCCGCCGCGCCCGTGCCCACCACGGTGGCGATCGGCGTGGCCAAGGCCAGCGCGCAGGGGCAGGCGATCACGATGACGCTGACGGCCACCATCAATGTGCGGTCAAATCCGGCCTCCAGCCAGAAAAACCAGCCCAGAAAGGTCAGCGCCGCGATGGCGAGAATGGTCGAAGAGAAGTAGCGCGAGAGTTTGTTGGCGGTATTCTCGATGGCCGGGCGGTTGCTGAGCGACTCCTCAAGCAGCGTGATAATGCTTTTAAAGGTCGAGGCTGCGTAATCCCTTTCGACGGCAATCGTCAAAACGCCGTCGGTATTGAGCACGCCGCCGAGTATGCGATCGCCCGCGCGGACGGTGCGCGGCACGCTTTCGCCCGTGAGGCTGGCGGTATCCAGCGCCGCTTCGCCGCTTTGCACCGTGCCGTCAAAGACGATCCGTTCGCCGGGGACGATCTCAATCAGGTCGCCCGCGCAAATCGCCTCGGGGGTCACCCGTTCGCGTTCGCCGTTTTTAAGGCGCGTCACCTCCGCCGGGGCGGAGGCGATCAGGCTATCGAGCGTATCGACGGCGGTTTTCTTGGCCCGCACCTCCAAAAACTTGCCGATCAGCACGAAGGTGATAATCATCGTCACCGAATCGAAATAGGCCTCATGATGCATGATCAAAACAGCGTAGATCGAATAGAGCCAAGTGAGCGTCGCGCCCGTGGCCACCAGCAGATCCATCGTCACAAAGCCGTTTTTCAGGCCGTAATAGGCCCCCCTAAAAAAGACCCAGCCGCTATAAAAAAGCGTCGGCGTCGCCAGCAAAAACTCCGCAAAATGGATAATTTCCTTAAGCTGCGGGTCCATGCCGGTAAAGTAGCCCAGATACCGCGCGATCGCCAGCCACATAACGTTCATCGTGGCAAAGACGGCGATAATCAGCCGCGTGTAGTACTCCTTGCGCTCCTTATCCGCCCGCTCCTCGGCCAGCGCCGGATCGTAAGGAGCCGCGTCGTAGCCGATGGCGCGGATCGTTTCGATAATCCGGCTGAGCGCAACAACTTCCGGGTCGAAGAGAATTCTGGCTTTGTGGGTGGTGAAGTTGATATGCGCTTCGATCACGCCCGGCTGGCGATCGAGCACCTTTTCGTTCAGCCAGACGCAGGCCGCGCAGTGAATCCCTTCGAGCACGAGGCTGACTTCGCACAGGCCGTCTTTTTGGCGCACATAGCGGGTTTTGAACGCTTCGGTATCGAAATGGGCGGTATCGGAAAGCTTGTTCGGCGGCGGCGAGAGGGTTTGGCTGCCCTTGAGCGTGTAGAAGTTTTCCAGATGGCTTTCGTTCAGCAGGTGGTAAACCCCCTGACACCCTTTGCAGCAAAAGTGCAACGCTTTGCCGCCGGCCTCTTCGTGAATAAAGTGTTCGGGCTCGTATTCGAGTCCGCAGTGATCGCATTTCATGGCATCTCCACTTTTACAAGGCGCGTATTGTGCCCTAAGTAGGCGATATAACCGCTTCCGCCGCGCCCGGTCGTCTGCTTGAGCAGAGCCAGATAGCGCCGCACCTGCTCGTGGTGTTCCGGCGACGCGCCGCCGCTTTTGTAATCGACCACAATCCATCCCGAAGGCGTATCGATCAACAGATCAAGACGCACCGCCTCATCGCCCGCGATCAGCGGCGCCTCCTTCAAAAACGCCCCTTGGGCCACCAGAGCCAAAAAGGGCTCATGCACAAGCAGCGGCGCGATTTTCCCCTTGAGCGCGCCGATGTCGGTGTCCCGTCCGTAGCGGTTGCGCGCCCCTTCAATTGCAAGGCTCAACCCCGCAGGATCGAAGCCGCCCAGGGTTTCGAGCGCGTGGTGCAGGGCCAGCCCGAAGCGTTGCGCCCCCAGATCGGTTCCGGCCGCCTGCGCGGTTTTAAGCACGCCGCTTTGGCGGCCCAGGGGCCGGGCGTTGAACGCGGACGGTTGCGGCTGCGGGGTTTGGGGGCGGCTTTCTTGCGCAGCTACGGGCGGACGGCCCCATTCGCCCTCGGTCAGTTCCAGCGGCTCGAAATCCGAGCCGGAGGGTTTGTAAAAAACATAGAGCGAATCGCGCGCGCGGGTGAGGGCGACATAGAGCGTGTTGAGCTGATCGAGCGCCGCTTCGGCCCTTTGGGACTCGATAAGCTCGCGGTAGCGCTCATCCACCGCTTCGCGGCCCTTTTGCCGCCAGGCCAGACCCCTTAGGAAAACCCCCTCGTGATCGAATATCAGCTTGCCGCCGGAGCTTTGGCGGCGGCCGAGGCGATCGAGCACAAGGGTGTGCTCAAACTCCAGCCCCTTGGACTTGTGCACCGTCAGAATCGTCACTCCGCGCCGTTCGCCGCCGGCGGCGTTTTGGGTCAGGCTTTCGTAGCCGAAAATCAGCGACTCAACATCGCTTAGGGTGGCCACCCACTCCAAAAAGCGCAGCAGATCGCCGCCGCCGGGTTCGTACAGTCCAAAGCGCTCGATCAGCGCGGCCGCAAGGGTGAGCGGCGGCTCATTCAGCAGCGGTTCAAGCCCCTCAAACCCCGCTTCGTCAAGGGGCGCGCCGCGCAGGGCGTTGAAGTTGGCCAGCTGCAGGTTTTCTTTGAAGTAGAGATATTTCACCCCTTCGATCACCGCGCGCACCGCTTTTTGGTTGATGAGCAGCTGGGTTGTTTCGGTGGTGACGCTTAAGCCCGGATGGGCCTGCAGCAAGGCTTCGGCCGCCGCCTGTCCGTCGTCGTTGGTAAAGGTCAGCAGAGCGATTTTGTCCGCCTCGATGCCCGATGAAAGCAGTTCGGTAACGGTTTGAACCGCCGCTTCCAATGGCTCCTCGGCCTGCCGGGTTTTGACAAAGCCCGTTTCGCTGCGGTGGGCTTTCTGGGGAACAAAACCGTCGATTTTGCCCTCAAAAACCCGGTTGACGAAATCCACCGGCATCTGCAGGCTGCGGAAGTTGACTGCCAGTGTCTGGCGGCGGATATTGGCGTAGTTGCGCTGCACCGCGGCAAAAAGGTGAGGGTTTCCGCCACGGAAGCGGTAGATCGACTGCTTGGCGTCGCCCACGTAAAAAAAGCTCTTGATCGATGCTTTGGCGGGGGTGCCCATGCCGGAGGTGAACTCTTCGATCAGCGGCCGCAATATCTCAAACTGCACCGTCGAGGTGTCCTGAAATTCGTCGATCAGTAGGTGTTCGATGCGCCCGTCGAGCTTGAAGTAGAAAAAATCCCCCTCCACGCCCTGGGTCAGCAGCTTGTAGGTCAGGTGCGTCACATCGGCAAAGTCGAGCTTGCGGGCCTGTTTTTTAAAATCCGACAGGCTCTGTTCAAAGCAGGCGTACAGGCGGCAAATGCGCGCAAGCGCCTGCGTTTCCGAGGCCGCAAACCACGCCTTTAGCGCCTGTTTGAACTGCGCAAAGGCGTCGTCCATCGGCGGCCGGTAGCACTTTTTAAAATAGGTGTACTCCTCCAGACGATCACGCTGGAGCCAGGTTTTGGCGGCCGCCTCCCGGATGTTTTGCGCCCGCACGAGATTTTGAGCGGTCGCGCTGGCGGCGCTGCAGTCGCGGATAAAGGCGCCCACCGCTTCGAAGGCGGCCATCGCTTCGGCCTCAAGCCGGTGCAAAAGGGCAGGGGGCTGGGGCGCGAAGTTGAAGCGTTCAATCTCCGCCTCCTGCGCGTAAAGCCGGGCAAACTCTTCGTAGAGCGATTCGAGGGTGCGGTGCTGCTCCAGACACAGCGCGCGCAGGTCTTCGAGCAGGTTTTGCCGCTCTAGCGCTTTTAAAAACGCGTCGATCAGCAGTTTTTGATCGGTCGGGCCAATCTCAAAGAGCGGAGAAAGCCCCGAATGGAGGGCGAACTGCCTAAGAATCTGGTTGAAAAACGCGTCGATCGTCATAATGCGGTGGCGGGCGCGCAGAAAGCCGCTGCGGGTTTGGGGCAGCTTGTCAAGCAGCGCCGTTTCGCTTATCTGGAGCCAGCCGCAGAGGATTTTGCGCTGCTCTTGATGGCGGGCGTCGCCGAGCCGGTCGAGCAGCTCGCTGATGCGTTCGAGCATCTCGGCGGCGGCCTTGTTGGTAAAGGTCAGGCACAAAATCCGTTCGGCGGGCGTGTCCATGAGGAGCAGCGCCGCGTAGCGCAGGCTCAGCTGCCAGGTTTTTCCGCTTCCGGCGCTGGCTTCGCAGGCGAGGTAGGGTTCAAAGCGCATCACACCGCCCGATCGCACAGCAGTTTAAATTCGCAAAAGCGGCACGGCGCGCGGCTTTCGCACCGGTCAAAGCGCTGATGGGGCGCTTTGTACTGACTCAGGCGGGCATCGAGCACGCTTTGGTGGGTTTCGGGCTCTTCAAGGTAGTGAAGCTCGCCGCTTTGCAGTTCGTAGTAGGCCGCCGCCGGATCGTCGTGGCCCTGCGCTTGCAGCAGAAGACGGTAAAAGAGCAGTTGAAAATCTTTCTGTTTTTCGGGGTTTTTTACGGGGGCGAGGGCGCCGCTTTTGTAATCGAGCACGCACAGTTCGCCCGCTTCGTTGCGATCGACGCGATCGACGCGGCCGTTGAGCAGCAGACCGCCGTAGGGCGCGGTGAAGTTCTCCTCCAAAAACAAAGGCCGCCACCCCTGCGCCGCACGGACGCTTTCGCGCTCAAAAAAAGCCTCCAGCCGCCGTTGCCACAATTGCGCCTCGAAGGCCAGCCGCGCATCGCCGGCGGTTTGGGCGCGCAGACTTTCTAAAACCCGCCGCTTGATTGCCGGAATATCGCCGGAGGCTTGATACCCTTCGGCCAGCGCGGCGTGCAAACAGGTGCCGATCGACTGGGCGGTTTGCGGTTCGTTGAGCACGCTTTGGTCTTTGAGTCGTTCGATGTAGCGGTGGTAAAACTGCCGTTTGCAGGTGAGGTAGCTTTTAAACATCGAAGCCGAAAGGGGTTTTTGGCTGAGGTCGATTTCCAGCTCGATCGCGCTTTCGTCCCGGACTTGCGTGAGCGGCTTAGGGGTAAAGAGCAGCGATGCTTCGGGATTGAAGGGCTCGGGCGGCGCTTGGATGCCCAGTTCCGCCAAGAAACGGCTGGGTTTGACCGCGTCGTTTTGGACGCAAAAGATGATGCGCTCCTTGGCCGCCGCAAAAAGCCGCCAATACAGCGAACGCTGCAGATCGGCCCGATCGGTGCGGGTGGGCAGACCGGCACTTGCGCGAACCTGAGCGCTGAGAAACATATCTTTGACGCTCTCTTTGGGGACGAATCCTTCGTTGAAGTCCGCCACGATCACTGCATCGAAGGCGGTTGCGCGGGTTTCGAGCACGCCCATCACCGTCACCGCGCCCGAACCGGCATCGTCCAGACTTTGGCTTCCGACCTGCTCCATGAACAGATGAAGCAGCTCGGCCGGAGTGAGGTTTTCAGGCTCTTGCAGGATGTTTTCAAGGGTAAAAAGTGCCTCTTGAACCTTGGGCAGTTCCGTTTCGTCCGCCAGCGCACAGAGCGGCTGAAGCCATCCAAGCAGCTCCTTGGACGGGCGCCGTTTGGGTTGTTCAAAAAACGGAGCGCTTACCGAGGCAAGGGTTTCGCGGGTTTTACAAAGCCGTTCAAAACGCAGTCTGGCGCTCAGATCGGTGGATTTTAACCGTTCGTGCAGCGCCGAAAGCAGGGCGTAAAAAGGGCCAAATTTGAGACTAAAGCCCATGGCGAAGTTAAAAATCCGGTGGCGATCGAAGCGGTGCAAAACGGAGGCGAAGCTCTCATCGGGCAGCACCACGGCGATGCGCGCAGGGTCAAAACCGCGATCGGCCAGTTCAAAAACCGCCTGCTGCACGGCGGCGGCCTGAGCCAGTCGCTCCTTGACGGCGTAAACGCGGTAACCCTTGGGCCCGGCCAGCGGCGTCTCCTGCTCGATTTTTTGCGCGCCCAGATCGAGACGGTACAGATGGCCGGTTTTAAGCGGCAGCGGCGCGAAGGCTTCGGCGGTTTTTTGATCAAAGGGGGTCAGATGAAGCTGCAGCGTTAAGGGGCGCAGGGCGGCGGCCCGCCGAAGCAGAGCGTGCTCAAAGCGGCTGAGCGCCCCTTCGATATGGATTTCGATCGACTCAAACTGCTCAAGCCACGGGCGGTTGATCTCAAACCCTTCGCACAAAACGGCCGCATCGGCGTAGCCGCGCGCATCGAGCAGGGCGCGGTAACGTGCTTGCAGGGTCTTTAAAACGGCGATATGCTCGTCGTATTCGGCGTAGGTGTCGCCCGAAAGCAGCGCGTCGGGCTGCACGCCTTCGTAGGCCAGCTCATCGAAAAAGCGCAGAAAAAAGGGGGCGTGCTCTAAAAAAACCAGAAAGTCGCGGGGAATGCCCAGCTGTTCGTAGGCATCAAACCGGCTTGCTTCCCGTAAAAGCAGCAGCCGGGTTGTTTCGTCGATAAAGGTGCGTCCCGCAACGACGGCAAGACGGGACTCAAACTCATCCATCGCCAAGATTTTGCGTGTGGGGCCCTGGGCGTGGCGGTAGTACTCCCGCCGCGCGCGGGCTGTGGGGACAACCAGCAGGTGCGTGTCGAGGCCGGCGGCCTCCTTAGCGGGCAAAGACACCTTTTTCCACATAGCCGGTCAGGCCGTCGGCGCTTTGGATGCGGACGATCACCTTGTAGCGGCCCTCGTGGTCAATCAGTGCCGGACCGAAGACGTACCGCTGCTCTTTTTCATCGTAGCGGCCCTGAAGCGTCTGATCGAATTCGTCGGTGTCGTAGCGGCTGACAAGGGCGCTGACCTGCGCATCCTTGACGGGCTGCGCGGCATGGTTGTGAAGCTGCAGATAGAAGTGGTTTTTGCCCAGCGTCAGGCCGTGTTCATACTGCTGAATCCCGTAGCGGAAGTGGGGTACTTCGATGGGTGTTTCAGAGTGGCGGTGGGTGATGAGCGTTGCCCTGTAGGCGGCATCGAAGCGCTGCTGATCGGCGACGATTTGGTCATAGGATTTATCGACCTGATGGTAGCCCTGCATATAACGCATGTCCATATTGACCGGATAGACCGTGCGCGAAAGCTGCAAAAGCGTGGTAAGCAGCACAAACATGACAATCAGGGCGCCCACAATGGAGATGGGCCAGACGGTATGACGGTTGAGCTGCATCCTAGGCCCCTTGTTTGCTGCGCCGCCAAGCGATAAAAAAGCCGATGATCGTCAGCAGAATCATCGCCTTGATAACCCACATCAGTCCTTCGTAGAAGTCTTTACTCTCATTACCGATCGAGCTGGTGAGGATAATGCCCTCCTGTTCGGCAAGGGTGTCGGTGACAAAGGCGACACCGTTGAGCAGTCCTGCGCTCATCTGCTGTTGGGGGCTGAGATCTTTGCGCATCTCCACCAGCAGGGGAATAATGTAGTCGTCGAGCACCTCGTTTTTATCGATACGCCCGGCAAGGTCTGAAGAGGTGGTCAGTTCGATTTGACGATCGAGCCGGCTGATGGAGACGAGCACATAGGGCGCGCTCAATGTGGCGGCGATGCGCTCTTGGTATTGGGTGATTGTTTCGTTTTCCGGCAGTTTGGCGATGGCGGAGAGATAGACCGCAATCTGTGTTTTGGCGTGGAGTTCGCCGCACATTTCATTGATCTTGCCGGCCGTCTTGGCGAGGATTACCTCTTCGTTGTGGAGCACAAAGTTTCCGGGTTGCGCAGCAAGGCCAAGCGTTGCCAGCAAAAGAGATAGAAGCAGTTTTTTCATGGTGTTCCCGTCTTTGAAGGTCAAGAGCGGGGATTTTAGCGCGGGAAGGATAAGAGGGGCGTAAGGAAGAAAAAGCCGGGAGCCCGAAGGCTCCGGCAAAGGGCGTTAGCCGATGTAGGAAGCGCCGCCGATGGTCACGGACCAAAGGGTAATCGCTGCCAGAATAACCAGCAACACGGTCAAAGTAAGTTCCATTTTGTCCATTGTTACTCCCTTACTTTGCATCTTGAACGCGTGCTTTTGCACTCGCGTCGATCATGCCCACCTCTTTAAGGTTGGCATAGACATCTTCGCGGCTTTGCGGGTTGGCTACCGCGCTGCCGGTGACGACATAGGGGTTGCTTGCGTTGGCCTGCTGAGTCATTACGCTCAGGGTGGTCAGGAAAGCCACGATGGACAGCAGCAATACAACCGCGATCAGCATGCCGCTGATACCGTGGAGTCCGAACATGCTTCCGGTATTTTCGCCGTTCATGATCCCTCCTTCTTAGAGTGAAAGAATGTAGTTGAGCACGGCTTCGTACTGAACGTCGGTCAGAACGCCCGCCTTCTCAAACGCTGGCATGTGGCCGATATGACCTTTTTTGCCCGCTTTAACGGTGGCTACACCATAAGCAACAGAGCCGTAACCGCCGTCAGCTTTGACGAGGTTGGGGAAGCTGCCGAACATGCCTTTGCCGTCTTCGCCGTGGCAGGAGGCGCAGTTGGCGTTGTAAAGCTCTTTACCTTCGCCGCTCATGCCGTTTGCGACATATTTTGCAACGGTGGCGATCTCTTTAGCGTCAGCCATCAGGCCCGCAGGCATTTCGCCGCCGGGGAAGCCCATGCCCTTAGAGCCGTTTTTGACAACCTCTTCGATATGGGCGGCTTTGCCGTAAGCGGTCAGATCCGCCGCGCGGCCACCCAGACCGTCAGCGGTGTTGCCGTGACACTGGGAGCACTGAGCCAAGTAGACGCTTTCGCCCATGGCGACCAAGGTTGCCTGATCGGCGTTGTGCCACTTGTTTTCGAACTTGCTCAGGTACTCTTTAGTCTCCTGGTTCCATTCGCCGATTTGGCTGTAGGCGTTGAGGGGGTATCCGATAAACCAGTACCAGATTGCCCAAACCATCAAGCCTGCAAAGGTGACGGCCCAGCCGATAGGCAGGGGGTTTTTATACTCTTTAATCCCGTCCCATTCGCCTTCGTCCAGCTCGCCGCCGCCTTTGTGTTCTTTCATCTGCTTCATATAAAGCCAGAAGACATATGCGGTGATGACTACCACCGCGAAGAAACCGATCCCACCCAGAATGTTGATTATCTGAGTTGACCCGCCAAAGAGCGATTCAATCATCTCTCATCCTTTTTTGCTGCTTTTGGGTTCTTGTCCCTGTTTTCTCGGGCCTCAACGGGAGTATCCTCCAACTCGTCGTGGAGGACGAGGTTGGAGTACTCTTCATACTGGCTGCTGCGCTCACGGTTGCTGTATAGATGCCAGATGTACCAGATCATCATAATCGCGGCGCCCGCCATCATGAAGAAGTAGATATACCCTTTGACGACCACAAAATCCACGTGTTTGCCTTACTTGCGGCTGTTCAGATACGCGATCAGCGCTACGATTTCGGTGATTTCACCGCGCTCGTGAGCCGCTTTAACGCGGGGGTCTTTCATATCAGCCACGATCTCTGCCGCTTCGGCCAGCATAATCTGCTTGGCTTTTGCCAGATCGTTTTCGGGCACCTGCTCGTCGGTGTAAGGGGTGTTGAACACCCGCTTAACGGTCAACGCTTCCGCATAGGCGGTATCTACGTCGGCAGCTTTGTCAAACAGCCACGGATAGGGAGGCATGATTGAACCGGGGACGATAGCCACGGGATCAAGCATGTGGTTTTCGTGCCAGTCGGTGGTGCGGTAGTTGCCTACGCGCATCAGGTCGGGACCGGTCCGCTTGGAACCCCACAGGAAGGGGCGGTCGTAGGCATATTCACCCGAAAGGGAGTACATGCCGTAGCGATCGGTTTCGTTTTTAAACGGGCGGATCAGCATGGAGTGGCAAACGTTACAGTTTTCTTTCATGTAAATGTTTTTGCCGGCCAGCTGAAGCATGGTGTAAGGCTCTTTCCCCACTACGGGGCGGGAAGCCTGGGAGTAACCGGGAATGATCTCGATCAGACCGGCGAACGAAATAACGACAAACAGGAATACCGCGAAGAAAAACGGTCTTTTTTCTAACCAGTGGAACATCGATAGCCTCCTTAGTTCGCCGAAATCGGGGTTGCCGACGGAGATTCTTTTTCGATCTTCTCACCGACGGTCATGGTCTTATAAAGGTTCCATGCGAAGACGAGGAAGCCGAGCAGATACAGCAGGCCGCCGATACCGCGGATAGCGTAGTACGGGTGCAGCGCATTGACGGTGTCAATAAAGCTGTACGCGAGGTTGCCGTACTGGTCGCTTGCGCGCCACATCAGACCTTGGGTGATACCCGCGATCCACATGCTGGTGAAGTACAGAACGATACCGGTGGTCTGAACCCAGAACTGGATTTCCAGCAGTTTCGCGCTGTAGATCTTGCGACCGTACATGCGGGGAACCATGTGGTAAGCCGCCGCCATAATGGTGAAGGCAACCCAGCCGAGCGCGCCGTCGTGAACGTGACCGACGATCCAGTCAGTAAAGTGTGCCAACGCGTTAACGGACTTGATGGACTGAATCGGTCCCTCAAGGGTGGAGAACATGTAGAACACGGAGGCCAGAATCATCATCTTGATCAACGGGTTGGTGGTCACTTGGTGCCACTGGCCGCGCAGGGTCAAGAGGAAGTTAATGGCGGTACCCCAGGAGGGCAGAATCAGTACCACGGAGAAAACGGAGCCCATGGTCTGCATCCAGTCCGGAACGGTGGAGTAGATCACGTGGTGGCCGCCGGCCCAGAGGTAAACAAACATCAAAGACCAGAAGGAGTACAAGGACAGCTTATACGAGAAGATAGGCTGACCGGCCTCTTTGGGCATGAAGTAGTACATGACTGCAATAACGCCGGAGGTGAACACGAACGCTACCGCGTTGTGACCCCACCACCACTGAACGAGCGCGTCGTTGGTACCGGCATACATGGATACGGAGTGCCAGAAGGAGCCGTAACCGGTAGCAAGCGCCGTGGGGATTTGCAGGTTGTTCATGATGTAGAGCATCGCGATAGCCAAGAAGGTTGCGATGAAGTACCACATGGAGATGTAGAGGCCTTTTTCACGGCGAACGCCGATCATGCCCCACATATGCAGACCCCAGACAACCCACATAACCACAACGAGAACGTCGATCGGCCATGCCATTTCGATGTACTCTTTGTTCTGAGTGATGCCCGCAAACAGAGTGATGACGGCCAAAACCAGAATCAGTGCGTAGAGCCAGAAGTGAATCTGAGAGAGCGCCTTCAAGAAAGGATACTCATTCATAGACACCTTCAGCACGCGCTGGGAGATGTAGTACCAAGAGGCCCAAATACCGCTAAGGGTAAAGCCGTAAATAATGCCGTTGGTGTGAAGCGGGCGAAGACGGCCAAATGCCGTGTATTCCCCCGCAATGTTCGTCAGGTTGAACGCGGGCCAGGCCAGCTGGAACGCGAGAACCACACCAATCAGCATGCCGATTATGCCGAAGATCACCATTGTGATGGTGAACAGTTTGGCGACTGAGTAGTCGTAACTGAGCGATGCACTCGAAGCTTGCATGCTACCTCCTTGTGAGATTAGACACCTTTATGCGGGACGCAGATTAGTCTAAACTTAATTAACAAACACTTAACAAACCCGCATGGATTCTTTAAAGGAATGGGATAAATTTTGGGTGATTAAGGCAGTTAAAAGGTGCGGCCGACGCGGCGGCGGTAGAAGTAGAGACTCAATGTCAGCCATAACGGGATAATTGCAAAGGCATAGAGGGATGCCTTGTCTCCAAGAAGGAACCCGGGGACGTAAAAGAGCAGTGTCATCCCCAGGGCCCACGCGGAAGCCCGGTTTTTTTCGAATCGCGGATTGTGGATACCGAATGCGGCAGCGGCAGGCAGGCAGAGCAAGACAAAAAACGATGCCAAGGCGGTCCAGATAAACTCCCGCTTTGTTCGACGCTCGTCAAATCCGTCGATCCAGTAGGCTTTCAAGCCTTGATAGTCTAAAGCCCGAAGGCGGCCGGGTTCGTTGAGCCGCATCTGTTCGAAGTCTACTTGAGTAATTTGTTGTTCGGTTGTCTGATATGCACTGCCGTCAAAGAGAATAAAGCTGAGCAGTCCTTCGTTGTTTTCAACAATTGCCCGCTGTGCGCCGACAAAATAACCCGAACGCGCATCAGACTCCTTGGAAAACATGACAACCTCACGATAGCTGTCTTCGCTTGTTTGCTGACCCACAAATAACAGCCAGTCTCCGAAACGTTGACCAAATTCGCTGGCGCGAATATTGATCTGCGCATCATCCTGTTTGCTGTAGATCATCGCCCGTTGCAAAAAATAGGCTTTAGGTTTAAGAACCAAGCCCACCAATAACATAACGATAGTTAAGATGGTTGCGAGGGCGAAGAAGGGGCGCATAATTCTAAAAACACTGGTTTTCAGGCTAAAAAGCACTATCAGCTCAAGGTCAAAGGAGAGCTTTGCCAATGCGACGGTAAGCGAGGCAAAGAAAGTGATTGGCATTGTGTAGAGCAAAATAGTGGGGATGTGGGTTGTGTATAGAAGCAGCATCTCTCCAAAACTCATCTTGATGGCTGATGTCATGGCTGCAAGCTGAACAAAGGCGACAACGGAGGCTATCAGAAAAAGAGCGCCAAAGAGCGGAAAGAAACTGCCTGCGAAATGGTGGAGGAGGTAGCCCGAAAGCAGTCTGCTTTTCATGGAAGCAGACTGCCGTGGTGAAGCTGCCTGAACTCCGGGCAGTTTTGAATCAGTTGCGCTTCGCTGCCGCTACAGACGATAGCACCCTTGGAAAGAAGCAAAATGCGATCGGCGTTTTTGACGGTGCTAAGGCGATGTGCGATAGTGAGGGTGATTTTCCCTGCGGTTGCCCGCTCCAGAGCCTCCTGTACTTTGGCTTCGCTCTCATTATCCAGCGCGCTGGTGGCTTCGTCAAGAATGAAGAGCGAGGGGTTCTTGTAAAGTGCACGCGCGATCGACAGACGCTGTTTTTGGCCGCCGGAGAGTCCGGCTCCGCCTTCGCCGATATAGGTTTCTATCCCATTGGGCATTTGTGAGACAAACTCCCAAGCGTTGGCCAGCTTCAGCACCTCAATAATGCGCTCCGCGTCCCATTCCCGTCCATAGGCCACATTGGCGGCGATCGTGTCTCCGAGCAAGAAGAGTTGCTGAGTAACGATACCGATTTGATTGCGCAGGGAGGCGAGGGTGTATTGTTTGGAGTCAATGCCGTTAATGATTACAGCGCCTCCGCTGGGGTCGACGAAGCGGGGCAACAGATTGACAAGCGTGGACTTTCCGCCGCCGCTCATTCCCACTAGCGCGATACGCTCTCCCGATCGGATATGAAGCTGAATATCCCGCAGTGCCTTGGTTTGTCCAAAGGTAACATTGATATGCTCTAAACGGATATCGTTAATGGGTTCCGCGAGAACCTGCGGGCCGTCCTGGATGGCGGTTTTCATATCGAGATATTCAAAAATCCGTTCCCCGGCGGCAACGCCATCTTGCATGCTGTTGTAAAGTCGGGAGATGTTTTTGATGGGTGTGTAAAGCATGAAGAGCGCCGTCATAAAAGAAAAGAAGGCCCCAACGCTCATTTCGCCTTCAATGACCTGATGTCCGCCCACCAAAATCACGACCGCCACACCGATCGAGCCTAGGGTTTCCATAAGAGGGCTGACCAGTTGGTTGGTTTTGACGCCTTTCATGGTGTAGCGGAAAAACTCCTTATTGTCATGGGCGAAGCGGGCTTCTTCGTGGGATTCGGCGTTGTAGCCCTTGATAATTTCAACGTTTTGAAAAATTTCGCTTAGGCGGGAGGTCATATTGCCCACCTTGATTTGGCTGGTGGCAGAGAGTCGCTTCATGCGTCTAGAGAGTTTTGAAAGCGGCCATCCGGCCACGGGAAGAATAATCAGACCCATAAAGGCCAGTGCGGGGTTTTGGTAGATTACCACGCCCATCAGTGCAAGAATACTGAGAAAATCCCGAATCAGATAGGGTACCGCGTTGGAGACCACCCCTTGAATGCGTCCGGTGTCGTTGGTGATGCGGCTAATGAGCGCGCCCTTCTGGCTGGCCTGAAAAAAACCCAGCTCCAGACGGATAAGCACCGAAAGCAGTTCGTCCCGGATGCGCCGTACAATATCCTGACCGATCAGGCTGGTGTAGTAGGCCTGAATGTAGGTTCCGACCCCTTTAATAATGTGAATAACAATGATAACGGCAGGCAGCGCGTAGAGCATTTCGACATCTTTGTTGATAAAGATGTCGTCCATCACCGGCTGAATCAGATAGGGAACGGCGGCGGTTCCGAAGGCAACCATCAGGGTGCCTAGAACCGTCAACGCAAAATAACCTTTGTACTGGCGCATATAGGGCCAGAAGCGTTTGAGTGTCTTTTTCAAGGAGATGCTTTAGTGAAAAATAGGGCCGATTATACCAGCCGCTTACTAATCGCAGCGGTGGGTGTAGCCGGTTTCGGGTTCGATACAGATTCGGGCGGTGTCGCCGCTTTGGTGGGTGAGGGTGATGGTGCAGACTGTAAGAACCCGGCGATCGCTTCTATAGGGGTTGGTGTCTGCGTTTTGGTAGTAAGGCCTGCCAATCTCGCCAAATGATATTCGTCTTGATTGTGTCTCGCCTTGATGGTTTGTGCACGAGGGTGAGAAGTTGATTCCGGTAATGTCATAGGTGCATCCGAGGCAAAGGGTCGGGTCTGCGCTTGGATCGGTAACCGGGATCGGCACGATCGAGTTGAATCCTCCGGTGAGGAATTTTGAACGATCAAGGGGATTTCTGGCAATTTCGTCCAGATTCGGATCGGGGTTGTTGTTATAGTTATTGTCCTTAAAGATCGTGTAGGCAAGCTTATCGTCGGAGCCGGCGTTGCTGTGAAAATAAATTTGCCAGCGGGATTCAAACCATCTTGCGTCATTGGGGTCAAACCGGTCATCCATTAACGCCAAATGCTGCGTATATCGAATATGGCCAATGACCTGATCGGCCGCCAGAGAAAGGTCGTCTTTTTCCAGCAACCGCGGCGCGGCGATGCCGATCAAGATGGCGACGATCGTCACCACGAAGATGATTTCGATCACCGTAAAACCGCGTCTCACGGGCGTTGCACCGTGCGTCTGTGGTAGCGGATGGGCATGGCCAGATCGGGTGCGGTGACAATGGTGTCCATTAGTACTGTGCCGCCGCCTAAATCATCCATGGTGATATTAATATCGAAGGGATCGGCGCTGATATTCACGGGCCCGACCCCGTTTTTGGCAAGCCGCAAAACCGCGTATTCGGTGCCGCTTCTTGCCAGCAGTTCGGCTTGGGCGCGTAAAAAAGCCTGACTTTTTTGTTCCGTCGAAAAGGCCGAAAGATTCAAAATGGCTACACCGACGGTGGCCACCAGCACCATCATAAAGATGGCCGTAATCAACGAAAAACCCCGCCTCACAGCACGCTTCTTTCCCGGCAGTACTCCACCGTGTCGCCCATGACGCCGTCGGGCAGGCTGACGCAAAGAATCAGCCGCAAAACCCCGCCGCTTTCGCGGAAGTGGAAGGTGGTGACATTTTCGAGCAATGGGGTTGACGTGCCGTCAGCCAAAGTTTCGCCCAGCCATGGGCGGTAGTTGTAAACCAGCGTCAGATTGCCTTCGTCCACCCAGAGCGCATAGGCGCTGCGGGCCAGAAAGTACTGTTCGGAAAAATCGGTGGGGTTGCTGGGCGCTAAGTTGGTCAGCGTTAGATTGGTTTCTGTATTGGGCGTGACGGCAAAGTAGCTGCTGAGGTTGTCGTCGGCGTGCCAGCCCCAGCTGGAGTTTTGATCGCTTGTGTAGGATCCGCGGCCGTCCTTGCCGGCAAAAACCAGTACAACCGAACGGCTGCCGTAGGGGTCGATCGCGCTGGTGAGCTCGGTTTCAATCGACAAGGCGGCAGTGTTGAAGTTTGCCCCCGGATCACCTAGGCTGTTTTCTCCGGTTTGAATAGCATAACCTGTCCAGCCTGCCTTGTTCATGCCGCGTTGGGATTCATAGGCAATACCTATCCATTCCAGCACTTCAAAATTGGTGTTGAGCGCCAGATTGTCGATGGCGATAATCTGATTGTTGCCCGTATTGCGCCCGATCGCGCTGTTTTTGATGCGGTATTGCAACCGGCTAGCCAGCAGATCGAGGGTGCGGCGTACATCGCTTTGGCCACGCTCCAAATCCCGCGAAGCAACGTAGCGTTCGAAGACCATCCGAATGACATCGGTCCCCACGCTGGCAACCACGGCAATAATGACCAGCGAAAAAATCAGCTCGATCATCGTAAAACCGCGCCTCATTGAAGCGCCCCGATATTGGAGGCCACGTAACGCAGCGTTCCGATGGTTTCGCCGATGGTGGCGTGAGTGGCAGTGACGGTGATAAGAAGCAGATTGGTGGGGCCCGCTACGGTGGTCCAGTTGCCCCAAGTACCCGATTCGTTCAGATACCCGATCGTCACGTTCAAATCAAAGCCCCGATCGGGTAGGGATTGGCCATAGCCATGAAACTGATTAATCGCTCTAAGCTCACCATTGTAATCAATATCGCCGGGATTGCCCGGCAGATCGACGCAAAGCCTAGAAGAGCTAGCAGAGCGGGTTAGCTGCCCATTGTTTGGCACACACTCCCCGCCTATGTTGATGATTTTGCTTTCGTTGCCATCCAGCATCGCGCTGTTAAAAGGCAAGGCCGCAATCCGCCCCACCAGCGCCGAGGCGTGGTAAAGCGCTTCACCTTCTAGCGAGGCGATATCGCTTTCGGTCGCTTTGGTCAGCAGCATGGGGATGGTGGCGAAAATCAGGCTCAAAAGCACAATGGTCACAATGGCTTCAATAATGCCGAAACCGGCGCGGCGCTTCACCATCCCACCCTTTGGGGCTGCCGGGTCTCGTTGGCGTCGTCGATAAAGCGGCGTTTTCCCGGACTATCTCCAATGCCGCCAAAACCGGTGGCCCCGCCTTCGAGAAACTCGATGAATACGCAAGGGTGTTCATAACAGCCCTTGCGGCTACCCTCGTCGCCAGCCTGAACCTTGCGGTAGGGTTTGGCGAAGGGGCGATACCAGAGGTACGCGGGGACATTAAGATGGACAACCGCAGTGTGGGCGCGCGTGCCACTAAAGACAAGGGGTTGCGAAACGGCTGCGCCACCCTCGATGACTAGGTCATCGCCAGTGGCAACGAGAGTGCTGGTAAGGTTGACTTCGGTATTGCTGTCGGTTGTGACGAGCCACCAATCTTGGCTGTCAACCGAGGCTCGCATAAGGTCAGTAGCACCACAGTTGCTGGTACAGTAGGCCTCTGCGTAGACATTCAGAAGAGCACTATTTTTTGCGGTTGAAATATCCGGCGCATGGATGCGTCCGAAGTAAGAGGTGAGGTTTGGTTCGGCAC
>JBFWML010000010.1:0-56157 GCA_050251635.1 Campylobacterales bacterium | reverse complement strand
CCAATATCGTGGGCACCTACACGCTGCTTGAAGCCGCCAGAAGCTATTGGAACGCCCTTGAAGGCGAAAAGAAAGCCGCTTTCCGGTTTCACCATATCTCCACCGATGAAGTCTATGGCGATCTGCCACACCCGGACGAAACCGACGGGCGGCCTTTGCCCCTCTTTACCGAAACCACCCCCTATGCACCGAGCAGTCCCTATAGCGCCAGCAAAGCCGGAAGCGATCATCTTGTCCGCGCTTGGCGGCGCACCTACGGTCTGCCCACACTGGTAACCAACTGTTCCAATAATTACGGCCCCTACCATTTCCCGGAAAAACTGATCCCCCTGATAATTCTTAATGCCCTAGGAGGTCAACCGCTCCCTGTGTACGGCAAAGGCGATCAGATCCGCGATTGGCTCTATGTGGAGGATCATGCCCGTGCGCTGGTGTTGGTAGCCACGCGGGGCAGGGTGGGCGAGACTTACAATATCGGCGGCCACAATGAACGACAGAACCTTGATGTGGTCAAAACTATTTGTGTTTTGCTGGATGAATTGGCCCCCAACAAACCTAGTGGCATCAAGAGCTATGCTGAACTGATTGGTTATGTCAAAGATCGTCCCGGCCATGATCGTCGCTATGCGATCGATGCCTCAAAGGTACAAAAAGAACTGGGCTGGACACCAAGAGAAACCTTTGAGAGCGGTATACGAAAAACCATAGAGTGGTATTTGGAGAATAAAGAGTGGTGGGCAAAAATCCGCAATCTTTCCGTTCGTTAGTGAACTTCTGTTATTATTTGTCTTAATTGTCTAAAGATGTTTTTAATGGGTTTGGAATGCGTAAACGAATTCTTGTAACGGGGGGAGCCGGGTTTCTCGGAAGTCATTTGTGCGAACGATTGCTGGCAGAAGGCAATGAGGTTATTTGTGTTGATAATTTCTTTACGGGGAATAAACGGAATATTGTTCATCTGCTGGACAACCCATTCTTTGAGATTGTGCGCCATGATGTCACATTCCCGCTATTTATAGAGGTAGATGCTATTTACAATCTAGCTTGCCCCGCCAGCCCCGTACATTATCAATTCGATCCGGTGCAGACCACGAAGACTAGCGTAATGGGCGCAATTAATATGCTTGGGCTTGCCAAGCGGCTACGCATTCCGATTTTCCAAGCCAGCACAAGCGAAGTTTACGGCGATCCCGAGATTCACCCGCAGCACGAAAACTATCGAGGCAGCGTGAATCCGATCGGTCCCCGCGCTTGCTATGATGAGGGCAAGCGGTGTGCGGAGACGCTTTTTTTTGATTACTATCGCCAGCACGGCCTAAATATCAAAGTCGTTCGCATCTTTAACACCTATGGGCCAAGAATGCACCCAAACGATGGGCGCGTAGTCAGCAACTTTGTCGTGCAGGCGCTCAAAGGGGATGATATTACCGTCTATGGTGAGGGCGGACAGACCCGCAGCTTCTGCTATGTCGACGACCTAATTGAGGGGTTTGTGCGAATGATGGCAACAGAAAAAGGCTTCACCGGACCTGTTAACCTAGGAAACCCCGGAGAGTTTACGATTTTGGAGTTGGCCCAAAAGGTTATCGAGTTAACGGGAAGCGCTAGTCAGATTGTTTATAAAGCGCTACCTCAAGACGATCCCATGCAGCGACAGCCTGATATTGCATTGGCAAAAAATAAACTGGGGTGGGAACCCACCATTCACCTAGAAGAAGGCTTGAAAAAAACAATAGCCTATTTTGACGCCCTGCTTTGCGGGACCCTCAAGGAACAGCATTGAGCCAATCTAAGACGCTTCCCCTTTCCGTAGCGGTCATCACATTGAACGAAGAGGCCAATCTGGCCCGTTGCCTAGAGAGTGTTCGAGCGCTTCGCCCCGCCGAGATTGTTGTTGTCGATTCGGGATCGACCGATAAAACGGCAGAAATTGCTGCGCGCTTTGGGGCCCGTTTTGAACATAATGACTGGCCCGGCCACGTGAAGCAAAAGAATCACGCATTTTCGCAATGTGTGCAGCCTTGGGTACTTTCGCTAGACGCCGACGAATGCCTGACCCCCGAATTGGCGGAATCAATCTTGAGGCTTTTCGAAAACGGCGAACCCAATCGGGATGGCTATTGGCTTAATCGTCGCACATGGTATCTGGGCGAATGGATTTGGCACGCATGGTACCCGGAGTGGCGCCTTAGGTTGGTTCGACGCGAAAAAGCCCGCTGGGTTGGAACGGACCCCCACGATAAGCTTGAGGTTGATGGCGCCACCGCAAGGTTGACGGGAGGCGACTTTCTCCACTATTCATATAGCGATCTGACCGATCATCTGCACAGAATGCAAAAATATGCGCAGATTGCCGCACGCGCAGAGGCTGCAAAGGGAAAACCTTTTCGCTGGACAAAACTTCTCTTTTCCCCGCCGGGGCGACTCTTTAAATCTCTTTTTATCAAGGGTGCTTGGCGTGATGGTTGGCGTGGTGTTGTCATTGCCTTTTCGGACGCCACGTCGGCTTTTATGAAGTATGCCTATATGTATGAAAATAGTTTGCGGGAGGAAAACAAAAGTAAATGACGATTTGCCACGTTAACCTAGCGCGGGGCTTTAGGGGCGGCGAGCGCCAGACCATTCTTTTGATTCAAGAGCTGGGCAAGAGGGGGGTTGGTCAGGTTCTTGTTTGCCGTCCTGATTCGCCCATGATCGAAATGCTGACGGGCGTGAATGATTTAAAGATTCATGTGGCAAATCACTTTCTGTTGGGCCACTGGGCAGCACCTGCCTGCGATTTAATCCACGCGCATGATGCAAAGGGCGCCCACTGGGCGTTCTGGGAGCACTGGTTTAAGGGGTCGAAATATCTTGTGACGCGCCGTGTTCCCAATCGGCTGAAGCAAAATCGTATCACTCGGGCTGTTTATGCAAAGGCGTCAATCCTTGTGGCGATTTCACAGGCTATAGCAAAACAACTAACCTCTTATGTCCGTCGAGAAGATATCGTTGTCATCCCGGATATGTGCTCCAATCTTTCTTTAGATACACATGTTGCACAAAAGATCGGCAGCACCTATCGAGGTGCATTTGTCTTAGGCCATATCGGCGCGCTAGTCGATCGGCACAAGGGGCAGGGCTATCTTATTGAGGCAGCTCGAATTTTACACAATGAAATACCAAATCTGCGCCTGCTGTTTCTAGGCGAGGGGGAGGACAGGGAAAAGCTGCAAAGACAGGCGGCTGACTTGGACTTTGTGGAGTTCCTAGGCTTTAAGAAAAATGTGGCTGATTACCTATCAGTTTTCGATCTCTTTGTTTTCCCCTCTTTGGATGAAGGACTGGGGTCAATCTTGCTGGATGTGATGCAATTTTCGATTCCGATTATTGCAACTGAGGTGGGCGGCATTCCCGATGTGGTCACGCATGAAGAGACAGGCCTTTTGATTCCCCCTGCCAATGTTGAGGCTATCGTTAGCGCCGTAAAAAGGCTAAAAGAGAATCCGCATTTAGCTAAGAGCTTGTCCCGTTCGGCGGCTTTGAAATTAGACGCCTACTCACCCGAGGCACTCACCGGACGCTATATGGCTCTCTATAAAAAGGTGAAAAATGAAAATTGATACGCTAAGCCAAACACCATGGTGCAGTAAAAGTGCTTGGTGGGTGGGAACAGTTGGTTTGTTGGTGTTTGCAGTCGGCCTTTCAACCGGGAAGGCTTTGTTGGGCCTTGGTCTCCTTATGATGCTGGCAGGCATTGTTTTGGACTATAAAAACTTTCTTCGGGCTCTTGCGCTGAGCCGTCCGTTACAAATGATTTTTCTCTTTGTTCTGTATGTATGGACAAGGACGGCTTGTGCGATCCTAGAGGGGGATGTGCAGCCTTGGGAACTCCTTGAGGGTGCCAGAAAGTATTCAGGCATTCTGATAATTGTCGTTGTTGCGTGGTGGTTTGGCGGTTCGGAGGGCAGAATTAAAAGATTCTTTATTCTGACTGCTGCGGCAATGGTGCTTAATACTTTAATTGTTTCAGGGATGGGCTTTGAGACAATTGGAATGGGTAGGGGTTTTGAATTAAAAATTCCAACCCTTATGTTGACGTACTCTTTCTTTGGAGCCTTGGTGTGTGTTTGGCTTTTTTCTTACTCCGGTTCTTTGATTGGTATCGGAAGACAGCCTCAAAAATATATGCTGCTACGGGCGAGTGTTTTGATTTTTTCTTTCTCGGTGGTTTTCCTGCTCATTGTTTCGCTTGAGGCGCGTGCAAGTGTGGCGTCGTTGCTTTTTGCGCTCCTTTTCTTAGGGGCTGCGCTCTTTGTTAGATTTTTTTTAATGAGCAAAACCCGATCGCACCGATTTTACGCTTTGACCGCGGCAATCGTGCTCTCTGCGGCGGTTATCGGATTGACAATTTGGAATCACAAGTTGATTGTAGATAGGTTTCTTCAGGAGAAGAGCACTTTTGAGCATCTTCTATCAATGGAAGAGCTTGAAAACACTCCGGTCAGCTCTACCGGACATAGGGTCCATCTCGCGCGTCTTGCGGTGACACTTTTTATTCAGAAGCCTCTCTTTGGCCAAGGTTGGGGCGGCATTGATGAGCATATTAAGGGGAGCGACATAATCCCTCAAGAGACAAGACAATTTGTTCATTTTCACAATGGCATACTAGAGGGGCTGGTGGCGTGGGGCCTTGTTGGAGCATTCTTTGTGCTGCTATTTTTTGTCTTTTTGCTGAGAGACATGCTGAACGCCTTCCGCTCGAAACAGATAAGTTTGGAGCTGGCGTTTTTCCTCTGCGGCGGATTTATTGTGTTCTTGGCTTCCGCCCTTACAGAGTCTTTTGGCATGAGAACAACCCAGTGGGCCTACTCCGCCCTCCTGTTTGGGGTGATGCTTTCTTTTTCTGCTGGCTTTACGAGCAGAAGTGTAGTCTCCCCATCCGCCCGATCCACCTAAAACCGCACACATCCTGTTAAAATCAACACATATGGGGCGCGCAAAATTGGAGGTCATTGCGCAGATCCGGTTTACTTTTCGGTCGAGGTAAGACCGACAAACAAGTCCCTTGTCAGCTGCATTGTTCTTTCGGGGTAGAATTTCTCTCTAATTAAATTCTGGGCGGATACGCCCATCGCTTCTAGTCTCGGTTTGTCACTTTTTGCAACAATTATGCTATGCGCCAAGGACCTTGGCTCGTTGGGTTGAACAATATAGCCATTTTCGCAATGTCTGACCAATTCGGGCGACCCACCGGCATTAGCCACAATGGCGGGAACCCCTTGCGACATTGCTTCAATCACCGTCTTGGGCAGACCCTCTTTTTTAAAGGAGCAAAGCACATAGAGGTCGCAAGCGCCCGCAAGTGCTGCTGAATCTTCTCGAAAACCCGTTAGGTGAATGCGTTCTTTGGCAGGACTTTGGTTGATTGCACCCAAAAGATCGGGGTCGTCCATTTTCCCGATTAGAAGTATATGGATATCTTTAGGCAGTTCTGCAGCTGCATCAATAAGCACCTCAACCCCCTTGCCTTTGCGATAGTTGGCAACCAGACAGACAACAAAGGCATCCGAGGGGATTCCAAACGCATAAAGCGCTTTTCGGGGCGCGGGCTGATACCAGTCGGTACGATGTCCTTTGTGGATTGTGACAAAACGCTCTTGTTTAGGGTAAACCCCAAAGAGGCGATGCCCAATAAACCATTGACGGATAGCTTCGGCCACGCAAACAACCCGATCGAGTCGAGGATGAAAATAGGTAAGCCATGCAGCCGGATCAAGCCAGCTCAGCCCTCCAACGACACCGCGATAACCTACAGTCCTGACTGGTAACCCCTTTGCGGCCCTCATGCCATTAGAGACGGCATGGCTATTGAGCATATAGAGAATCTGCGCCTTGGTGGCTTCAAGCCGTGCGCGGATCTGTGCTTCGGCCTTTTTGTTAAAACGGCCGCGCCCGTCAAAAAGCGTTACGGGAACGTCTGCTTCTTTTAATACCGGCAGCCATTTGGCGTCCTTGTGGCACATGACCTCAAGAGCGACCCCGTCTTTATGGAGCAGCGCAAAGAGTTCTGTTTCCGCCCGATCGGGGTGGTGGGTTACGGCAAGAATTTTCATCGTATCCTTCCGGCGTCTAGATATCCCTCAATCATTTTGTCCCAGTTTGCCTCATTGTAGATTGACAGTTTAATCAGGGAGCGTCTGAGTCTTCGCAGGTTGGGGCTGTGTTGATTGCTCTTTTCCGGTTTGATCGCGCACTTATCAAAATCAATCACCCAAACCTTCCCGTCCGCTATCAAAATATTTCGGGCGTTTAGATCGGAGTGGTTCAGCCCGTAGGCGTGAAACCGGGCGATTGTCCGACCAATCTCTTCCCATGGCGGGGCGGGGTGTTTATCCAGCGCGACGGCCCCCGTGATGCGTTCGGTAATCAGATCGGCGGTATAAAAAAAGGTGTTTTTGATAATACGCGCCGCCACCGGTTTGGGCACGGGCAGACCCGCTTCAAAAAGTTGCTGCGTTAGGGCCAGCTCCCGGTAGGGGCGGCTGTTTTTAAGGCCTGTCCAGAGGTAATGTTCCTTGCTAAAGCGTGCGGCCAGCCCGGCCCGGCGGTAGCGGCGCAGAACCAGTTGGCGATTGCCCGCTTGGAAAAAGAGGGTTTCGCCTCGCCCTTCGGCCCGCCCTAGAACCGTTTCGGGCGCAAACCATTGTGGTTCGTAGCGCGCCTCTTCGCCGGGGGCGAACAGAAGAATTTCGGCGTTATTTTCAACGATAGAAAGTGGGGTCACGGCCAGCCTGTGTTGCTTTATTGATGCGGAATCTACCATAGCCCCCGTTAAATGGCCCTAAGCTATAATCGGCCAAAAACCAAAGGCTGCCCCAGTTGTTCACATTGCCTAATCCGCCCCGCTCAGTCTGCCTGCTTCGCCTTTCGGCGTTGGGGGATGTGTGCCATATGGTTGCGGCGGTTTGTGCCCTGCGTCAATACTGGCCGCAAACTCGCATTGTTTGGGTGATTGGCCGCGTCGAATACGCCTTGGTTGCGGGTATGGAGGGGGTAGAGTTTGTGGTGTACGATAAAAAAAGCGGCTACCGGGGCCTAATCGCACTGGGGCAGAAATTGGCCAAGGAGCGCTTTGATCTGCTGCTGCATATGCAGGTGGCCCTGCGTGCCAGTTTGCTTTCGCTTTTTATCAAAGCACCCCTGCGGCTGGGGTTCGATCGCGCCCGGGCCCATGATTTTCAATGGCTCTTTACCAACGCCAAAATCGCCCCGCATCCGAAAGCCCATGTGCTTGAGGGATTTTTTGATTTTTTAAAGGCACTTGGCGTGCCCGATCGCAAACCGGTTTGGGCCGTGCCGGTTCCTCTCCAAAACGAGGCCGAAGCGGCGGCGCTGGTGGACAAACCCTTTTTTATCATTAGCCCCTGTTCGAGCGATCGCAAGCGCAATTGGCGCAACTGGACCCGCGAAGGGTACGCGCAAGTAGCGGCCTACGTGCATCGGCGTTACGGTCTGGTGCCGGTTGTCACCGGGGGCGGGCGGGCGATCGAGCGCGACTACGCTCGGGCCATTGCCGATTTAAGCGGAGTGCCCGTGCTTGATCTCGTGGGCAAAACCGGCCTTAAAACCTTGCTAGCCTTGATGAAGCGCTCAGCCTTTGTGTTGGGCCCCGATTCGGGCCCTATCCATATGGCTGCGGTGGCCGGGGTGCCTGCGGTGGGGCTTTATGCCGGGTCCAACCCGCTGAGAACCGGCCCCTATCTCAGCCTGAACTGGACGGTCAACCGCTACCCCGATGCCGTCGAGCGTTATCTTCGCAAGAGCGTTGATGAGGTGCGCTGGGGGGGCAGGGTGCGCGACGATCGGGTGATGGAGTTGATTGCGGTTCAGGATGTGACCGAAAAAATCGATACGCTGATGAAAGCGAGAGAAGCATGAAAACCATTCGGGTGCTCGACTGCACCCTGCGCGACGGCGGCTACTACAACGACTGGGATTTTGACCCCGTACTGGTGCGCGCCTACCTCAAAGCAATGAACGACAGCGGCGTCGATGTGGTGGAGCTGGGCTACAAATCGGTCGCCCAAGAGGGTTTTTACGGCCTGTTTCGCTATTGCCCCGAAGGGGAATTGGGATTTCTAAAAGAGTTTCCCGCCTGCCAGTACGGTTTTATGATCGATGTCAAAGAGTTTTTAAATAGCGCAGGGGAACTGGACGAATCGGCTCTGGCATCGGTTATCCTTCCGGCCAAAGGGTCGCTTTTTAGCTGGGCGCGGGTGGCCAGTTACGCCGCTACCATGCCCCAGGCCGCTCAAGCTGCCCGCTGGTTGGCCGCCCAAGGCTACAAGGTGGGCTTGAATTTGATGGGCATGACCCTGCTTTCGGCCGATCGGCTCAACGCGGCTTTAAAGGCGATCGAAGGGCTGCCTTTGGAGGTATTCTACTTTGCCGACAGCTTCGGCAGTCTCACGCCCCAAGGGGTTCAAGAGGCCATCGGCCAGATTCGCCAAAGCTACGTAGGCATCTTAGGGGTGCACACCCACGACAATCAGGGGCTAGCTTTTGCCAACTGCCTAGCGTCGATCGAGGGCGGCGCAACCTGGCTGGACGCCACGCTCAGCGGCATGGGCCGGGGCGCGGGCAATGTGCGTACCGAACAGCTGCTCTTATCCCTCTTTTTTAGCCATGGCCACACCCATCTAAACCCTTCGGCATTGCTTGATGCCCTGCATGATCACTTTGCTCCCTTGCAGGCGCATCACCGCTGGGGCTGGGATTACAGCTATATGCTTGGCGGGCTGCAGAATATCCACCCCACCTATACCCAGCAGCTTAAAAGCGGCCATCAGTACACCATGACCCAGATTGCCCGCATTCTCGAAGCGGTCAAACCCGAAGCGCGCAGCCGCTACACCGCGCAGTCCTTGGGTGAGGCTACCAACCGGGTCTTTCACGAAAGCGCCGAAGCGGGTGTGACCCTGCCGCATTACCAAAGCCCGAAGGCCAAGAAGGTGCTGATTGTCGCCGCCGGACCTTCGGCTAAACGCCACCAAGGGGCTCTCAAACACTTTGTCGATCGCCACCGTCCGCTGGTGATCGAGTGTAACCACACGGGCATTTTGCAGGCCGTGCCCCGGCTAACCGCCGTGCTCAACGAGGTGCGGCTCAAAGAGCTGCTCGAAGCGGGGGTGGATAACGGGGTGCAAGCGATTATCAGCGGGATGACCACCGTGAATAAAACCTTTGCCCATTCCAAACTCCAAGCGATCGAAACCGCCATTCGGGCAGGCGAGTTCGATCCCCAAGCAGGCACGATTCCCGCCTTTTTGGTGGGAATGTTCGCCTTTGTACCCGCTTTGCTGGCCGGCCCGGAGCAGGTTTTTGTGGCGGGGTTTGACGGCTTTGGGGATGATAAGCGCGGCGAGAACAGCGCCATGGCGGCTTTTTTTGAAATGCTGGCTAGCGATCGGCTTTCAAACCGTATCACCAGCCTAACCCCCACCCGTTATCCGTTGCCGGTGCGTTCTGTTTACTCTCTAGTCTGAAGGCTTACGATGAAAAGCGTTATCTTAATTCCCGCCCGTTACCAATCCTCCCGTTTTCCGGGCAAACCCCTTGTGCCGCTTTTGGGCAAACCGATGGTGCTTTGGGTGGCGGAGCTTTCGGCTCAAGCGATGGGGCGCGAAGCGGTCTATGTGGCCACCGAAGATGAACGCATCGCACAGGTGGTTAAAGAGGCGGGCTTTAACGCGGTGATGACCTCCGATCGGGCGCTGACCGGCACCGATCGGCTGGCCGAGGCGGCCGCGCAGATCGAGGCGGATATTTACATTAACGTCCAAGGCGACGAACCGGTGCTCAACCCCGCCGATATTCTCAAGGTTTTGGAAGCCAAAAAGGCGCACCCAAATGAGGTGATCAACGGTTATTGCCCCGTGGGCGAAGCCGAAGACCCGCATAGCGTCAATCTGCCCAAGGTGATCTTTAACGCATCGGGCCGAATGATCTACATGTCCCGTTTGGCACTGCCCGGTTTTAAGGAGGCCAAAAACGCTCCCGCAACCTACTATAAGCAGGTGTGTATCTACGCCTTTAGCAAAGAGGAGCTATTGGCCTACGGCCGCTACGGCCGAAAGAGCGCGATCGAACAGTGCGAGGATATCGAGATTTTACGTTTTATGGAGTGGAACCAGCCTGTGCGGATGGTTGAAACCTCCGGCGGGAGTCTAGCGGTGGATGTGCCCGAAGATGTTCCCGGCGTGGAGGCGGCGCTGCGAAGGATTCACGGCCTGTGAAGCTCGATCGTTACAACAGTTTCGTTTTTGACTGCGACGGAGTGCTGCTGGACTCCAACACCATTAAATCCGATGCCTTTTTTCAGGCGGCCTTGCCCTACGGCGAAGAAGCGGCCAAGGCGCTGGTTGAATACCATAAAGCCCACGGCGGCGTCTCGCGTTTTGTGAAGTTTGAGTACCTCTTTAAAACCCTTCTTGGGTGCAGCGATTACGAAGCCGATTTGAAAGCCGCGCTGGAAAACTACGGAGACATTGTGCGGCAAAAGCTTTTCGAGTGCCGCGAAACCCCCGGTATGCGGGATTTTCTAAAAGCCCTGCCCAAAGAGGCACTCAAAATTGTAGTCTCCGGCGGGATGCAGAGTGAACTAAGAGAGGTGTTTGAGCAGCGGCAGCTGGCGGGCTTTTTTGATGCCATCTACGGCAGCCCCGATACCAAGGCGCAGATTTTGCAGCGGGAAATTGAAACGGGCAGACTGAGAACCCCGGCGGTTTTCTTTGGGGATAGCCGCCTAGATTACGAGGTGGCAGCACAGTTTGGGATGGATTTTGTTTTTGTGGTCGATCACACCGAATTTACCGATTGGGAAATCTTTTTTACGGATAAACCGGTCACCATTGCCGCCCATTTGGGCGATTTGATCAAGGAGATATGATGGCCAACTATCTTGTCACCGGCGTGGCCGGATTTATCGGCGCGGCGGTTGCCAAAAGCCTGATTGCCCAAGGTCACCGCGTAATCGGGGTGGATAATCTCTCCACAGGTTACCAGGATGCGGTCCCAAACGGGGTGGAATTTTACGAAGCGGGATGCGAAGCGGCCGCCACTTGGGAGGTGATTCCCGCACTAGAATATGCGGCTATTTTGCATATTGCGGGGCAGAGTTCGGGGGAGGTGAGTTTTGAAAACCCCGTTTACGATCTGCAAACCAACGCGCAATCGACTCTTTTGCTCCTGCAGTTGGCTAGAAAGCTGGGGGTGAAACGGTTTTTGTACGCTTCGACCATGTCGGTTTACGGCGATCAGCCCGATACACCCGTTAAAGAGTCGGCTCTCTGCGCGCCTAAATCTTTTTATGGTGTGGGCAAACTGGCCAGCGAACACTATCTGCGTATTTATGCCGAGCAGTTTGGCTTGGAGACGGTGGCCTTGCGCCTGTTTAATGTGTACGGTCCGGGGCAGAATATGGCCAATCTCAAGCAGGGAATGGTCAGCATCTATCTGGCGCAGGCACTAAAAGATCGCCATATTCTGGTCAAGGGATCGGCTGATCGGTTTCGGGATTTTGTCTATATCGACGATGTGGTTGCCGCCTTTGAAGCCCTACTGGAAGCACCGATCGACGGCTACCGCTGCTACAACATTGCCACAGGGCAAAAGACCACTGTTGGCAATTTGATCAACGCGATCGCTAAAGCGCTGCCCTTTGAACCCACTGTAGAGTTTACCGCCGGAACGCCGGGCGATCAGTTCGGCATTACGGGAGATGCCGCATTGATTGCGCAAGAAATCGGCTGGAGACCCCGCATCGCCATGGATGAAGGGCTCAAACGAATGGTGGCGTGGGCGCTTTAGCGCACCGCCTGCGGTACAGCCCAGAAATGCTGTCCCCGCAGAAAAAACTGAGTCGAATCAAGGTTTTTGCGGATTACCTTGACTTCGACGGGGCTTTTCATCACGTAGCAGCGTTCCATCTTTAGGTAGGTTTTGAGGCTGTTCATATCGCGCGTCTGACCGAAGCGGATGGTGTCTTTTAGCCATGTCTCTTTGGTGCAGGCGATATGGCCGGGGATTACCTGTTCGGCTTGCAGTGTCAGGATCGAAACGGCGAGCAGAAAGAGCAGTTTTTTCATCATGAGGACTCCTTGGGGTAGATTGTAGCCAAGCTTTCTAGCCATTGAGCCACCTTGGGGTTTTCGGGCAGCAGAAAGCACTTATGGCGCGCGCTTGTGCCTTGCCGGAGCACAATTTCGCTTTTGGCGATTTTGATTTGCTTGGACAGAAAGGCGATCAGAGCCTTGTTGGCCTTGCCCTCTTCGGGTTGGGCATTAACCCGCACAACCAGTTCGTCTCCCCGCAGGCATGAGATTTCGTCACGTTGGGCGCCGGGCTGAGCCTTGACTTTCAGAAGAAAACCTTCAGAGGTTTTATCCCACCACACGGTCGATCGCCCTTTTGAGCCTGTCCGGGTCCAGCGGGGTTTTCAGCCGCACGCCCTCCATTTGAGGCGCATGCGCTAATGCCTGCGTAAGCTGTTCGGCCTCCACAATCTGCACGTTGCTCAGCGCTTCAAAAAGCGGTTTTTGCAAGTCGTGGCGGGGGCCACAGATGAGGCGGCAGCCAAAATGCGCGGGTTCGAGCGGATTGTGACCGCCCTTGGGGGCAAAGGCGCCGCCTAAGACCACAATGTCGGCGACGGCGTAGATTTCATTGAGCAGCCCCATCGCGTCGATCAGCGTCACGTCGGCGTTGTCGATCGCCCCTTTTTGGCTCAGGCGTTCATAGTTGAGGCCCTTTGCCGCGCAGCGTTGTTGCAGGTCGCCGTCAACGGCGTCGAATCGCTGGGGATGGCGGGGCACGACAATCAACCGCCCGCCAATGCCGCTTTGTGCCCATGCGTCAAAAATCAGCCCCTCTTCGCCCTCGTGGGTGCTGGCGGCGACGGTTGTTAACCCGCCGGGCTTGGCGAAGCGGTTTTGGATAACGGGCGCTTGGAGCAGCTTGATGTTACCCAAGGTTTCTGCCGTTTTTGCTCCCAGTGCGACCAGCCGCTCGCGGTCGGTTTCGCTTTGGGCAAAGACGAGATCAACAACCGAAAAAATCCGCCAAAAAAGCCAGCTTAAGCGGCGGTAGGTTTTGAGGCTTTTATCCGGCACGCGGGCATTAAAGAGCGCGGTTTTGGCCCCGGTTTTTCGGGCTTGATCAAACAGCGCAAACCACAACTCCGCGTCAAAAACAATCAACGCCTTTTGGGGCGTAATCCAAAAGGGCAGCCAGTTTTCGAAGGGCAAAAACCGCACCTGCGCCTTGGGGTAGAGTTTTTTTGCCTCTTCAAAACCGGTCTGGGTGGCCACGCTGATATTCAAAGGTTCGCTTTGGGGTAGCGCCTCGACAATCGGCCTGATCGCGCGAACTTCGCCGAAACTGGCAGCGTGCAGCCAAAAACCTCTTTGGGAAAAGGGCGGATTTTGCAGGCATAAAATCCGTTTGAGAAAAGGTTGCTTGAGCTTGGGTTTGAGTAAAAAGAGGGGAGATAAAAGCACGGCGGCCAGCCACAAAAGCCATGCCGCCGTGAGGTAAAAGAAGCGGAACATCAGGCCGCGGGGGCCGCCGCCTCTTCTTCGGTTTCAATATACAGAATCCGGCCGCAGTTGGGGCAGGTGACGATTTCAGAGGAGGTGATCACCTCGCCGTACACCTTGTCGCTGACCTTCATAAAACAGCCGTAACAGGCCTGTTTTTTCACCGGAACAACGGCGCTGTTGCCCGCCCAGCGGCGGATTTTCTCGTAGAAGAAAAGCACCTTCTGGGGCACCTCTTTGACGAGCTCTTCTTTTTCTTTATAGAACTTTTTCTTTTTTTCTTCCAGTGCGGCCAAGGCTTCGGCGCTGGCTTTTTTGGCCTCTTCGATCTGGCCGTCGATTTCGCCGATGCGGGCTTTGAGCGCGGCGATTTCATCCTTGCGGGCCGATTCGATCTTTTGCAGGCGGGCGATCTCTTCGTTGGCGTAGGCAACCTGTTCGCGGGCGATCTCCTCTTCGAGCTGAAGGGCTTTCATCTCTTTTTCGGTCTTGATATCGCCGCTTTTTTTAGAAAGCGAGGTCAACTTGTCGTTCAGCTCGGCCAGATGCACTTCGTTTTTGACGATCTTGTTGTGGTTCTCTTCGATGGCCACTTCCAGCTCGTCAATCTGGTGCGCGGCGCGCTTTTGTTCGTCTTGCAGATTGGTTAACGCGCCGTTGATGCGCTGCTCTTCGGGCAGAAAGCCGTCGATCGCTTTGTCGATACCGGAAAGATCGATCAGTTGCTTGAGGTGCTTATTCATAGGTTTCCTTGAAAAGTTCGGAAGGGGTTAACGGAACCAAGAATTATAGCAGCGATGCCATAAGTTTTTAATTCATCCGCCAGCAAAGGGCCGAAAAACCGTTCGCTTTCGTAGTGTCCAATATCAATAACGCCGACCCCCAATGTCCTTGCCGCGACGGCTTCGTGGTATTTGACATCGCCCGTTATCAGGCAGTCGGTTTCGATTTTCCCAATCAAACTGCCGCCGCTGCCGGTGCAAAGCGTCGCTTTACGAACAGGCCGATCGGCGGGCACGATCGAGCGGATTTCAAAACCCGCCGCTTTAACCTGCCGCGCCAAGGTTTCAAAGTCGGTATCGGGTTCGCTCGAGCAGAGATAACCGTCGCAAACGGCGTCTTTCCAGCCCAGCACATTAACGGCCACATGGCGTCCCAGATGGGTTTTGTCGAAGTTGGTGTGCAGGGCGATCAGCGACTGGTTTTTTTGAATGATTTTTTTTAAGAGATTGGCGGGGTAGGCGGAAAAATCCAGTTGTTTCAGTGGCGAGAAAATCAGGGGATGATGGACAATAATCGCGCAATTTTCCGGCGCGGCGTCGATCACCGCTTCGTCCGCTTCGAGGCTAACGGCCACGGCGGAAACCTCAGCGCGCGGATCGCCGACGATCAGGCCGCTGTTGTCCCAGCCCTCCTGCAACTCAAAGGGGCTGATCCGGTCGCACAACGCAACCAGATCGGCCAGCGTCACGCCGCCCCTTTTTGTTTGGCCAATCGCGCGTCGCGTTCGGGTTCCAGTTCTTTATAAAGCACGGCGCACCCCTTGGCCAGTTCGCGCACCTTGAGAATAAACTCCGCCCGCTGCGCCTGGCTGATCGCCTTGCGTGCGTCAAGCTGGTTAAAGGCGTGGCTGGCGATGAGGCACTGATCGTAAGCGGGTAGGGGCAGCCGCGCTTCGAGAATGCGTTTACATTCGGCGGCGGCCATCTCGAACTGTTGAAACAACATGGCGGTGTCGGCGATCTCGAAGTGGTATTTGCTAAATTCGTATTCGCCGTTTAAGTGCACGTCGCCGTAGGTGGAGTTTTCGTTCCACGCGATATCAAAGACGTTATCGACGTTTTGCAGGTACATCGCCAACCGTTCGGTGCCGTAGGTGATCTCCACCGCGACCGGATCGCAGGGCAGGCCGCCGACCTGCTGAAAATAGGTAAACTGCGTCACCTCCATGCCGTCAAGCCACACTTCCCAGCCCAGACCCCAAGCGCCCAAGGTGGGCGATTCCCAGTTGTCCTCCACAAAACGCACATCGTGTTTGCTCAGATCGAGACCTAAAAATTCGAGGCTTTTGAGGTAAAGCTCCTGAATATTGTCCGGTGACGGTTTAATGAGTACCTGAAACTGATAATACGCGCCCAGACGGTTGGGGTTTTCGCCGTAACGGCCGTCGGTGGGGCGGCGGGACGGGGCCACATAGGCGACCGACCACGGCTTGGAATCGAGGCTTCTTAGCAGCGTTGCGGGGTGAAAGGTGCCTGCGCCTGCGGCAATATCGTAGGGTTGCACAATGGCGCACCCTTGGTTTTTCCAAAATTCTTGCAGTTTTAAAAGCAGATCGCTAAAGGTCAACATCATTTACCTAGAAATTAATTTTTGGCGGTCTTTTCGCCGGCGTACTGGATCGCCTTGCCCCACATCAGTTTGTATTTGCGTTTGACAAACTCCAGCTCCTCTTGGGTCATCGAAAGCTGTTTGGTCAAGACCTCGATCGCCTTGCGATCCTCTTCGTACAAGTCCTGCATCGCCAGCAGACCCTCTTTGAGAAACTGGTTTTCGTTTCTGAGCGCTTCGAGGGTTTCGTCCTTGGCGTCGACGACCTTTTCGTGCATCGAGAGGATCGTGCCGACGGTTTTCTCCACAAAACTCATCGCCGTGGAGGGGTTGTCGATCACCAGCTCCTCTTCGACCTTTTTGGGCAGCAAAACGCTGGTGGCACTGGCGCTTTCGATATAGCGTTTTCCCCGCTCGATCTTGCTGACGAGCTTATTCTCTTCGCAGAGCTGCTCAATATCGTCGGGGTTTTTGCCCGCCAGTTTGGAAAACTCCTCAATGCTTAACCAGGTTTGCATAGCTGCTCCTTATTTGAGACGAACCTCGATGGTGGCGGAATCTTTTTCGACCTGAACGGCCATATCCCGGCGATCGTCGATCAGTTTTTGGGCAAAGGCCGGATTGTTGAGGGAGAGAATCTGCACCGCCAGATAGGCGGCGTTGATCGCGCCCGCTTTGCCGATCGCCACGGTGCCCACGGGCATTCCCGAAGGCATCTGCACGGTGGAATAGAGCGCGTCCACGCCGTTAAGCGCGCCGCCGGTCATGGGGACGCCCAGCACCGGTTTGGTGGTGGCCGCCGCGACTGCGCCCGCTAAGTGTGCCGCCATGCCCGCCGCGCAGATAAAGATCTGCGCGCCCTTGGCTTCGGCCTCTTTGACGTAGGTTTTGGTGCGCTCAGGGGTGCGGTGGGCCGACGCAACCAGCAGTTCGTAGGGGACGCCAAAGCGCTCCAGCGTCTCGGCGCAGAACTTCATCTGCGATTCGTAGTCACTCTTGCTGCCCATGATAATCGAAACGAAGGGGGTCATATCGGCTTCCTTAAAAAGGTGTATTGGGGGAGTTTGGTCGGTAACTTAATCGCGTTGAGGTTGCCCGAGTGCACGGCGCTGAGCACCTTGCCCGAAACGGTTTCAACGCGCAAAAGGCTAACAAAAAAACGGCCATTTTCTTCTGAAACACCACCCAGTTCGTTCGCGGCGGGTTCGAGCAGCGCCTCGGGGGGCGCAACAATTTCCAGCGGCTCGCCCGGATCGACCCGGCCTAAAGCGTGAAAACTCTCACCGCCGGCGTCCACCTGCGCCACCACCTGATGGCTGCCCTCCGACTGGCTGGAGTCGAGCTTTTGATCGCTCTCTTTTTCGTAGGGGCGTTTAACCAGATAACCGTCGGTAAAACCCCGGTGTTTGGTTGTCATCAGTTCCGCTTCGTAGCGGGCCGGATCGAACGTTCCCGCCGCCAGATCGCTGAGCGCCATGCGGTAGGCCCGCGTCACCGCCGCGACGTAATAGGCGCTTTTGGTGCGCCCTTCGATCTTGAGGCTGTCGATGACGCCGCTTTTTGCGATCTCCTCCAGGTGGGCGATCATATTGAGGTCTTTGGCGTTAAAGAGGTAGGTACCCTCTTCGGTTTCGTCCACCCGCATGAGCACGCCGGATTCCTCGTTTTCCACATAGACGCGGTAGGGAAAACGGCAGTCGTTGGCGCAGCTGCCCCGGTTGGCCACGCGCCCCGTTTGCAGGCTGGAAACCAGACAGCGGCCGCTGTAGGCAAAACACATCGAGCCGTGGACGAAGATCTCGAGCTCCAGATCGGGCAAGGCTGTTTTGATTGCCTCTAAATCCTTCAGGCTCATCTCCCGCGCGGCGATAATCCGCTTTACGCCCATGTCGTAATAGGCTTCGGCGTCGAGGGTATTGAGCACATTGGCCTGCGTCGAAAGGTGCAGCGGAATGTCGGGCGCGATTTTTTTGGCCAGCCGCACGGTGCCGGGACTGGCGACGATCAGCGCGTCGGGGCGCAGATCGCGCATCTGGGCTAAATGGTTTTCAAACAGTTTGATTTGGGAGTTGAAGGGAAAACCGTTAACGGTCACATAGACTTTTTTGCCGAGATTGTGGGCGTGGGCGATCCCTTCGGCGAAGGTTTCCAGCGTAAACTCTTTGCCGCTGCGAAGGCGCAGGGAAAAGTGGCTGACGCCGCCGTAAACCGCGTCGGCCCCGAAGGCGAGGGCGATGCGCAGTTTCTCCGGATCGCCCGCGGGAGCGAGGAGTTCTATTTTTTGCCCCCAAAGGCCGCGATCAGCGCTTCGATATCCTCTTCGTCCACGACCTCTTCGGTGTGATCCCCGGCGATATGCACGGCGCTGCTGACCCGTTTTTCGTCGGCGACTTTGCTATCAAAGAGCGAATTCATATAGCGCGAAAGGGCGCGCATAACGTTGATCACCCGTTCGATCTTCTGGCGGTGAATATCCTGAAACTGCATGACATCCATCGCAACCATGATCTGATCGTTGGTGTTTTGAGCGATCTGGCCCACCTGGACGATCAGCTTCTCCATCTCTTCGCAGCGCTCAAGCTGGGTTTTGAAGGTTTTAATGGCCGGAAAGTGGCTGTGGAGCCGCTCGAAGCTCTCTTTGATGAGCCCGATGTCGTCTTTTAAGCGGCCCGTGATCCCTTCGGTCTCCATGGCGTCGTTGCTGATCGCCTCCATGATGTCGAAGATCTGGCTGGACTTCTCTTCGGTTTCGCGGGTCACTTCATCAAGCTGATGAACGACGCGGTGCTCGTTGGTCGGCGGCGGCGGCGGCCATTGGGTCCGGGAGGTGACGCGGAAATCTTTTTCGTCGATCTCGGGCTGGTCATCGCCTTGGGCCGCCTCTTCGCCTTCGAAGGAACCGGCTTCAAAGTCTTGGCTCATGAGCGCATCGAGCTCTTCTTGGGTCATCCGTTTTTCCTTGGAATGGGCCTTGCCGAGATTGGCAGCCGCGTGGGCATAAGCTATAATCCTATCACCTTTCCTTAATAAAGATGCTTAAAATGAAGAAAATCTCAAGGGTCGATCTGCATGCCCACACGGCGCGTTGCCACCACGCGCAAGGGTCGATGGAAGCTTATGTGCTCGCGGCGATCGAGGCGGGCGTGACCCACTACGGGTTTAGCGATCATGCGCCGCTTTTTTGGGATGCGGGTTACCGGATGGCGGCGGAAGAGATGGACGAATACGAAGCGGAGATCGAGTCGCTTCAAAAACGTCTGGGCGATCGCATTAGGCTGCTGAGGGGCTACGAAATGGACTGGCTGCCCGGCAAAATGGACGATCGCGTGCTTGAGCGCCGCGTGGATTACCGTATCGGGTCGGTGCATTTTTTGAGTGGCTGGGGCTTTGATAATCCGGCTTTTATCGGCGAATACGCCAAGCGCAATCTCGATCACGTCTGGCGGGACTACTTTGCCGCCATGGGGGAGATGGCCGCAAGCGGGCACTTTGACATCGCGGGCCATTTTGATCTGATCAAAGTCTTTGGCCACTTTAAAGACCGCGGTGCGGACGAAGCGGTGATGCAGGCGCTTGAAGCGGTCAAAGAAAACGGCATGGCCATCGAAATCAACACCGCCGGATGGCGAAAACCGGTGGCCGAACAGTACCCTTCACGGGCTATTTTGCAGGCGGCGTTTGCGCTGAAAATCCCCGTCACCTTCGGCAGTGACGCCCATGATGTGTGCCATGTGGCGCAGGATTTGGAACGGGCCTATGAGCTGGCCCGATCGGTTGGATACCGCGAAGCGGCGTGGTTCGCTGAACGGAAAATGCAAATGATTAAAATTTAGGCAGAGCGCTACAGAATCGTCAACACCATTCGGCTAAAATGGCCCGGATCAAACAATCATCTCAGGGAAAGAAGGAGTGTGTGATGTTTAACGTCAAGGCAGAAGATTTTGCCAAGTTCCAGAAAGTGGTTAAAGAGAACAACGTCGAGTTCGTGGACTTTCGCTTTACCGATATCAAGGGCGTTTGGCACCATGTTAACTATACGATCAAGTATGTGACCGAAGAGACCTTTAAAAACGGCCTTCCCTTCGACGGCAGCTCCATCCCCGCATGGCAGCCGATCAACAAGTCCGACATGATCCTCGTGCCCGATGCCGGCACCGTCTTTATGGACCCCTTCACCGCCGATCCGACCGCGGTTGTTTTCTGTGATGTGTGGGATATCTATAAAAACCAGCCCTACGAGCATTGCCCCCGCTCGATCGCCAAAAAAGCGATGGAGTTCTTGAAAACGACCGGACTGGGCGATACCGTTTACTTCGGCCCCGAAAACGAGTTCTTCGTATTTGACGAAGTGCGTGTCCGCGACAACGCCAACTGCCAGTACTACGAAGTGGACAGCGAAGAGGGCACTTGGAACTCCGGCACCAAATTCGACGACCGCCCCAACAGCGGCCACCGGCCCGGCACCAAGGGCGGCTACTTCCCCGTTGCCCCCGTTGACAGCATGGTCGATCTGCGCGCCGAGATGGTGAAAACCCTTGTCGAAGTGGGTCTTGATGTGAACATCAGCCACCACGAAGTGGCCGTCGGTCAGGGCGAAGTGGGCGTGAAGTTCGGCACCCTGCTTGAAGCTGCCGACAACGTTCAGAAGCTCAAGTACGTCATCAAAAACGTTGCGCACCTCAACGGTAAAACCGCCACCTTTATGCCCAAGCCGCTTTATGGCGACAACGGCAACGGCATGCATTGCCACCAGTCGATCTGGAAAGACGGCAAAAACACCTTTGCCGGTGACAAATATCAGGGCTTGAGCGAAACCGCGTTGCATTATGTGGGCGGCGTTTTGAAGCACGCCCGCTCCATCGCGGCCTTCTCCAACGCCTCGACCAACAGCTACAAGCGTTTGATTCCCGGTTTTGAAGCGCCCAGCATTCTGACCTACTCGGCTCAGAACCGCTCCGCCTCCTGCCGGATTCCCTATGTGAGCGGCGCCAACGCCAAGCGTGTTGAGTTCCGGTTCCCGGACAGCACCGCCAACCCCTACTTGGCGATGGTTGCTCAGATGATGGCCGGTATCGACGGTATCAAGAACAAGATCGACCCGGGCGCGCCCATGGAGATGGACCTGTTCGAACTGAGCCTTGATGAGATCCGCGAAAAAGGTATCCAGCAGATGCCCCACACCCTGCGCGAAGCGGTTGAGTGCATGCTGGCCGATCGCAAGTACCTCAAAGAGGGCGGCGTGATGAGCGAAGAGTTCATCCAGAACTACCAGCACTACAAGTTCAAATCCGAGATTTGGCCTTGGGAAGCCCGCCCCCACCCCTACGAGTTCGTCAGCACCTACTCCTGCTGATTGTACCGCACTCTCCAAAGCCTGCTTTCGAGCGGGCTTTGGCCCTCTTTTTGCTTCAACTTTATGAACACCCCGAAAATTCAGTCCAATCCAAAGGCCTCGTTTGAGTGAGACCGCACTTTTGCTGGCGTTAATCGCGCTGGGAATTTTATTGATCGCCGCCGTTTTGATGATGGTTTTTCAGCTGCGCCACCGGTTTGGCATGCAAGAAAAATCGCTTCTGGGGGAGGTTGCCGCCGTTCCCAAAACCGTGCGGCCCGCCGCCGATGGCCGAAAACGGGGCGTCTTGATTGTGGCGGGTCAGCGGTATGAGTTTTTTTATGACCCCAAAGAAGAAGAAGAGGTCGTCCGGCTGATGGAGCTGATTAAGCACTCCTTGCTGCTGCTTAAAGAGACCAAGTATCCGGACATTATCGCCTCCCGGGCTAAGGAGGGCGAAGCGCTGATGAAGCGGCTTCCTTCACTCACCTCGCTGGATGCGGGGCAGATGCAGCAGATGATCGAGCGTTTTAGGGAATATGCCCAATCGCTTCAGGGGGCCAACGGGTAGCTGCTTAGGGCGTCGTAGGCCTCGAGCATTTGGGCGATCATGCGCACCTCGGCGGGTGTCAGCGCGATCTCTTGCGGGTCTTCCCCAAAGAAGAGCACGCGCGTGCCCTGCGATCGAACAATCGCGCGCACAAGCTGCCGCCCCCCTTCGTCCATCGTGCGGTCGTGCCACTGCCACACCCCTCCGGCAACGGATTTTTGCCTGATCTCTTCGGGCTTGAGGGGGATTTTGAAACTCTCGTCTCCGGTTTGAACCTCAAAGCCGATCCAGCGACCCTCCCCAAGCGCCGAGCGCTGAACCCTGATACGTAAAAATGTCTGCCCGTTTTGCTGGCCGATATAAAGATAGAGCGGGCTTTGCGCCAAGGTGTCGGCACCGTCACGGTGGTAATACCACGTAGCGCCGCTTGCGTAGTCGTGCTGAACGCTCAAGTGCGATCGCGCTTCGCGCGTTCGTTTTTCGAGGATGGTTTGCGCGTAGGCCACTGAAGTTTTTGCGCGGATCGCTTCGGTGCTTTCGCCAAAACGGTCGATGAGCAACCGGCCCTGCCGGTAGGCGGTTGCGTAGTCTTTCAGCTCCATGGCGGCGAGCAGATCGCCGTAGAGCTTTTTGGGGCCCATCGTCAGTTCATCCAAGCGGCTTGCGAGCTCCCGGTTCTCTTCCAAGAGCTGACCGTGACTGCTTGAAAGTCTCTCCTGGGCGCCTTTAAGTGCCTGATTTTCTTCCATCAGCGCCCTATATTCGCTCTTTGAAGGTCCGCAGCCTAGCAGTAAAAGGGACAAAAGCAGCGGGGTAATTAGTCGTTTCACGATGGCGAATCCTTCTGCCCAAATTGCTTTCAAATCGGCAAAAGCCGCGTGCTTTGAAGGGTTTTCGGCGGGGGAACGGTTTTTGTTTATTTACCAGCAAAACCCGGCCCGTGCGGGCTTAGAGGAGGAGCGCATTGTCGAGAGTTGCATCCATTCGTAAAGATATTCCCGTTGAAACGGTGCGCCGGACGATCAAAAACACAACCGACGGCACCTTTCGTTTGCGTTTAATGATTGTCGAAAAGCTCCTGTCCGAGCCGGAGCTGTCATTGCAGGCTGTGGCGCAGGCGCTGATTGTCAACCGAGAGACGGTAACGAAGTGTTTGCAGCTGTTTAATCAAGGGGGGCTCGATCTGCTCAAGCCCAAAAAAGCAGGGCGCAAAGAGGGCAACCCGAAGTACGACAGCGAAATCTTTTCGGGGTTGGTGCGGGTGCTGGAAAGAAGCAACAAAAGCTGGTCGGTTTACCAGATGCAGGACTATATCCTCAAGCAGTACGGGGTCGAGGTGCCTGAATCGACCATTTACTACCGCATTGCCAAACTCGGCTATGCGCGGCGCAGTCTAAAAAACAGCGTCACCAATAAGCTCAGAACCGCCTAGGAGAAGCATGATGAAAAGACAATATTTGCTTTGGCTGGTTGCGGGGTTGATACTTGCGGGATGTAGCGGCGGAGAGGAGGGAAGCTCCAAAGTGTCGATCGGCGGGGGTGCGCCCGTCGTGGTCGTGCCGATTCCCGCCAATCCGACGGAGCCGGGCGAAACGGAAGAGGAGCCGGGCGAAGAAGGGTCGGCTAAGCAGATTACCAGCGCCGATGGCTCAACGCCGCCGCCGCCGCCGACGATTGTGCGCTAACGCTTCTGTAGTTTCTTCACCAGGGTCAAGAGCAACCGGATAACTCCGCTAAAGCCGTAAATGCCGCCCGCCCACATCAGAGGGTGCCAAGGCGAAACCATAGCTGTTTTGGAGAGTCTGTCAACCCTGCTAAGCGGATTGTTGAGCAGATCGGGATGCCACAGTAGGGCCAGTACCAATAAAATCGAGAGAAAAATCAGCAGCTCAATGAGTAGCCGCCGCCCAAGGGAACTCCCTTTGACGGCGGTCTCCTTCGCCACCTAAGCCTTCCGGCTGCTGGCAGCCGGAAGCAATCGCAGAAGGTGAGAGAAGGGCAAGGAGAAACTCCTTACGCTTTACCGCGGAGCATGCCGCTGAAGTACATGGGCTTGAGGCCGTATACTTTGAGCAGCCACCACATCCAGCGCTCTTGCGTCGGATCGAGCGGTGCGCTGGGCAGCAGGGTATCGGAGCCGTCGGCACCTTTGTAGCCGAACTCGGCCATCATGATGCTGCCGTAGCCGGTGATCACGGGGCACACAGTGTAACCGTTGTACTCGGCGCTGGGGGCTTTGCCTTCCATCACGTCAACAAGGTTCTGAGCGACTACGGGGTAGTGCTTCCGCACGGAGCCGCCGGTTTTGCCAAAGGGGGTTGCTACGATATCGCCGATACCGAAGATGTTGGGGTAGTCGGCGCTCTGCAGGGTCTTGATGTTGACTTTCATAAAGCCGTTGGGCAGGGCCAGTTTGCTGTCAGCTACGCACTTAGCGCCGCGCTGATGGGGAACGATGTGGATCAGATCGTACTTCTCGGTGACGATCTCTTTCTTGGCAACTTTGATGCCCAGTTCGGGGTCCATCACGTCAACGGTGCGCTCGAAAGTCGCTTCCTTGGCTGCCGGGTCGATCTTGACGAGCTTGTGCTTGTGCTTGTACTTCATGTCGCGCTTGTCGAACTGCTTGAAGATAGCCTCGTTGTACACTTTAACACCGAACATAGCGCCGCCGGGGGTCATCAGTGTCAAGGTTGCGTTGGCGCGGTTGCCGTTTTTATTGCGCAGATAGTCCTGAGTCAGGTACATGATCTTTTTAGGAGCGCCGCCGCACTTAATGGGGGTGGGGCTTTCGTGGAAGAGCGCGGTTACGGGGCGCTTCTTGGACTCCTCGGCGAAGGCTTGAATCTGGTTCCATGCCGCAATCGCGCCCTGGTGGGTGTAGATAGACATGATGCCGTTCTGGCCGATGTCGCTGTCGCTCAGACCTTCGATGCCGTACTGTCCGCCGAAGTGCAGGTCGATACCGGCCGCTACGACGAGGTAGTCGAAGTTGATGACGTTGCCTTTGTTGGTGGTCACGGTTTTTGCATCGGGATCGATGCTTTCAACCATTTCCTTAACCCATTTAACGCCGCTGGGAATGTAGTCTGCATTGGGTGCTTTGGGGTAGTTGGCATCAACAACACCGCCGCCGATCAATGTATAAGAAGGCTGATACATATGGGTTTCGGTGGCATCAACGATGGTGATGTCGGGGTTGGAAAGCATGCCGTTGAGCTTAGCCGCCAAGGAGATACCGCCGGCGCCGGCGCCGATGATAACGATTTTGCCCTTCGCGCCGCTGGCTGCGCGAGCTTCCGTTGCCGCTTCGGCAATTTTCGGATTGACCAAGGCCGCCGCGGAGGCAACCCCCGCAATTTTCAGCGCGTCGCGCCGGGAGAGACCCTCTTTCTGGAGAGTTTGAGCCATCTCTTCAATGACTTTTTTTTGCATCGCTAACCCTTTCGTGGTTGATGTGGAAGGTTCACAAGCTAAATCATAGCAAAGCTAGATTAATTAAATTTAAAATTTTCAGAAAGAAAAGAGGAAAGCTGTCAAACCTATTACAATCATAAGTATTCAGGGCAACAAAGTAGAGATTAACAAGTAAAGACAGAAGGGCTGAAAGAACTTACAGTAAAAACGGGGTTTAAGGTTTGTGAAAAAGAAGTTGGGGTTGCGGTTTTAAGGATGGTGTGCCCAGCAGGACTCGAACCTGCGACCTTCGGCACCGCAAACCGATGCTCTATCCATCTGAGCTATGGACACACACTTTTTTGGAACGCGGAATTATGCCGCTCTCAACATTAAAGTATCATAAAGAACAAATCTTCAAGCGAATATCAAAAATATCTATTATAATGATTGGACCGGATCCACCGGAACCTACAAGAAACCCCATGAAGGAGACCATAATGAAGCGGATGTTAACAACGCTTTTGGCGGCAATGCTTTCTTTGGGGCTGTTCGCAACTGCGGCGGTCGCAAACGAGGGCAATCCTGATACCGGTCAGCGTATCTACCTTAAGATGATGGGTGATCCGCTCGGCATGAACGGCGCGGATTTCGCCAAGCAGCAGACCATGCAGGGCTGGAAAGACCTTTTCGACGGCAACGGCGAGAAGTTCATCAAGATGTACTCCGAGAAGTACCCCGCCATTAAGGACTACCTCAACGGCGAACTGTTTATGAAGCACATGCCCCACATTAAGGCGTTCTTCATCCACTACGCAAAAGACAGCGGCAACTTCCCCAGCTGTTCCGGTTGATTTAGGTTCAGGTTGAACCACCACTTGGGGCGGTCGATACCGCCCCAAACTTCAGGCCATTTGATAGCCCAGCCCTTTGTGGGTAATGATCAGCTCTCCGGGTAACTTCTTTCTCAGTTTGCACACCAGCGTTCTTAGGTTGTTTGAATCGACCGACTCGTCCCACACATAACCCAATATCTCTTCCACCGGCACAAACTGTCCCCGGCGGCGGATCAGCAGCGAAACGAAGAGCCGTTCACGGGCGGTGAGGCTGACGGTGCGATCCTCTTTGTAGAGCGTGAGGCTGTCAGGGCAATAGCTGTAGGGCGCGATCAACTCCACCCGTTTGACGGCGGCGGTATGCAGGTAGTGGCTTTTGACCAGCGCGCGCACCCGCAGAGTCAGCTCTTTCAGACTGAAGGGCTTGCGCACGAAGTCGTTGCAACCCAGCGCGTAACCCCGCTCCAGGTGTTCCATATCGCCATGGGCGGTGACAATAATGGCCGGCGTTTCGATGCCGCCGTCACGGACGATTTTGAGAAATTCGTAGCCGTCCATCTTGGGCACGCTGATATCCAGCAGCATCAGATCGTAACTTCTGACCATCAGGCTATCAAGCGCGCTCTCGCCGTCTTTGAATCCGAAAACCTCAAACCCCTCCTTGGAGAGCTTCTCGATCACCAGCTCCCGGATGGAGCGATCGTCTTCAAGCAGCAGAATTTTCACGGCCGTTGTCCGATTGGCGCGAACCGGTAGCAAAAGATGCTTCCGCCGGGCGTGTTGTCTTCGATGGCGACCTGGACGCTGTTTTCGTCGCAGATGGTTTTGACGATCGCCAGCCCCATTCCGAAACCGCCGATATGCTCCTGTTCGCGGTAGTAGCGATCGAAGATGCGCGCCTTGTTGCGGATGCCCGGCCCTTCGTCGTAAACCTTCAGGCACGCGTGGCCGTTTTCTAAGCCCAGCGTAACGCGGACCGCGCTCTCCTCCGGGGCGTACTTAATGGCGTTTGAAAGGGTGTTATCGACCACGCGCTGCAGTTCGGTGGGGCTGAAACGTATCCGCAAATCCGGTTCGATCTGCGCGCTTAAGCGCTGTCCGCGGGCGGTGGCGATATCGTCGAAATAGACGACGCGGCCCAGGACAAACTCGGAGAGATCGACCGACTCCTTGGGGTAGGGGGATTTGTTTTTGTTGAGCAGATACCGGAAGTCGTCATAGACAGAGGAGAGCACCTTGGTTGCGGAGTGGATGCGGCGCAGGTACTTGGAGTCGGGTATCTCCTCGGAGAGCACCTCCAGATGGGTGTTGATAATGGAAACGGGCGTGTTGATCTCGTGGATGGCGGTTTTGATCAGGCGATCTTGCTCGCCCAGCAGCGCTTCAATGTGGTTGTTGGCCGCTTCGAGTTCGCGGTTGCGTTGGTGAAGCTCCTCGCTTTTGTGAAGAAACCGGTTTTGCAGTTCGGCGTGCAGCAGCGCGTTTTCCAGCATGGCGCCGGCGTAGCTGCCCAGCAGCATCAACATCTGCGCATCCTCCTCGCCAAAGAGGCCGTCGCGTTTATTGAGCGCCTGCAGGATGCCGATAATCTGTCTTTGCTGACCCAGAAGCGGAACGGCTAGAATGGAGCGGGTTTTGTAGCCGGTAAAACGATCGATTTCGTCAAAAAAACGGGAGTCGCTGTAGGCGTCGTTGACGATCACGGTCTCTTTGGCGGTGGCGCAAGCCCCCAGTACCCCCTTTTCAAAGGGCACATGGAGCCGCTCCTCCAAACCGTGGGCCACCTGTGACCAGAAGGTGTGGGTGGCCGGATCGTAAACAAAGATCGAGCAGCGATCGGCGTTGATCAGTTGTCTGGCTGTTTCGCTCAGCGTTTCTAAAAAACCGCCCAGATCGTGCTCTTTGGCAATCCCCTGACCCAGCCCCATCAAAACGGAAAGTTTTTGTTCGCAGGTCAAGGGCGTCTCCTTGGGATTAGTCTTTCATGCTCGCTTGAATCTTCTGGACGATGGTCGGATCTTCCAGCGTCGAGGTGTCTTGGGTGATCTCTTCGCCCTTGGCCAACGAGCGCAGGATACGGCGCATGATTTTGCCCGAACGGGTCTTAGGCAGGCCCGGAACGAACTTGATCTCGTCGCATTTGGCGATCGCGCCGATCTCCTTGAGGATGATCTTGTTGATCTCCTGTACCACGTCCATCTCTTGAATGATGGTGTCTTCACCCTTGAGCACCACGTAGGCAAAGATGCCTTCGCCCTTGATGGCGTCGGGCTTGCCCACTACCGCCACTTCGGCAACCTTGTCGCAGTGGGCGATGGCCGCTTCGATCTCGGCGGTGCCCAAGCGGTGGCCCGAAACGTTGATGACGTCATCCACGCGGCCGGTAATCCAGATATAGCCCTCTTCGTCATACACCGCGCCGTCGCCGGAGAAGTAAACGGGTTTGCCGTTTTTCTTGGCGGTGCCGAAGTAGCTCTTGTCGAAGCGATCGGGATCGCCCCAGATGGTGCGGATCATCGACGGCCACGGCTTGGTGATGCACAAGAGGCCCTTTTCGCCCGGCGCTTTTTTGTTGCCCTCTTCGTCGATAATCTCGGCGAAAATGCCCGGCAGCGGGAAGGTGGCGGAACCGGGCTTGATGGGGGTTGCGCCCGGCAGCGGGGTAATCATATGGCCGCCGGTTTCAGTCTGCCACCACGTATCCACGATGGGGCAGCGGCCGCCGCCGATTTCGTTGTAGTACCACATCCACGCATCGGGGTTGATGGGTTCCCCAACGGTGCCCAGAATGCGCAAGCTGCTCAGGTCATATTTGCCCGGTTCGTCGGCGCCGACTTTATGCAGCAGGCGGATGGCGGTGGGGGCGGTGTAGAACTGATCGACCTTGTACTCCTCGATCATGCGCCACAGACGGCCCGCGTCGGGATAGACGGGAACGCCCTCGTACATGATGGTGGTGCCGCCCACGGCCAGGGGACCGTAAACAATGTAGGTGTGACCGGTAATCCAGCCCACGTCGGCGGTGCACCAGTAGGTGTCGCTGTCCTTCATGTCGAAGACCCACTTCATGGTCAATTGCGCCCAGAGGATATAGCCCGCCTGGGAGTGTTGAACGCCCTTGGGTTTGCCGGTGGAGCCGGAGGTGTAGAGCAGGAAGAGCGGGTCTTCGCTGTCCATCATTTCCGGTTCGCAGATGGGGCTTTGCTGCTCGATGAGCTCGTTATACACATAGTCGCGGCCGGCAACGTACTCGATCGGCTCGCCGTTGCGCTCGACGATCAGCACCGCTTCGACGCACTCGCAACCGGAGGCCAGCGCTTCGTCCACCATGGGTTTAAGCAGGTAGGGCTTGCCGCGGCGGTAAGCGCCGTCGGCGGTGATGACCAGCTTGGCCTTGGCGTCGATGACGCGATCGCGCAGCGCTTCGGCCGAGAAGCCGCCAAAGACGATGGAGTGGATCGCGCCGATGCGGGCGCAGGCGAGCATGGCGATGGCCGCTTCGGGAATCATGGGCATATAGATGACGACGCGATCGCCCTTTTGGATGCCGAACTTGTTTCTTAACAGGTTGGCCGCCTTGTTGACCTCGTACCACAGTTCGAGGTAGGTCAGCACGCGCTTGTCGCCGCGCTCCCCTTCAAAGATGATCGCCGCTTTGTTTTTGCGGTCTTTGAGGTGACGATCGAGGCACTGGTAGGACACGTTGAGTTTGCCGCCGGTAAACCATTTGTAAAAGGGGGCGTTGGACTCGTCGAGCACCTTGGTGTAGGGTTGCATCCAGGTGATGTTCTCTTTGGCCATGCGATCCCAGAAAGCCTCGTGGTTCTCTTCGGCCTCAAGGCGCAGGTCCTGATATTCGCACATATTCTTAATGCGCGCGCTGCGAGAGATCTCGCGGGAAGGATAGAAGGTTTGTACGGGGGTTTCTTCACTCATGGTTATCTCCTTTTTTTTAGTTGGTTGAGTTTAATAAAGATCAAAGCCGCCATCACCGCATCGTTTAGTGCTGAGTGCTTACCTAAAAGCGGTAGGCCCAAATCTTTCAAAATGGTATCAAAGCGCAAGTCAATAAAACCTTGCGGAATCGGTTCGACCTTATAATCATGATATAAAGCCGAAACTTCAATTTGACGGTTGGGCAGCGCAATGCCCAGCATGGGTTTGACGCCCTTTGAGAGCATCGCCGCGTCAAACTCCAGATAGTAGCCCACCAGCGGGCGCGGACCGATAAAGTGCAGCAGCCGCTCCAGCGCCTCGTTCAGTCCCATCGCCCCGGCCAGGTCGCAATGGCGCAGGTGGTGAACCTTGATGCTCTCGGCGCTGATTTCCCGTTCGGGCCGCACCAGCAGATGCAGCGACTGGGAGGTTTGCAGCACATTGTCCTTAATCCGCACCGCGCCGATGGAGAGAATCTCGTCTTTTTTCGTATCCAGTCCCGTCGTTTCGCAATCGACGGAGACATACTCCCCTGCGGGCGGCTCGTCAAACAAAAAGGCGTACCGCTCGTCTTTGAGCCGTCCCTTGAGCCACCGCCGCTTGAGGGGGTAAAACAGCTCCATCAGCCCACCAGACCCAGTTTGAAGTGGTAGCCGATCAGCTTCTTGAAGCGATCGACGATTCGGAACGAATCGCGCAGAATATCCCGCTCGATCTTGCTCAGTCTGGCCGGGTTAATGTAGTTATCGGGCGCTTGGCGGCGGGAGAGTTTTTCGAGCTGATGACTCAGCCGCAGGGTCAGCATAAAATCGAAGGCTTCGATCAGGTCCGAAGCCATCTCCTTTTCCAGTACGCCCTGGGCCGCTAGCGCTTCGATGCGCTCGAAGGTTCCGGTCTCCCCAAGCCCCAGCTCGACGCTGAGCGATCGCACCCCTTGGACTATGGCGAACAGCCCGCCCTTTTTCAGATCCATTTCGCCGGCGTGGTCGTCCTTGGCGGTGACGAAGTTGGCAAAAAGGCTCAGGGGGGTTTCAAAGGCGAGCGTCCCCTTGGCAAAGTTCGAAAGCAGTGTGGCGTTGTCGTTAAACTGCTCGATGAGATTTTTTTTGACGCCGCTGAGCAGCGTTTCGTCTCCGGCCACGGCGCGCGCGTCGTACAAAATGGCCAGTTGCATGAGTTTTTCGGCATCGGGCGCGTCGGCGCAGGCGGCGATTTGGGCTTTGTAGGCCGCTTTTGGCTTGCGCCAGAAGCTTTCGCGGGCCATCACGCCGCCACTGCAGGGCGGAAAGCCGCAGGCGATCAGCGCGCCGTTGAGCTTTTCGGCGGCGCCGGGCAGATCGGGATGCTCAAAACCGTCGCGCACAATCAAGGCGTTGTCTTGATCGGTTCTGAGGGTCTGTTCGCGGCGTCCTTCGCTGCCCATGACGATCAGACAGCTGTTTTCGATGATCGCTTTGGGGGCGATCAGCTCCCACAGCTTGCGGTAAACCTGAGCATTGAGACGGCCCAAAAGCGCCGTGATGTGACGCACCTTGACCCCTTGGTTTTGCAGGGATCGAATCAGGTGCTCGATCATCTGCGCGGCCTTTTGCACCTCGTCGATCGAGGCGGCCTTTTGAATCTGAATCTGCATCAGATGGGATTTGTGGCTCATGGCGCTGAGCAGATCCATCTGCTCGATCATCCCGGCGGGTTTACCGCGGTCGGTGACGACGAGACGCTTGATGTTGCGCTCGGTCATCAAAAGCAGCGCGCTCCAGAGGAAATCTTCGCTTTCGACCGAGAGGACCGGACGGGTGGCCAGAGGACCGATGGGGTCGTCGTAGCTTTTGCGCTCCAAGATCACGCGGCGGCGCAGGTCCGAGTCGCTCACCACGCCGTATTCGCCGCCAAAATCCACCAGCACCGCCGTGGCGCTGGTTTGGCTCATCTTTTCGACGGCCTTGTGGATTGAGGTTTCGGGTGAGACGATCGCCAGCGGACGGAAGTAGCTCTCTTTGATGCGGGTGAGCATAAAGCTTGAGAGCTCCCGGTTGGCATCGCGGTTTAGAAGCGCATCGACCCGTTTGGAGATGTCCTCAAGGTAGTAGCTTTCAAAGGCTTCGCTCTCCTTAACCAGCGTCAAAAACCGCTTAGCCGGGAGAGCAAAGAGGATGGTCTCCTCCAGCGCCGTATAGTCATAGCGCAGCGGCGGCCGGATGACCGAAGCCGCATCGAAGGAGTCCTTGGGGCCAAAGACCGTCCGTTCCGCTTCGCCGCCGGACTGTTCCACCACGCCCTTGGCGATCACAAAGTAGTGTTCGGGCGTTGCGCCGCGCACCAAAATGCGATCCCCGGCTTTGTAGTAGTGAATATCCAGCGCGCTGACAACCCCCGCCAGGCGATCGGCTTCGAGGCGATCGAAGGGGTGGATGCTCAGCAGAAAGCTTCTGGGGTCTAAGGTCTCCATCTCTCTCCAAAATTCTGCCCCCAAGGGGGCAAGCTTTAGTGGCCACAGCGGCCCCAGCGTAGCCAACGGGAGCTTTGCTCCCGTTGGCGTTCTATTTAATGCTTACTTGCGCCTTCAGCGCCGATGCCGGTTTCGGAGCGGATGAGCAGTTCGTCGAACTTGGCCAGTTCCGCTTTGGCCCGATCGGACTTGTCGCTGATGCTAAAGTACCAGATGGCCGCAAAGGCGACGGTTACGGAGAAGAGCGCGGGATACTTATAGGGGAAAATCGCGCTTTCAAAGCCGAGAATATCGACCATGATCACCGGGCTGAGAATCAACAAAATCACCGCCGTGGCCAGACCCATGCTGCCGCCGACGACCGCGCCGCGGGTGGTGAGCTTTTTCCAGTACATGGAGAGCAGCAAAATGGGGAAGTTGGCCGACGCGGCGATCGCAAAGGCCAGACCCACCATAAAGGCGATGTTCTGACCCTCAAAGGCAATCCCCAAGGCAATGGCCAGAACGCCCATGCCGATGGTGGCGTATTTGGAGACTTTCATCTCCTGTTCGTCGGTGCACTGGCCTTTTTTGTACACATGGGCATACAAATCATGGGCAATCGCCGAAGCGCCCGCCAGCGCCAGACCCGCAACGACCGCCAAAATGGTGGCGAAGGCCACGGCGGAGATAAAGCCCAAAAAGAGGTTGCCGCCCAGCGCGTGGCTGAGGTGGATAGCCGCCATATTGCCGCCGCCAAAGAGCTTGCCGTCCACCATATAGTCGTTGTTGCCGGTGAGGAAAATGATGGCGCCAAAACCGATAATAAAGGTCAAAATGTAGAAATAACCGATAAAACCGGTGGCGTAAAAGACCGACTTGCGCGCCTCTTTGGCGTTGGAGACGGTGAAAAAGCGCATCAAAATATGGGGCAGGCCCGCCGTACCGAACATCAGCGCGATACCAAGGCTGATTGCGCTGACGGGGTCGCTGACCAGTCCGCCCGGAGCCATAATCGCCACGCCCTTGCTGTGCACTTCGACCGCCTTGGAGAAGAACCCTTCCAGGCTAAAGCCGTAAACGGCCAGCGCCAGTACCGCCAACACGGTGGCGCCCGAAAGCAGCAAGACCGCCTTGATGATCTGCACCCAAGTGGTGGCCAGCATCCCGCCGAAGGTGACGTAGAGAATAATCAAAATCCCCACGATAATCACCGCGTAGTGGTAGGGCAAGCCAAAGAGAATCTGAATGAGGCTGCCTGCGCCGACCATCTGGGCGATCAGATACAACATGACTGTCGCCAGCGCGCCAAAGGCCGCCAGCGTGCGGATGGGGCCGCGCTGCAGGCGGAAGGCGACCACGTCGGAGAAGGTGTACTTACCGAGGTTGCGCAGCCGTTCGGCCACGATAAACAAAATCACGGGCCAGCCCACCAGAAAGCCGATCGAGTAGATCAGGCCGTCGTAGCCGCTCATATAAACCAGACCCGAAATCCCCAAAAAGCTGGCCGCGGACATATAATCCCCCGCGATGGCCAAACCGTTTTGAAAACCGGTAATCCCGCCGCCGGCGGTGTAGAAATCCTTGGCGGTGCGGGTGCGGCGCGCGGCCCACCACGTAATCATCAGCGTAAAGAGCACAAAGGCCAAAAACATCACGATCGCGTGCATATTGGCGGTGGCCGCTTCGGCCGCCAGCAGGGGCAAAGGGGCGAGGAAAAGCAGCTTTTTCATGCTTCGATCCTTGCGTCCTCTTTGATCTTGCGGGTCAGATCGTCAAACTCGCCGTTGGCCCGGCGCACATAGATGCCGGTGAGCACGAAGGCCAGCAGAATAATGCCTACGCCCACGGGGATGCCGACGGTAATGACCGTGTCGCTTCCGAGTTGAATACCGAAAATTCCCGGCGCAAAGGCCAGAATCAGAATAAACCCGTAATAAACGGACAGCATGATAAAGCTGAGAATCCAGGCAAACCGGTTACGGCTTTGGGTCAGCGCCAAAAACTCCGGGGAGTTTTTGATGGCCTGCACCTTTTCAGGCGTCAGCATGGAGGCTCCTTTGGATGGATGTTTCAAGAAGAACAAAAATCCTAGTCATCCAGCGTAGCGTCGGCGTAGCAAAGGGGAAAATCGGGCCGTGACGGGGGGTTTGGGGCGATTGGGCGTGTAGAAAGGTGACACTCAAGCGACAGACTTTAGCTGTTTTGGAAACATATCGCCTCCTTGAATGCAAAACATAATCCGGCCCCGATCGGAAAGCTCCGATCGGTTGTGGCCGGACGTAACAGTCCGGCTGCCGAAGCAGCGCGGCCTTTAGTGGCGGGGAACGCGAACGCTCTCAACCATTTCCTGAATCTCTTTAGGCGTTTCAGCGGTGAACTTGGCAACGGTGAGCGCAACAATGACGTTGATAACCGCACCGATGGCGCCAAAGCCCAACGGAGAGATGCCAAACAGCCAGAACTCTTTGGTGTCCGCAAAGAGGTTGGTGCCGGGGATAAAGAAGAATCCCTTATAGATAAAGATGTACAACACGGTGGTGCCCAGGCCCGCCAGCATGCCGGCGATGGCGCCCTCTTTGTTCATTCTCTTATAGAAAATGCCCATCATCAAAGCCGGAAAGAGGCTCGAAGCGGCCAGACCGAAGGCCAGCGCCACTGTTTGCGCCGCAAAGCCCGGAGGATTCAGACCCAGATAACCGGCCAGCAAAATCGCGGCGGTCATGGCGATACGGCCCGCCATCAGTTCGTTTTTCTCGCTGATGTCCGGCTTGAGGATACCCTTAAGCAGGTCGTGGGAGATTGAAGAGGAGATGACCAGCAGCAAGCCCGCAGCGGTCGAAAGCGCCGCAGCGATACCGCCGGCAGCCACCAGCGCGATCACCCAGTTGGGCAGGTTGGCGATTTCGGGGTTAGCCAAAACCATGATATCGCGGTTAACGGTCAGCTCATCACCCTTCCAGCCATAGCCGTCGGCGGTGGCGGTGAAGTTCTTGTTCTTGTCGTTATAGAACTGGATCAGACCGTCTTCGTTTTTGTCGGTGTGCTTCAAAAGACCGGTGGCTTCCCAGTTTTTCACCCACTGGGGGCGATCTTCATAGGCCAGCGTCGTAGCGGGGTTGCCCACGGTGTCGCCGGTGTGTACGGTTTTGATCAGGTTGTACATCGCCATGGCGCCCACAGCCGGAGCGGTGGTGTACAAAATAGCGATAAACACCAGCGACCAGCCGGCGGATTTGCGCGCGTCGCGCACGCTGGGCACGGTAAAGAAGCGCACGATCACGTGGGGCAGGCCCGCGGTACCGATCATCAACGCCAGCGTCAGGAGGAACATGTTCATCGTGCCGAAGGTGTTGTTGGTGGTGTACTCGGCAAAACCGATGTCGGTGACCACTTGATTGAGTTTTTCCAGCATGTACATGCCGCTGCCGTCATTGAGGGTCGCGCCCAAGCCAATCTGGGGCAGGAACCAGCCGGTCAGCTGCAGGGAGATAAAGATTGCCGGAACGGTGTAGGCGAAAATCAGCACCACATACTGGGCGATCTGGGTGTAGGTAATCCCCTTCATGCCGCCGAGTACGGTGTAGCTGAACACTACCGCCATGCCCACAACCATGCCCCAGAAAAGATCCAGCTCCAAGAAGCGGGAGAAGGCCACGGCGACGCCGGTCATCTGGCCGACGATGTAGGTCAAAGACATCACCAAAAGAGAGACGATCGCCACAACGCGCGCTACGTTGGAGTAGTAGCGGTCGGCGATAAAGTCGGGAACGGTGAACTTACCGAACTTGCGCAGATAGGGAGCCAAAAGCAGGGCCAAAAGCACGTAGCCGCCGGTCCAGCCCATCAGGTAGGCCGCGCCGCTGTAGCCCATAAAGGCAATCAGGCCCGCCATGGAGATAAACGACGCCGCGCTCATCCAGTCGGCGGCGGTGGCCATCCCGTTGGCGACGGGGTGAACCCCTTTGCCTGCAACATAGAACTCGCTGGTGCTACCGGCGCGGGACCAGATAGCGATACCGAAGTAGAGGACGAACGAAGCGCCCACCACCAGCCAAATCAGAGTTTGCTGATCCATAGTACTCCCTTAATCTTCGTGTACGTCAAATTCGCGATCGATCTGGTTCATCTTCCAAACATAGAAGAAGATCAATGCGATAAAGGTGTAAATGGAGCCCTGCTGGGCAAACCAGAAACCAAGGGGGTAACCGCCGAGACTGATCGTGTTAAGCACGTCAACCAGCAAGATGCCAAAACCAAAGGAGACCACGAACCAGACAACCAGGCATGAAACCAGAAGCCGGACGTTGGCCTTCCAGTAGGCGGCCTTTCTCTCAGTGTGTTCCACGGAGGATCCTTTCTGCGTAGGGTAACTTCTTCCCCCCGGCAGGGGGAATCGAGAAAATAGTAAACAGGTTGCGTAGCACCAACGTAGCAAACAGAAATAAGCTAGTTTTTTCATAAAAGTTTCGGCGTAAATGTGTAAAAAAGTAACCTCATTTTACGACGATCGAAGCAAAATCGGAACACATCTTTTTCTAACGGTCAATTTTTTTAGACCCATTTTGGGATGCTACATTGAAGCTATGTTCGGGTTACTTTTGGTAATCGCGGCGGTTGGGGGAGGGGGGAGAACCCCCGTTTAGAGCTGGTAGCGGACTTCGAGCAGGCTTTGGAGTTTGCGAATCTGACGGAAGGCCTCCTTGAGGATGCGCTGTTCGAGATCGCTGAGGCTTCTTGGATCGATATGGTTGCTCATGGGCCGGTTGGCCAGCGCCTGTTCGCGGTGGCTTTGGATGCGGATAAGCTGGATAAACCGGTAGGCGCTCAGCCAGCTTTGAACATCGGCCGGTTTGAGCGCTCCTTTTTGGGCGGCGGCCTCAAAACGCTCCGAAGTGCCGGTTTGGGGAATGCCCGAAGCCAGCGCCAAAATCCGCGCGGCATCCACAAAGGGGGTGATGGCGCTCTTTTTCAGATCGATCTGCCCTTCGTGATCACCCTTGCCCGAAAGCTTAAAATCCCCCAGCAGCCCCAGCGGCGGACGGCAGGCGAGCGCCGTGGCGGCCATCTGCTTGAGAAAGCGGGGGTTTTTGGCGCAGACTTGCAGCAGCCATTCGCGCAGCCGGTCGGCCTTGGATTCGTCGCCCCACAGCACGCGGAAATCAAAAAAAATGCTCGATTTGAGCAGGTGTTCGGGGGTGCCCTGATCGATCCAGCGGGAGAAGCGTTTTTGCCACTCCTCGAAACTGAGGCAGCATTCGGGGTTGGAGGCCATAATGTTCCCCTCGCACAGCGGAAATCCGCACAGGGCCAGCGCGTCGTTGACCGCTTTGGCCAGCGGCAAAAGCCGCGCGCGCGCCTCCTCGGCGCTGAGGCCTTCGGGCAGTTCAAAGAGGATGCCGTTGTCCTGATCGGTTTTGAGGGTCTGTTCCCCGCGCCCTTCGCTGCCAAAGGAGAGCCAGTCAAAAACGATGCCCGGATCGCCGCGCTCTTGCAAGGTCAGATCGATTACGCGGCGGGTGAGGTGATCGTTGAGCAGCGTAATAAGCCGCGTGATCTGGTCGATCTGAACCCCCTGGGCGATCATCTGTCCGATCAGCGTCTGAATATCGCCGCGCAGGGCGGCCAGAGCGGCGATCGAGTCGGCATGGCGGATGGTGCGGCTGAGATTGGCCAGACTGACGCGCTGAAGGCTGAAGAGATCCCCTTCGGAGATAACCCCCTTCAACCGTCCCGCGTCATCGACGACGCAGAGGTGGTGAAAGCCGTGATCGGCCATCAAAACCGCCGCTTCAAAGGCGAAGGCCGAGGCGTTTAGCGTCACGGGATCGGCGGTCATCACCCCTTCGACGGGCTTATCCAGATCGTATCCGCCCAGCGCCACGCGCGAGAGCAGGTCCCGCAGGGTAAAAACCCCCGCCGGGCGGCCCGCGTCGTCCACCATGACCATGCTGCCGATGTTCTCCGTGCGCATGGTTTGCAGCACCGATCGCAGGGGATCCTTTTGCGAGCAGGTGACGGGCGTGCGTCTTAGGCAGGCGCTTAAAGGCACCTCCAGCGCGTTGTCGCGTCCGAGATTGGCGGCGGTATCGGCGCGGGTGCGCGCAAGGGTTTGATCCAGCAGGCTGGCCAGCCGTCTGGAGCAAAAATCGCTGAAGACGACCGACGCTTGAAGCAGCGAGGCAAAGGAGGCGGCATCCAGCTCCAGCGCCTCGACCCGCCCGACCGCCTTGTAGCGGCTGCGCACCGATCGGCCCGAAAGCAGCGCGCCGATGGGAAACATCTCCCCCGGCGCCAGCTCCCACAGCGAACTGGCATCATCGGGCGATTCGCCGCGCACCGAGCCGGACTGAATAATATAAAGCCTGTCCGCGCGCGCGCTTTCGGGGCCGATCAAAACCGTATCGGCGGCGTATACGGCGGGTTTGAGCCGATCGGCCAGGAGGCTCAGATGCGCCTCCTCCATGCGATCAAAGGGGGCGTGGCTGCGAAGAAAATCGATGACGGATTTCATTCAAACTCCTTGAGGCCCAGATTGTATGGAAACTTTGATGAATCAGGGGGGCTCCTTGAGCGGTCCGTAAGCGAAAAAAGCGTAGGCTAAAAAACATTTTTCTCAACAAAAGGACCAAAAATGAGACAAATCAGCGTTGTTTTGATCGGTTTGGGGCGCATGGGAACCCGCTTTTTTGACAAGTTCAGCGAGGTGGGCGGCGATCGCATCCGGATTCTGGCGGTGTGCGAACTGGACGAAAGCAACCCCAAGGTCGCCGAAGCCAAAGCCAAGGGGATCGCCTATTTCGGCTCCTACCGCGACGCGGTGGACACCTTCGGCGAGGATATCGACATCATTCTCGACACCACCAACGTCGCGAAGGTCAAGCAGGATATCCGCAAGGTGCTGGCCGATCAGAACAACCATCACACCGTTCTGGTTCCGATGGTGGTGGATTATCTCATGTGGTATCTGCTGCCGGGCAACGAGCCCATTCCGCAAGATCACGTCTCGATCGGCTATTAACCTTTGCAGGCGGCTTGGTTGACGGCGTCAAGAAGGGCCTGCGCCGCCTGCGCCGCTTCGTCGATCGTCAGCTCGCCGTGGCAGGGAAGCGAAAGCGCCGCCCGGTAAAAATCTTCGCTCTGCGGCAGGCTGAGTTCGCCAAAAAGTTCGCGGTAGAAGCGGTGGCGGTAAACGGGTTTGTAGTGAACCTGAACGCCGATTCCCTGTGCGCGCAGGGTTTCAAAGATCGACTCCTTGGCGCACCAAAGACCCGAATCCAGCAGCACGGGATAGAGGTGCCGGCTGTGGCGGGCGGTGTTTGCCGGCCGCAGGGGAAAGATGCGATCGCTGTTTTTGAAAAAGCGGTCGTAAAAATCCGCAACGGCCTGGCGCTTGGCCAAATGGGCATCCAGCTTGGCTAGCTGGCTTGAGCCGAGCGCGCAGGCGATATCGCTCAGGCGGTAGTTGTGCCCAAGCATCACCATCTCCTGATCCCACAACCGCCCCTTTTGGATGCCGTGGCTTCTAAAAAGCCGCAGCCGATCGGCCAAAAGGGCGTCGTCGGTGACGATCGCTCCGCCCTCGCCGGTGGTGATCGGTTTGACCGGATGGAAGCTAAAAATCCCCATTCTGCCGAAGGTTCCGGCGGATTTGCCCGCCGCGTCAAAACTGCCGAGCGCGTGGGCGGCATCTTCGATCACCGTCAGGTTGTGTTTTTGGGCAATGGGCTTGAGGGCGGCCATGTCGCACAGAGCGCCGGCGTAGTGGACGGGGACGATCGCCCTGGTTTTGGGTGTGATGAGTGCTTCGATGCGGCGGGCGTCGATCAGCCCGTCGCTAAAGCGGATGTCCGCAAAAACAGGCCGCGCGCCGCAATAAAGCGCCGCGTTCGCGGTGGCGGCAAAGGTGATTGCGGGGACGATGACCTCGTCTTGCGCACCGATGCCGCAGACGGCGTAGGCAGCGTGCAGCGCGGCGGTGGCGCTTGAGAAGGTGACGCAGTGGGCGGCTTGGGTGTAGGCGCACAGATCGGCTTCGAAACGCTCGACCGCTTCGCCGCCGGTCAGCGAACCGCCCCTTAAAACCGCAACAACGGCTTGAATATCCGCTTCGTCGATGCTTTGCGTACTGTAGCGATCAAGCCGCATCGATCAGCTTGAGCAGCGCCTCGCCCGAAAGCCAGTCGCTGTTTTTGTCGGAGGCGTACTCAAAGCCTTCGGCCACCGGCGCACCCTGTTCGCCAAGGGCGTTGAGGGAGAAGTCTACCGGGCGGGAAAACTGAATCGTCGGGCCGATGACGTAGTGATCGGCAAACTCGAAGGTGCGGCGGCTGTCGTCGGCGGGAACCATCATTTCGTGGAGCTTTTCCCCCGGGCGGATACCCACGATATTGAACTTCGCTTCGGGCAGCATCGCAAGCGCGAGATCGCTTAGCCGCATGGAGGGGATTTTGGGCACAAAAATCTCGCCGCCCTGCATCCGCTCAAAACTCTTCATCACAAACTCGACCCCCTGACTCAGCGTGATCCAAAAACGGGTCATGCGCTCGTCGGTAATGGGCAGCGTGGTTTCGCCCTTGGCGATCAGCTCCTTAAAAAAGGGCACCACCGATCCGCGCGAGCCGACCACATTGCCGTAGCGCACCACCGAAAAACGGGTGGGGTGGTTTCCGCGGATATTGTTGGCGGCGATAAAGAGTTTGTCACTGGCCAGCTTGGTTGCGCCGTAGAGATTGATGGGGTTGGCCGCCTTGTCGGTCGAAAGGGCGATGACCTTCTTAACTCCCTTGGCAAGCGCCGCTTGGATGACGTTTTCAGCGCCGTGGATATTGGTTTTGATGCACTCCATCGGGTTGTATTCGGCCACGGGAACCTGTTTAATGGCCGCCGCGTGGATAACCGTATCGACCCCCTCCATCGCCATCATCAGCCGTTCGCGATCGCGCACATCGCCGATAAAAAAGCGCATGGCCGGGTGGGCGAAATCGCGGGCCATTTCGACCTGTTTGAGCTCGTCGCGGGAGTAGATAATCACGCGGCGGGGCGCGGAGGTTTCCAGCACGCGGCGCACAAAGGCCCGCCCGAAGCTGCCGGTGCCGCCGGTGATCAGCACGGTTTGGCCGTCAAACATGTTTCCCCTTGAATTTGAGCGCCTGTTTGGGCGTCATCATGCTTTTAAGCTCCCCGCGCCCCTCGCGGCCCAGCTCCACCTCGATACAGGAGGCTTTTTTGACGTTGAGGTACAAGATGCCTCCGCCGGTGAGCGCCGTGCCGATAATCAGCGAGAAGTCCGGTTCGTGGCCGACGACGGCGATGCATCCGTGCTTGTGGTCAAGGGAAGCGATCAGTTTTTTGAAGGCGTTAAAATCGGCGCCGGGGTTGAGCAGCGGCGTGATAAGGGTTTTGGCGTGCTCAAAGGCGGCGCTGAGCAGTTCGGCGGTCTCCTTGGCGCGCACCGCTTCGGAAGAAACGATCAGATCGGGTTTGGGAAAAAGCTGTTTGTAAACCCCAAAAACCTTGGCCGCCTTGGTTTTGCCTTCGGCGCTGAGGGGACGAAGCATATCGTCCTCTAAAAACTCCTCCCGCTCCAGCGCCACGGCGTGCCGGACAAATAAAACGCGCATTTTCACTCCTTGCCTGAGTTGAAGGTTTCCAGCGCCTTGCGGATAAAGGGCAAGAAGCGCTCGTCGCTCTCCACGTTGCCGTGGGTACACCCTTCGATCTGCTCATAAAGCACCGGATTTTCCAGCGAATCGATCAACGCCCTAGTCCGCCGGTTGGGAATCACCCGGTCGCCGATGACCTCCAGTACCGCCGTGGCGATGGTGTTGCCCCGCAGGTGGCGGACGCTTTCAAAGGGGTGGCGCACCAAAAAACCCAGCGGAAAAACGACAAAGCGTTCCCGCGCCAGGGCGCGTACCGAATCGTAGGGGGTGATCAAAATCAGCCCGTCGGCGGGGCGCTGGGCGGCCAAAAACGCCGCGACGCCCGTGCCCAGACTGCGGCCGAGCAGAATAATTCGGCTATAGCGCTTGGCCAGGGTGTCGTAAAGCAGTACCGCATCCTCAAAGAGGGCGTTTTCCCCCGGCACGCCTTCGCTTTCGCCGTAGCCCCGGTAGTTCAAGGCCGCCACATCGACGCCGCCGAGCGGCTCGATCAGGGGCAAAACCTGATGAACGTTGTCGCTGTTGCCCTCAAACCACAGCAGCAGGGTTTTGGAGCCGCTCTTTTTCCAGAACCCTTCGAGCTTGACGCCATCGGGTGCCGTGAGGGTCAAAAGCTGGGTTTTGGGCGTGTTGTAGGGAACAAGACGGGAAAACTTAGGGTGAAAGATAAGGCGATCTTGCATCCGGTAAAGCACAAAGGTGATCGCCATATAAAGGGCGGCCGCAACCGCCAGGGCCCAGACAAAACTCATCGGCCCAAAATCCGTTTGAGTACGCTCGGAGCGTCGCCGGAGGCGTCGATAATGCGCTGGGCCGTGCGGGCATAGACCGGTTCGCGCAGACGGTAACGTTCCGTCAGGTCCGCTTGGGAGGCGGCCAAGGGCCGTTTTTGCTGTTCGCCCTGTTTTTGAAGGCGGATGAAAATTTCCTCCAGTTCGCATTTGAGCCAGAGGGTTTCGCCGATGCCGCGCAGGTTGTTGCAGACCATGGGCATCCCGCCGCCGGTGGCGATGACGGCATTTTTGACGGAGTTTTGAATCCATTTGGAGAGGGTGATTTCCCGCTGGCGAAACGCCCCTTCGCCCTGCTGTTGAAAAATCTCCGCGACGCTGCAGCCGCAGGCGGCTTCAATCAGGGCGTCGGTATCCAAAAAAAAGCGATCGGTCGCTTCGGCCAACAGGCGGCCGACGCTGCTTTTGCCGCTTCCCATAAAGCCGATGAGCACAATATTGTTATTCATTCAGTTCAGTCCCAGCAGATAACCGTCTTTGACCGTTTCGATCCGGTAGGGGTAGTAACTATCGAGCGTGATCACCACGCGGTAGAAGGTGGCATGAAAGCTCATCTCGATATGGCTGAAAAAGGGGCCTTCGAGTTTGGCGGTGCGGTTTTCGAAGGGAACGGTGTTGTTGAAATCCATCACCACGCGGCTGGGCTTGGGCAGAAAAAAGTGGCGGATCATCGTATCGTGGGTGTTGAGCTTCATCACTTCATCGGCGGTAAAGAAGCGGATCGCTTCAAACTCTTCGACCGCTTCGACGGGGGCGAAGATGCCCATTTGACGCGGCAGATGGGCGGCTTCGGGCTGGTTGAGCGTCACGGGGGCGTGCCAGTCGATCAGCTTATCGACCCGTTTATCGATCCGGTTGATCGAACCGTCCACATCCTGATGGGTGAGGGTGACCGACTTTAAAATCCGCGCGCTCGGCGGCAGTTGAATCTCCTCTTTGCTCAGCTGTCTTGGCGGCAGGGCGCGGGAGTCGCTTAGACTTTCGGGGGCCTCAAGCGGCACAAAGGGGTTGAGCCGCGCATCGGCTGCAACCACCCACAACACGCAAAGCCAAAGGTATCTCACTGATCGCCCCGTATCAGTTTGAGTTCGTACAAAATCCGCTGCAGTTGCGCGTTTTCGTTCTTGAGGGTTTCGATCCGGTTTTCCAGCAGCGACGCCTCTTCGCTCAGGGAGATCAGTTTTAAAAGGGAGTTTTGACCGTAAAGCAGATGGTAGGTGTAGATGCCCAGCACAATCACCACACCCGCCAGCACCAAATGCCGGCGGTTGAGGCGCACTATCGGGCGGGACCCGGCGTCACCCAGAAGTTCATCTCGGATATCGCGGGTATCCATCAAGCTTAACGGCGCTTAAAGGTGGCGCGGCCCAGATACTCGGCACCGGAGAGTTCGCGTTCGATCTCCAGCACGCGGTTGTATTTGGCGATCCGCTCGCTGCGGCTCATGGAGCCGGTTTTGATTTGTCCTGCGTTGACCGCCACGGCCAGATCGGCGATAAAGGTATCTTCGCTTTCGCCGCTGCGGTGGCTGATGACGGTGGTGTAGTTGTTGCGCTGCGCTAAGCGGATAGTCTGCAGCGTCTCGGTGACGGAGCCAATCTGGTTGAGTTTAATAAGAATCGAGTTGGCGATCTTTTTCTCGATGCCTTCGGCCAGAATTTTCTTGTTGGTCACAAACAGATCGTCTCCCACAAGCTGGGTTTTGTGGCCCAGCTTTTCGGTGAGCAGTTTCCAGCCCTCCCAGTCATCTTCGGCCAGACCGTCTTCGATGCTGACGATCGGGTATTTGTTGACGAGGTTTTCGAGGTATGCGACCATTTCGGCGGAGGAGAGCACTTTGCCGCCCTCGGCGCCCAGTTTGTAGCCCTTGCCGTCGTAAAACTCGCTGCTGGCGACGTCCATGGCGATGGCGATCTGTTCGCCCGGCTTGTAGCCCGCCTGCTCGATCGCCTGCATCAACAGGGTGATGGGCTCTTCGTTGTCCTTGAGGTTGGGGGCAAAACCGCCTTCGTCGCCCAGCGCGGTGACCTCTTTGCGATCGTGCAGGATTTTCTTGAGCGTATGGAAGGTTTCGGTGCTGGCGCGCAACGCTTCGGCAAAACTGTCGAAGCCGACGGGCATAATCATATATTCTTGAAAATCGATGTTGTTGTCCGCATGGCTGCCGCCGTTGATGACGTTGAGCATCGGCACAGGCATCACCTGCGCGTGCGCCCCGCCGAGATAACGGTAGAGGGGCATTTTAAGGCTCTGCGCCGCCGCGCGGGCAACCGCCATGGAAACGCCAAGCACGGCGTTTGCGCCGAGGTTGGAGTAGTTGTCGGTGCCGTCGAGGTCTTTCATCAGCATATCGATGCCGGTTTGATCAAAGGGAGAGAGTCCCACCAGTTCGTCGGCGATGGTGGTGTTGACGTTTTCGACCGCCTTCAAGACGCCCTTGCCGCCATAGCGCGCGTCTTTATCGCGCAGCTCCAAGGCTTCGCGTTTGCCCGTGGACGCGCCGCTGGGAACGATGGCGCTGGCGCGCGTTCCGTCGCTGAGCGTGACGGTGGCGCGCACGGTGGGGTTGCCCCGCGAGTCGATCACTTCGTCGGCAGAAACGTTATCGATAAAAATCATGCTTTTTCCTTGTGGTGTTTATTCTTCGTCGCTGGAAACGGTCTCGTCGCCATTGCCCAGATCGGGCAGGTCAAAACCCGCGCTGTTGCGGATTTCGTCTTCGATTTTTTTGGAAACCTCGGGGTGCTCCTTGAGATACGCCTTGGCCCGTTCGCGCCCTTGGCCGAGTTTGACATCCTGATAGCTAAACCACGTGCCCGACTTGTCGATCAGGTCGAGTTTAACGCCGTAGTCGATCAGTTCGCCCTCTTTGCTAATGCCCTCGCCGAACATCACGTCGAACTCCGCCTGTTTAAAGGGGGGCGCGACCTTATTTTTGATCACTTTGGCTTTCACACGGTTACCGATGGACTCTTCGCCCTGCTTGAGCGTCTGAATCCGGCGCACGTCGATACGCACCGAGGCATAGAATTTGAGCGCGTTGCCGCCGGTGGTGGTTTCGGGGCTGCCGTAACCCATGGTGCCGATCTTCATACGGATTTGGTTAATAAAGATAATGGTGGCGTTCATTTTGTGGGTGACGCCGGTGAGTTTGCGCAAAGCTTGGCTCATCAGGCGGGCTTGCAGGCCCACGTGGCTGTCGCCCATTTCGCCTTCGATTTCGCTCTTGGGGGTCAGCGCCGCCACCGAGTCCACAACGACCACATCCACCGCACCGCTGCGGGCCACGGTTTCTACGATGTCGAGCGCCTGTTCGCCGTAGTCGGGCTGGCTAACGAGCAGGTTTTGCACATCCACGCCCAAGTTGCCCGCGTATTTAATATCGAGCGCATGCTCGGCGTCGATAAAGGCGCAGACGCCGCCCTTTTTCTGCGCTTCGGCCACGATCTGCAGCGCCAGCGTGGTTTTACCCGAACTCTCGGGGCCGTAGATTTCGATAATGCGCCCCTTGGGCACGCCGCCGATGCCCAGCGCGAGGTCAAGCCCCAGACTGCCGGTGCTGATCGCTTCGATCGCTTCGATGGGTTTGTCCCCCATCTTCATCAGCATCCCTTTGCCGAAGTTTTTGTCAATGGCCTTGATGGCGGCGTCGAGCGCCTTCTGTTTTTGTTCGCTGATCACGCTAGCCCTTGTCGCAAAATTGGGAGATTTTACCGAGTGAAGGATAAAATTGCCGCCAAATTACACATTGTAAGGTCGCTTTTGCCCCACTACACGATCGCCCACTCCCCCGATGCCGACGATATTTTTATGTATTACGCGATCCGCATGGGCTGGGTCGATACGGGGGACTTGGTTTTAAGCAACGAAGCGCACGATATTCAGACCCTCAACGAAGCGGCGCTGCGGGGGCAATACGAAGCGACGGCGATCAGTTTCGCGCTTTATCCCCATATCGCTCAGGAGCAGGCGCTCTTGCGCACGGCGACAAGTTTCGGGCAAGGGTACGGCCCTAAACTGGTGCGGCGCAAGGATAAAGCCCTCAAGCGTAACTTCAAGGTGGCCCTCAGCGGCGAACACACGACCAACGCCCTGCTGTTTAAACTGGCCTATCCGCAGGCGCGGCCTGTGTATATGAACTTTTTAGCGATCGAAGAGGCGGTTGTAACGGGCGCGGTCGATGCGGGGGTGCTGATTCACGAATCGATCCTTAGTTACAGCGACGAACTGACGGTGGAGGCGGAAATCTGGGATATTTGGCGCACGCTGGCCAAAGATGACCTGCCGCTGCCGCTGGGCGGCATGTGTTTGCGCCGATCGCTGCCGATCACCCGCGCCATACAGCTTGAAAAGATTTTGACCGACGCGGTGCGGATTGCCGTGGCCCACAAGGGGCTGCTGGGCAAAATGTTGATCGCACGCAATTTGGTGCGGGTGGACGAAAAGGCGCTGGAAAAATACCTGTCGCTTTACGCCAACGACGATTCGGTGACGCTAAGCCCCACCCATTTAAAGGCGATCGACACGCTCTTTAAACTGGGCTACGATCACGGTCTGTACCCCGAACGGATCGATCTGCAAAACGCGCTGATTCCGACCGAATATTTAGAAAAACGGATGGGCTGATGGAAGGCCAACTGGTGATGCTGGCGAGCGATACCTTTAAAATCGCCCTGATGATTTCGGCTCCCATGCTGCTGGGCGGCCTGATTGCGGGCCTTCTGATTAGTATTTTTCAGGCCACGACGCAGATCAACGAAATGACGCTGAGTTTTGTGCCTAAAATTTTAGTGGTGGCGGTGATTTTGGTCTTTACGATGCCGTGGATGATGAACACGATGATCGACTTTACCGTGCGGGTTTTTAAACTTATTCCCACCTTTCCGGCGATCGGGTGAAAACCAAAACCGTCGATTTTTCCCGCTACAGTTCGCTCAAAATCGGTCCCGTGGCCGAGGTGGCGCTGATCGATTCTAAAGGGTTTGACCCTACCGGGTTTTTTGTGATCGGCGGAGCGAATAATCTGCTGATCGGCCCCGAACATCCGCCGCTGGCCATGCTGGATAAAAATTACGATTTTTGCGAGCTGGAAGCGGAGTGCATCCGCGCGGGCGGAGCCTTTAACACCGGACGGCTGGCGAGTTTTTGCCGTAAACATGATCTAAAGGGGCTGGAGTTTGCGGGGGGCTTGCCCGGCACCGTGGGCGGGCTGGTCGCCATGAATGCGGGGATGAAACGGTGGGAGACCTTCGGGCGGCTGTTGTGGGTCGATTTTGGCGCGGGGCGCGTGGCGGCGGAGTCGATCGAACACGGTTACCGCACCGCCAAACTACCCGGCGTGGTGTATGAGGCGGGATTTAAACGCGAAAGCGGATTTGACGCGGGCTTAGAGGCGGAGTTTAAGGCCATGCGCGCCAACCAGCCGCATGATCCGAGCGCGGGAAGCTGCTTTAAAAACCCGCCCGGCGACTACGCGGGCCGATTGATCGAGGCGGTGGGGCTGAAGGGTGCCAGACAGGGCGGCATGACCTTTAGTGACAAGCACGCCAACTTTTTAGTGAATCTCGGCGGCGGCACTTACGATGAGGCCATCGGGTTGATCGACGAAGCGAAGAAGCGGGTTTTGGCGCAGTTTGGCATTGCGCTGGAGACCGAAGTTAAAATTTTATGACCGTTTCTTAGGCAATCGATCGGAGCGTTTCGGGTTAGGCTTTTGCAAAAAAGGTTGACCATGCAACGGGAAGAAAAAGTCGATCGTTATGTGACGTTTAGCAATATCAACTGCCATGAGCGCGCCCGCCGGGTGATGGCGGCCATCATCCGCGTGCTGGAACAACAGGAAAAACCCAACCTCTTTTGGCTGCGGTTTTTAGACAAAACGCCGCCGTCTTACTACAGCGGCGAAGACGACGAAGACCTGCTTTACCACATCTGCGCCAATCTCTTTTACATCGAAGAGCTTTTTGAAGCCGAGGGCGATCAGGAGGGCTTGGCGCTGATGGATACTGCTGAGTATGACTGCTGTTAGCGTTTAACCCGCTCCTGCCACCAGTCCGGCTGTGCCCACACAACCCCTTCGGTTTGTTGCAGCGTGTTGGCCAGCTCCAGCGAAGCCAGCCCTGCTTCGGAACGGATCACAAAGGTGTTTTTACCGATTTCCAGCGGGCGGATCACGGTGAGGTTTTGATCCGCAAGCCACGCGGCGGCCTCTTGGCTGCTGAGATTGGGGTTTAGGCGCACAATCACCCCGCCCGGAAGGGCGCGGATTTGGCCGCTGGCATCGCGCAATACGGGGGAGTAAACACCTTTGGGATTTGTTGTTTTGGCACTTTTGACCACAGTAGGTGTGCTGCCTTCGCTAATGCGCCAAAGGGTAACTTTGCCGCTGGAGCGGTCGTTTTGTTCGACGGCCTTGGTTTGTTTACCCAGTGTTTTAGAGCCGCCGAATTCGGCGATCAGTTCGGGGTCGATCGTGGCGTTTTGCGCAACGCCCCCTTCGTACCAGATCACGCTTTCGCCCTGCGCGGCGGGCGCGGGTGCGGCCATTTCATCCTTGGCGGGGGCTTGTTTAACGGGCATTTCAACCGCGCCCTTGGGCGATCCGGCCAGCAGCAGAGTGGCGGCAAAGGGAATGGCGTAGAGTAGTTTTTTCATGGTTGTTCCTTAGTGTCCGTAGATTTTAAGAGCGAACTTTGTGAGGGTTCCAGCATTGGTTGAATTGTAGTTGCTCACGCGGAGCGTCCATGTTCCATCGGCAGCCTCATCCATCTGCTGCGTACTTCCAAAACGCCAATCGCTAAGATCCGGGCAGGGTTCCCAGCTGATAGTCCAGCCACCGCTTCCATTCGGGACGGGATCCTGCCAGCAGTTTCTGGGCGGCAGCAATAGCGAACGGTTGGCGCTTGAGGGGCTTTGCAGCTCTATTTTAAGTTCGCCGGTATCGTTGTGGGTGGCGCTGACATAGATTTCCACAAACTCGATCTTGCTAATGCCGCTACTGGAAACATCCAGTGTTTGGTCCACGAAGGTTAATGTCGGAAGCGCAACCGATCCGGTCCATGTTGCCTCTTTTGTCTTTTGTGTTCCCAGATTGGCCCACGTTTTAGCCAAATTAACTGCTGCGTGGGCATCTGCCGCCCCAAAACCGTATTGGCGGTTATACTCCAGTCCTGCGCCGTTGGTTGTCCAGTTGCCGTCGGTTGCATCGTTTTTACGGGCCGATTTGGCCAATACCTGCCGCACATCGCGCCAGGTCAAATTAGGATTGGCCTGAATAACCAGTGCCGCCACACCCGCCACGGTGGGGGCCGCCGATGAGGTGCCGTTCATGCAGCGGGTGTAGTTCTGATTGGAGAGATCGTAGCTGTAGCTGCCGTCATTAAGGCCTCGGGAGCTTGACAGATCGGTGGTGGCGATCGTAAGGCCGTCGCTGCTGCAATATTCGCCGCCAAAACCGCTTACTAGAATATTGGCCCCCGGTTCGGAGTAGCTGGCCCGTTTGCCCCGGGCATTGAGTGCGGCGGCGGCGATCACGCCGTGGAAGTTGGCATAACCATCAAGGTTGGAATCGTCGTCCATATAGCCTCCCCGGTCAACAAAACCGTTACCGCCCGCCCAGATATAAACAGTCCCGTTGCCGTCGCGCCCCTGCAAAAGCCCCTGTTCAATCGCCTCCCGCCAAGTAATGCCGGAGGGGCTTAGATGGCCAGTGCCATCAGTTGGCCCCCAGCTATTGTTAGAAACAGCAACTTCCGCACTATTGTGGGTCATGGCGATTGCTGTATTTCCGGATGTACCGTTCTGCAGCAGGTTGTACCCCGCCAGTTTGGCACGGGAGGCCACGCCGCGAACGCCGATGCCGTTGTCGTCCCGCGCGGCGATAATGCCGCCCACCATGGTTCCGTGGGAGTCGTCGCTGCTGTCGGGCGTGGGGTCGCCCCCGGCGCCACCTCCGGTAAAGTCGTAGCTTTTTCCGGCGGCGATATTGGCCGCAAGGTCTTCGTGGGCAATTTCCAGCCCGTCGTCCACCACCGCAATCAGCACGTTTTCGCCCCGGCATCCGCCTGCGGGGCAACTATCCCAAAGGGCCTTGACGTTTAAATCTTCGCCGCTTGTGGCGCTGTAACCTGTGCGGCCCGCTTGGCCTGTGTTGTGTAGATGCCATTGGTAACTAAAAAGGTGGTCGCCATTGACATCGTTATCATTGCCTCCGCCCCCGCCGCCTCCGCAACCCGCAAGTCCTGCGGCGAAGAAGGCGGCTACGATCAGGCGACTTGTGTTGCTCATTTAGCATTCCTTTGGATTGATTCTTATATCCGGGCATTTCAGCGGCAATTCTTATATATGACGGCTGAAAAACAAGAAATGTTCAAATCACAAAAACGTCACATTATCACTATTTTAGATTACTTTGTGCGTTCATTAATATCGGGATGGGAAGAAAGCAGCCCCTTGAGCAGATCCGGCTCTGTCCGCGTGTCGTTTAGTCGTACTAGCAACGAACCCAGGGCCGACGGGTCAAGCCCTTCTGCGCCGAGCTGCATTTTGGCAAAAGCGTCCGCTTCGCGCTCAAATTCGCGGGAGTAGCCGTTTTGCACCAGCAGCATGGCAACACCGGAGGGGCCCATGCCGCCGGTGATGTCTGCGCCCATTGCGATCAGCGCAATCAAGACGACCGAGTTTTGCAAAACCCCCCGAAGTGCGTGGCGGTGCTTGACGTGGCCTAGCTCGTGATAGAACAGCCCCTTCCATTCGGCTTCGTTTCGCACCGTTTCTGCCATGGCGTCGGTGCAGATAATCAGCCCCGCGGGCAAAGCCATTGCGTTGGCACCCAGGGCGGGCGCGTTGTGAAAAGCCAGCCGCGCGCCGCTTACGCCTGTGCGATCGGCGGCCCGATCGAAGTAAGCTTGAATTTTTGCGCGGGTTTGCGCGTCGATGCCGGTGGGTTCGAGCAGATGCGATTGGAGCAGGGCGTAGGTGTTGTTTTCCAGCGCGATATTGACCGATTCGGGCAGCGAGTGGGCCGCCCAGCGGGAAACGGGCTTGATCGCCAAAGTGCCGCCGCCGATCAGCAGCAGCAAAACCGCGCCCAGGATTATCACTGCGCTCCAGCGGCTTTCAAGCCTGTTTGCCAATGGGCGGCGCTGGTTAAACAGCGTTTGCATTGCCTGACGATCGGCGCTCTCAAAAGCGCCGCCATCGGCGAAACGCACCCAAAAGGGGGCGCTGCCTACGGGGAACTCCACCTCAAAATCTGCTTCGATCGTGCGGGTTTCATCCTGTGTTGTCAGGCGCAATATTCCCGCTTCGCGCCCGATCGACGCAGGTTTTGCCGCCGCCGCTCCCTTTGGGTAAAACAGCCCTTCGGCGCTTGGGGTCAAAACGCGATATCCATATCTAGAATATCGTTGGCTTCGTCGCCGACGGCATTGGAGGCGTCTTGCGCGGCGGCTTCGCCCAGCGGGAGTTCGCCGTTTAGTTCCACATGGCCTGCGTAGTAGCCCATGAGATTGAGTTTGGCCCACGGCAGGTAGATGCCCAGCGTCAGGACGATAAGAGCGAGGTTTTTGAGGTAAATGAGCAAAAGATCTTCCACCCCCAGACGACCCGCAAAACCCAGCGTGTCTAGCCGCAAATGGTTCAACACATAGTTCAGCAGGCGCACGCGCACAAAGGCAGCCACGATCATCCCCAGGGCGATCATTGCCAAGTAGAGCACGGCCAAGAAAACAAAAACAAAAAAAGACTTTTCCGCCTTGATGCTGCTCATTAGGCTGCCCGAAACCATCAATATAAAAAAGCCGATCCCGGCCAAAAGAAGCCCTAGTAAAAGAGCTTTAAAAAAGATGACAAAAACCGGCTTGGCAGAACCGCCAAAAACAAAAGGGTGATTGGCAAAACGGCGGTTGCCAAACAAAAACCGCTTTTGTTTAAACACGGCATAGGGATACATCAGGCCCAGTGTGAGCAGCCCCAGCAGCGGCCACAAAAGGTAAGCGGCAAACGCGCCCTTGACGGTGCCGTCAAATGCAAAACGGCGGTTGGCAAAGGAGGTGTTGGCCATATTGAACCGCAAAGAACGCACAATCAGCCAAGGCATCGCGGCCAAAAACAGCAAAAAGACAACTCCCGGCAGATACATCCAAAAATAACCGCCAAAGAGATAGAGTGCCACAAACGCCAAAATCAACAGACGGCCCCTAAACAAAACCCACGGATCGGCATGGTAGCCAAAGCTTTGGCCGTTGATTGTGAGATGACCGTAAAGGTACTTGCGTTCGCGGATTTTGGCCCACGGGCTATAAAGCGTCAGAGTCAAAATGTTCAAAAAAAGATTGACAAAATAGATTTTGGCAAACTCTTTTTTGTCCGGCAAAAAGCCGACAGTCGGAGCGGGTGGCGGAGCGGCGTGTTCGTTCATTTGACCAACTTTGAATGAGATGTTAGCCTTCAGATTCGGCGTTGTGCATGGCCAAGCACACTTTGGCAAGCCGAAAATAAGACCATTTAGTATTATGTCTTTTTAGGCTTGAAATAATTGAACTTAACTGACAGGCTCGGTAGAAAACCATATATAAATTCAGCCTGTCCCCATTTATTATCCTCAAATGCTTTTAGTAAGGCATCGTTGTTGTTTATGCGGTCTTGAGTACTCAGATTGTCGTTATTAAGATTCTCCGCCGCAGATGCGAAAGCCTTGTTGTAGGCAGCAATCTGATCCTGCGTTAACACAACTCCAGCTCCCTGTAGCCTGGCTACCCACCCCGGATCGACCACCCACTGTCCGCCGCTCTTAACAACGGCGGCATCTCCTATGCCAATCGTCGGGATACCTTTCGGATCGGCATAATAGTTTTCTTCTATTTTTTCAGTTTTTTCCAGACTTTTTAAAAGAGCAGTTTTTATAAAAGCCGGGATTTCAGGTAGTTTATAGGTTGTGGAGGCCATTAGTTAACTCCTTGTGGGTTGGTTGTGTTTTCTTTGTCACGCACTTTCCATCCAAAAGATGCGCTACAGGCAAACTGCTCATTGTTGTTAAATAAAAAGTCTTGAATTCTTATATTTCTTATATTTGTTGCCGAAAGACCCGATTCTCCCCGCCCGCTCCAATATTTCGTCTTATCGATCGAAAAAGACTGCTTTGCCCTGAAAAGATAGTAGCGTCCGTCAATCTTTGCGATACCGGGATAAAAAAGCCCGCCCATTGCATTATCAAGGGGTTGCTCCAGATGATACGGATTCCTCTGCGCAAAAACAGAATAACTTTCAAGATAACGATGCGAAATCCACGCTTCAAAGTTGGGAATCTCTTTAGCCAGCCCGATGTCTTCCATATGCGTCGCCCATTTAGGTTCATGGCTTCCCAGTCCGTCCAACCCCTGCCGACAGAACTGTTTTCGGGTTACAAGGGCAAAGGCACTAGGCTTATAACGCCACCCGCCGTCCACACCCTCTTCGACATACCGCCAGTCGAAAAACGCCATGCTGACTTCATTGATCAGCACCAGTTCATCCCCGTTTGAGGTGTTGCCGTCTCCTTCAAAGGCGTAAAGCTTGAATCCGCCTTTGGCCAGAAAGCCGTCTCCCATCTCATCCCGCCAGTTTTCGTAGGTCGGCTTTTTGCATGTGAGACACTTCGCAGACGGCGAAAAAACGGAGACCGTCTCCCAAGTGTTCTTTTTTTCGTCATGTATGAAGGTGTCGGGTTCTTTATAGTCCAGCCGCATCCACCAGCACGGCCCCAAAGCCTCTTTGAGTTTGGGGTGATCGTAGCCCTCAACTTCCAAGGCGGGACGGATGATCTCGACGCCCTTGGTTTCAATGGATTGGGATAGGGCGTCACAATAGTTCTGGTGCTCAACCGTTGAAACCGCTGTCCATTTGCGCCCGCTCCAAAAATCCTTAGTCAACCCATAGGGAAACGTCCCGTATTTGGTGATGTTAATATCATTCGAATCCGCGGCAAACAGAGGAATAACAAAAAACAACAGAACCGATAAATACCTTGCCGTCATGCCGCGCTCCTTGGAAGTTTTCGTTTCCCCCGAACCCACCCTCTATTTCTACCACCCAACCCTTTAAAAAGTCCGTTAGTTTCATTTTTGCTACTTTTTGCATCCACCAACGAATACTGCGTTTCCCCAAACATAAAGAACTCAACCCCGTTCACCAGATCAACGCTCGTTCCGTCCAGACTTCTTATATAAAGCCCCTCTTTGGCGATCTGTATCTCGTATTTATCCAGCTCGTTCTGATAAAGCGCGGTATCCAGTCCGTCGCCGCCGTAGAGATAGTTAAATCCCGCTCCCCCTTGCAGAACGTCGTTGCCTTCGCCGCCAAAGAGCAGATCGTTGCCCGTGCCGCCGGAGAGGAAATCATCCCCGGTTCCGCCGTCTAAAGTGTCGTTGCCTTTGCCGCCGAGGAGCGCATCGTCGCCCGCCGCTCCAAAGAGCCTATCGTCTCCGGCGTTGCCCCACAGGGTGTTGTCTTCTTTGTTGCCGATGAGCGTATCGTCCAGATTGCTTCCCGCAAGGTTCTCAATGGAACTAAAGCTATCGCCTTCGGCGGTGCCGCCCTGGGCTACGGCAACGCCGTCTCCGCGATCGAGGTTAACGATCACCCCTTCTTCCGAATCCGCATAACTCGCCGTATCAATCCCCTCGCCGCCGATAAGCGTATCCGCCCCCAGCCCGCCCATGAGCGTATCGTCGCCCTTGCCGCCGTTTAGGACGTTGGCGTTCGCGTCGCCGCCGAGCATATCGTCGTGATCGGAGCCTGTCAGGTTCTCTACGCCCTCAAACGCATCCCCCGCCGCGTCGCCGCTCAGGCCGCCGTATTCCAAACTGACCGCCACCCCTTCGGCGGCGTCTTCGTAGGTGGCGGTGTCGATTCCCCCGCCGCCCGTCATCCGATCAGCCCCGGCTCCGCCTGAAAGCACATCGTCGTAACCGCTGCCTTCCAGCGTGTCGTTGCCTTCGCCGCCTACCAGCAGGCCGCCTTTGTCGTAGAGCTTGAGGATATCGTCGCCCGAAGTCCCGGCGATCACGCTGCCTAGTTTGTATTCCTGATGGTTATCGGCCAGCGCCTGAGCCATTTCCAGCCCGGCCTCACCCAGATCCACCATCCCGCCGCCATCGGTAATGCCGTAGGCCTCGATCAGTTGCTTCAGATTAACGCGGGTTCCGTCCGCCAGCATCATGTCGCTCTGATTCTGATCTTAAGGGGAGGGTGGGCGGGCGGACGGAAAGAGCCGTTTTGCATAATCAATGCCTTGGCACTATTTTCGTAGTGGCAAGGTTGTTCAGCCAGATGGGCT
>JBFWML010000009.1:0-58001 GCA_050251635.1 Campylobacterales bacterium | reverse complement strand
GTCTTGGGCGGGTTTTCGTCGATGAGGAGTATCGCATAGGCCCCTTCCAGTTCGCCCACGGTTGCCTCAAAGGCGCGGTAGGGGTCTTTGAGTTTGGCGGCGTTGGATTCGTACAGGTGCACGATCGCCTCGGTGTCGGTCTGGCTTAAAAAGGCGGCCCCTTCCTTTTGCAGCCGCTCCTTGAGCTCGACGTAGTTTTCGATAATGCCGTTGTGCACGACGTGGCTGTGGCGGCCCTGATGGGGGTGCGCGTTGATTTCGGTGGGTTTGCCGTGGGTTGCCCAGCGGGTGTGGGCAATGCCCGCCGCAAAGCCTTTGGGTTCGTAATCGGCGGTTTTGTGTTCGAGGTTGATCAGCTTGCCCACGGCCTTAAAGGCGCTGATGCGGCCGTTTTGCATGACGGCGATCCCGGCGCTGTCATAGCCGCGGTATTCCAGCTCCTTAAGCCCGCCGAGCAGAATTTTTTTAATGTTCTTATCGCCGATATAGCCTACGATTCCGCACATACTCTCAACCCTTTGTCAGTTCCGCCAAAATTTCGTCGGTATTATGGCAGAAGCGGCCGTTCTTCTCGATTAAGAACAGATCGTTGGCCTGGCCTTTGACGGTGGCGATTTTCGCGGTGGCGATATCGATTCCGCGCCGGTCGAACACGTCGATAATAAAGGCCATCAATCCCTGCTGGTCAGGGGTGTCAAGACTCATGCGGGCATAGGTGGGCGAATGGCCGCAGTCGATCTCGATCTCGCTGGGTTTGATAACCGGCTTTTTGTAGGGCAGGGTGCGGGACATGTCAAAGCTTGCTTCGATCAGCGCGGCCAGGTCTTCTAAGGGCTCTTCGAGGGGTTTTTTAAAGATCATTCTAAAGAGTTTCGCGCCGCCCATCAGCTTAAAAATATCCATGGCGCTCAAATCCAGCCACGCCAGTTTTCCCAGCAGCCAGCCGAGGTTGATGGGCCGTTTGGCAATGATGTCCAGCACCAGATGCGGATGGGTGATCGCATCGAATCTAAAGTCCTGCGTGGCGTCGGTTTTGAGCGAAAGATCGACAATCTCGGCGGGCTTGTATTTGAGGAAAAAAAGCGTCGAGTCGATGGCGAGAATCTGCCGTTGCAGCGGCTGTGGCAGGGCGGCGAACTCGCTAAAGGCGGCAAGCTGTTTTTCCTTGCGCAGCCGGAGCGCCGCTTCGCCGATCTGCTCCTCTTTGTTGAGTGCATTAACGGCGCGGTGGTAGAGATCGCGCAGCAGATCGGCCACAAAGGGGCTGTAGACGCCGGGGGCGACGGCGCTTAAATCCGCGACGGTGAGCAGGTACAAAAGCGTCAGCGCCTTTTGGGTTTTAAGCTGCGTCGCAAAGGCCAGCACGACGCGATCGCTGTAGATATCCTGCGTGCGGGCCACATGGCTCATCAGGGTATGCACCCGAATCAGCAGCACGCCGGTTTCCACCAGTTCGGCCTTCATGCCCAGCGATTGCGCAAAGTTTTTAAACCGCTTAGCCCCCACCTCGCTGTGATCGTGAATGCCTCCCTTGCCGCAATCGTGCAGCAGCGCCACCATTCTTAGAAGCGCCTTTTCGTCCTCATCCAGCGTGCCGAAAAGTTCGCCCGGCCCGCTCTCTTCGAGGGTGTTGAGATTTTTAAGGGTGAGCAGCGAATGTTCATCGACCGCGCGTTTGTGGTAGCCGTCGAACTGGGCGAGGTTGATCACCGGTTTTAAGGGCGGCAGCAGGCTCTCTAGCCGCCCGGAGCGTTCAAACAGCTCGATTATGCCGTGGCAGTCGGGCCGGTAAAAGAGCTTGAGCAGAAGCTTTTTGGGGCCGCTGCCCGATCGCAGCGGCGTGGCGCTTTTGTGCAGCGCCATCACTAGCGTAATGTCGTAGCGGCTGTGAAGCGGCGCGGCCACCACCTGTTCGAGCAGGGTTTTAAAGGGGGGCAAAGGGCCGTCAAAGGGCAGACAGAGCGTGTTTTGCGGGCTTTGGTTCCGGGTGAGTTTGGCAAGATAAAAATCGCAAAAGCGATCCAGATCCCCCAGTGCCTGCAGGGTGCGTTTGAGCAGGTAGCGTTCGGCTTTTCGGGTTTTGGTGTCGTGAAAACCCAGAAACAGGGCCGTCTCGCGCTGATAGTCGAAGGCCAGCGTATCGAGCTTTTTTTTGGCGATCAGATGCAGCGCGCTGCGCAGGCGGTAGAGAAACTCCAGCGCCTGACGGTATTCGCGGTAATCCTCGTCGCTGATTTCGCGGCCGGTGAGGTCTTTATTGGCATTGACCCCAAAGAGCACTTTGGCGATCCAAAAAAGGGTGTTCGAATCGCGCAGACCGCCCACGCCCTCTTTGATGTCCGGCTCCATCGTGACCGGTTTTTTGCGCCGCCGATCGGCGTACTCTTCGAGCTTGAGACGGATAAACTCCGCCTGATTTTCCAACCGGATGTGGTTGAGCGCATTTTCGATCTCCACCCACAAAAAGCGCGATCCGTAAAAAAAGCGCCCTTCAAGCATGGCGGTTTTGATTGTCACGTCGGTGCGGGCGGCGGCTTCGAGTTCGTGCACCTCGTGGACGCGGTGGCCCAGGTGAAACCCCGCATCCCACGCCAGATAAAGCACCCGTTCGATCAGGGGGCGCAGGTGGTAGCCCTTGACCTCTTTGTACACGATCATCAGGTCAATATCCGAATAGGGCGCGGTCTGTTCGCGGCCAAAGCTGCCCAGCGCCACAAAGGCGATCGGCAGGCTGCTGACGGAGGGCAGGTAGTTGCCGAAACTGTCGCGCAGCACATAGCGGTAGAACTGGACGATAAACTCCTCCATCGACCGGGTGTGGTGGACCAAAAACCCCTTGGGGCTGGAGCGGGCGAACACCTCGCCCAGATGGGCGAAGTAGTGGGCCTTCTCCTCTTTGAACAGTTTGGAGACTTTAAAGTCGTCGACTTTTTGGGTGATGAGCGCCTCGAGCGCCTCGGCAAACCCTTTTCGCATCCTTTTACCTCGCGCCTACTATAATCGCCCGATTATAGTCAAAACCGTTTTCCCCCCAAGCGGCCGTCTGTATAAAGAAGAGGCAATGATCCGTAAAAACAATCTGCAAGCGATCGATTTCGAGGCGCTTTACTGCGAACAAAAAGCCAAAACCGACTTTAAACCCAAGGAGAAAGCCGACTGGGACAAACGCGCGCCGCAAATGCGTACCCAGCTGATGCAGAGCATCTACAACGACGCCTTTTTAAAGGCGATCGACCTAAGCGACTGCGAGAGTTTGCTGGATGTGGGCTGCGGGCCGGGCAATCTCTGTTTGCCGCTGGCTGCCAGACTCAAGGCGGTGCATGCGATGGATTTTTCCGGGGCGATGCTTGAGGCGCTGCGTCAAAACGCCGCCGAGCTGGGGGCGACAAACGCCCAAACCCATGAGCTGAGCTGGGAGGATGACTGGAGCGCGCTGCCCCGGTGCGACGCGGTGATCGCCTCGCGCTCGATGGAGGTGTCCGATATGGGCGAGGCGCTGCGTAAACTGAACGCGCAGGCCAACAAGCGCGTGTATGTCACCTATAAATTGGGCGGCAGTTTTATCGAGCCGGAGATACTGGCCGCGATCGGGCGCGAAATCGAACCCAAGCCCGATTATATTTACATCGTCAATATCCTGTATAACATGGGCATTAACGCGACCGTGAATTTTCTGCCCAGCGAAGGCAAAGGGTTTAACTATCAGGACGAAGAGGCCTTTGTTAAAAGCGTTTTATGGAGTCTGGGCGAGCTGAGTGAGATGGAAGAAAAACGGCTGCGCGATTACTACCAAAAACGCGTGGCGGCCAACGATCTAAGCGATCGGCCCGTCAAATGGGTGCTGATCGGATGGGAAAAAGAGTGAATTTCGAACAGGCGTTAGCCCTTTACGACGAAGATCTGTTTACCCTAGGCGAAAGGGCCGACGCGATCCGGCGCAAGCTGCACGGCGACAAGGTTTTTTATAACCTCAACCGGCATATCAACCCGACCAACGTCTGCGCCGATCACTGCCGTTTCTGCGGCTTTTCGGTGCACCGCAAAAACCCCAACCCCTACACGATGACGCCCGAGGACGCGGGACGCATTGCCGCCGAAGCCGCCGCGCGCGGGGCCAAGGAGCTGCATGTGGTCAGCGCCCACAATAAAGAGGTGGGCCTGGCGTGGTATTTTGATCTCTTTAAAGCGGTTAAAAAAGCCGCGCCGAATGCGCATCTTAAGGCGATGACCGCCGCCGAGGTGGAGTTTCTAGCCCGCACCTATAGCCTGAGTTTCGATGCGGTGCTGGAACGGATGATCGAAGCCGGCGTCGATTCGATGCCCGGCGGCGGCGCGGAGATTTTTGATGAAGCCGTGCGCGAGTATCTCTGCCACGGCAAGGTTAAAACAAGCGACTGGCTCAAAATCCACGAACTGTGGCACGGCAAGGGTCGCAAATCCAACGCGACGATGTTGTTTGGCCATATCGAAACCCGTGCGCACCGCATCGATCACCTGCTGCGGCTGCGGGCGTTGCAGGAAAAAACCGGCGGTTTTAATGCCTTTATTCCGCTGTTGTATCAGAAGGAAAATAACTTCTTAAAGGTCGAAACCTTTCCCGACGCCGAGGAGATCTTAAAAACGATCGCGATCGGCCGCATTGTGCTGGATAACGTGCCGCATATTAAAGCCTACTGGGTGACGCTTTCGCTCAATCTGGCATTAGTGGCGCAGGAGTTCGGCGCGGACGATATGGACGGCACGATCGAAAAAGAGTCGATCAACAGCGCGGCGGGGGCCAAAAGCGCCAAGGGGGTCGATCAGCAGACGATGATCGATCTGATACAAAACGCCGGGTTTATCCCCGTGGAGCGCGATAGCCTCTATAACGAAGTCAAATGAACCGCGTCTATTACGGCTACGCCGAGTTTCTGGCCGACTGCCGTACGCTCGCCGCGCAGATGGCGGGCTATCAACCCGATGCGATCGTAGCGGTTAGCCGGGGCGGCGTGAGTTTGGGCCACCTGCTCTCCGAGTTTTTTGATTTGCGCACCCTCTATACCCTCAACGCCATCCACTACGACGGCACGCGCAAACTGGAAACGGTGGAGATTTTCAATGTGCCCGATCTGCGCGATGCCAAAACCGTTCTGGTGGTGGATGAGATAGTGGATAGCGGAGAAACTCTCGATGCGATTCTAACGCTATTAAAGAGCCATTATCCGGTGGTGGCGTTTAAGAGCGCCGCGCTGTTTCAAAAGCCCGGCGCGGCGATTGAGGCGGACTTCTGGGTGCGGGAAGCGGGGGACTGGATCGACTTTTTTTGGGAGATCGATTTAGCGCCGCAAAGTAGTAAATAATAATATTTATTATTTAAGGAAAGTTCCGCTAGAATCAATCCGTTTAACCCAAAACTTCAAAGGAGGCAACTATGCCGCTCGTAACTCAGAAAGCTCCCGACTTTACCGCTGCTGCCGTCATGGGCAACAACGAGATCAAAGCCGATTTCAACCTCTACAAAAACCTCGGCCCCAAGGGTGCCGTTGTTTTCTTCTGGCCCTTGGACTTTACCTTTGTATGCCCCTCCGAAATCATCGCATTCGACAAGCGCTACAAAGAGTTTAAAGATCGCGGTCTGGAAGTGATCGGCGTGTCGATCGACAGCCACTTCACCCACCTTGCATGGAAAAACACCCCCGTAGCCAACGGCGGCATCGGTCAGGTTCAGTTCCCCATGGTGGCCGATCTCAGCCAGTCCATCACCAAGGCGTTCGACGTTCAGCACGCCGGCGGCATGGCGCTGCGCGGCAGCTTCCTTTTGGACAAAGACGGAACTGTTCGCCACGCGGTGGTTAACGATCTGCCCCTGGGCCGCAATATCGACGAGATGATCCGCATGGTGGACGCAATGCTCTTTACCAACGAGTATGGCGAAGTGTGCCCCGCCGGCTGGCACAAGGGCGAAGAGGGCATGAAGGCTAACCCCAAGGGTGTGGCTGAATACCTCGCGAAAAACGCAGGCAAACTCTAAGTCTGAGGCCGGTGGGGAACCGGCCTTTTAAAAACTCCCCGCAAAAGCAAAAAGGCCCTGACCGGAAATTCCGGTCAGGGCCTTTTTTTATGGGCGAAGGAAGCGTTTACTTCTGCGCGAGGTAGCGCTCCAAATACTTGGTGTCGAACTGGTTGTTGATAAAGTCGGGGTTTTTGAACATATCGATATGGAAATCGACGGTGGACTTAATACCGCTGATTCTAAACTCGCCCAGTGCTTGCAACGCCTTGGCGATCGCCTGTTCGCGGGTGTCGGCGTGCACGATCAGCTTGCCGATCAGCGAATCGTAATGGCTGGGCACGATGTAGCCGGTGTAGCAGTGGCTATCGATGCGCACATTGCGTCCGCCGGGAACGACCCATTGCTTGATCTTGCCGGGAGAGGGCAGGAAGCGCACCGGATCTTCGGCGGTGATACGGCATTCGATCGCATGGCCTTTAAAGACAATCTCTTTTTGATCGGGTAGTTTTTCGCCCTCGGCAACGCGGATCATCTGTTCGATAATGTCGCGGCCGCTGATCATTTCGGAAACGGGGTGTTCCACCTGCAGGCGGGTGTTCATTTCCATAAAATAGAAGTTCTGATCGGCGTCAACCAGAAACTCCAGCGTGCCCGCGTTTTCGTATTTCAGTGCTTTGACCGCTTTGACGGCGGTTTCGTGGAGCTTCTTGCGGGTTTCGGGTTTGAGGTAGGCGGCGGGCGCCTCTTCGATCACCTTCTGGTGGCGGCGCTGCAAGGAGCAGTCGCGTTCGCCGAAGTGGACGGCGTTGCCGTGTTTGTCGCCCATGACCTGCACTTCGATGTGGCGGGGCTGCTTGATGTACTTTTCCATATAGATGCTGCCGTCGCCAAAGGCGCTTTCGGCTTCGGCACGGGCGGCGAGGTAGGCGTTTTCGATGTAGCTTTCATCCTCCACCACGCGCATCCCGCGCCCGCCGCCACCGGCTGCGGCCTTGAGAATGACGGGATAACCCACGCCCTTGGCCTTGACCTTGGCATCGGCGGCGTCTTTGAGGGTGCCCTCAACGCCGGGAATGGTGGGGATACCCGCCTTTTCCATTACCTCTTTGGCCTTGGCTTTGTCGGCCATCATGGTCATCACTTCGGGGCTGGGGCCGATAAAGTTGAGGTTGTGGTGCTTGCACACTTCGACAAAGTGTTCGTTTTCGCTCAAAAAGCCGTAACCGGGAAAAACCGCGTCGCAACCGGTTACTTCGGCGGCGGTGATAATGGCGGGAATGTTGAGGTAGCTCTCCGAAGATTTAGGCCCGCCGATGCAGACGGCCATGTCGGCCAGTTCGATGTAGCTGGCATCACGATCGGCAGTGGAGTAGACTACCACCGCCTCTTTGCCCATCTCTTTGATGGTGCGTAGCGCTCTGAGGGCGATTTCGCCGCGGTTGGCGATCAAGATCCGTTTAATGGGCGTGGACATTTAACCTCTCTTGATGCGGAAGAGGGGCGTGTCGTATTCAACCACCTGACCGTCGTTGACCAGAATTTCCAAAATGGTGCAGTCAAATTCCGCTTCGACTTCGTTAAAGATCTTCATCGCTTCGAGGATGCAGATGGTTTTACCTTTGGTAACACGATCGCCGGGTTTGATAAAGGCCGGAGAGTCGGGCGAGGGGGATTTGTAGAAGGTGCCCACCATGGGAGAGGTGATAAATTCGCCCTCTTTGGCGGCCGCCGGCGCGTTTTCGGATGCGGCCGCAACGGCGGCAACGGGAGCAGCTGCGGGAGCGGCTTGGATGCTTTGAACCGCTACGGGTGCCGTAACGCCGCCGCGCTCAATAGAAAGGGAGAAGCCGTCTTGTTTGATGGAAAGTCTAGAAAGGGTGGATTCGTCCATCAGTTCGACGAGCGATTTGATCTCTTCCAGGGTCACGGAGTATCCTTTTTGAGGCTTAAAGTTTGGCTATAATACCACACCTCACCTAAGGACGTTTTCCAAGCCATGGGCCTTAAATCAGACAATTGGATTAAAGAAAAAGCGCTTAAAGAGCAGATGATTGAGCCGTTTGTGGAGCGGCTGGCGGGCGAAGGGATTGTCAGTTACGGGCTGTCGAGCTACGGTTATGACATCCGCGTCAGCAACGAGTTTAAGATCTTCACCAACATCAATGCCACCGTGGTCGATCCCAAAAACTTCGATCACGCCAACGTGGTCGATTTTGTCGGCGACGTGTGCATCGTGCCGCCCAACTCCTTTGCCTTGGCGCGCACGATCGAGTATTTCCGCATGCCCAAGAACGTGCTGGCCATCTGCGTGGGCAAAAGCACCTACGCCCGCTGCGGCATTATCGTCAACGTCACCCCCTTTGAGCCGGAGTTCGAAGGGCACATTACGATCGAAATCTCCAACACGACGCCGCTGCCGGCGAAGATTTACGCCAACGAAGGGATCGCGCAGGTGATCTTTTTGGAGGGCGACGAGCAGTGCTCCACGACCTATCGTGACCGCAAGGGCAAGTATCAGGCCCAGACCGGCATTACCTTGCCGCGGATCTTAAAACACTCCTAGATTCTCCAAAAAGGGCCAGCCATCCGATCAATGCGATGGCGGCCATCCACAAAAAGAGCGCCGGGCCGTAAACCCAGCCCGAAACAACGCTTCCCGTAAATCCCCCCAGACCGTAACCGATGCCGAGATAAAACTGCTGGCCCAATTTGCGGTTGGCGTAGTGTTTCTGGATGTAACTGATCGCCGCCGTATGGAACAGCGCCAGCGAAAAGGCGTGCAGCGATTGCGACGCAAAGGCGACCGCTACGCTTTCGGGCCAGCAAAAGAGCATTGCCCAGCGCAGGGCGGTTAGGGCCATCGAAATATGCAGCAAGGTTAGCAGCGACAGGTGCAGCACCCGTTTTTGCCATAGAAACATGGCAATTTCCGCCACGACGCCAAAGGTCCACAACCAACTGATCGTCGCAAGACTCATGCCGTGGGTTTCGCCGTGGATGGTGAAAAAGTTGTAAAACCCGCCAAAACTCATCTGCATCAAGAAAATAGCTGCCCAGAAGCCGCCGTGGGCCGCAAAGCTAAAGCGGCCCTCCTTGGGGGGTTCGGGGGTTTTGTCCATTCTTGAGGCCAGCAGCAGTCCGACAATCAGCGTCGCGCCGATGGTGGCCACATAGACGATCATCGCCGTATCGAAGGTCAGCGCGATATGACCCAGTCCGAGGCCGGTAAGAATAAAGCCGATCGAGCCGTAAAGCCGGGCGTTGCCGTAGCGCGCGCCAATCAGCTCCAGCGCCATCACCTCCACAAAGGGCAGCACCAGACTCCAGAAGACCCCCATGGCCGCCAAGGAGAGCAGGGCAATCCAGAAGTGTTGATGAAAAACGATAAAAATCAGCGTACTGAGCAGCGAGGCGATCAGCGCGTTTGAAAAGACCCTTGGCGAAAGATGAATAAACCGGACGAACAAAAAGGGCACCAAAAACCGCATGATGGGGCCGGATGAAAAAAGCACACCGATCTCAAAGGGGGAGTAGCCCGCTTCGGAGAGCAGTTTGGGCAGAAAGATAATATAGACGCCAACGGCGGCAAAATAGAAGAAATAAAAGCCGCCGATCAGCCTAGAGACGGACAACAAGCGAGCTTGAAAGAAGGTCATGGAGAGCTTTTTTGTCCTTGCGGAAAATGGGCAGCAGCAGGCCGACAACGCTTATCATGGCAATAAAGTAACACACAAAACGCCAGAGGGCCTGGGGGAAATACATCGTTTTTTGAGTGCGGCTATCGAGCACGATCAGGCGCATCATCTTTTTGCCCGGCGTGTAGCCCTTTTTAACCCACAGCGACACGACGATGGCGCCGTAGAGCCCCATTTGAAGAATGCCCGCGACAAGGGGTTGTTGATTTTTGAGTTCGCTATAGCCGAAAATCAGCATGAGTACGAGGGTGATGGGAAAAAGAATCATAAAGGTGTCAATCATAACGGCGATGGTTCTGGCCCAAAAGCCTGCGGGTTGAAGGGTTTTTTGCATGAGCGATTATAGCCTCACGGCCCAAAAAGAAAAAGCCCCGCAGAGCGGTCGCTCCACGGGGCTTGACGGAAGCGTTTAAGACTACTGGAGCAGTCTCAGAACGTTCTGCTGGGAAGCGTTCGCCTGGCTTAGCGCGTAGCTGCCGGACTGAATCAGAATGTTCTGCTTGCTGAAGTTCGAGGACTCCTGACCGAAGTCAACGTCGCGGATGCCCGATTCAGCGGCCTTGACGTTTACCTGAGTCACGCTGATGTTGTTCAGGGTCACTTCAAGCTGCTGCTGAGCCGAACCGATGTCGGAGCGGATCTTGTCGAGCAGCTTAATGCCGGACTCGGCGATGTCCATCACGATCATCGCGCCTTCGCGGGTGGTCACACCGGCGCCGAAGTTCTGCTGAGCGTCGTTGTAGGCTTCTACGTTGCCGAAGCCGCCGCCGGCCTGAATCTCGTCTTTGTTGAAGATGCCGGTAACCGCGCGCAGGTTGAAGCTGTGCTGGAACTGGTTGAGGTTGGCGTCGATGCCTGCGGCGTTGGTGTCGGTGACAACCACGTCGTTAGAGGCGAGGTTAACCAAGGTCAAGCGGCCGTAGTTCTCTTCGGTGTCGGCCAAGCCGGTTACCGCGCTGTGGGTACCGCCAAGCTGAATACCGCGGCCGTCCACGCTGGTCAGGTTCAAGCGGCCTGCGGTGTCAACCGAAGCGATCACGCCGGTTTCGGTGGTGTACTGGTTGATCGCGTTGCGGAGGTTACCGTTTTTGTCGGCGTCTTCTACAACCACGTCACCGATAGCAATGCCGTTAATGCTCATAGCGGTCACGTTGCCCGCTGCGATCTGGGCGCTGCCGGTGGACTTCACCTGCGCGGTGGCGCGGATGTTGCCGAGGAAGTCGGAGTTCTTGTTGATGGTCTGAGCCAATACGCCAAGGCCAGTGCCGGCGCTGGTGGAGATGGTCACGTTCTCAAGCGTGATATCTTGGCCGTTGACGGTGAACTGCAGGGTGGAAGTACCGCTGGCAGTGACGTTGGTGCTGGTTTCGCGGCGTACGGCACCGATTTTATCGGAGCTGGTTGCGCCGATCGAAGCACGGATGGTCTCGTTGGAGAACGCGCCGACCTGGAACTCTTTGTTGGTGAAGCCGCCGGCAAGCATTTTCAGACCGTTGTAGGAGGTCTGGAATGCGATGTTGTCCAGCTGCTCGATCAGACGAATCACGTCGCGCTGAATCGCGGAGCGTGAGTCGTAGTTTTGGGTGTCTTGGGCGGCCTGAGCTGCTTTGGACTTGATGGAGTCGAGGATTTTAATCTGCTCGTCCATGGCCTTGTCGGCTACCTGTACCATCGCGATTGCGTCGTTGGTGTTACGGATAGCTTGACCCAGGGTGTTGGCCTGAGAGCGGAGGCTGTCGGCGATTGCCATGCCTGACGCGTCGTCAGCGGACTTGTTGATGCGCAGACCCGAAGAAAGTTTCTCCAACGAATTCGTGATCTGACGACTCACGAAATTCGAGTTTGTCTGGGCGTTCATGGCCTTGATGTTAGTGTTAATGACGAAGCCACTCATTGCTTGCTCCTTTGTTGAACTTGGGATGGCTTACTCACAATATCGGGCACCGGAAAAAAAAGTTAAATCCTTTTGTGATAAACTTTTCCAAAATTTGCCCCAACATATTTATATATAGCGTTTGTCCGGGCTTCCCCTCTTTTGCTGAAAGGCTCCATGAAGCATCTCATCATTGTCGAATCCCCCTCCAAAGCGAAAACCATCAAGAGTTTTTTGGACAACAGTTATCAGGTTGTCGCCTCCAAGGGCCATATCCGCGACCTTCCCAAGCGGAAAATGGGCGTTTCTTATAAGGAGGGCCGCTTCGAACCCGACTATGAGGTCGATAAGGATCACGCAGCACTCGTTAAAGAGATTCAGGCGCTGGCTAAAAAAGCCGAGCAAGTCTATATCGCGACCGATGAAGACCGCGAGGGGGAAGCGATCGGCTATCATATTGCCGTTTTGCTGGGGAATCAATTAGAGAGCTACCCCCGCATCGTCTTTCACGAGGTGACCAAAAAGGCGATTTTGGGCGCCTTGGAAAACCCGCGTACGATCGATATGAAAAAGGTCAACGCGCAACAGGCGCGCCGCCTTTTGGATCGTCTGGTGGGCTACAACCTTTCGCCGCTGCTGGCCTCCAAAATCCAAAAGGGCCTAAGCGCCGGGCGCGTGCAATCCTCGGCGCTGAAGATTGTGGTTGACCGCGAACGGGAAATCCGGGCCTTTATCCCGCAGGAATACTGGCGCGTGCTGGGCCACTTTACAGGCGGCATCGAGGCGGAGCTGTACAGCTTTCAGGGGGAAAAGATTGACAAGCTTTCGGTGGGCAACGCCGATCGGGCCGCCGTTATTCGCGCGGCGCTGGAAAAAGCCGCCTACAAAATCGGCACCATCGAAACCAAAGAGCGGCGCATCGCCCCCCAGCCGCCCTTTATGACCTCCAGTTTGCAGCAAACCGCTTCGAGCAAGCTGGGCTTTAGCCCCAAAAAGACGATGATTCTGGCCCAAAAGCTTTACGAAGGCGTCCCCACCGACAAGGGCGAAAGCGGCGTCATCACCTATATGAGAACCGACAGCCTCTATATTACGCCCGAAGCCAACAAGGCCGCGCGCGATCATGTTGAGTCCGCCTTCGGCGAGAAGTATCTCAGCGGCGAAACGCGGGTGTTTAAAACCAAAAACAAAGGCGCGCAGGAGGCCCACGAGGCGATCCGCCCCACCGATGTTGCCTTCACCCCCGAAAAGGCGGCGAAGTTTTTGGGCAAGGATGAGGCGCGTTTATATACCTTGATCTATAACCGCTTTTTGGCCAGCCAGATGGCCGATGCGGTGTTTGAGACCCAGAACATCTTTATCGAAGGCGGCGAGGGGGTCTTTAAGGCCAGCGGCCGCAAACTGGTGTTCGACGGTTTTTACCGCGTCATGGGCGATGACGACAAAGACAAACTGCTTCCCGCATTAAAAACCGGCGAAAAAACCACGCTGGAAAAGCTCGAAACCACCCAGCACTTCACCGAGCCGCCCGCACGCTACAGCGAAGCGGGATTGGTTAAAGCCCTCGAACAGCTGGGCATCGGCCGCCCTTCGACCTATGCGCCCACGCTTTCTATTTTGGAATCGCGCGGTTATATCACCGTGGAGAAAAAGCAGATCGCGCCGACGGAAGTAGCCTTTACCGTCACCGAGGTGCTGGAGCAGAATTTCCCCGAGATTGTCGATAGCCAGTTTACCGCCCGCATGGAAGAAGAGCTCGATGAGGTGGCCGAAGATCAAAAAGACTGGCACCAGCTTCTTGCGGAGTTTTACGAACCCTTTATCGCCAAGATCGGACAGGGCAAAACCGGCATCGAAAGCCGGAAAATGGCCGAACCGATCGGCGAGGCCTGCCCCGAATGCGGCGCGGAGCTGCTCAAGCGCAAGGGCCGCTTTGGCGAATTTATCTCCTGCAGCGGTTTTCCCAAGTGCAAATACACCCGCAACCTGGGAGAAAAGCCCAAGGCCGAAGCGGAAATGTCGGAAGAGAAGTGCGACAAATGCGGCGCACCGATGGTGGTGCGCGAAGGGCGCACGGGCAAGTTTTTGGCCTGCAGCGCCTATCCCAAATGCAAAAACACCAAAGCTTTGGAGCCGGAGGAGAAGATCGACGTGCCGTGCCCCAAGTGCGGCGGCGAAATCCGCAAGCGTCAGTCACGGCGCGGCGTCTTTTACGGTTGCACCAACTATCCTAAGTGCGACTTTATCTCCAAGTTTGCCCCCACCGCAACCCAATGCCCCCAGTGCGGCTGGCCGATGGCGGCTAGAACGTTGCGCGGTAAAGAAATCTTTGAATGCGTGAACCCCTCTTGCAAGCATAAGGAAGACGCTTAACTCTTCCTGCGCTGCTACTCGACGATCATGACTTTGTCGCCCGGTTCCATCAGGCGGTAGAGGTATTCGGCATCCCGGTTTAGGACGCGGATGCAGCCGTGGCTGATGCGCTTGCCGATCGAGGCGGGGTTGCTGGTGCCGTGGATGGCGTAGGTTTTTCCGATATTGAGCGCATATTTGCCCAGACTCCCGCGAAAGCAGCGCTGGCCTTTGGCGATATCGTCGCGGTAGCGCTCCTCCTGCTCCATCGATTTGGGGATACACCACTCGATCCCGTCGGGATCGTAAACTTTAAACTCCACCTTGTATTCGCCCGGTTCGGTAAAGTAGCAGCGTCCGCCCTCTTCCTGCGTTAGACACTCGTCGATACCCAGCCCCACGCGGGTGGTGAACACCTCGAAGGTTTCGCCGTCGATGGTTTCTATGACCTTGAGGGTGAAGCGGGTTTTGTCCACCACAATCATCCGCTCGGCGGTGTGGGGTTTTTTGAACACCCGCGCCGGGCTAATATCCTGTGCCGTGCCTTCGTGAATCCACCAGCTCTCCACCGCGCCCTGCCAGCGTCCGGCGGGGAAATGGCCGGTGACGCGGATAAATTCGCCCGAACGGCGGTTGGAGGTAAAGCGCGTCCCCGCCTGCCACCGTGCGGTTTCGTTGCCGTCCGGTTTGTCCAGCACCGCTGTCTCGGCACTGAGACGGTAGGTTTTGGGGACGGTAATCTCCTCTTGAAAACCCCATAAAAGCACGGGTAGCAGCATCAGCAGCAGTTTGTTCATATTTGAGCCCTTTGGCACCAGTTTCGCACTTCGGCATCCAGCGCAAAAACCGCTTCGAGGTTCTGCGGCGGCGTCTGAAACCGCTCAAAGGCGGCCAAAATCAGCCGGGCAATACCGCCGAAGGCGATCTCTTTATTGAGGTAGCGCAGCAGAGCCGCTTCGTTGGCGGCGTTGACCACCGCGCCCAGTTCGGGGGTTTTTAAAAGCGGCTCTTTGAGCGCCCAGACGGGATAGCGCGCAAGGTCGATCGGCTCAAAACGCAGCGCCGCAAGGGCGGTGAGATTGACCGGATCGGCAATGGGCGTTTCGACGCGTTCGAGCAGCGCGTGGGCGATGGGCAGGCGCATATCGGCCCTAGAAAGCTGCGCGGTGGTGCAGCCGTCCTTAAACTCGATGAGCGCGTGAACGATCGAGCTACGCTCGATCACGCCGTCGATCGCCACATCGCCAAAGAGCCAACGCGCTTCGAGCACCTCAAAAAGCTTGTTGACCATCGTCGCGCTGTCGATCGTAATCTTGCTGCCCATAGCCCAATTGGGGTGTTTGAGCACCGCTTCAAGCGGGGCGTTTTCGATGTTTTCGATGGGAAGGTCACGTAGCGCGCCGCCGCTGGCGGTGAGGATCAGCCGCTCGATCGGGCGGCCGCTTTGCAGATACCACAACCCGAAATGTTCGCTGTCCACCGGGTGGATTTTTGACACATCGACAAATTTTCCGGCGGCCACCAAAGACTCTTTATTGGCCAGCGCGACCCTTTTGCGGCATTCGATCGCTTTGAGCGTGGGCTTTAGGCCCAAAAAACCGACCAGCGCGTTGAGCACCACCGGGCTTTGGCTCTCTTCGATCGCCGCTAAAATCGCCGCTTCGCCGTGGCGCACATCGGGGTGACGCAGCGCAGCCGCGCCTTCGGCGGTACCGATGACAACGCGTTTGGGCTGAAACTCGTCGATCTGCTGTTGCAGCAAAGCGGCGTTGTTGCCCGCCACCAGCGTTTCGACCGGCAAAGAAAAACGGCGGGCGATATCCAGCGCCGCCGTGCCGATCGAACCGGTGGAACCCAGCAAAACCACTTAGCGGTCTTTGATCTTCTCAACCAGCGCGGCCGAACGTTCCTTGGCCTTTTCGGCGCTTTCGTCGGCCACCAATACTACCGCCATGCGCCGCCCTTTGTGGCTGACGGGTTTACCGAAAAGCCGCACAAAACTGGTGGGGGTAAAGAGTTCGCCGGGCACCTCCAGGATGGGGTTCGCGCTGGCGTTTTCGGCCTTGTAGGCCGCGCTGGCGCCGGGGGTGACCAGGCTAAAGCCCAGCGGCAAACCGAGAACCGCGCGGATATGCAGGGCAAATTCGCTCTGGTTTTGGGTGATCAAGGTCACCATGCCGGTATCGTGCGGGCGCGGCGAGACTTCGCTGAAGTACACCTCTTCGCCCTTGACAAACAGCTCCACGCCAAACAGTCCGCGTCCGCCCAGACCGTCGGTGACCTTTTTGGCGATCGCTTCGGCTTTGGCCTGAACCGCTGCGCCCATCGCCATGGGTTGCCACGAAAAGATATAGTCGCCGCTTTTTTGGATATGGCCGATCGGGGGGCAAAAAACCGTTTCGTTTTCGGTGCGGGCGGTTAAAAGCGTGATTTCGTAATCAAAGGGGATAAACTCTTCGACAATCAGTTCGCTGGCGTCGCCCCGCGCCTCTTCTTGGGCCTGTTGCCAGCTATTTTTGAGGTCCTCCGGGCTGTGGGCGACGCTCTGGCCGTGGCCGGAACTGCTCATGACGGGTTTGATCACGCAGGGGTAACCAATGATATTGGCCGCTTCGACCAGGGCTTCGTAGCTTTTGACAAAGCGGTAACCGCTGGTTTTCAGCCCCAGCTCTTCGGCGGCGAACTGGCGGATGCCCTTGCGGTTCATCGTCAGCTGCACGGCGCGGGCGCTCGGGATCACATGGAACCCCTCGTTTTCGGCCTCGATCAGCGCGTCGATATTGATCGCTTCGATTTCGGGCAGGATATAGGCCGGTTTTTCCCTGCGGATGACTTCAAGAATCTGCGCTTTGTCCTTCATGTCGATCGTATAGGCGCGGTTGGAAACCAAGTGGGCGGGGGCGTTGGCGTAGCGATCGACGGCGATCACCTCAAGGCCCAGACGCTGCGCCTCCATGGCGACCTCTTTACCCAGTTCGCCGCTGCCGAGCAGGAGAATTTTGATGCTGTTTTCTTTTAAGGGTGCGCCAAAGATCACAACGAAACCTTTAAGGGGATTTTGTTGCGAATAGTAGCAAAAAGCAGGTGAGGAGAAGCCCCGGCCGCAAAGCCGGGACGGGAATTATTTAGCGGCGGCCTTGGCGGCTTCGAGGGCTTTTTCGTATTCGGGCTCGGCGGTGATTTCGGGCACCAGCTCTTTGTAGGTGATTTTTCCGGCCTTGTTGACGACAAAAATCGCGCGGGCCAACACGCCCGCCAGCGGGCCGTCGGCGATCAGTACGCCGTAGGCTTTGCCAAACTCTTTATTGCGGAAGTCCGAAACGGTGGTGACGTTTTCGATGCCTTCGGTGGAGCAAAAGCGCTTGGAGGCAAAGGGCAGGTCCATGGAAACGATGGTGGTTTCAACGCCCTCAAGGGCGGCGGCTTTGGTGTTGAAGTTGCGGGTTTCGGTGGCGCACACGGCGGTGTCCAGCGAAGGAACCACGACGATCAGTTGCGCTTGATCCTTGGCGCCGCCGACGGTCATTTCGGACAGGTCGCCCTTAACGACGGTGACGGCCGCAGCCGCGTCGCCCGCATTTAATGCGTTTCCTGTTAAATTTACCGGATTGCCTTTGAGCTTGGTCTGTTGTGCCATTTTGTGTTCTCCGTTTTTGAAGTTGAATGCGCAAGCAGTCTAGAAAATTTACTCTTAAAGGGGCGTGATGTCGTTGCGATCGGCACTGCTGGCTGTTTCGATTTTGCTCACGGGTTGTTTGCCGCCGCAAAGCAGCATGACCGAGCGGACCTTTGCCACCGTCAGCTATGTGCGCGCACAGAACGATACCGGGCTGTTTGACCGGCTGGCGGGCCGCGAAAGCTACCGTCAGGATTTGGAGCTGTTTTTAGATGACGGACGGCTTTTTACCGTGCCCGGCTACGAAGCGCCCCGCGCCTTTCGCCTGGGTGATCGGGTGCTTTTGGATTACGTCAACACGCACGTGGTGAAGATCCGTTTGGTGGACGAGATTCCCCTGGAGGAAGAGGGTTTTTATGCTGATTGACCAGCACGGCCGCACGGTCAACTATTTGCGCATCTCCGTCACCGAGCGGTGCAATTTCCGCTGTTTGTACTGCATGCCCGACAAACCGCTCAGCTGGGTGCCTAAAGAAAATATCCTTTCTTACGAAGATCTTTTCTTGTTTGTGAAAGCCGCGATCGACGAAGGCATCACCAAAATCCGCATCACCGGCGGCGAACCGACCCTGCGCGAAGGGCTGGATGCCTTTCTTAAGATGATCACCGATTACGCGCCGCATATCGACTTGGCGCTGACAACCAACGGGCACCGCATGGCGGAACTGGCCGATCGGTTTAAAGCCGCAGGACTTAAACGCATCAATATTTCGCTCGATTCGCTGAAACGCGACGTGGCCGGGCGGATCGCCAACCGCGATGTGCTGACCCCGGTACTCGAAGGCATTGAAGCCAGCCTCAAGGCGGGGCTGAAGGTGAAGATCAACATGGTGCCCATGCGGGGCATTAACGACGGCGAGATTGTCGATATTTTGGAGTGGTGCAGGGCGCGCAATATCCCCGTGCGTTATATCGAATTTATGGAAAACAGCCACGCCAACAAACACGTTAAAGGGATGCTTTCGGCGGAGATTTTGGAGATTATCCGCGCCCAGCACCCCTTTGATGCAGTTGCCAACAAAGACCCCTCCAGCCCGGCGGTCACCTACCGGCTGGCGGACGGCTACGAGTTTGGCATCATCGAACCGCACCTGGAAAAGTTCTGCCAAAGCTGCAACCGCATCCGCCTGACCGCCGAAGGGTTTTTGATCCCCTGCCTCTACTTTGACGAAGCGATGAGCATCAAAGAGCGGGTGCAATCAGGCGACGTGCCCGGCGCGGTGGCGGTACTCAAAACCGTCTTGGCGAACAAGCCCGAAAAAAACCGCTGGAGTGCCGAAACGACGGAGAGTTCCGATCGTGCCTTTTATATGACGGGGGGCTGATGCGCCCCTTTTATCTGGCGGTTGCGGCGCTGCTTTTGCCGCTGACTCTTTCGGCCCAGACGCTTTGGCTTGAGCATCTCAAAAGCGATCAAGGCTTCGAGACGGTGCGAACGCTTGCGGGGTGGGAGTCGATGGGGGAAAGCTTTGCGTTGGGTTACGACCTTGGCGGCCACTGGTTTCGCTTTCGTATCGAAAATCCGCAACCGGAAGCTTTGGTTTACTATCTGGCTTCGAGCGGATATTCCACCCAGCGTTGCGATTTTTATCTCATTCGCCAAACGGGCGTCGAATTTCACCCCAACGGTCTACATGTTCCCCTACGGGAGCGATCGCTCCAAGCCGTGTTGCCGACGGTCGCCGCCCGGATGGCCCCCGGCGAGTCGATCGAGGTGTATGTTCACTACGAAAGCCGCCTGCCGCCCTTTGGCGCTTTCAAATTGCTTGATGAAGCCGCGTACAGGGATAAGACCGCCTTTTACACCGCCTTTTTCCTGCTCTACTTCGGGGCTGTGGGTATTATGGTGATTTACAACCTCTTTTTGTTTTTTTCATTAAGGGATGCGGCCTACGGCCACTATGTGGGCCACACCTTCTTTTTTGGATTGTGGACGCTTTTGTACAGTGATTTCTGGGTTTATATCTTTAGCGCCGACTGGTACTACTGGCTGCAGGCTTCCTTCCCGCTGGGGTATGCGTTTTTTAGTCTCTACTCCATCGCCGTTTTGGAGACGCGCACCCATTTTCCGGTACTGGCGCGCATTGCGCAGGCTCTGGCTGTTGTGTTGGTGGTAGCGGCCGTGTGGATTGTGTTTGATCTCAAGGGCGGCTACCAGATAGGCAATGCGGTGGGGATGTTCTTCTCCCCCTTTTTTGTGGTGCTGGCGATCCTTTCGTGGAGGAAGGGGGTTAAGGCCGCCAAGTATTATCTATTGGCGCTGCTGATCTATTTGATTGTGCTTTCGTTGATGTCCATGATGGCGATGGGGTTGATGGATTATATGTCCTTTGCCAAATTTGCCCTTATCGGCGGCTCCCTTGTGGAGTTGACGCTCTTTTCGCTTCTGCTGGCCTACCGGTTCCATCTGGTGCAGACCAGTCAAATCGCCACGCAGCAGCAGCTGGCGCAGTTTGAAGCGTCGCGGGCCGAGGAGCTCAGTTTGAAGGTTGAAGCACGCACCCGTGACCTGGCTTCGGCCAACCGGCAGCTAACCCAAGCTCTCGAGGAGCGCAACCTGCTCTTTGGCGAGGTGCACCACCGGGTGCGCAACAACCTGCAGTCCATTATGGGGCTGCTTTATGCCGAGTCCAGACGCGCCACCCACCCCGATGCCAAAAAGGCATTGCAGGAGAGTTCGGCCAAAGTCCGCTCCATTGCGGCGGTGCACGAACTGCTGTATGCTTCCGAGCACCTAGGGCAGGTGGAGATGGATCGCTATTTGGCCCGTTTGGCGCAGGAGATTGTGGCGACGATGGAGGGGGCCAAGGCAACGATCCAGACGCGGATCGAACCCTTTACGCTCAAGATGGATCACGCGTCGGCGGTGGGGATGATTGGGGTGGAGGTGTTGATCAATGCGCTTAAACACGCCCGCCCCGCCGGGGCTGAAGGACTGCTGCTTACGCTGGTTTCGCAGCAAACGGGCGGGCGCGTTAGGCTGCTGGTTCGGGACAACGGTGCAGATAGCCCCCAAAAGGAGCTTGCGGCATCCAAGGGGATGGGAATGACCATTATCGATCAGACTGCGCGGCGGCTGCCCAATGCGCGGCTGCGTTTTTGGCGGGATAGGGGGGTTTGTTTTGAACTGGAGTTCGATGTCAAGTAATTTGCTCAGTATCGGTATTGTCGAAGACGAGCCCTGGGCGGCCTGTATGGTCAAGGAGTGCGCGGAGGCGCTGGGCCACCGGGTTGCCTTTGTGGCCCTAAGCGCCGAAGAGACCCGCCGCGCCTTGGCCGCCGACAGGGTGCAGGTGCTCTTTTTGGATATTAATATCCTAGGCCCCGAAGACGGCATTCAGCTGGCCAGATCGTTACCCGGTAATACGCACCGGCCTGCGGTGATCTTTATGACCGCCCACACCGATCGCCAGACGGTTGCCGAAGCGATCGGGACCGATCCGGTCTTTTTTGTGGCCAAACCCTTTGGACAAAAGGAGATCGAGATTGCGCTCTCTATGGCCGCCGCCGCGCTTAAAAAACCGGAGTTTGCGCCCCCCAAACCCAAAAAATCTGCCTTAAGCCTTTGTGCTCAAACGGGACTGCCCATGCACCAAGGCGCCTACGTGCCCCTCACTCCTAAGGAGCGGATTGTCGCCGCGCGGCTGATCGCTTCGGCGGGCAGCGCGGTGGGGCACGGCGAACTGGCGGGCCTGCTCTGGGCGGACCCCGACCTGGTCAACCACGGCTCTTTGCGCAATATTATTACGAGCCTGCGCAAAAAGCTGCCCGCCTGCACCATCGAGAACATCCTCGATATGGGTTACCTGCTTCATCTTCATGACACGGATATGACACCGAACGGATAGATTTTCGGAACTTTTCTTTAATAGGGGGTTCCGAAATGAGACAGGGTGTTTTAATGGGCCTAATGACGGCGCTTGCGCTGGTTTTGAGCGCGTGCGGCGGCGGGGGTTCGGGCGGGGGTGATAATCTGGATTCTGCCGGCGATAATGTTTCTAATCAGCCACGGCAGCTTTTTTTCAGCGCCTATGATGCCAACGGTTCTGAACTTTGGGTATCCGACGGCACCGAAGCGGGCACACGGATGGTTAAAGACATCAATCCCGGTTCCGCAAGTTCCGCACCTTATGTGTTGGCGGCGATCGGCGAGACGATCTACTTTACAGCCGATGACGGCACCCATAGCAGAGAGCTTTGGAAATCCGACGGCACCGAGGCGGGCACGGTGATGGTTAAAGATACTTGCTCCAATAACTGCGAATCTTACCTCTCCAGCCCGCTCGCTTTTAACAACAAGCTCTATTTTAGCGCCTTTGACGGTATCCATGGCCGTGAACTCTGGGTGAGTGACGGCACTGCCGAAGGCACCAAGATGGTCAAAAATATCAACACCACCACGGGCTGTGAAGGTGAGTGCGGCTCCAACCCCGATGATCTGACGGTCGCCAATGGTGTGCTCTACTTTACAGCTATTACGGGTCTCGCCACCAAAAGAGAGCTCTGGAAATCCGACGGCACCGAAGCGGGCACGGTGATGGTTAAAGACATTCATCCCGGCGGAGAGTCCTATCCTGACTATCTGAGGGCTTATAATAATAAGCTCTATTTTTCGGCCTATCATCCCGATTCCGGTACCGAACTCTGGAAAACCGACGGCACCGAAGCGGGCACTGTTTTGGTTAAAGACATCTACCCCGGCACGGCGGAGTCGTACCCCTCCTATATGACAGTTTTTAATAACAGGCTCTATTTTGTGGCTTGGACGACGACCGGCAGCGGCGAACTCTGGAAATCCGACGGCACCGAGGCGGGTACTGTTTTGGTTAAAGACGGTTTTACTCAAGATATTGATCAGTTGGCCGTTGTCGGCAATACGCTCTATCTCAAGGTTGACAAAACACTCTGGAAAACCGACGGCACCACGGCGGGCACGGTTGTGGTCAAAGAGATCGTTTCTGCTGCGCCCGATAATCTGACAGCCGTTAACAATAGGTTCCTTTTTAGCGCCGATTACAAACTCTGGGTGTCCGACGGCACCGAAGCGGGTACGCAGGAGCTGTGGACCAACCCCTCGCCGGGCCCCTATCCTGAGGTCAAAGGCGTTGCCGGCGGCGCACTGCTTTTCATCGGCCCTGATGGAGGTTCTAGTAGCCTCTGGAAATCCGACGGTACCGCAGCGGGAACGCTCAAGGTCAAAGATATTGCTCCGTTAAAGTAGCGCCCGCAGCGTGTGCGGTCGATTCATGCGCTAGATTTACGCCCTTTTTACGCACGCCCTCTACAATCGTTAAAACCCGAAAAAGGAGTTTTCATGCGATTGTGGATGGTGTGGATGGCTGCAGCGGCGCTGCTGATCGCTCAAGAAAAAGAGTGGTCGCTGCGCGAAGGGATTGTGATTGAGCACAAGGGCGAGCCGCTGGCGATCAAGCGTCAGATCGACCCCGCGTGCGAAAAGGGGGCCATGAGCTTCACGCCCGATACCCTCTGGGGCGGGGAGTGGGCCTCGGAACTGGCACCGGAAGAGTGCAAAAAGAGCTTTATCACCACCTTCGGCAAGGTCACGCCCATGCGGTTTCACCCCAAGGTGCAGACCGTGGGGGAGGTGGAGGTTGTGGAGTTTATCCGCGATCACTACAAAGACCCCGCTTTTGCGCTGGTCGATTCGCGCATGGAGATGTGGTACGAGCAGATGACCATTCCCACGGCGGTGAGCGTGTCGTTTTTGCATGTGAGCGAACCTGAGCAGTTTGGCGACAAACACGACGCGGCGCTGGCCAAGCTGGGTGTGACCCGCAAGGGCGGCAAATACGACTTCTCCAAGGCCAAAACCGCACTCTTTTTCTGCAACGGCGCGTGGTGCGCCCAATCCACAATTATGATGGGCTGGCTGATCAAACAGGGTTACCCGCCGGAAAAAATGCTCTGGTACCGCGACGGTTTGCAGGGCTGGCTGCAGTACGATCTGACGGTGGTGGAACCCTAAATTTTGTTGCCACCCTCCTTTTTGGGTTATAATTTCCCCCAAAAAGGAGGGTTCGATGGCGTTGAATGCACACAGTATTCTCGGCGAGATCCAACGCCAAAAACCCTACCTTCAGCAGCATTTCGGGGTTGAGAAAATCGGCCTTTTTGGAAGCTATGCCAAAGGCGCAGAGCATGAAGGCAGCGATTTGGATTTTTATGTTGAGTTCCGCGAGAAGAATTTCGACAATATTGCAGGGCTTTGGGTTTATCTGGAAACGCTCTTTCATCAAAAAATCGATCTGTTCTACCGCCATCCTAACAACAACCCCGTGATTTTTTCGAATATCCAAAAAGAGGTTGTGTATGGATAAGGCCGGAATTTTGGAGCTTTTAAGGTTTGTGCTGGAATCCATCACATTGATTAAAAGACGATTCGAAGACATTGGCGACAGTGACGATTTTTTGGCTGACGATGCCGGGATCGACAAGCTGGACGCGATTTCCATGCGGCTGCAAAGCATAGGCGAAGCGATTAAAAATATCGATAAAAGAGAGCCGGGGCTTCTGCTGCAAGCTGCTGACAGGCTTTATTGGAGCAAGATTATTAAAACTCGTGAGATTTTGACCCACCACTATATTGATATCGACGCGCAGGTTATTTATGAAATCTGCGCAGAAAAGCTAGATGAGCTGGAGAAGAAGGTAAGGCGGGTCTGGAACATTGCCCAAAGCCAGCCATCTAAAAACTTGCAGCTAGGCCAATCCGGAGAGAAAAAGCATTAATTGATGAGTCTTCGCTTGCGCTGATGAATTCGCTATCAAATTTGATTTTTTCAAATTTTGTATATTCCCATTCAAGGGCGCCAATCAATCGTAAATGGCTGGCAATTTTGCTGTGGGCTTCAAAGCCCGCAAGAAATGTCGTTCCGGTGACGTCACCTATGTAGTCAACATTTGTGGTCTGTTTTCCGATGCCGCCCCTGAGATAAACCTCTGTTGAATCTTCTTGATGCGCAAGCGGGATCAAGCCACCGATCGCCCAGCCATCAAAATTTTGCCCCTCGTTCCCATATTTCTTACGGGTTTTGGCGATTTCCAGCCAGCCGTCATTTGCGCGTATGCCTACCGCAATATTGCTGCCCGAGAGCTTGACGCTTTCGGTGTACGAGCCTGATTCGGTGTCGTAGCCGATACGGATCGTGTATTCGCTACGGAAGGTGCCGCTAGATGCTACCGGCATATCAAATTTGATATAGAGCTTGTCCGTGGTCGTTTGCGGAGCGTTGTAGGTATGCGGGTAATCGTTTGATGGGGGGATCGGCTCTTCGATAAACAGATCGTTGACTACAGGCTGTTGGTTTTGTGCCCGTTGTTGCAAAAGCCGTTCTTTTTCCAATTCCAGTTTGAGCTTTTCTATTTCCAGTTCTTTAAGACGAATCTCGTCGTTGCCTTGAGCCAGCACAACCGTTGCAAAAAACATCAACAGCACAACAACAATCCTCATCAACTCCTCCAAAACTTCCATTCATAGGGAAATGCTACCCAATTGACTGAAATGATAGGTAATAAATACTTTCATATTGTTTATTGGGGGGAAATAATCCCCTGTTGTTTCATTAGAGCGGGTTATGTAGATTGCCTTAAAACAAGGGCGACTGATGACACAAAGAGACATGGCAGGAATCTTGGGCGTGGATGTCAAGACGCTGCGCAACTGGCGGAAAGAAAGACCGGAGCTGTATAGAAAAGTGATGCAGGGGTTTAAGCTTGAGGCTGCCGTAGAGGAGGCGCGTCGCCACTATGAGGCCATGAAGGAAATTGCTCAAGACGGGCTGGAGGAAGAGAAACGCTAAATGATAGGCGTCGGTTTATATGTGACGTTCCGTATAATCGCCCAACTTTTTTAAAAGGCGGCGCGGGTGACTCAACGAATTAAACTGGCGGTGCTGATCGACGCCGATAACGTCAACGCCTCCGCCTGCGAGGCGCTGATCCGGGAGATTGCCAACTACGGCGTAGCCAGCGTGAAACGCGCCTACGGCGACTGGACCACGCCGCAACTGACCCCGTGGAAAAGCGTGTTGCACGAATACGCCATCAGCCCCATGCAGCAGTTTAGTTACACCAAGGGCAAGAACTCCACCGATTCGTCGATGATTATCGACGCGATGGACCTGCTTTATACCGGGCGTTTTGACGGGTTTTGTCTGGTTACCAGCGATTCGGACTTTACCAAACTGGCCATGCGGCTGCGGGAATCGGGCCTGCTGGTGTACGGCTTCGGGGAGCAAAAAACCCCCGATTCCCTGCAAGCCGCGTGCGATAAATTTGTCTTTTTAGAAGCCCTTGAGCCGGAGACGATCGACGCCGGGGCCGCCGCGCCCCGTCAGGGCCGTGCCCGCAAAACCAAGCGCGATCTCAGTCAGGATGTCAAACTGATTAGCCTGCTGCGCGGCGCGGTGGAGGCGGTGGCGGACGAAAACGGCTGGGCGCATATTTCCGATGTGGGTTCGCATATTGCCAACCAAAGCTCCTTCGATTCGCGCAACTACGGCTACCGCAAACTGAGCAAACTGGTCGAAGCCACCGAGCTGTTTGAGATGCAAAAACTCAACTTCCGCGAAGACGGTTCGTACGATCTGTTTATCCGCGATAAGCGTTAAAGCGGCGTTTCGATCAGCAGAATATCCGCCCCTTCGGTCAGCTCCAGCGTTATTTCGGCGGCATCCGTTATCGCGGCGCTGTCGCCGGGTTTGAGCCAGAAGTTTTCGCTCCGCGCGGAACCGTTAATGACAAACAGATAAAGCCCGTGGGCCGGGTTTTTGGGCCGGTGGGTTAAAACGGTTTTTTTCGTAAACCGCCCGCGCAAAAGCCGTCCGTCCTGCTGCATGATCAGCGCCTTATCTTCCGCTTGGCCGCCCACCAGCACCGCCAGCCGATCGTCCATATAATTCGAAGGAAAATCGCTGAATTGATAGGCGGGCTTGAGCCCTTTAGCCTTAGGTTTAATCCAGATTTGCAGCGAATGGAGCGTACGATCGAGCGGGTTGCGTTCGCTGTGTTGCACGCCGCTGCCGGTCGTCATATGCTGCACCTGCCCGGCGGGAATCACGCGGCTATGACCCAGTGTGTCGCCGTGTTCGATCGCGCCGTCGATCACCACGGTCATCACCTCATAATCGGCGTGGCCGTGCAGCGGAAAGTTGCCGCCCGGCTCGATCAGATCGTCGTTAAAAACCCGCAACGCTCCAAAACCCATTTTTTCGCGGTTGTGATACTCGGCGAAACTAAAGCCGAAATAGGCGCGAAGCCAGCCGTGCTCGGCGGTGCCCCGTTCATAGCTTCTTTCGATAACGGTTTGCATTTTCAGCTCCCTTTGGGTTCAATGGCGTTTATGATAACGCTTTTTCTAAACAACCTATGGAACCTGCTTTGTGTGATGTCGCCGTGGATTTTGCTGGGCCTGCTGGCGGCGGGCCTCTTAAAACGCTACGTTTCCGACGAACTGATCGCCAAACATCTGGGCGGCAACGGTTTTGGGGCGGTCCTTAAAGCCAGCCTCTACGGCCTGCCGCTGCCTTTGTGCAGCTGCGGCGTGTTGCCGCTGGCGGCGGGGCTTAAAAAAAGCGGCGCGTCTAAGGGGGCAATCTCCAGCTTTTTGATTAGCACCCCCATGACCGGGGTCGATTCGGTGGTGCCGACCTACGCGGTTTTCGGTGGCTGGGTGACCTTTTTGCGGGTGATTTTGACGCTGTTTGCGGCATTGATCGCCGGGCTGATTGTGGGGCTCAAGCCCGATCCGGTTCCGGTTAAACCCCGTTTTTCGGTTGCGCCCAAGCCCGGCTCCTGCGGTTGCGACGGGTCGTGTCAAAAGCCCAAAAGCGTGCTGGAATACGCGCTAAACGAACTGCTGTTTGATATGGCCAAACCGCTGTTGATCGGCACGCTGCTGGCGGCGGCGCTGACGACCTTTCTGCCCGAAAGCTGGGCGGTGACGGGATGGGCGGGGTACGCGGCGGTTTTATTGGTGGCGCTGCCCTTATACGTTTGTTCGGTGTCGGCTATTCCGCTGGCGGCGGGACTGGCGGCGGCGGGTTTTTCGCCGGGGGCGGCCTTTTTGTTTCTATCCGCCGCCCCTGCGGTCAACATTGCGGGGCTTTTGGTGCTGCGGCCCGTGCTAGGGATGCGGGCGCTGATTATCACCGTGGTTTCGGTGTCGGTTTTCAGCCTGATCGGCGCAGTGGCGATCGATTTGTGGCTAAGCGATCTGGTTTTTGGAATTTTGCGGGGCGAAGAGGCGATCGGCCTATGGGAGCAGGCCAGCGCAGTATTGTTAACCGCGCTGATGATGTGGTTTGTGTTGTTTAAAAAACCGATCAGGCTTCGCGGGGTTTAAGGCTTTCGCCGAAAAGATAGCGGTGATCTTCGGGCAGGGCATTAAAGATCGCGTGGCTTAGATCGCGAATCTCCCAAAGCGCCGACTTATCCGAGCGCAGACCGATAAAGTTCTGCAAACTCCGCGCGTTGATCGTCCAGGTCAGTTCGGTTTTGTAGCTTTCGGGCAGGGCGTATTTGGCGCGATCGTTGGCAATGCCTTCAGCGAGCAGTTGCCGCAGGTTTTCCAGCGCTTTGACGCTCATTTCATCGACCCGATCGACGCCAGTCGAGACGAGGTATTTCGCGGCGCGATCGTCCCACTGTTCAAAGGCCGCTTCGGTTTTGAGCTCTTTAAGGGTGTAGCGGGTGCTTTTGACCGAAAGCGAAGCCATGCGGTGCCGCGCCAGCTCCTGCAAGAGCGCCCGGCTGATGCCCTGAATATAGAAGGTGTAGCTGATATGTTCAAGGGTGCTTTGGTGTTTGTTTTTGTTCCCCACGCGGTCGATCAGCTCAATATCTTTGGGGCCGCCGTGATCGGACTTGTCGTAGCTTTGCCAGCAGGTACGGATGGCATGGGCGCAAACCGTCAGGCTGGTGTGTTGAAGTAGCGTCACTTGCATGGCAAACTCCCCGTTTTGAATAGCCGATTATAGCGACCCGCGATTTAGCTTTCGCGGTGCAAAACGTACGGATTACGCTGCGCCGTGGGCATAATGAGCGTATCTTGAATGTTCACATGGGGCGGGGCGTTCAGCACATAGACAATCAGATCGGCAATATCTTCGGCGCGAAGCGGTTCGTAACCTGCGTAAACCGTTTTAGCGCGATCCAAATCGCCGCTAAAACGGGTGTTGGAAAACTCCGTCTCCACCGCGCCGGGGGCAATGTTGGAAACCCGGATCGCCGTGCCTGCCAGATCGATATTCATCGAATGGCTCAGTGAATGCACCGCGTGTTTGGTGGCGCAATAGACATTGCCGCCGGGGTACTCCATGCGCCCCGCGATGCTGCCGAGGTTAACGATATGACCTTGGTTTCGTGCCCGCATGCCGGGAATGACGGCGCGGCTAACAAACAAAAGCCCCTTCAGATTGGCATCGATCATCTCTTCCCATTGATCGGCGCTGCCTTGGTCGATCGGCTCCAAACCCAGCGCCAATCCGGCGTTGTTAATCAGAATATCCACATTGAGATCGGCCAGCTTGGCCTCTACACCGGCACGATCGCGCACATCCAGCTCGATCGGCTCCGCCGGAGTCTTTAGTTCGTTGCAAAGCGCCGCCAGCTTTTCTTGGCTGCGCCCGGTCAGAATCAGTTTAACGCCCAGCGCATCCAGCGCCAGCGCACAGGCTTTGCCGATCCCGGAGGTGGCTCCGGTAATCAGTGCGGTTTTGTTTTTCAAACGGTTCATAACCCCTCCTGTCGGCCAAATTATAGGCGGCTGCGCATAAAACGGGCAGGCAATCGGCGCAGATTTGGCGATCCTTTCAACACAAGGAGTCCGCCATGAACGACGCTTTCCAACAAGGGTTGCAAGCCTATCTTAAAAAGCAGTATGACGTTGCGCTTAGCTTTTGGATCCCCGCCGCCGAAGCGGGAGACGCCAGCGCGGCGACCAATTTGGGATTGATGCACCTTAAGGGCGAAGGGGTGGCCAAAAACCCCGCCGAAGCCGCGCGGCTTTTTGCCGTGGGCGCGCAGGCGGGAAACGCCAGCGCCGTTTACAATCTGGCCGGGCTGTACGAAAACGGGCTGGGGGTGGAAACCTCGCTCGAACGGGCGATTGCGCTTTACGAACAGGCCGCCGCTTCGGGCCATAGCGGCGCGGCGTACCAGCTGGGCACGATCGCGCTGGAGCTGCAAAACGACAAAGCCAGGGGGATTGCCCATCTGGTCGATGCGGTGGATGCGGGCCATCCCCGCGCCAAAATGCGACTTGCGATCTTTAACGACGAGATGCTCAAAGCCGATCCGGCCACGGCGCTCAACACCGACTTTCGCGCGTTGGGCGAAGCGGCGCAAAGGGCGGTGGTGGAGTCGGTTCTGGAGCAATCCATCCGTGCAACCTTGCAAAAGGACGGCGGCGATGTGAAGCTAGGCGGCCTGCGCCAGAAGCAGCCGGGGGTTGTGGATATCTATTTGTGCTACGAAGGGGCGTGCGTGGGGTGTTCGCTCTCCTCCACCGCCACGCTTTCGTTTATCCGCGATCAGCTCACGCGGGCGATCGATCCGGCCATCCGGGTCTTTGCGCTTTAGAAGCGGACGTTCACACCCACGTGGAAGTTGTGAACGATCGCGTCGTTGTGGGTGAGATTGCTAAAGGGAAACCGCGTGCCCGAAAGCTGCCAAAACTCCCGGTCGATCCCCGCTAAAACCTCAAACCGCCGGGTCACATAGGCCACGCCCAGCCCCAGGCTCAGGTCGGTTCCGTTGCCCATCGTCTCCATTTCGCCCGCGCCGATCCCCAGACGGAAAAAGGGCACGATCTCATCGGTCAAAAGCCAATCGACGTTGTAGCCCCAGCTGGCCGAGGCCGAAAGTCGGTAGCCGTCGCCTTCGGTTGCCGCGCCGTCCCTGGTGTACTCCAAAGCCCGTTTTTCGTAGGCGAATTCGTAGCGGGTTTTGGACAGATGGGTTTCGTCGCTGTTTTGATCCCAGCCGAAACGAAAACCCATTTGACCCTCCTGGCTTTGGAGATCGTGCTCCATCTTGTCCGAAGAGCCGCCGCCGTTTTGGGTGGCATGATAAAGCCCGAGATAAAAAGCGTCTTTATAGGCAAAAAGCAGGGTCGAAAGCAGAGAAAGAATCAGAAAAATGCGCACAAGAAAACCTTATTTTGTTTGGCGCGAGTTTACAGAAAGCCCCCTGATGTTACAGGGGGAGAAACAGTTTCAGGCGCGGGCTTTTGAGCAGCCGTTTTTGCAGCTTCAGGGCCGCAAGGAGTAGCAGCGGCAAAAGGGCCAGCAGCAGCACGGGGTACTTAACCGCGTACACCAGCGGGGTCAGGGCGACGCGCATGGCGGTTTTGAGCCAGGCGTGCTCGCGGATAAAGTCCGCGATCGGGGGGCTTAAGCGGTAGTAGGTCGCCACGAACCATTCGCCGCCGGGAATGCGTCCGCTCAGCAGCCACTGATCGCGGAATGCGCGCAGGGTTTTGACCTCCGGCGAGAGGTAGGAGCCGTAGGCGGCGGTGGCGATAAAGCAGTAACCGCCGTCTTCGCCCGGTTCGCGGTTTTGGCCGACCTGATGGCTCGATCCGCCGGCGCTTGTGCCCTGGGCCACGGTAATTTGCGCGGGCACGGCGATGCTGCCGCCGAGATTGGAGGTGATGCTCAGCGTCGTTTGGTACACCCCGGCGTTGACAAAGGTGTGGCTGCGGCTAAAGGTCGTGGTTGCGATGCTTTCGCTAAACACCTGTCCGTCGCCGTAGGTCCAGTTGAGCGTGTAGGGCGCGCCGCCGCCGGTGATGGTGCCGCTGAAGCTGACCAAAAGGGGCGCGGTGCCGCTGACGGGAGTGGCGCTAAAGGATACGCCCATGGCGTCGATCACCGTGACGGGAATCAAAATGGTGGCGCTGGCTGCGGGGCTTCCGCTGTCGGTGACGGTCACTTTGGCGGTGTAGCTGCCCGCTGCGGCGTAGGTATAGGTGGGGTTTTGCAGCGTGCTGTCGGTGCTGCCGTTGTTGGTGAAGTCCCAAGCGTAGCTGTAGGGCGCCGTGCCGTTTTGCGCGGTGATACCGAAATCGACGTTCAGACCCGAAAGGTTGGCGTCGTAACCGGTGATCGAGAGGCTGGCGGGCAGCACTTTGATCAGCGTCGAAGCGATCCCGATCGAGCCGTTGGAGTCGGTGACGTTGAGATCAAGCGTGTAGGTGCCGGGGACGGTATAGGTGTAGGCGGCATGCTGGCTGGCGCTGGTGTTGCCGTCGCCGAAGCTCCACAGGTAGCTATAAACGCCGTCTCCGCCGCTCACCGTCGTGTTGGCTTCGATCGCCAGGGGCGCCATGCCGATCACCGGCGTGACGTTAAAGGTGTCGATGGTGAGCGTGCCCACGCTGGCGGGGTAGGCGTAAACAGTCATGGTGAGCGAGGTGTTGTTGTCGGTGTAGAGCGAATCGACGATGATCAGCTCGGGGGTGTAGGTGGCCGCCGTGGTGTAGATATGCTGGCTATCCGCCGCCGCCGCGACAAAGGTGCCGTTGCCTTCGTAGTCCCACAGGTAGGTGTAACTGCCCGATCCACCGCCGCCGGTGACGTTGAAATCCACCGTCAAAGGAATGCCGCCGCCGCTGGGGCTTAGGCTCATGCTTTGGGCGTAAACGCCGCTGGTGGCCGCTGTGCCCATGAGGCTGAGGTTGGCTTCGGGGGTGGAGGGATCGTTGCTGGCAATGGAGAGATTGGCCTCCAAAAGCCCCGTGGTTTGCGGGGTAAAGACCACCCGCACGCTGCAGGTGCTGCCGCTGGCGATGCTAAAAGGCGCCGCGCCGCACGCGCCCACATCGCCGGTGGTGGTGTTGAGCTCAAAATTGGCGGTATCGCTGAGGTTGAGATCGGTTACGTTTAGGATGCTGGTGCCGGTATTGCGAAGCAGCAGCGGATTAGAAACGGTGCGGCTGCCGATAATGCCGAGGCCGAAGTTATAGGGCAGGGTGTTCAGCGTCAGGTCGATCGTGGGCGTGGGGCTGGCGGTGGCGCTGCCGCTAAGGGAAATATTGTATTCGGGCGAATAGGTCGGGTCGTTATTGGCCAGGCTCAAGGTGCCGCTGTGCGCGCCGGCACCCGCGGGGGTGTAGCGTACGGTGACGTTGCAGTCGCCGCCGGGGGCCAGATCGCAAATATCCGAACCGATCACGCTAAATTCCGCGCCGGTAACGGTGCTGCCGGTGATGTTGACATCGGTCACGCCGTAGTTGGTCAGGGTGACGTTCATGTCGTAGGTGTTGCCCACGGCGATGGCGGGGAAGCTGAGCGCCGCCGGGGAGGCCGAAAGCCCCGCGATCCCTTCGCCGGTGAGGCTAAAGGTCTGATTGGCATCCATATCGCTCGATTCCGCCCACAAAGTCGCACTGTAGGTTGTGGTCGTTGCGGGGTAAAAATGCACGGTCATCGTACATACGCCGTAGGAGGGCAGCACAAAGTTGTCATCGCCGCAAGGGTCCGAGCCGCCCGAAACGTTCAGGTCAAAATAGGTGGTGTCGGTGACGTTCACATCGTAAACGCTTAGGGGATCGTTACCCCAGTTAACCAGCGTTAAAGGCACGCTTGTCGCGGTGTTCATGGGCACGTCGCCAAAGTCCCAGCCGCTGCTGTTGGCGGCGTCGTAGTCAAAGAAGGCGATCAGTTTGACGCCGGGATGGGTGGTGCCGATCCCGGTTAGGGTGGCGTTGAGCTCGGGGTTGGTTGCATCGTCGCTTTGTACGCTCAAGGTGGCATCGAGCGTGCCGGTAACGGTGGGGAAAAAGGTGACGCCCACGGTGCAGTAGCTGTAAGCGCCCACGGTTGGGTTGGCCACGGCGCAGGGTTGCGCGCCGCTGGTTAAATCCAGAATAAAGTGGCCTTCGGTGGTATTGAGATCGATGTCGCTGACATTGAGCGCTTCGGTGCCGTTGTTATAAACGGTAAAGATCTGTTCGGTGCTGTATTCGGCCAGCGCCGTGTTGCCAAAATCCCATGTGGCGGGGCTGAGAGCCGCTTCGGCGCTGTCGGCCGAAAGATTTTCGTCCATGCGGATGATAAACCCTTCGGCGTTCATGCCGCTGCTGCGCGCGGCGGTGTTGACATTGCTCAACACCAGATTGGTCGAGGTGCTCACCCCGGCGGCGTACAGATCGGCTCCGTAAACGGCCAGCGCGCGCACCTGATCGGCGCCGCTTCCGCCGTAGTAGGTGGAGATATTGTGATCGCTTAGATCCAGCGGCAAGCGGGCGATAAAGCTGTCGGACGAGCCGCTGAGCGCCGTTTGAAACGCGCCCGCGTGGAAGGGAAAGTTGTTTGAGGCCGTGACTCCGCCCACATAAAGGGTGGCGTTGTTTTCATCGAGCGCGATCGCGTAGGCCGAGTCCACGCCGCTGCCCCCGGCGTAACGGGTGGTGACGGCGTTAAGCGCAACGGGCAAAAAGGCGGTAAACCCTTCTTTCAGGGCGGTTGCGCCGTTTACGGCGTTTTGCAGATCGGTCGAGAGGGTTTCTCCAGCCAAATAGATGTTGGTGTCATCCGTTGCGGCGGCAAACACCTCGTCGGTAGAGGAGCCGCCAAAAACCGCCGTGACGGTTGGCGCGCTGAGATCGGCCGGATCAAAGCGGCTAACGAGCACCAAGCGGGTGCCGTTAACGGCGGTGAGGTTTTGATCGGCCCCGTGATCGGCCGATTGGGTGTAACCCGCAACCATCAGGTTGGCGGCGGTCACGCTCAGGGCGCGAAAACCGTCGTTGCCGCTGCCGCCCACATAGGCGGCGTTGGTAACCGCGCCGGGGGCGAGGGCGGCGGTGTAGTGCGCCACAAAGCCGTCGTAGTCGCCGCTTTGGGTTGCGGTGGTGTTGAGGTCATCGATGGCGGCAAAGCTCGAAAGGGTGTAACCCGCCACATATACATCGCCGCTGGCCGGATGAACGCCGATCGAGTTAATCAGGTCGTGGTTGGTGCCGCCCACATAGCGGAAGGTGGCGCTTGAAAGCGTGCTGTTGAGCGCCGCGATAAAGCCGTCGGTTTTGCCCCGGTTGCCCGCATCGCCCGAAGCGAGCGGCGAGAGATCGGTGGAGTTGCTTTCGCCTGCGGCATAAACCGTCAAACCGTCGGCGGAGAGGGCCAGCGCGCGCACGTAATCCACGCCGTTGCCGCCGATGTAGGTCAGGGCCGCTAACGTGGTGAGGTTTTCGTCGTACTTCGCCACAAAGCCGTCGGGCTGCAGGGCCAGCGTGGTATCGAACGCGCCGCCGGTGGTGAGGGTAACGGAGTCGGTGTAGCCGCCCGCATAGACGGTGCCGTCGGCAGCCACGGCCATGGCGTGCACTTCGTCGTGACCGCCGCCGCCGGTGTAGGTGGCCGCCAGCAGCGGGTCGATCACCACCTCATGGGCGGGGTCGTAGCTGCCCAGTTTAAACCCGTAGCTGTTTTTTCCGATCGCATAGGCGACCGCCACGGGACGTTTTTGGCCTTCGATCGTCTGCCACGCCACCGGCGCGGTGAAGGCCACTTCGCCCAAAAGGGTCTCGATCCGCAGTTCGCCCTGTGCGCCGAGCGAAAGCTTTTTGGCTCCCGCCAGCTCGATTTGCAAAGCCTCGATCGACGCCCCCGCCGAGAGGGTAAAGAGCTTTTCCACATTGCCGTCCTTAGCCTGCAGGTGGGCGCGCACGCCCTCGGCCACACGGCCCAGCTCCAGGCGGTTCATCGCTTCAAGATTGAGGCCTTGGGCCGCATAGTTGACCTGCGTACCCGCGCTTTGGGAGGCTTGGAGATTTTTGGCGTCAAAACCCAGCTTTTCCGCCAGCAGCAGCGCATGGCGGTCGTGTCCCTGCCCGGCAGCCAGACGGTGCAGCAGTTCGCCCCGATCGGTGACGTAGAGCGTTCCGGCGAAGGTCTGGGCGTAAAAGCGCACCGAAGGCTCTTTGACTTGGCCCGCGTTGGGAACAAAGGGGGTCCACAGCGGTTTGGCCCACAGCGGAGCGACAAGGGCGAGGATGAGGAGCGTAAACAGGCGAAAAAACATAGCGCGGCCACCTTGGCTGATGGATATTTGATTGGGAATCAGCACAAAATGTTCCAATATTTATGGAACTGCATTTGCTTTTAGGCTGCCAAAAGGGCCGTTTTGCCCGTTCACGACAAGAGGATTTTTATGGGACGCACCGCACTCAAGCTCCTGCTGATAGGCGCGCTGGCAAGCCCCCTGTGGGCCGCCGAGCCCGATCAATCCCAGCGCGTCATCAAGCGTCAGGTCTACACCCAGCCCCCCGCCGGAATCGAGGAGGGCAAGGTGCGGGTGATTCGCCGGGTTTATAAAAAGGTCGATCCCCAAACGCCGGCACCGGCGCAAACCCAGGCACCGCAGGTTCAGCTGCCCGAGCCCGCGCAGCCTGCCGCCGCCGGATCCGCGCAGGAAAAAAGCGGCTACCGCTACTTTGTGGGGGCGGGATTTGGTCTGATTATGCGCGATCGCACCGTGGTGCTGGAGAGCAAAAACACCGGAGACACGCTCGACTTGGGCGGCCGATCGGTGGTGGCCGACGGCACCAGCTACAGCCTTGCGCAGGACGAGAGCGAAACGGCACCGGAACTGGAGCTGGGTTTTTACGGCGGGGATTGGGACTATTTCGGCGGCAAGATGACCCTGTACGGGGATTTTGTGGAGCTTTCGGTCTTTGCAGGGATGCGGTTTCACCAGGTCAAAATCTCCGGTTTCACCCCCTACTTGCAGGCGATGGCGGGGGCAGGTTACGACGGCATCAACGGATTGTTGCCCGATAACCTGACGCTGGGGCTTTCGGCAGGGGGCGAGCGCAAAATCAGCGGAGATTATCTCAGCGGCTATGCGGCGCTTTCCTATCAGCACCGCTTTTGGCAAAAGCTGCAGATGAGCTACGGCGACGAATACTGGCGCGACAGCGAAATCGCTCTGCGCGCAGGGGTTCGGTACGCCTTTTAACCCTTCATGGGTTATTGGGTAAAATCGGCGCAACTTTTGCCCGAGGAGTCCCATGAATCTGCGCAAATTCGCTTTGAGCGCCGCTGTGCTGGCGGCGGTGGCCGGGGTGCTGATCATTCTCTTGGCCAAACAGGCTTCCGACGCCGCCGACGCCGCCTATGGGGCCAAGGCGCAGGAGGTTCAGACAGCCCTTGTTCATGCGGCCAAGGCGCTTTCGGCGCAAAAAGAGTTTCCCGCCCACGAGCTGCTTAGCGCCGATCTGAAAAGCCGGGGCATCGAACTGCTGGTGGCGGAGAAGCTGCTCTTTCCCGCCGAAAACAGCGTGCGGCTGCACGGTTTTACCGTCGCAGGGGCATACTCCAAACCGCTGCTTGCGGCGCTGCTGAGCGTGGACGAAGAGGCGCTTCTTCAGGCTCAGATAGAGCTGGGGGGTTTTTATTTCGCATCCAAGCTGATCAACGCGCCGCGCCGCTCGCTGATTGTCGCGGCGGTGACGCAAGCGTCGCTTCAGGCGGCGCAGTCGAACGCGCGCGCTCCCTACCGCACCGCGCAGGCGCTGCTGGCCCTTTTGACGCTGGCGGCGCTGCTGCCTTTGGCCTGGCTTTCGCGCAGTGCACAGGCGGGGCGTCCGGTGGTTCACAAGGGCTCTGACCAGAACGATCCCCTGACGGGCCTGCCCGCTAGAAACGCCTATTTTGCGGCGATCGCCCGGGCGAAAAATCCCGCGCTCTTGCTCTTAAACGTCGATCGGTTCCGGGAGATCAACGACTTTTACGGCCATCAGGTGGGGGATTTCTTTTTGCAGGAGATCGCCAAAATTCTGCACTTTTATCTGCCGGAGAAACCCAAAGCGGTGCTTTACCGCCTTGGCGGCGACGAATTTGGCGTGCTGCTTGAGGACCCGGCCGAGGGGGCGGAAACGGCTCTGGCCGAGCAGATTGCCGAGTCGATGCCCAAAGAGGCGGTCTTCTACGAGGATTTTGAAATCAGCTGTTCGCTCTCCATCGGCGTTGCCAAGGAGGCGCGCGGCCTGCTGGAAAAGGCGGATATCGCGCTGCGCACCGCCAAAAAGGACAAACACAAAAAGGTGGTCCGCTACACGCCGGACATGGATATGGAGCGGCGGTTTAAGACCAATCTGACCTGGGCGAGAAAGATTCACGATGCCATCGTGTCCGAACGGATTGTGCCCCACTTCCAGCCGATCGTGCGCGCCGACACCAAAACCCCCGTCAAGTACGAGGCGCTGGTGCGGCTGATCGACGATACGGGCAAGGAGGTGCTGCCCTTTATGTTCCTCAAAACCGCCAAGCTCTCCAAGCAGTACGCCAAGCTCAGCCGCATGATGCTGCGCCGCTGTTTTGCGGACTTTTCCCTGCGCAAGGACGACTTAAGCGTCAACCTCTCCATCGACGACATCACCAACGAGGAGACGGTGACCTTTATCAAGGAGCAGATCCGCCGCTATAACCTTCAAGGGCGCATCACCTTTGAAATTCTGGAGAGCGAAGAGATCGAAGACTTCGAGCACACCCGCGCCTTTATTCAGCAGATGCGGGAGTTTGGCTGCAAATTCGCCATCGACGACTTTGGCAGCGGCTATTCTAACTTTATCAATATCGCCCGTTTGAACGTGGATTTTCTGAAAATCGACGCCAGCCTGATTAGCACGATCGACACCGACGAAAAGAGCTATCTGATCGTAAAAAGCATCGTGCAGTTTGCCAAATTGCTGGGACTGGAGACGGTGGCCGAATATGTTTACAACGAAGCGGTGATGCAAAAGGCGGTGGAGCTGGGGGTGGATTACCTGCAGGGCTTTCAGATTGCCAAACCCGAAAGGATTATCCGGTGAACGTGATCGTCAACGGCGAAGAACGCCAGATTGCTCCGGGATCGACGCTTTTGCAGCTGATCGACGCGCTGGGAATCGAGGGCAAAGTGATGGCCTGCGCCTTAAATATGGAGATTGTCAAGCGCGACGCGTGGGCGGCAACGACGCTCAGCGAGGACGATCGCATCGAGCTGCTGCAGTTTGTGGGCGGGGGTTAATCCCGTCTTGCCACCCAAAGCTGCTTGTCGGGTTTGGGGGCGTGATACAGATGCAGATCAAACTTGCCCAGCGGCTTGAAACCGGCCTGCTTGAGCAGTTTTTCCAGGGTTTTAACCGGGTGGAAAAGCTGCGTAATGGTGCCTTCGCTCCGGCGGTACAGACCCTCGGCGCCGGGCTCGAACATCACGAAGCGGCTGGTGAGCTTATTGTGATCAAAAACCGATTCGACGGTGGCGTGAACACCCTCTTTTTCCAGTACCAAGGAGCCCTGCGCCACCTCTTCAAAACCGTAAAGGGTGTTGACGTCAAAGAGAAAATGGCCGCCGGGGCGGATCGCCTTGGCGGCGCACTCCAAAAAACGGCCCAATGCGGTTTCGTCCAGATAGTTAAGCACATCAAAAACCGCCGTCGCCGCATCGTAGATTTCGCCTAAATCGCACAGATCGACGCACTCGGCATCCACGCCCTGCGCCTGTGCGCGGCGGACCATCTCGGCGCTAAGATCGATCCCTTTGGCCCCGATACCCGCTTCGCCCAGTTTTTTCAGAAGCCCGCCGCTGCCGCAGCCGATATCCAGCACTCTGCCCGCGCCGAACTCGGTTAGCAGATGCACGTAGCGATCGTGCAGTCCGGCGATTTCGGGCTCAAAGGGGATGAGCGGTTCGAAGCGGGCGTAGAGATCGAGCGCTTCAGCCAAGGGCTTTTTCCAGCCGGTCGCGCAGCGCCAGAATTTCCGCCTTGTGTTCGATAAAACTGTTTTGGTTGGCAAAAAGCCGCGCGGTCGATTCGAGAATCGTCTCCACGGGGGCCAGCCCGTTTTCCTTCATGGTGGTGCCCGTTTCGACAATATCGACGATTGCGTCGCACAAGCCCACCAGCGGGGCCAACTCGATCGAGCCGTAGAGCTTGACGATCTCGACCGCCATGGCGCGCTGGGCGAAGTAGTGCTTGGTAATCTGCACCATCTTGGTCGCCACCTTGATCTGCGCGCGGGTCGGATCGAGTTTTTCGCCGGTTCTCATACCCAGCACCACGCGGCAGCGGCCGATCCCTAAGTCTAAAAGCTGGGTGACGGGAACGGCGTGTTCGAGCAGCACATCTTCGCCGCAAACCCCCAGATCGGCCGCGCCGTGGGCGACGTAGGTGGGCACATCCTGATTGCGCACCAGCAAAAAGCGAAAGCCCGACTGCTCCAAGATCAGTTTGCGGTTGTCGAATTTAAAGGGCTGGCCGAACATCTTTTCAAAGAGCGAGAGGGTCTCTTCGGCAATGCGGCCCTTGGGCAAAGCGACGGTGAGCATCAAAGTTCCTTAATGATTTTTTCCATGCCCTTGAAGATCAGCGTGTGATCGACCATGGCATCTTCGAAAAAGCGGGCGAAAAAGCCGCCGTCGCCCCCGGTAAAGACAATGCGTTTATTGCGCGCCACCAGCGTGATGGTGTTGATCAGCGGCGCGATTACGCCGTAGCTGATCGCGTCGGCGGTGGATTGGGGCAGATGGCTGATGTCCACGCCGAAGCTGAGCGCCTTTTGCAGCCGGGGGGAAATCTGGCCGTACATCTGCTGGAACTTCGCCAGCCCCGGATAGATAAAGCCCCCCAGATGCAGTCCGTTTTGCATAACGTCAACCGTAATCGCGCTGCCCGCATCGACAATCACGCCGTCGCTGACCGCCAGGCAGGCCACCGCCCGGTCCACCCCCAGCCCGCGGTATTCGGTGTCGAGATTGACATAGGGCTCCAGGTCGATGACCGGATAGTGGTTGACCAGCTTGCGCATGGCCGAATCGTTGACGCTGACGGCAAAAACCGCCTCGTCGGGTTCGAGCTTGAGATCGGGTTTCTGGCCCGCCGGCACGCGCCAGATACGGCCGTTTTGCATAAAGTGGTAGTGGGTGTTGCCGATTTCGCACAAAATCATGAGGCCAGCCTTGAGAGCGGATGGTAGTCGTTGACGCTCTGGGCCAGATGGTGCCGTTCCAGATGGGTGTAGATCTGTGTCGTGTTGAGGCTGGCGTGGCCGAGCAGCTCCTGAACCACCCGCAAATCCGCGCCGCCGATGAGCAGCGCGGTGGCAAAGGAGTGGCGCAGCACGTGGGGCGACACGCCCAGCACGCGGCGGGTGATTTCGTAGGCGCTGATGCGGCTTAGTCCGTTGCCCTGATAGTTGATAAAAAGCAGCGGGTTAAAAAAGGGGCGTTCATTGAGATATTCGTCCACCGCCAGCAGCGCGCGCTTGGCTACCGGAACGAGCCGCTCCTTGGCGCCTTTGCCCATGCGCACGCGCAGCCAGCCCGCTTCGATATCGCTCTTTTGGGCCTTCAAAGCTTCGCTGATGCGGCAGCCGCTGGCGTAGAGAAACAAAATCAGCGCATAGTCGCGTTTGCCCAGCCACTGGGTGCGATCGATGCTTTGCAGACCTGATTCGATGGTTTCGGGGGTGAGGTACTTGGGCAGACTTTTGGGGGTTTTGGCCGATCGCAGCCGGAAGCTCTCTTCGGTGTAGAACTCGTCGTGGCACCAGTTTAAAAACCGGTTGATCGAGGAGAGCTTGCGGTTGAGGGTGCGCTTGTTGGGAAAGCGGGCCAGAAAGTGGTAAATATCGCCCAGCTCCAGCGCCTCAAGGGGTTTGTTGACCGCTTCGTCAAACTGGGCCAGATCGGCGCTGTAGGCTTTGAGCGTGGGGCCGCTTAACCCCCGGATAACCTTGACGTGACGCAGATAAGCGTCAATTTGCGGCTTCACACCCGCCTCACGGCCAGCGTACGGCTTTGCGGCCGTAGTAGAGTTTTTCTTCTGCCGCCAGCAGGGGCGCGCGGATGTCGTCGGGCAGTTCGTAGGTTTGGTAGTTTTTCAGATCGGGCGAAAGACGGATCAGCCAGCCCGACTGTTCAACGGCATAAAGCGCGTCGCCCTCGGCGGCGGCCACGATGCGCGCATAGGGGAGCTTGACGCTCTCAAGGGTCTCAAGGCTGCCCGACAGGCGGGTGACGGTGCCGTCGAGGGTAAAAAGATACAGACCGCTTTGAAGGGGCGCAAGCAGGCGCACATTGCGCTCAATCGCGTTAAAGCCGCCGTTTTTGCCCAGCGCGATCACCCGTTCGTGGGTGGCGGCAATCACCGCGCCTTCGTGTTCGGCCAAAAAGATCGGATTGGCGAAAAAGGGTTCGGTGCCGAGCACCTGTTCGCGGACGACCTCGTTTTTGGCCCGATCGACGATCAACAGCTTGCCGTCCAGGGTGGGAAAAACCGCCTGCGTCTGCCCTAGCAGCGGACGGGCCCGTCTGGCGCTAACGGCCAGCATTGGTTTTTCGCGCACCAAAAAGGGGGTCTGGCCCGAAGCGAGGTCGATCAGGCGGTGGCTGTTGTCCTGCGTGCTCACGGCTGCCGATCGGCCGTCGGTTGCGGCGGAGAGCACCCGCGAAGGCAGATTGAAGCGGTGTTCCGCGCCCGATTCGTGGCGCAGCAGCAGCCCGCCTTGGCTGTTTGCGGCGCTGATCCAGCCGCCATCGATACCCAGCAGCAGATAGCCTTCGGGCAGATTTTGCGCACCCTGACTGCGGGCAAAGAGCAGCCGCCCGTTTTCCAGGGTTGCCCCCTGGGGGGTCTGGGCCGCGATCGGCGCTTCGAGGCGTTCGTCGTAGGAGAGCTTCCCCGCAATATGGTCAGGCTCGTACACGGCCAGCTTGGAGCAGCCGCCGAGCAGGAGCGCAAAGAGGGGAAGAAGAAGACGTGTCACTAGCGTGCGATTCCGTAGTGTTCGAGTGCGGTGGCGACCGGTTTGAGCTGGGAGTCGATGGCGATGCGCGACAGTCCGGCCCGTGCCGAGGCGTGATCGCCCTTTTCGTGCAGCAGCAGCGCCTCTTGAAGTTGCGCGAACTCCTTGAGCAGATTGCCCTCGCGCTGCGCGTAGCGGGCAAGTTCAACCGGGTCGTGGGAGAGGGCGGCCAGTTGATAGGCGGCCAGATGACCGATTACGCCGGGCTTTAAAGCCAGCTCGCCCAGTACGGCGCGATCGGCCGTAACGACCGCTTGGCGCAGCAAGAACAGATCGTAAAGTTCGGGGGATTTGACCTGCAGCGTCGCGCGGGCGGTTGCGTCGGCGGGGTTTTGCATCAGCGCGTTCAGCGCTCCGTTGGCCTTTTCGATCCGCTGGTTTTCAACCAGGCTCCAGACGCCCAGCGCGCCCAGCCACAAAAGGACGGCGCCCGCCGCCCCGATGAGCCACAACCGGTTGCGCTTGACCCAGCGCTCCAGCTTGATGCGCAGCTCCAAGAGGCTGTCTTGGGTTTCTTCTTGACGGGTTTGCACGCGCGCTCCTTGAACGTTTTGGCGCGTATTCTACCGATTGTGGGCTTTGTGGTGAATATGGCCGCGCACCGCCTCTTGCAGCGCTTTGGACACCGTGACCCGCAAGCTCAGCAGCGACAGCGGCAACCCCATGGATTCCAGCTTGACCGCATCCTTGAGGGTCACCAGCAGGCTGGTGGCGCCGTGGCGTTTGAAGAGCGCGCGGATTTCGGCTTCATCAAAGGGGTGGTGGTCGGGGAATTCGTACCGCGCGATCAGCGGCGGCAGCCACGGGTTTAAACGCTCCGGCCGGGCGATGGCGGTCACCAGCACCATGCGATCGGTGGGGTTTTGCACGCTGACATGGCGCTCAAAATCCCGCCCCTCGATCGCCACGTAATCGGCCATGTCATAGGCGTCGATCGGCTGGCGGTAGGGGCCGGCGGGAAGGCAGCGGGGATTTTGCGGATCGGGGTTTGGGCGGATGAGAATGTCGAACTTTTCAATGCCCCGGTGGCGAAAACCGTCATCCAAAAAGACCGCCTCCGCGCCCAGCGCTCTGGCCTTCAAAACCCCCTCGGCCCGATCGGCGCTGACGATGACAATCGCTTGAGGCAACAGCCGCGCATAGGTCAAGGCCTCGTCTCCGGCGGCTTTGACCCCCAGTTTCAGGCCGTTGTGGGCAACCACTTGAAGCCCTTTGCTTTCGCGTCCGTAGCCGCGCAACACGATCGCCGGTTTGTTGACGGTTTCGGCCAGCGCGGCGGTCAGCGGGGTTTTGCCCGTGCCGCCCACAATGAGATTACCGACGCCGATAACGGCGATACCGTAATCTTGCGGGGTTTTAGAGCTTAAGTCGCGGCGGGCGAAAAAACAGGTCAACAGCCCCAGGGGGCTAAGCAGAAAAACAAGCAGTTTTTGCAGGGGGGTTTGGGGGGCGAACAAGGCCGCCTCCCAAAAGGAAGCCCAATTCATTACCAGGTGCGGGCGCGGGCAATCTCGCTGACGGCGTTAATCACCTCCTGCGCTTCGGCGTCGCTCATGTCGGCGTAGATGGGCAGGGAGAGAATTTGCTGGTAGTTGTTCAGCGCGCCGGGAAAGCTGGTGATGCGCAGACTGTACTTGGCGCGGTAGTAGCTCATCATGTGCAGCGGGATGTAGTTGAGGCTGGTTTGAATCCCCTTGGCCGCCAGCGATTTGGCGAAGCCGTCGCGGTTCTTATCGACCTTGACGATATAGGCGCTGTAGGCGTGATCGGCGCTTTTGGCCGGTACGGTGATATGGGGCACCTCCGCAAAGGCTTTGTCGTATTTGGCGGCGATGGCCGCGCGGCGGCCGATGAGCGAGCCGCATTTGTCCAGCTCCCCCAGGCCATAGGCGAGATCCAGCGCGCTGGGCAGGTAGTCGCAGCCGATATCGACCACGTCGTAGGTGTATTCGACGTTGCTGTTTTGGCCCTTTTCGATGCCGTGGTTGCGCAGCAGCACCGCTCGATCGTTGAGGCTGTTTTCCCCCATGACCAAAACCCCCGCATTGGCGGGCGCGGCGCTTTCGATGGGGCTAAAGGAGAGCAGCGTGATGTCTGCCTCAAGCGAGCCGACTTTGTGATTTTTGTACGCCAGACCGAAGGCGCCGCAGGCCTCTTCCAGCACGAATGCGCCGTGCTGTTTGGCAATCTGGTAGAGTTTTTCGAGGTTGGGCGCCTGACCCGCGACGAAGCTGATCATAATGCCGCGGAGCTTCTTGGAGTGGTTCTCCTCCAAAATTTTCTCCAGCGCTTCGAGGTTCATATTGAAGCTGGCGGTGTCGATGTCCACAAAGATCGGCTCGGCGTCGAAGTGGCGGATCATCTCCGGCAGGGCCGGGTGGGCGTTGGCGGAGCAGACGATCTTATCGCCGCGCTTAATATCCAGCGCACAGAGGGCCAGATGCAGCGCGCTGGCGGGGTTGACGGCGGCGACCACATGGCGCGCGCCCAGAGTTTTGGCGGCTTTTTTCTCGAAATCGGCCAGCAATCCGGCGCGATCGCCCCTTAGAGCGCGGTTGAGGTGTTCACCCTCCAAGGCGCGAAGATTCGGTCGGAAAAACGGAATTTTATACATCAAGACCCCCTCTTGTTTTTGAAAAAACGCACGAATTCTTAAAGAAAGATTTTATTCTATTATTACTTAATGGTAAAATGCGATTCATGGTTATCGAAGGCACAAAAAAATCGGCGCGCGCAGGGTTTAAGGGCTGGCTTATCATTGCAGCGGCGCTGGCGGTTGCGCTTTGGCAGCTGCCTTGGATTTTGTCCCAGTATCCCAAGCTTTTTGAGGTTGACAACGCCCGGCCGGGGGCGGATGCGATCGTTCTTCTGGGCGGCGAGCCGCTCAGCCGCACCCCCGGCGCGGTGGAGGCCTACCGTCAGGGCTATGGGCCGGTGGTTTGGGTCACCAGCGTGCGGGAGCCTTCGGATCGTTTTGCCCGCTACTTTTTTACCGAAACGCAGCGGGTCGCTTCGGCCTTAAGTGATGAGCAAGTCCCCCACGAAATCATCGCCAGCACCAAGGGCGGAGCGACCAGCACGCTGGATGAGGCGTGGGATGTGGCGCAGAAGATCCGCAGCGACCGGCCAGACGTGAAGCGGCTGATTTTGGCTACCGACGGCTTCCACACCCGCCGGGCGCGCTACGCCTTTGAGAAGGTTTTTAAAAAAGCGGGTCTGACGGTGGCGATCGAGTGCTATGCCGCGCCCAACGAGCGCTACACCCGCGAGAACTGGTGGAAAACCGAAAAGGGCATCAGCGCCTATTTTCTGGAGACAATCAAATGGATGATTTACCCCTTTATCGACAGCAATGTCGCGGGGATTGAAGAGAGTTAATCCAGCCCCGTTTTTTTTCGGTGATAGCCCCGGACGATAAAAATAAACAGCGCCGCAACCGCGCCCCAGACAAGAACATCAATCAGTAGTTTCATGCCCGCATCATAGTAGAATCCCGCTTTTTAAGAAGGAACCCCTTGCCCTTTTTTGACCGGGAGCGTTTTAACCGCGTAATGAAACTGAGCCTGCCTGCGGCCTTGGGCGCCTTTGTGGATATGCTTCAGGTACTCATCGATCTGGTGATGGTGGGGCGGCTTGAGGTGGCCGCCACGGCTGCGGTGGGGATCGGGCTGCAGTTTACGGGGCTTTTTTACACGATCATGGGCATTTTGTATGTGGGCTCCAACGCGCTGATGAGCCGTTTTCTAGGCGGCGGCGAAGAGGCGCAGGCGTCACGGGTTTTTTCGACCTTTTTGCTGCTGTCGCTGGCCTTGGCGGTTCCGGCGGTGGTGCTGGCGGCTACCTTTGCCGATCTGCCCTTTTGGCTGATGAATGCGGGCGGCCGTGTGGGGGAGCTGGGGGAAACCTATCTGTTTGTGCTGGCCTTTGCCCTGCCGGCGATGATGATCAACCAGATTGTTTTTAGCGCCTTTAGCGCCCACGCCGACATCCGCACGCCGCTGAAAATCAAGATTGCGATGAGCTTTTTGAATATGGCGATCAGCTACGTTTTGATCTTTGGCGCCTTCGGGCTGCCGGGTTTTGGCGTGGGCGGCGCGGCGGCGGGGACGGTGGCGGCGGTGTGGTTGGAAAGCCTGATTTACGCGCGGCTGATGCTGGCGAAAAAACACCCCTTCGCGTTTTTGTGGGTCTTTGACCGCGAATTGACGGCGCGGGGGCTTAAGGTGGGGATTCCCGCCGGGATCGAGCGGCTGTTAACCTACGGGTCATTTCTGATTTTTACGCGGATTATCGCCGACTTCGGCACGGCGGTGATGGCGGGGTATCAGGTGGGGCTGCGCATCGAAGGGCTGGCCTTTATGCCCGGCATCGGTTTTACGATCGCGGCGATGGCCTTAACGGGCCGCCAGTTGGGGGCCAAAAAACCCGAAGAGGCCGAAAAGGACGCGCTCTTTACCGCGCTGAGCGCCGGGGTGCTGATGGGTCTGGCGGGGCTTTTGATGGTGATCTTCGCCCACCCCTTGATGGCGGTTTTTTCCGATGATGCGGAGGCGATCGCCGAGGGGGCGCTTTATCTGCAGATTGTGGGTTTAAGCCAGGTGCCGCTGGGGGTGGCCTTTGTGCTTAGCGGGGCCTTTCGCGGGGCGGGGGACAGCCGCACCAGTTTAAAAATCAATCTGCTGTCGATGTGGTTTTTCCGCATTATCCCGGCGGTGGCGCTGGCGGTGTGGCTACAGAGCGTGCTGTTTGTTTGGCTGGTGATTCTTTTTGAAACCTGGGTTCGCGCGATTTGGCTCTTTGCGGTCTTCCGGCGCGGGCGGTGGAAAAGCGTCAAGGTGTAAGCGGTTACAATCGCCCAAAAAACTACGGAGGCGACGATGCATACGCTAAAAATCGGCAACTATACCCTAAACAGCCGCCTGATCGTGGGCAGCGGCAAATACCCGGATTTTAAAACCACCCGCGAAGCCACACTGGCGAGCGAATCGGAGCTGATTACCGTGGCGGTTCGGCGCGTGAATATCACCAACCCCCACGAGGAAAATCTGCTGGATTATTTCAAAGACACCAACGTCAAGCTGCTGCCCAACAGCGCGGGCTGCACCACCGCCGACGAAGCGATCACCACCTTTAGGCTGGTGCGCGAGGCGACGGGGATCGACCTGATTAAGCTGGAGGTGATCGGCGATACGGCCAAAACCCTCTACCCCGACGTGTTCGAAACCCTCAAAGCGTGCGAGGTGCTGGCCAAAGAGGGTTTTACGGTGATGGTTTATTCCACCGACGACCCGATTATGGCTAAGCGGCTTGAGAGCGCCGGGGCGGCAGCGGTGATGCCCTTAGCAAGCCCGATCGGCAGCGGGCTGGGGATTCAAAGCCGCTATAACGTCGTGTTCGTCAAAGAGGCGGTGAAGGTGCCGGTGCTGGTGGATGCCGGTGTCGGCTGCGCGTCGGACGCGGCGATCGCGATGGAATTGGGGGCCGACGGGGTTTTGACCAACACGGCGATCGCGCAGGCGAAAGATCCGGTGCTGATGGCGCAGGCGATGCGCGACGCGGTTCGGGCCGGGCGGATGAGTTACCTTGCCGGAAGGATTCCTAAAAAACCCTACGCCACCGCCAGCTCGCCCGTGAACGGGATGATTCAGTTCTGATAACGTTTTTGGATAAAGGCCAGCGCAAGGGGTAAAAGCCGCTTGCGCTCAGCTTCGGGCAGCTCCCCGAACGAGGTGATGGTGCCCCGGCAGCGATCGCTTTTGCAGTGGCAGGTCATGGCGAAGTTGCCGTCGTCGATGGAGGTGCTGTAATCCCACGTCAGTTCGTCGCCGGGGTGGATATCGACCCGGTTGACCAGCACCGGTTCGCCGTTTTCAAAGGCGAGGTTGGGGTTGCAGGAGTGGTTGAGAAAACAGGTGGCATCCTCAAAATCGGGCTCTTTGGTGCCGATAAAGTGGGTTTCGCTGATTTGCAGCGCGTAGTAGCTGTCGTCCATCTCTTCGACGGGGATCAGTTCGCCCGAATCGATGGGGATGCGCAGTTCGCCCTTTTTCATAAAGCGGTTGGCGATCACATGATTTCCGCGCAGGGTGCAGGATTTGATGGTCAGGGGCAAGGCGCGCTCCGTCGTAAAAATTGACGCAATCATAGCACGCGAAAAAGCGATTGACAAATAAGCTTCTCTTGGTTATGATTCCACCCTTCCAATCCGGGATGTAGCGCAGTCTGGTAGCGCACTTGGTTTGGGACCAAGGGGCCGCAGGTTCGAATCCTGTCATCCCGACCATCCCGGGGTCAGTTCTTTTATGGTGGTTGTAGCTCAGTCGGTTAGAGCGTCAGATTGTGGCTCTGAAGGTCGCCGGTTCGATCCCGGTCATCCACCCCATGTTTTCCCCCTGTCCGGAACTCCTGTTGCGCCCGTAGCTCAATTGGATAGAGCAACGGACTTCGGATCCGTAGGTTAGGGGTTCGACTCCCTTCGGGCGCACCACGCGTGTGACTCCGTAGCTCAGCTGGATAGAGCAACGGCCTTCTAAGCCGTTGGTCGCAGGTTCGAGTCCTGCCGGGGTCGCCACTTTGATTTTTTATTGTTTGCGGGAATGGCGGAATTGGTAGACGCACCAGACTTAGGATCTGGCGCCGCAAGGTGTGGAGGTTCGAGTCCTCTTTCCCGCACCACTCTTCTTTTAATCAGGCTTTCTTCCGAAAAATCCAGCTTCTAAAACTCACTTAAATTTCAAGCGGTAACCGCTTTGGTAACCGCCTTTTGGTTTCGGTACACGCTGTGTTATTGTGGTTTACTTGTTTGTACCGGAGCGCCAGCAAAACCGTTCAGTTTAAGAATTGTGTACACCAAAAAGGCTCCCCATAAAAGCGGGGTGCCGATTATGACCCATCTAAACCACTCAACGGGAATTGCGCCGCCCTTTGCCAGCCATGCAAAGAGAAATATCCCTGCGGCAATGAACAGATTCGGCTTCCACCAGTTTGACCAGTTTAGGGGTTCGCGTTCGGGGTGCTGATCGAACTTACTGATATGAATCTTTCTCGTCCCGCACTTTTCTAGAAAACCCTCCTGATCGGATGACTTCGCGAAAACCAGCTTTACCCATGCCGCACCAATCAAAAGCTCAACGGTTCTGTTGTAGGAGCGGACTTCTTGAATCTCTGACCACTCATAGCTGTCACCCCTGTCTGTTTCGATGGGTGAGTCTTTGTGATAAGTATAAAGGTCAAAAGCTTTTTCCGCCCACGACCAGTAGTAGGTAAAACCGGCCAGCAAAAACCAGCCGAACATTAAAGCGGCAATGATTCTAACATCACCCACGAGGTAGTGAATAGCTGAAACAAACACAACGGAAGCAGCAAGCAGAACTATTGTTAGTGTTCTCCACCAGTAAGGGTCAAATAGGCGATATTTCGTGTTTGGTTTGTTGATAGAGTTGTAACTCACGCTCGCATGACTGCCCATGATTGCCGGGCTGCTATCTCCATTTGTTGAGACGAGGGACGACATTTTTTTGGCTGGCTTCATAACGTCTCCTTGATGAATTGCTTGAGCATTTCGTTCAATTTTGCCTTTTTTTCATCGTCGTTTGCACAGTTCACCGCAAACTCAAGACTCCGGTAGAGGTCAGAATGACTTGATTCGAGGGCCTTGAATATATTGTCTGACTGTGTTGATTTCCGTTCGTATGACACCCTAGCTCTAGCGCCTACGATGGCTGGACTGTTTTTTCCTGAAGTGTGTACCCCTTTAATAATCTCATCTAGAGATATATCATTTAATCCAATTATGCGCTCAAGAATCGGAGGGATAGCATTTCTAGCTCGCCACCCTGACACCGTATTCTGTGCGACACCAAGCTTTTCAGCTAATGCTGTGTCAGACTTTATTCCATACAAATCTTTGATTCTGTCGAGTAGCTCATTGGCAGTCATTGATTCCACGGCAAAAAATTCCCCTTGACAAATAATCTCATATTGAGATAGGATAACTAATTTCATATCAGGATGTAATCATTTTTCATGCTTTTGCATGGGCTTTGATTATATCGCATTGCACCGAAAGGAAAAACAATGACGGCGACTATTGATCTAACCGGCTTTCGAGCAGAGCTTCAAACAATGATCCGCACAGAACTTGCCAAGATCCTGGGCAGTGTTGGCAAGCAGGGAGCAGAGGAGACAATTCCACTCAAAGAGGCGGCTGCCCGCTACGGTGTTAGTGAAGCGTGGTTGCGAAAAACAAAAAAAGAGCATCCAAACGCATTTGGCCACGCCGGAACGAAACTGCTTGTTCGTACCCGCGAATTCGAAAAGCTGATCGCCGGTTAATCGCTTGGATCGTCTTGAGGTCGAACGGGACTTTACGCATCCGTTCCAAACATACCCGCAATTTCTGCGCTACCTCACCGGTGCGCAAAAGAAGATCGTGGATGCGCTGCTGATGCACGGCGGCGCTAGAGGCAATGCCTTCCCTTCCAATGCACGGCTTTCGCTTATTACGGGCATGGGGCGCCAAACGATTCAAAACCTAAAGGGCGAGCTTTGTAGGCTGGGCGTTTTGACCAAAAAACCCAACCACCGCAGCGGCTACACCTACACGGTCGTAACGACGTGGCGGCGTGAGGAGTTTCTGGCCGAGATTTATGGGCGGAAAGAGGGCGCAACGCCGTCACCCCAAAGCGAACTACACGCGCTCAAGCTGGCTTTGATCTCCGCCGAACCGGAAGAGGCGCTTAAGCTGGTGGAGCGGATTAAAGAGTTGACTCTCCAGATTCAAGGCAAAGAGCAGGAGCCTCCAGCTCCGCTAAAGCCCGCCCAATCCCAACCGGCTAAATCCAAATCCCCCAAGCCGATCGAAGCAGTAGAACCCAAACCGGCCGAACCCGAAAACGGTTTGGTTGACTACATTGTTTCATGCCACGCGCAAAAGAAACCCATCAACGACAAACACGCTTACAGGGCCAAAATAAAACGGCTTTTGACTGCCGGCAGCTTCGAGGGCGTTGAGGAATATCAAGAAGGCTACGACCAGAAGCAGACCGAAGCGGCGATTGCCGCCTACATCAAACAAGGAGGCGCAAAAGTAGAAATCGATGGCTATCAGCACAGTTTTGACGGAATCGTCAAATACAACAGCGAGAAGGGCCGTTACTTGGCGTTATTCGGGGGCCATGACGTTGTGGTGACCCCGGAGACTGTTCTCGCAGCAAAAGAAAGGAGCAATGGCTCATGAGTAAAGTACAGACAACAACAGATGCGTGCGCCGAGTGCGGACAAGAGAGGCTGGCTGTTAGCCCCGAAAGGTATCAGAAATTTATGTCCATGGTTGCGGTGGCAGTTATATCCAGCTCGTTGGATGAAGTCGAAGACTTGTTGTATGCCCATATGTGCGAGAAGCTTAAGATTGAGCCTACGCGCCCTAAAAGGCATCAAGGCGGGGAGCAATGAAAAAGATTATCTCTTTGGTGCTTGTTGCCTCGCTTGTGCATGGTGGGGCTATGGCTGTGAGTGACCCGACCAGCTACACATATTATGTGCAGCAAATCAATGCCGCAACCGAACAAATTAATCTGTTGACCCAGCAGGTTCAGACCCTCGGCGGCATCAAAACCGCCACCGATGACGTGAAACGTCAGATCTACAAAGTCAAGGACGACTTCACAAACGCCATGAACAACCTCGTCAACGCCCAAATGGGATTGGCGAACGCTATCCTCGACACTCCTGAAACGGTGGACAAGCTCTTCTCGATGGAACGCGATAGCATCACCACATCGCCGGGAGATGGCGGCGTAATCTACGAAGACACCGCTGCCTTTTTAGATGATGTGTATCGCAAAACCGGAACGATGGAGGCGGCCACTTGGCTGCACATTAACGACGAACGCCTACGGCGTGGCATTAGAAAAGATGTCGCACAACTGGCGTTCCGCCGCCTGCTCTTTGACCAAGACGATTTCAAGCAGCGCCAGCAAGAGCGTATCGACCGCACGACCGAAATCATCGAAAAGATGGCCAACGACCCTGAACCCTCGATGATTCAAACGCAGATAAACACGGCAACCCTTCTGCAAGAGCTGGTGCAAGTCCAAACCGAAATGCTGGAGCTGCAAAAAGCGGCCATAGTCGCCTATGCCTACACCAACTACGAGAATGTTGATTTCGAGAAAGTCAAAGAACGGCTAGAAAAGTATAAAGACGATGACCCGGAGCGCCGGAAAAAGTACCACGAAAGCCGGCGAGCAAAAACGCCTAATTCTGACGCGTTGCCCAAGAACGTCAATCTTGACGTGCTCTATGGGTACTAAATCTATGAAAGGAGGAAGAACCATGACCGTTAAAGCCGATCCGATTATTGCGGTGCTTGTCTTTGTTGTGTTGACGCTGGTCGTTTACCCGAAGATCCAAGAAAACAAGATCCAGAACACCCAACCGGTTACTCAAGAGCAGAAATAAAGGCAAACAATGTTTCAGAACTACCTGAACCACATGCTGACCATCCTAAACGCATTCATGGACGAAAAATATCAGCCGTTTGTTGATGCGTTTCGTCCGCTCGCGATTGGCATCCTGACGATGGCGTTCATGATCGGCGGCATCCTAATCATCACCAACAAAGCCGAAAAGCCTAAAGAGCTGATGTTCGTCGGTCTTATGGCGGCGCTTATCAGCGGTGTGGTGTTTTCGTATTCGCTCTATAAAGAGTGGATGATTGACCCCATTATCGGGGTTAGCTTCAGACTTCAGGGGTATTTCCTTGCTGGTGTATTGGGAACACCGACTCAAGTTTTTAATCAGATGGATACGTCGTTTTTTGTGCTTTTCCACACCTTGGAACAGCTGGGAGATAATGCAGGATTCTTTAGCGCCGATAAGTGGAACATTGCGCTGGTCACACTTGGATTACGAATAGTTTACGGTGTGTTGTATATGGTCTTCTCCGTGCTGATCATCTTCTCGGTTTTTGCCCTGTACGTCTTCTTCGTCATCGGCGGCATCCCGCTCTTCTTCGCCATTTTGCCGCAGACGCGGTTCATATTTTGGGCGTGGTTACGAGCCGTGGCCAACTACGCCCTGATTCCCATTTTCACAAGCATTGTGATGGGCATTAGTTTGTATTTTGTCAATGCGGCTGCCGCAGATTTGGCAGGAATGAACCTTGAGGACAACGGTATTTATAACTACACGGTAGCCACTGCATATTTTGTGGGATGTCTGGCGATTTTCTTCCATCTCAAAGCACCCGAGTTTTCTGCGGCGCTCACCGGTGGGCAACCCAGCGGCGTAGGCGGGTTCTTTACAACAGTGGCAGGCCTAGGGGCGGCCACGCTAGCCGGAGCCAAAATTATTGGGCAAAAAGGGCCACAAGCACTTGATAAGAGCCTTGGGGCAGCCAGAACCGTCTATTCAAAAATGCGAGGTCTTTAGAGTGGTCTAACCAAACAAGAAAAGGCAACCATGAAATGCACATTAAGCCAAATGCGCGAATTAGCCAAAGAGCTGCCCGAAGAAAACGACTGGTCTTGGTGGGTCGAAAATCAGGATAATGTCCGCCTTCAAAAGAAGGAAGTTGACCGATTCTTGCGGCTGGTCAAAAAGTCGCCTGACGAGTTCTTCTTCCTTGAGCTAGCGGAGAACCTGCCGCACAATGAACGAAACCGCTTTAAGTTTCAATGCGCGGCGCGAGAGGCATATTTGCTTGCCGGGCTGGATGGCCATGACTATATCCACACTGCCAGAGAAACAGCCAGTGGCTTTGAGGTGCTTTTGTGTGTCTCGGTTAAGAATCACCTCTTTCCCGAAAAGAAGCCCCTAAAAACTGGCTTTGAAAAGAGGGTCAAAACCGAGCTCAGAAAGCTGCTTGCGGCTGATGAGCCGAGTCTCTATGAAATTTTGGGCGCTGAAGAGTTTAAAGCCCTAACCGGCCGGGGCTAGACTCCCCCGGCGCTCATTCAAGACCTCCCGTAGTAGTTCCGCAACATCTTCCCACACCCTCTTGACCTCCGGCAGTCTGGATACAAGCACAAACCGTGCTTCCCTGTCCCACTCTAGAAGCTTTGGGCTCATTTGACCGGTGTTGTAGAGCCGCGCTAACGTATTAATATTTTCGGTGGCCGTTGGGATTTTCTCAAAATTGTAATTCGCTTTTTCAAGCAGTCGAAACAGCCGGCTTGATTCGTGTTGCGTGAGAGGTCTGGCTTGCAGGCGCTGGCGGATTAATTCGGCTACCGAAATACCACTTTTTGAAGCTTGTCCTGCTAGATCCAAAAGTTCGGTTTCGCTGAGCTGAATTAAGAACCGGCAATCGTACCTGTCATCAACGCCTTTGTTACGGCCAAAAAGTGAACCAAGGCTATCAAAGACTTCATTGCGCAGAACGCGATTGATCGACAACATCAAGGGCTGTAGTTTTTCTTTGGTCTGAACATGCCACGCTTGATGCTCTACATATTCCCGATACATGTAATCAAGCTGGGTCAAATTTCCTACACCCATGTAGCGTCTGTGCGACCGCGCAACTTCACCCACGCTATTCAGCATCAGGCGATCGTCATCCTGATGGCTGAAAACTCTTCTGCGTACCTCTTTGGCCATTGTGGTTTTGTTGCGCCTTGCCTCTCGCCGCAAAGACTCTTTTAGGCTTTGATCGATTCGCATTTGAAAGGTCTTCTTTTCCATGCGAAAATCATAGCTTTTTCAAAATTATGTACAACGTGCGTATCCTGCAAATGCCAAAAACCGAAAATCTTCGGATTTTGGCCCGATTTTTGGGAAAAATCGGGTTTCGGAGCTGTAGGCGAAGGAATTTTGGCTGTAGGTCGGCGGTTTCGAGCTGTAGGAGCTCGAAAACAGGCTGTAGGCGAAGCCGGAAGGCCTGTAGGCGGCTGGAAGACAAAACAAAATCCGCAGATTTACGGTTTTCGGCCGCCCTTGCGGTGAAACCGCGAGGGCGCGCCGGTGGATGGATGTCATCGGTGTACCAGCCCTGCCGATCGGCAAGACGGGCGAAGAGCAGGCGGTTGGGGTGGTTTTGGGAGCTGTTTTCGGAAGGTTGGCGGGCATGACTAAGTGGGCCGGGGCAGATTCCCTAGCCCCTAATCGCCGCGAGCGGCGATTACCCACTTACTCACACCCTCTGGCTGGTGTGCGGTTGATGTTTTTGGTGCGGTTTGTACGATTAAAAAATTTCTTGGGGTCTTGCCCGCCTCACGGCGGGCGCTTGCAAGCTTCGGTGAAGGGTTAATGGTGGCTGTGTTTGTGCTTCGTGTTTTTCTTTTCGCTGAGTTTGCTCCAAACTGCAACGCCGATGCCAAGGATTAAGAACCCCAAAGCCCATGCTTCAAGTGTCATTTTCTGTTTCCTTTCTCAACAAGATAAATGCCCTAAGAAGCGTTAGTCATCATTTGTTCAGCGGCTATTCTAAAGAACTCGCTTCTGTTCATTCTGTGGGCCGAAGCAAATTCATCCACCCTGTGAATTAAAGAGGGGGGGCATGAAATGTTATAACGTTGTGCTTTGACTCCCTCGCCGGGTTCCACAACATGCCTTCTATCTTGAATCTGAACTTCTACATAAGACTGAAAGGCGTTTCGGGCATCCGCAACGGCTGCCTCTTTGGTTTCGCCATCGCCCATAATGCCAGGCAAATCTTCATAGTAAGCCAAAAAGCCGCCGCCGTCTTCTTCTGCAATTGATTCAACGATAATGGAGTAGTCTAGCTCCATGAAATAAGTGGTATCTTTAATTGTCATTGTTATTTCCTCTCCATCAATGCCAGTGAATGACATTGTGTAAATTTACTGGTGGGGATTATGCCTCCCCAATTAACTTTAGTACCTTCTTGACATAAACGGCCTTGATGGGCCTTTTGCTCGGGATTGAGATTGGCTCTGAGCCGGCTTTTGTGAAAATGAAATGAGAAGAACCCTTGTTCGGCTGGCGGCATGAGAACCCCCTTTCTTCAAGAAGCTTCTTAATATCTTGGAAGCTAACATCATGCGGGTTATTTTTAATTGATTCAAGCAACTTGTCTTTTTTGGACATCTATCTTCCTTTCCATCTGTATGAGTTCCCTTGGAGAAACATATAAAAAACGAATAAAATAACATTTTAAAAAATCCTCAAGCTATCTATTGATGAAGTATATTCTCCAATTTCACTCAACCATAAACCGCACCTCCTTATTGTTGTGTAAACGATTATACACAACATATTATTAAGATAATCTGAAAGAAGCATCGACTCTAACAGTTGATATGTATGTATTTACTTGTTTTATAATGATTTATATAGTAATATAATCTATAAAAACATTTCTAAAAGGAGCGTTTATGGTAATTGTTCTGGCCAACCAAAAGGGCGGTGTAGGGAAGACGACGCTGGCGTTTAATCTGGCTTTTGAGCTGGAGGCCCAAAGGGTGATCGACCTTGACCCCCAACAGCATCTTGTTAAATTCAACCGCTACCGGGATATGGTGGGGCTGCCGTTGATGCCACTGGCCGAAACCGCCGATAAAAAGCTACTGACCCAGACCCATGAACTCTACCAAGGCGAAACAGATAAATGGTGCCTGATCGACACGGGTGGCTTCGATGCGGACTTAAGCCGGATGGCAATGGCGATCGCCGATCTGGTGGTGACGCCCACCAATGACGACGCGGTGGAATTGTGGAGTATTAAGAGTTTTTCAGAGGTTTTAAAAGGTATGAAACAGGAACTAGGCCATACCATTCCGATGATGGCGGTTTTTAACCGGCTGCATCCTAAAGCATCCAAGCCGGTCAGCGCCCTTGAAATGTTCGAGCGGCTCGACGTGAGCGCGGCGGATACGGTGATTCGCCAAAGAAGCGCGATCGCTCAAGCGGCCAGTCAGGGTAAAACCGCCAGAGAGCATAAGGCCGCATGGGCCAGCCGGTCGGAGCTGGAGGCTTTGGCAAACGAAATTAGAAAGACCGTAAATGGCTAAACGCAAGCTTGATATTGACGCGATCGACCGCGCAGCCGAAACCGCCTCCGCAAAAATCAACGTATTTGCACCTGAGAAGACTGGCGGGAAGACGCCCGGTCGCCCAAAAAAGGAAATTAAGCGGGACGCGAGGATTCAGGTGATGCTCACCCAACTGGAATACGAACGCTTTGTTGAAGCCAGAAACAAAATGGGTGTTGACCTTGACGGGGTGTTTGCGAGAATGTTGATTTTAAAAGGTTTAGATAGTTAAAAAAACTATCTAAAGCCAATAAAAGGACAAAGAATGACAGAAAACATCAATCTAACGGACTTTTCGCGTCCGTCCCCAACATATCCTCAATTTCTGCGCTACCTCACCGGTGGGCAAAAGAAGATCAACGATTAATTCCTACGGGACGACCCTCTTGCCTAAAGTCGAGAGGGGTAATCTGAAGCCCGCCTTGGCTGCTCCTTTTTCGTTGAAAATAGCCCCTTTTCTGTGATTTCTAGCACTATTTTCTAACAGAAATGAACCGACGAAGACAGCCCCGCGCTTTCTCACCTTTTTAGCTCTCCCAAAAAAACGTAACCAAAACCGAAAGCCAACGTTTGGCCAAGAATCCCGATCAGACGGGGTAAGGGGC
>JBFWML010000008.1:0-65256 GCA_050251635.1 Campylobacterales bacterium | reverse complement strand
GCCGTTAATGGGGGCAGTTCCCACTTGCGTGCCGTTGAGGAATAACGACATCTGCGTGCCGTGGCTTTTTGCGGTCACGTTATAGACAACACCCGACTCCACCGGCGTGCTCAATACGGTATTTACGGCTCCATCGCCAATCCGGTAGTAGAGATACCCGCCCTCAACATAAAGAAGATACTGGTGCTTGCCCGGATAGGAGGCATCATAGTTTCCGGCACTTCTTGAGATGATTGCCTTAGCCCCGGCCGCGTAAACATCGTCGCTCATAAAACTGACATTAATTGTGTGTTCAAGCGTGTTGAGTCCGGCAAAGTCGACGGCATAACCAAACTGGCTACCGCCGTTGAGCGACACAGCCCGGTAGGCATCAAAGGTCAGCGGACTCCCTTGGCAGGCGGGGGCCGCTCCGCCAACGCTGTACCAATAGCCTCCCGTCGGCAAACAGCGCAACTCTTGAATATCGATCGCGCTCAACGCCCGGGCATGAATTCTAAAGTCATCCACCATCCCCTGCATGGAACTGCTGTCCGAGTTCCCGTTGTAGGCGCCGATATGGCTATGCCAGCCGCTCGGGTTGTACAAAAGGCTGTCATTTAACGGCAGTGCGCCCGACTGCACTCCGTCAATCCAAACCTCCAAACCCACGCCCTTGCGATAAACAAAAGCCAAGTGGCTCCATGTGTTGACCGGAACGCCACCCACTATCAAGGTTTGCCATGAATCATTGATCGTATTGGCGGAGAAGAGCAGGGATCCGGAGTTGTATTCAGCGTAGATTTCACCGCCTTCGCCGTTGGCAAAAAGCGTTTGCTGCGGCTTGCCCGCATCAATATAGAACCATCCCGAAAAGGTCAGTTCGGAGACATTGTTCTCATACATCACCGGAACGGTGACATAATCGCCCAATCCATCAAACGAAATGGCCTGCCCGATGACGCCGGCGGCATAATCCGGCGTCCCGTAAACGGTTCCGTCATGACTATAAAGGCCGCTATCAAGGGTGTTGCCCTCCAGGCCGTAATGCGCCAGCAATCCCGTAGAAATGTCCGCCATTGCGGGCAAAGTCAAGACCCATAAACCTAAAGCCGCGAGCCCTTGTCTGATAATCCGCATATTACGCAACCCCACTTTCCGCCGCACCGTGCGTGCGATTGACGCCAAAGAACTAACTTGAGTTTAGTATTTTAGTTGGGAAACGTTAACTTTGCGTGATTTTTTATAAATCAATAATCTTTTTTGTTACCAAAAGCGCTACCTTCCGAGCATTTGCAACGTTTCAAGACGGTTACTGATGCGCTTAAGATAGGTTTGCGAGACGTTATTGTCCGGGTCAACCACCAAGACCGACTCAAAGCGCTGGATCGATTCGTCGAAGCGGTTTTGATCAAAAAGTTGCTCGCCCTCCTTAAGAAGCCGAGGAATATTGGTCTTGATTGCCTTTTGGGCATCGGCTTTTAGCGCCATGGCTCCGGCGTGTTTCGGGTCTGCCTCGAGGATGCTCTCCGCCTCATCGAGCGCTTCCAGGTAGCGGCCCTCCGTCAGCAGCTCCCGGCCGCGGGAGAGCTTCTGGCCCGACTGGGCATGGGCCCGCTCTTTGCGTATTTCCCCCAGCATCGACTTGGCCGGTTCATAACCGCTGTCCGCTGCGAGGGCTTTTTTGAGCTGCTCTTCCGCTTTTGAGGCTTGATTGGCGGCCAGCGACTTTCTGGCCAGGGAGGTTAGATAGATGGCATCCTTGCGTTTTTGCACCCCGGCCAGCCCGCGGGCGGCCTCCTTTTGGGTTGCGCCAAAGGTTTGCGCCCGTTTGAAAGCGGCTTCCGCCCCTTCGAGATCGTTTTGAGCCAAGGCTTGACGGCCCGATCGGATATGGGCCAGCCCTGCGCTTTTTTCCTGCCTGAGCGTTTCATAGTTTTGCACCAGATAGCCCAGTGCGGCGGGGTGATCGTGGCGGTAAATCAGCAGCTCTTTGGCCGCTTTGTCGGTTTCGTTTTTCTGTTTGACGGTGGGACTGGGGGTTTTGAGCATTGCCTCAAAGCGATCGGAGCGCTCCTTGATAAAGGCGGCCACTTCCGGGTTTTTTAAGAGCGCCTCATACTCCTGCGGCGCGTCGCTAAAACGGCTGTCGGCACGCAAAACGGCGCTGTATTCGGCCAACGCGCTTTTAAACTTCTTGCCGCGCTCGGCCCGTTTTGCCCGGCCATAGGCGCTTTCGCGCTGGGTGTCGATGCGCGTTTGCAAGGCCGTAACGCGTGCGCTGTCCACGCCACCGATGTCGCCGTAGAAGGCGGCGCGGTCGTACTCGGCCATCGCCTTTTCCAAAAGGCCCAACCCTTCAAAAAACTCCGCCCGTTCGCGGTGGGCGGCGGCCTCTTCGATCACCCGCTCGTAAAAATCCCGTTTCTGCTCCGCCGTCAACGACTCGAACTTGGGCGCACAGCCGCTGAACAAAAGCGCGGCGGCGGCCACGATAAAAATCGATCGTATCGTCATGCTTTACCCCCGGACTGAAATAGTTTGAATGGGCTGGCTAAACCCTTTGGCCGTCACCGGCTCCACCGCGACGCCGCCGAAATCTTCGCCGATCGTTTGGTAGATCGCCTCGGGCAGCAGCACCTCGCCCGGCTCGGCCTTGGAGCAAAGCCGTGCGGCCAGATTCACCGCCGCGCCGATACTGGTAAAGTCCATCCGGTCTTTGGAGCCCATATTGCCCACAATCACCTCGCCGCGGTTGATGCCCGCGCCCACGTTGACTATCACCTCGCCTGCGGCTTTGCGTCTGGCATTTTCGGCCCCGATCGCCGCTTGCAGCTCCTTGGCGGCACGCACGGCTCTGGCAAGATCCGCTTCGCCTTCAAAGGTGGCCATAATCTCGTCGCCGACAAATTTGTCAATATCGCCGCCGTGCTTTCGGATAATGGCCGTTTGCAGATCGAGATAGTGGTTGATAATGCTCACCACCTCCTCCGGTTTGCGGTTTTCGCTCATGGCGGTAAAGCCGCGGATATCGGTAAAGAGGAAGGTCTGGGTGCGGTAACTGCCGCCAAGTTCCATGCGGGCCGAGTCGTTTTTGATCAGATCCATCGCCGAGCCGGAGACAAACTTCTGCATCCGCTCGCGTTCGCGCAACCCTTTGACCATCCGGTTAAATTCGTTACTCAACGCCTCGATCTCATCGGCGGTGCGGATATTGAGCTGCACCTCCAAATCGCCTTCGGCCACGCGCTTGGCGGCATCGGAGACATCCAGAATCGGGCGGCTCAGGCGCAGCGAAAACCACCATCCAAAGGCCACCGAAATGAGCAGCACGCCAACAGCGATCGCCGAAGCGACGCGCCCGGCCTGACGGATGGGGCCTACAATCGCCTCGCGGTCGTAGTGCAGCACCACAGCACCCACCACGTGCTTTTGATCGCCGAAGTTAAAAATAATCGGCCGCACGAAGCGGATCGCCTCGATCGGCTCCTCGGCGCTGCCGTAATCAACGCTCTGACGGAGCACCGCCTTATTCTGGCTTTTGAGCAGCTTTTCGATCAGCCTGGCATCGCTCTTATTCTGGCTTTTGAGCAGCTTTTCGATCAGCCTGGCATCGCTTAAGGGTTCGCCCCGGTCTTGAAAACCGCCGAAATAGACAAAACTCCCCTGCCCCTCTTTGCGCTCAAAGGCGTAGATGGAGATATCCAAAAAGCCCTCGATCGAGGCCTCTTTGGTCTCTTTGATCATCTCCATCAGGTTAACGCGGTTTTCATAGGTGCGCTCAACGATGGCGTTAAAGGAGGCGTCCGCCACCCGTTCGATCGCCATCTGACCGACCTCGTAGGCTTTGGCGCTGATGGAGCGCTCCATCAAGCCGCTTAAAAAGTAGTTCAACGTCCCCACGGCGAAGATCACAATCAGCACCACGGCGCCGATCAGTTTGAGTTTCAGACCGCCCCATTGAACCAGCCTGCGGTGCTCCGGCTCGATCCTTGCCGCCGTCTGCGCCGCAAAAAGGGCCGCCTTCCGCCAAAGGGTTTTAAAGGAATCGATCGCTCTTTTTACCTTTTCGTTCATTCCGTTGCCCCTTTAATGGTCATTCTATGGCCCTATATCAATAGAGAACTTTAATCTATTTATAAGGCTTGTTGCGGGCATTATAACGGGTGAACGTCACATTAATGTTAAAAAAGTTTCCTTTCAGTCTGTGGGCAAAAAGCGGATGAGAAAACGCGTGCCCTTCCCCGCCTCGCTTTGAACCTCGACGGTGCCGCCGAGCTGCTGGGTGATGATGTTATAAAGAATATGAAGCCCCAGCCCCGTGCCGCCCTGGCCCCGTTTGGTGGTAAAGAAGGGGTCGAAGATTTTGGGCAGCACGGCAGCGTCGATACCCCGTCCGTTATCGGAAAAGTCCACCACCGCTTCGCCGCTTGGCTCGCGCGCGACGCGCAGCACGATCCGGCCCGCCTCCCCTTCGCCAAAGGCGTGCAGCAGCGCGTTCATCAACAGATTGGTCACCACCTGCGAAAAAGGGCCGGCCGGAAGGGTCAAAACCAGCGCTTCGTCGCACTCCAGAACCACTTCGACGGGCCGGTTTTTAAACTGCGGCCGCAGGCTTAAAAGCAGCTCCTCCAGATAGCGCCGGACCCCGATTTGCTGCGTTTCGTCGGTGGATTGATCGACTGCGACACGTTTAAAACTCTGCACCAGATCCGCCGCGCGGGCCAGATTGGTTAGAAGCATCCGCACGCTTTCGGCCACCGTCGCGACAAAGCGTTCGAGATCGCTTTTTTTCATCTGACCGCCCTGAAAGAGGGCGTTAAACTGTTTGAGCTTCTCCTCCAGATGGCTCGCCGCCGTCACCGCAACGCCCACGGGGGTGTTGATCTCGTGGGAAACCCCCGCCACCAGACTGCCCAGCGCCGCCATTTTTTCCGCTTCGATCAGCTGCTTTTGGGCGTTTTGGATGGTTTCGACCAGCTCTTGAAGGGTGCGGTTTTTTTCGGCCAGTTCGCCGGTGCGCTCGGCCACCTTGGATTCGAGGTTGTCGATCAGATCCTTGAGGCTTGAAACCATCCGCCCGATCGACAAAGCCAGTACGTCCCGTTCGCTTTTGGGCAGCGGACACGCCACCTGTAAATCCCCCTGTGAAACGCGGTTAAGCACGGCGATTTGGGCCTCCAGCTCACCCAGCAGGGTGTTAAAGGAAGCGGCCACATCCCCCGCTTCGGTGCCGATCTCCACCTCCACCCGGCGGGAATAATCCCCCTGATCAACAATGGCGCGCATGGTGTGAACCGTATCGACCCAGCTCATACGGACGCCGTGTTCGGCCACGTTCAAGCCGATCAGCTCGTGCTCCAGCGGAACGCGCAGCTGCCCGCGCCTTTTTAGCAGCCAAAAGGCCCCGAAGGCCAGCAAAGAGGCCCACAGGGCCGCAACCGCGACGCCAAGGGCCTGAACCCCCAACTGCGAAAGCCAGTCTCCCGTGGCCAGCTTGTCGCTCGAAACCGTCAGGGCCAGCCCCAGCGTGCCCCAGGCCCCCGCCACGCCGTGAACGGGAATCGCGCCGACGGGATCGTCGATTTTCAGCCGCAACAGCCACGCTTCGCCGTAATAGACCAGCACGCCGCCGATCGTCCCCATGACCACCGCCGCCCCCGGCGTGAGCAGATTGGCCCCGGCGGTGATGGCCACCAGTCCGCCCAAAATGCCGTTGAGCGTCCGGGTCACCGAAATTTCTTTGGCCTCAAAAAGCGAGATCGCAAAGGCCCCCGCGCCGCCCGCCGCCGCGCCGAGCACGGTATTCATCACAATCACCGCAACGCTGCCGTCGGCCTTAAGCCCGCTGCCGCCGTTAAAACCGAACCATCCAAACCAGAGCAGAAAGACCCCAAGGGTCACCAGCGTCAGATTGAAGCTGGGAATCTCCACCGGTTTGCCCGCCGCATCGAAGCGCCCGTGGCGCGGGCCGAGCATCAGCGTTCCGGCCAGTCCGACCGCCGCGCCGATTAAATGCACCACCGTGCTGCCGGCAAAATCCATAAAACCCAAGGCCGAAAGCCACCCCTCGCCGTGCCACGCCCAATGGCCAAAGAGCGGATAGATCAAAACCGTCACCGCCACGGAGATGAGCGCGTAACCGCGAAAACTCATCCGCTCGGCCACGCAGCCTGAAACGATCGTCGCCGCCGTGGCGGCAAACATCAGCTGAAAGACAAAAAAGGCGTGATCCCAGTCGGACTCAAAACCCGAAAGCATAAAGCCCTGAACGCCAAAAAGCCCCGACTGCGACGCGCCGAACATCAGGCCAAAGCCCACCAGCCAGAACGAGAGCGTCCCCACCATAAAATCCACCACGTTTTTCATGGCGATATTGACGGAGTTTTTGGCCCGCACGAATCCGGTTTCGAGCATCGTAAAACCCGCCTGCATCATAAAAACCAAAAACGCGGCAATCAGCACCCAGATAAGATCAAGATTCTCCTGCATCAGCCCTGCCCCCTTTGCAGCGCTTCGTAGCGCATCAGGTTATCGACCGCAATGGCGGAGTTGGCGCAAAAAATCTCAAGCAGCTGGCGGTCAAGCGGGTCATCCACCTCGCGCCCTTCGATATAAACGATATTGTCGTGCCCTTCTCGGGAACGGAAATAGACCACCGTCGCATGGGGCAAAAAGAGGCTGCCGCCCTCGGCGATCGCGCGCTTGATGACCGCCATCACCTCCGGTTCCACCGCCTCTTGCAGCGGTTTTCTCGCCTGTTCACCCCAGCGTCCCGTGCCGGCCAGAATAGAAAGCTCGCCGATGCTTTCGGAGGTGACAAAGGCGCTAAGATAGATCGAATCGCGCTCCAGACGCAGCAGGGAGGTGATTTGCTCCAAAATGCCGCCGATAAAGCGCTCAAAGGAGCGGATTTCAAAGAGCGCGGCACTGGCTTCGATCACCTTTAAAAGCCCTTCGCGGCTGCGTTTGAGCGACTGAATGTCCCGCCACGATCGCAATGCGGTTACTAGCGTGGTAAAGAGCTTCTGGCTGGTGAGCTCGGTCTTGGTTTTGTAGTCGTTGATGTCATAGTCGATAATCACCCGCGCTTCGGGGGCCTGTCCGGGCTGGCCCGTGCGCAAAATAATGCGCAGCGCCGTTTCGTCGAGCTCTTCGCGGATAAAGCGGGCCACCTTCAGCCCCGCATCGTCGCTCTCCATCACCACGTCCAGCAGCACCATCGCCACGCCGGACTCCTGCCGCAAAAGCCGCTTGGCCTCCTCGCCGCTGTAGGCGTGCAAAAACTCCAGTCCCCGCCCTTCGAACTTAAACTCCCCAAGGGCAAACCGGGTCACGTGGTGAACCTCCGGCTCGTCATCGACAATCATCACCCGCCAAGGAGCCGCCTGCCGCCCGGTCTGCGGGGCCTCCTCCTCGGCAAAGATCAACTCGTCGCTCATGTTGCGGCCGCCGCGCTTTGGGGAATTTTGAAAAACCCGATCAACCGGGTGAGGTTTTCCGATTCGCCCATCAAATGTTCCGCCATCTGCGAAAGTTTCTGCGAAGCGTTCTGGGTGCGGCCCACCGCTTCGCTTTGGGTATGCACGCTTTGGCGCACCAATCCGGTTTTTTGGGCCACGGCGGCGATCGCCCCTTCGATCCGCTCCAGCGCGCCGGTCGCTTCGGTGGCCTTGGCCCCCACGGCGGCGGTTTGATCGCGGCTGCCGAGCGTTTGGGTTTTGGCCTCCCCGGACTGACGGGCGATCTCGCGGGAGATCAGGCCAATCTCATGGGCCGCCTTCATCGCGTCTTCGGCCAGTTTACGCACCTCGTCGGCCACCACGGCAAAACCGCGTCCGTGTTCGCCTGCGCGGGCCGCTTCGATCGCGGCGTTGAGTGCGAGCAGATTGGTCTGGTCGGCCACCTCTTCAATGTTGTTGACCAGCCCCGAAATGCCCTTGGCACTGCCATCAAGCCGCTCCATCAGGCTGCTCAACCCAAAGAGCGCGTTGCCCACGTCGGTCATGCTCCGGGTGGTGGCGCGGATATGTTCGCCGCTGCTGATGGTGTCCTCCTTGACCGCCACGGCCAGCCGGCTGGCTTCGTCGATACTTTCGCTCACCTGCCGCATGGAGGCGGCCAGTTCGCTGCCCGCGCTGCCCAGCTCGGTGCTCGAATGGCCCAGATTGGCCGCCGATCGGGCAATCAATTCGGTGGCGCTTTGAAACTGCGTCAACACCTCGGCCAGACTCTTTTGCAAATGGAACACCGCGTTGCCCAGAATGTCCTTTTGCCCCTTGGGCGTTACCGCCACGTCAAAGTCCCCGCCCGCCATCTTTTCGAGCTGTTTGGCCTTGGTTTCGATGTCGTTTAGCAGACCGTTGAAGGCGTGGGCCACCTCGCCCATCTCGGTGCCGCGCTCGATGGGCACGCGCCGCGTCAGGTCCCCTTCGCGCACAATCGCGCCGATGGTGTCGATCGTATCGACCCAGCTCATGCGCGCGCCGTGTTCGCTGACATTGAGGCCAATCTCCTCATCTTCGGCGCTGACCCGCAGGGCGTTAAAGTGCTTCAAAATCCAAAAGAGTAAAAGCCCCATCCCGAAGGCCCAGCCAAACACCGCCCCCACGCCGATCAGCTGAATGAAAAACTGATCCAAATGACCACCCGCAGGCAGGCTCTCTACGGGAGCCAAAAAGGCCAGCGCCAAGGTGCCGAAGGTGCCGGCAAAACCGTGAACGGGAATGGCGCCCACGGGATCGTCGATCTTCATGAGATGGTAAAGCAGATATTCGCCCGCGTAAAAGACCGCGCCCGCCAGCAGCCCCATGGCGATCGCTCCGCCGGGGGTCAGGATATGCGCGCTGGCCGTCACCGCAACCAGTCCCGCCAAAATGCCGTTGAGCATTTTTTCCACCAGCGGACGGCGGGTGATAAGCACCGAAAGCCCAAAGCACGAAAGACCGCCAAAGGCTGCGGCCAGCATGGTGTTGAGCATCACGATCGGCACGGAACTGTCCGCCGTCAGCGTGCTGCCGCCGTTAAATCCAAACCAGCCAAACCACAAAATAAACACCCCGATCGCGGCGATGGAGAGGTTATGGGGCTGGATTTCGCAGATTTTGCCCTCGCAATAGCGGCCGATGCGCGGGCCCAAAAGCCACGCGCCCGCCAGCCCCACCCACGCGCCCACCGAGTGAACGACCGTGCTGCCCGCAAAATCCACAAAGCCCAGCGTCGAAAGCCAGCCCTTGGTTTCGCCCTCCATCGCGCCCCAGATCCAGTGGCCCGAAACGGGGTAGATAATCCCCACGATGGCCACCGTCATCACCATGTAGCCCTTGAACTTCATCCGTTCGGCCACCGCCCCCGAAACGATCGTCGCCGCCGTGCCCGCAAAGACCGCCTGAAAAACAAAGAACGTATAGGTGTAGGCATCCGCATCGCCCAAAGCAAACTGACTGGTGCCGAAATAGCCGCCCTGACTGAGGCCAAACATCACCCCAAAGCCCGCCGCCCAAAAAACGGCGATCGAAACAATGAGATCGCCCACGTTTTTGATGGCGACGTTGATGGTATTTTTGGCCCGCACAAAGCCGGTCTCCAGCGCCGTGAAACCCGCCTGCATAATAAACACCATCACCGTGGCGATGAGAATCCAGAGCATGTCCAGATTCTCCTGCAAAATCACCGCCCCCGGCTCCGCCCACAGCGCCGCCGGAAACAGAAGCGTCAGCCCCCCTGTGCTCACTCTCATTGCTTAACCTTCAAAGGTAGTTTTAGCTTGGATTGTGCCTGTGCGGGGGCCTTTTGCCGCTTTGTTCGCGCTATTTTTGGGCATGAAAGTTGCACAATGATTCATCAACGCGCACGGGCAAACCCCCAAAGGTGACCACTCCTTACGCACGGCGGCGGTGGCGAAACGGCAACCGGGCTTTGTTACAATGCGCGCCACAAGGACACCCATGGAACTTAAGGCCGCCGACCTCTATCTTAAGCAGCTCAAATCAGGGCTCAAACCGGGCAAAAAAGTCGATGACGCCGACGTGGCCGACTACCTCGAAAACGTCCGCCGCGCCGATGAGAGCAAGTTTTTGGACTATCTGCTCACCCTGCCCGCCCCCATCCGCGCCCAGACCTTTATCGAACTGCCCACGACGCTACAAGTCGATCTGATCGAAGATCTGCAAGCCCCCAAGCTGGCCGAGATCGCCAACGCGCTTGAAAGCGACGACGCGACCGACCTCATCCGGCTGATCGGCGCGGCGGACGAGGCCAAAAAGCAGGCGGTTTTCGACGCGCTGGACGATGCGCACCAGCAACGCATCGAGCTGCTTTTGGGTTACGGCGAACACGAGGCGGGTTCGCTGATGCAGAGCGAACTGTTTCGCGTGCGCGAAGAGGAAACCATCCGCGAATCGCTGGAGCGGCTGCGCACTCTGAAGCTGCGGCCGGGGATGGGGGCGATTCACTTTGCCTTTGTCACCGACGCTTCGGGGCGGCTGTCGCGGGTGATCGGCATGGATGATCTGATTTTGTTCGATCCGGGCGTGCGCTACGCCGACCTCCCCGGCAACGGACACGATCCCGTCACCGCCCAAAGCCGCGAAAGCGTCGATACGGCGGTGGAAAAGATCCAAAAATACGACCTGCCCGTGATAGCCGTGGTGGACAAACTGGGCCATCTGCTAGGCCGGATCACCCACGACGACGCCGTGGACTGGGTGCAGAAAAAAGCGACCGAACAGATGTATAAACTCGCCCGCGTCGCCCCCGCCGAAGAGCTGCACGACGCGCTCTCCGACACCGCCAAAGGCCGGGTTTTCTGGCTGGCGGTCAATTTGATTGGCGTCACCCTCGTTTCGGTGGTGGTGGGGCTCTTTGAGGAGGTGCTGGGCATGGTGGTGGCGCTGGCGATTTTGATGCCGATCATCTCCAATATGGCCGGATCGGCTTCGGTGCAGACGATTACCGTCGCCATCCGCCAGATGGCGCTGGGGGAACTGCGGCGCGAAACGCTCATGCCCTTTGTGCGGCGCGAAGTGCTGATTTCCTCCGGCAATGGGCTGATTTTCGGCTTTTTGACCGCCGCGATCGCGCAGGTGCGCTTTGAGGACTGGACCGTTTCGGCGGTGATGGGCGGCGGAATGTTTTTAAGCCTGCTCTTTGCCGGAGCCAGCGGCGCACTGGTGCCCATTGCCTTTAAAAAACTGGGGCTTGACCCGGCGGTGAGTTCGTCGGTTCTCATCATCACCCTGATGGATATGCTCGCCTTTGTCTTTTTCCTGGGATTGGCCAGCTGGTGGCTGCTGTAAGGTAAACTCCATTACCATATCGAGATATTTAGATATAACGATATGGGAGAGCGGATGGAGGCGTTTCAAAAGGCGATTTTTGCCCTCAACGACCCCACGCGGGTTAAAATTCTGGCCTTTTTGATTGCGCACCAAAGTGCTTGCGTCTGCGAGATCGAAGCCTCCTTGGGCATTTTGCAGTCCACCCTTTCCAGGCATCTAAAAATCCTGCATGACGGCGGTTTTTTAGCGCCGCGCCGGGTCAAAACCTTTGCCTTCTACGACATCGCGCCCCGATCGCCGCTTCACCAAACCCTGCTGGGCGAAGTTGAAAAACTCTCCATCGACCTGCCCGAAAAAGCGCAGATTCTCAGCGCCTGCGCGGTGGCCTGAATGTGGGAAAAAACCGTTGATTTTTTAGTGTTTGACCGGATGGGTCTGGACGCCGCTTCGCATCTGGGCCAAGCGGTTCACTTTTTTATCTACGATACGGTCAAGATCGCCCTGCTTTTGGCGGTCATTATCTTTGCGATCACGCTGGTTCGCACGTGGTTTGATACCGAAAAGGTGCGTCTGTGGCTGCACGGCAAACCGGCGTGGCTGGGCTATCTGATGGCGGCGGTTTTTGGCATTATCACTCCCTTTTGCAGCTGCAGCGCGATACCGCTGTTTATCGGCTTTTTGCAGGCGCGCATTCCCATTGGGGTGACCTTTGCGTTTTTGATCAGCGCGCCAATGAATAACGAAGTGGCGATCGGGCTTTTGCTGGTGCTTTTTGGCTGGAAAGCGACGCTGGTTTTTGTGGTACTGGGGCTTTTAGTGGCGATGGCGGGCGGCTATCTGATGGACAAACTCCGCGCCGAACGGTGGATTTTGATCGATGTCATGCCCATAAAGGAGCTCAAGGTTTTTGAGCGGAACGAACCGATGAATGAACGAATCAAAGAGTCGTGGAGCCACACGGCGGATCTGTTTAAAAAGATCATGCCCTATGTGCTCATCGGCGTGGGGATCGGCGCAGGGATTCACGGCTATGTGCCCGGCGATTTTGTGGCCCGCTACGCCGGAAGCGAAAACCCCTTCGCGGTGCCGCTGGCGGTATTGATGGGCGTGCCGATGTACGCCAACGCCATCGGCGTCGTGCCGATGATCGAGGCCTTGGTGGCCAAGGGCATGGAGCTGGGAACCGCATTGAGCTTTATGATGGCGGTCGCCACCCTTTCGCTGCCCGAAGCGATGATTTTAAAACGGGTGATGAACCTCAAACTGATTGGCCTCTTTTTTGGACTGGTGACCGCCGGGATTATCTTGGTGGGCTACGCGATCAACCTTATTTTTTAGGAGACGGTATGAAAATCGAAGTGCTCGGCACCGGCTGCGCCAAATGTAAAGACCTCTTTGAGCGGGCCAAAACCGCCATCGCAAAAAGCGGCAAATTCGTCCAACTGGAAAAGGTCGAAGATGTGATGAAAATCATGACCTACGGCATAGCCTCCACCCCGGCGCTGGTCATCGACGGCGAGGTCAAATGCGCAGGCCGCCTGCCCACCGTGGATGAGATCTTAAAATGGATCGAAGGGAACTAAAATGAAAAATGTCCTCGTTCTTTGCACCGGCAACAGCTGCCGATCGATTCTGGCCGAGGCGGTCTTAAACGCCGAACTGGGCGATCAGCTCACCGCGTATAGCAGCGGCGTCAAAGCCAGCGGGCGGGTCAATCCGAGTGCCTTAGCAACCCTGACGCGCCACAATCTGCCGATCGAAGGGCTGCACTCCAAAACAATCGAAGCGCTGCCCGATGTGAAATTCGATCTGGTGGTCACCGTTTGCGATCACGCTAAAGAAACCTGCCCGTTTTTCCCCGGTGCCCCCAAAACGATTCATATCGGCATGGAGGACCCCGACGGCCAGGGGGAAGCGGCCTTCGAAGCAACCTTTAACGACATCAAAACCCGGCTCCTTCCCGCCGTAAAAACCGCACTGGGACTCTAATGCTCTTACCCGCCGTCATCTTTTTAACGACGCTTGTTTTGGTTATCTGGCAGCCGCGCGGCCTTCAGATCGGCACCACCGCCGTGATGGGCGCGATCGTCTCCGTTGCGCTGGGCGTGGTGAGTTTGGCCGATGTGCTCGAAGTGACGGCGATCGTGTGGGACGCGACGTTGGCCTTTATCGGGATTGTCATTTTGGCGATGGTGCTGGACGAGTTGGGCTTTTTTGAGTGGGCGGCAATCAAAATGGCTAAATTCTCGCGGGGCAACGGGCAGCGGATGTTTATCTATTCGGTTTTGCTCGGCGCGATTGTGGCGGCCTTTTTCGCCAATGACGGCGCGGCGCTGATTTTAACGCCCATTATTCTGGCCAAAATGCGGCTCTTAGAACTGAACATTAAATCGCTGATCGCCTTTGTGATCGCGGGCGGATTTATCTCCGACGCGGCCAGCAACCCGTTTATTTTCAGCAACCTGACCAATATCGTCACCGCCGGATACTTTAACATCGGTTTTGTCGAATACGCCCTTGCGATGATGCTGCCCAATCTGGTCAGCATCGCCGTTTCGACGGGGGTGTTGTGGCTGGTTTTCCGCCGCGATATTCCGGCGACGGTCGAAATCCACAAACTCAAAAGCCCCGAATCGGCCATCAAAAACCTGACGATGTTTAGGCTTTCGTGGCTGTTTTTGGGACTGCTGCTGATCGGCTACATTGCGGGGGATTTTTTGGGTCTGCCCGTCAGCCTCTTTGCACTGGGGGGCGCGTTGATTCTGCTCGCGCTGGGCAGCTACTTTAAAACCTGCAAACCCGTCATGACCCTCAAGGCCGCGCCGTGGCAGATCGTGTGGTTTAGCGTGGGGCTGTATGTGGTGGTCTGGGGGCTGAAAAACGCGGGGCTGACCGAGATGCTGGGCGAACTGCTTATCTGGCTGGGCGGCTACGGCCATACCGCGCAGGTGGTCGGCACGGGGGTGACGGCGGCGGTGCTGAGCGCCGTGATGAACAATATGCCCACGGTGATGATTATGGATGTGGCGATCGGCCATATCGATCAGGCTCATTTGGCCTACGCCAACCTGATCGGCTGCAATCTAGGGCCGAAAATGACGCCGTGGGGATCGCTGGCCACGCTGATTTGGCTGCACGTTTTGAGCAAAAAGGGCATCACGATCGGCTACGGTCAATATATGAAAACGGGGCTGCTTATTACGCCTCCGGTATTGCTGGCAACGCTGCTGGCGCTGGCCTTGCTCTAGCCTTAGGGTTCGTGGGTTACACTTTGTCACTTTAGCGTGACAGGAATTACCGTGGAGTTTCCCTCCGTCGAAAGCATTGCCACCCGCGATGTCGCCTGGTTACCCGAAAGCGCCTCCATTCAAGAGGCGGTCGGGATGATGAAGCGCCGCGGACTTCGAGACCTCATTGTCGCCGCCGGAGAGGACTACCGTCTTATCTGTGCCGACGACTTGATCCGTTTGCGGCTGGAGGGCGTCGGGTTCGATCGTCCCCTTGGCGCCGTGACGCTGCCGAGAGTGCAAAAGCTCCACCATAAAGCCAGCGTTCTGGATGCGTTGGGCATGGGCGAAAACGAGAGCGACTATCTTTGCCTGACGGACGACGAGGGCGCGCTCTGCGGGATTGTCTCCTACAGCGATCTGGTTGCCAAGATCGACCCGGACCGGGTGGTGGAGAACATGACGCTGCAAGAGTTGCTGCCCGGATCGGCCCCGACGGTGGCTTCGGCCCACAGCCCCACGCTTCAGGTGCTGGAACAGATGCAAAAAGAGGGCAGCGACGCCGTGCTGATCCAAACGGGCGATCGGCTTTCGGGCATCCTCACCCAAAAGGATGCGATCGACCTTTTTGAACAGGGCAAAGCTCTGGATCAACCCGTCAGCGCCCATATGTCGGCACCGCTTTTGAGTGTGCCGAAAACCATGCGGGTGTGGGAAGCCTACGAATATCTGCGCCACCACCGTTTCAAGCGGCTGGTGATTACCGCAGAGGACGGGACGCTAGCGGGCATTATCACCCAGCGCGATCTGGTGGCCAAATCCTACAACCGGCGCATGGCGCTGCTGCACTACCACGAACAGAAGGTGCGCGAAACGGGGCGGCTGCTTTCTCAGGAGCTTGAACAGATCAAAACCGTCGGCACCGTCGATCCGCTCACGGGCCTGTTTAACCGCCAGATTTTTAACGAGCTGCTGCGCCGGGAGATCGCCCGCGCTAAACGCCACGGCGATCCGCTCTCTTTGCTGGTGCTGGATATCGACCACTTCAAGCGGGTCAACGACACCTTCGGCCATCTAGCGGGCGATCGGGTGCTTGAGGGGCTGGCCAAAGAGCTCACCGCCACGCTGCGCACCTCCGACCTGCTCTCCCGCTGGGGCGGCGAAGAGTTTGCGGTGCTGTTGCCCCACACCGATTGCGAAGGGGCGCGGCAGGCAGCCGAAAAGCTCAGACAGGCGGTTGAAACGTGCGAATTTGAAGGGCCGGGCCGCATCACAATCAGCATCGGCGCGGCCACCTGGCAAACTGGCGAAGAGATGGACGCCTTTTTCGACCGGGCCGACCGGGCGCTTTACGAAGCAAAAAAGCAGGGGCGCAACCGGGTGTGCTCCCTAGAGGCCCAACCCGGAAAAATCGACGAAGTTGGTCACATAGTGGGCCACCACGGCGGGGTAGATCGAGCGGGTCTTGATCACGCTGAGCGCCGGTAAAAGCCCCCATAAAAAGGCGTTGATCACCAGCGCCGGCCCCAAGCCCCAGTGCATCAGGCCAAAAAGCAGGCTGGAGACGACCACCGCAACGGCGGCGTTTTGATAGCGCGCAAGCAGCATAAAAACCAGCAGACCCCTAAAGATAACCTCCTCGGCCACCGCCGTCAGCGCCAAGCCAAAGCTCAGATCCAGATATAAAATCCGATCATCGTACAGTTCGGGGAAACTAAAAAAACGCCACGAAGGAAACCACGGACCGAGCGCCAGCGGAACAAGCTGATCGATCGCCACGCCCAGAAGCGTTAAAACCGCCGTCCACCGCAAAAAGGGGCTGCGGGGCAAAGGGTTGAGGCCCAGTTCGGCCTGGTTGAGCCGTTTGACAAACACGAGCCAAAGAGCCGCGTAGAGCACCAGCGCTTTGGTGGCGTAGTCCACAAAGAGCCACGCCTCGGCCTCGACGGCCACCGCAAAGAAAAAGTCGTTGAGGAAAAACGGCAGAACCAACGCAAACGCAATCCATCCCGCCGCCACGCCAAACTCCTTTAAAACAACAGGTTGGGACGGAAGACAAACTGGAAGTTGTCGCGCTCCTCGCCCGTATCCTGCACATCTTTATACAGCCGGTATGAATCCCACACAAAACCCGCGCCCAAAGCGAAGACGGTTTTGGATTCGCGGCGGGGAAAACGCTTCTCCACGATCAAGAAGTGCCTCAGCGGCTCGAGCGTCTCCTGGGAAAAGTCCACCGTGTATTCCGCCGCGCTGTTATCCAGCCAACTGTTACCGCCCGTAAAATCGGTTTTTCCCCGCCGAAGTGAAAGAAAAAGCGTATCGGTCAGCGCGGGATGCTCATGAAAGCGGCCCCCGACCCGAAAGCTCCAGCTCAATTCGTGGGTGGAAAACTCCCGGTCGCCCTTAATCTTCCACTCCACCTCCACCCAGTCGTCATCGAGCAGTTCGTTGTTGCGGATATGGTAGCGCCCGGCGCTGACCAAAAAACCCATATAGCCCTTGTTTTTGCTCTCGTAATTGCCCGCCTCGCGGAAGGTGACAACGTTGCCCAAAAACATCGAAACCGCGTAGGGGTCATTAAACCCTGCGGTGATCGAACGCACCAGATTAAGCTCTTCGTTAATCTGCGCTTCGTCATAGAAACTGCGGGCGTGTTTTTTGATCATGACCCCCGCGATGGGCATGGGGTTAACCCCCACCTCGAACACCAGCACCTTAGGGCGGTACCACTCCCGCATCAGATCGCGGTAGATCTCCCCTTCGGGCTTTTCGCCCGCATCGGGAATGGCGGCATCGTCCAAGCCCACATACAGCCCCGCGTTGGAGTAGTAGGCATCCAGCTCATAGTCGATAAACCAGTTTTTCTCCTGAGCGAAGGCTCCCAGGCAAACAGCAAAATAGAATAACCACTTTTTCATCCAAACTCCCTGGCGGCATTCTACCAGCGCTTTTCTGCTACGATGGCCCAAAACGCAAGGATTGCCGAGTGGATCAAAAGAGTTTTGAACTAGCCATTACCGAAGCGGTCACCAACACCGCCAAAAGCGTCGAAATGCTCTCGGAGGCTTTTATGCGACATCAAGAGACCCTGCAGGCGGTCATCGGTCATTTAGACCAGATGCAGCGGCGTATCGAGGCGCTCGAAGCGCAGGCTAAGCGCACGGCAGAGTCAGCGTAAAGCAGGCGCCCTCTTTGCCGTTAACGGCCCGGATGGTGCCGCTAAAGCCGCTTTCGATAATGGTTTTGCTCATGTAGAGCCCCACTCCGGTTCCCTGCCGCTCTTTGGTGGTGAAGTAGGGTTCAAAAACGCGATCGATGATCGCTTCGGGGATACCGCCGCCGTTATCTTCAACGCGCACCGCAACGCTCCCGTCCTCTCCAAGCCCGATATCAACCCGGATAACGCCCTCCTGGGGCTGCCCGCTTCGTTGCCGGGCGTGGAGAATGGCGTCTTTGGCGTTGGTCATCAGGTTTAAAATCACCTGCTTAAACTCGTTGCATACGCCGCGCACCTCGCAAAGATCGTCCGCAACGCTGTACTCCACCCGGATGGATGCCGCCGCCAGCTGTCTTGAGAGCAGTTTTTGCACCTCTTTGATCGCCGTGGCCGGATCAAAGCGGCTGCGCTCCTTTTCGGGGCGGAAGAAGTTTCTAAAGTCGTCGGCGGTTTTGCTCATAAACTCCACCTGCTCCAGCGCCTGCCTGATCAGCACCGGCAGGCGATCGGGGTTGTCTTGCATCTGGGCAATCTCCTCGGGAATCTCCTGCAAGATCAGCGAAATAACGCTCATGGGCTGCTTGAACTGATGGATAATCGCCGCAATCATCTCCCCCATCGCCGCCATTTTGCTCTGCTGAATCAGCAGCTCTTCATGCTGCTTTTTCTGAAGCAGCAGCAGATTTTCGTAGGCTTTGCGCTCGGAAATATCGGTGACGGTGGCAATGGAGGCGGGCTGGCCGTCCCATTCGGTCATGGCGGCATTGTTGCGCACGTTGCGCACGGTGCCGTCCTTGCGCACCATGGTCAGCTCGTACTCGCTGGGACTGGGCAGCCCCATCATCCGGCGGCGGTGAAACTCCATCAGCCGCGTCTTGTCCTCGTCGCCCACATAGTCGGTCACCTGCGTGCCGATCACCTCGCCCTTGCCGTAGCCGATAAGCCGCGCCATGGCGTCGTTGATATAGCGGATGGTGCCGTTTTGGGTAATAACCACCCCGTCGGAGAGCTGCTCGATAAAGCCCCGGTAACGCGCCTCGCTGGCCTTGAGCGCCGCTTGAACCTCCTTAAGCGGGGTAATGTCCTGCGTGACACCGACGCAAACTTGCGGGTCATTCTCTTTTTTGCGCACATGAACCCACGCGTTAAGCAGCCGCCCCTTTTGGGTGATAATCCGGTACTCCAGCCAGTCGCGGTACCCCAAAGCGGTCTTGTCCGCCGCCGCTTTTTCGATGGCCGCGCGGATGGTGGCCGCATCTTCGGGGTGAACGTGGTTGCGCAAAAAAAGCGCCAGCGGCATCGACAGCGGCCCGGAAGGCTCCTCCTCTTCATGCAGACGGCGGTATTCGGCGCTGAGGGTAAGCACCTGCGTGCGCAGATCGAACTGCCAGCCGCCCAACCGGGCGATTTGCTGGGTTTCGGCCAACTCCTGACGCGATTCGTTCAGGCTCGCCTCGGCCTCGATCCGATCGGTCACATCCGAAATCGTACCCGCCAGCGCAAACCCGCCTGCGGGTAAAACCATGCGCCCCGCATGCACCTCCACGTGCCGCCCCCGCTCGATCTTAAAGCAGGTTCTAAACCCTTTGCGCTCACCTGAGATCACCTCCCGCGCCAACGCCTCGGCCTGTTCGCGCTGCGGCGCGCTAAAGAGCGATGACCAGACTTCACCGACGCGCGCCGAAGCAAACAGCGCATGGGCCGAAGGGCTCAGGTACATCAGCCGCCCCTGCGCGTCCGTCCAGAAAACCACCTCCCTAAGATTCTCCGTCAGCGTCCGCCACGCCTGCTCCCGGCTTTGCGCCTGCCGGTCAAGCAGCCGTTGGCGGTAGTGCATCCGAAACAGCAGCCAAAAAAGCGCGCCGACCGCCACGGCCAGCGCCACCCCCGCCGTTAGCCGCCAAGCGGGCGCGGCGTGCGGGCGCGAAAGGGCGGCAAGCTGCCAGCTTCCCTGCGGCAAGGAGACGTTCATCTTCACGGCACCGGGCCGGTCAAAGAGCGCCGCATCGCCAAAAAAGACCTCGCCGTTCTCCCCCAAACCGTCCCGGCCCCGAAGGGCGATCTGTAAATCCCTGGAGGAAAGAATCCCCGAATCGGCGATGATGCCGTCGTAATCGAGCGGGATACTGGCCATGCCCCAATAACGCGCGCCGCTTGCATGGCGCACATAGATGGGCGTGCGGCTGATAAAAGCCCGGCCCCCCTGCACCAGTTCGTAGGGGCCGCCCACAACGGTGCGGCCGGTTCTAAGCGCCTCCTTGGCCGAAAGCCCCTGAACGGGATGGGTGAAAATATTGAGCCCCCTGACGACACGGTTGGTCTCTTCGGGGTAAACATACTCGATCCGATCGCCCCTGACCAGCGTGATGTTGCGCATATGGGAGCGCTGACGCATCAGCTCCCGCGCCATGGCCGTAAAGGCGGGCTCGTTCAGTTCGGGATGGGCGGAGACATAGGCGATCATCCCCTGAGCCAGATACAGGGTGCTGTTGACCGCCCCTTCGAGCGAGGCGCGAATGGCGCTCAGCTCCTGAACAACCCGGGCGTGTTCGCGGCTTTGCAGGCTGCGCTCTTCGGCCCGATCGTAAAGCACCGCCGCGCCGACGAGCAGCAGCGTTGTCAATAAAGCGGTCATATGGGCAAAAATGGGCATGAGTCAACTTTTTGTTTCACAAAGGGCGGGAAGTTTTCATAAATCTTAACGGAAAAATCTTACAAACAGATGGCCTAAGGGCCCGGTGCTACAATCGCGCCCATGAAAAGCGCGCGCGGTCATAAAAAACGTTATTTCAACCTGCGATCGATTCAGGCTCTCACCTGCCAGGTCAAGCTGCACGAAACCTTCAGCAGCCTGCGATCGCAGCAGGTTATCCTGCCTTATGCCAGCGCGCGCGAAAGCGACGACGATCCGCCGCCGGAGCTTGACGAAACCCTTTTAGCCCTGATCGATGCCACCCCCTGCCACTGCTGCCGGGTTTTTACCCGCAAAGCCCGATCGGCCCTAAGACGCTCGCGCCTTAAAAAACGCCCCCCTTGCCGCTGCCGCCACCGCAATACCGGACTCGCTCCCCCTTCTTGTTCCTCCAACCGTCACAAACAGATCAATACTTTATGGAGAACAACATTGAAAACCAAACTACTCTTGGCTGCATTCGCCGCTGCCTCTTTGCAGGCGAGCGATCAAAACGTTACCGAAAACCTGCCGCCCCTGACCGTGCGATCGCAAGGCGACGCATTGCCGTGGCTGCTCAGCGCCAAGCCCGAACTGACCGATACCGGCTTTGCCGATCAGCTTCGCCGTTTTTCGGGTTTTACCCAGACCTCATCGACCCAGATCGGCTCCATTGAAGGCGCGCCGTCGCGCTTTACCGCGCTTTTTTGGGAGGGGATGAATATTGCCGACGCCACGGGAACCGATCGGCAGGCAACCTTTGTCAACACCCTGCTGCTTTCGGGCGATCGAATCCGGCTGGCGCAAGGGGCCGTTCAGTCGATTCACGCCCACGGCGGCAGCGGCGCGATCTTGATCGACCAAAGAACCGATGCCCCTTCGCGCATTGCGCTGGGCGGCTCCAATCAGGGCGAACGGTTTCAAAGCGGACGGATCAAACTGCAAGGGCCGATCGACGGCTATGTGGCGGCAGAGAGCCGTTTTAGCGGCGGCTACACAGCCTATGCCGCCGAGGCGGGCAAGCTGGACACCGCCAGCGAAAAGGATGAAAGCCGATCGATCAGCTACCGCGGCGTGGTGAATGTCCCGGCTACCGATCGGCTAAAGTTCACCCTGAAGGCGCTCGATGCCGTCTCCCATAGCGAGTACGATGCGGGCTGGCCGACCGATTCCGCCGATGCGGAGAGCTTTTGGGACACCCGTTTGCAGATGCAGGGCTACGAAGCGGCTTTTTCGCCCGCCGAAAGCGTCATCCTTAAGGCCGGACTCCACCGCCAGCACAACCGCCGCGAAAATGCCGGGGGCGATCTCTACACCGGGGAGAACCTCAAGCAGTTTGCCGAAGGGGGATTGAACACCGATTTTGCAGGCTTTAGGGCAGGCATCTCGCAGATGCGGGAAGAGGGGACGATCGAAGCGGCTTCGCCCATGGAGGGTAAAAACCGCCAACGCGATCTCTATGCAAGCATCCGGGGGGCGCTGGGCTCAAGCCGGATCGATCTGACGGCGCGGCAAGTGCGGTTTAGTCCCGGCGAAGGGGAGACGGTCAACGATCTGGGTTATCACGCGGCCTGGAACCACACTTTCGAAGCAGGCGAAACGGTTTACAGCGGCGGCCTGAGCATGGCCAGGTCGGTTCAGCCGCCCAGCCTGGTGCAGCAGCTCAACCCCTACGGCGCAGCCAATCCGGGTCTAAAAACCGAACGGCTGGAGCAAAAACGGCTTAGCCTCGGCGCGGATTTCGGGGTGCTTCAAATAAACGCCGCCGGGTTTCAAACCGAGATTAAGAACTATATCAACTGGGTCAATAACGAACTCGACTGGACGGCCAGCCGTTATGAAAACGTCGATCAAGTCAGCTTCCGGGGCGGCTTTTTTCATGTGAGCCTCAAACCCTTTGAGCAACTTCTGATTTATGCCGATCAAACCCGCCTGTTCGACCGCGAAAGCAGCGCCGAATCGCTCAAGGACCGCCAAAGCGACCGCATCACCACGGCCGGAGCCGTCTTTAAGCGCGGCGCGCTGACGTTAGGCTACGATCTGCGTCTGGGCAGCGGCTACACCGATTCGGCCAGCGGCGAGGAGCTTAAGGGCGAACGCACCGATTCGCTTAGCCTTTCTTATGAAACCGAGCAAAAACAAAAGGTGCAACTGACCGTGAAAAACCTGACAGACAGCTACCGCGAAAGCGCCTACGGCTACACCCCGGCCGTGCCGGAGCGCACCGTCTATCTGGCCTTGGAGCAGCTGTTTTGACGTGCCTGTCTCCCCGCCCCTACCTGGCCTTTAAATTCTTTAACAGCCTCTTTGCGGGGGCGGCGATGGGGGCGGTGTTTGCCATCTATGCCCTGATCGACCCGGCGGTTTTTTCCGCCGGGGGGTTGCTGCTGGCTGCGGGGATGCTGGTGGTCGCCCGGCTCTATTCGCGGCTGATGAATCTGCCGGCCTTTTTTGCGGTGACGATCGGCGTGGAGGCGGTGATGCTGATTGTGGTGGCGCTCTACCTGTGGCAGCCGCTGAGTCCGGCCATAGCCCTGTCTGTTTACGGGGGTTATCAGGTGATGTTTTTGTTTGGTAATTATCTCATTCGGGCTGAGACACTATTTCTCAAAAGAGTGGCGTTGCTTAGCTGGCTGGACGTGCGAAAGCAGACAGGCTATCTTCTGGGTTTGGCCGCTAGCTGGCTGGCGTATCAATGGCTTGAAAAAGGGTTTTTTATTACCGACAAGAGCCAACAGGTGTGGTGGCTGCACTGGGGGCTTTTGGCGACGCAGATCGCGGTGATTGTTTATGCGATCCGCGCCTTTAAGCGAAGTTAGTGGTGGTTGCCGTTTTTCTCGTAGGCTTCGCGGCAGACAATACAAAAACGGGCGTGGGGTTTAACGCGCATCCGCTCGATGCCCACCGGTTCGCCGCACATTTCGCAGGTGCCGAAGGTGCCTTTGCTGACCTTTGAGAGGGCGTATTCGATCTCTTTAAGCTCTTGCATCTGCTTTTGGGTGATGGCCGTGTCGATCAGGTTGTCGGTGCTGATGGCGGCGTAATCGCCCTCGTCGTTGACTTCGGCCTCGGCAAAGGACTCCATCTCCCGTGCGGTTTCCCGGATATTGTGAATAATTTGAATCTTGCGCTCTTCGAGCTGACGAACGAGCTTTTCCAGTTCCCGCGATCTCAATGAGAGCCTCCTAGGTCAAAAAATTGCGGAATTTTAGTCAAATCCCCCTAAAAGCCCCGTAAGAAGATCGCAACAGCTAGATTTCAGAAAAAGATTTTATTGCTTTCCAACCCTCTGTAATGCCGTTTTATACAGATCGACATAGATCAAGGCGGACTGTTCCCATGTGTACGACTTTTGCATCGCTCTTTGTTGCATGGCTTTAAAATGGGCCTTTTGGTTATACCACGTATGCACCGCCCAGCCCACGGTGTTGGTCAGGTTTTTGGCGGTTAGACCGTAGAACTTAAAGCCCGTGCCCTCCCCCGTGCGCTCGTCGTAGTTTTCTACCGTGTCCTCCAAACCGCCCACGCCGTGCACGATCGGCAGCGTGCCGTAAAGCTGGCTGTACATTTGGTTCAGCCCGCAAGGCTCAAAGCGGGACGGCATCAAGAACAGATCAGCCCCCGCCTCGATACGGTGCGAGAGCGCGTGGCTGTAGCCAATCTTGCAGGCAAATTTTTGCGGATAAAGCGCCGCAATATCGCCAAAGTAAAAGTGGGTCCACGGCTCGCCGTTGCCCAGCAGCACCATCTGCACATCCATCGCTAACAGATCGTGGATCGCTTCGGCCACCACGTCAAAGCCCTTTTGGTGCACCAAACGGCTGACCATCGCAATCAGCGGCACGTCGCGCACGGGCAGACCCATTTCACTCTGCAGCGCCGTTTTGCATGTCGCCTTGCCGCCCAGGTCATCCGGCGTGAAATGGGCGGGGATGAGCTGGTCTGTTGCCGGGTTCCATTCCGCCGTATCGACTCCGTTGAGAATCCCCCACAGATCATGTGCGCGGGTACGCAGCGTGGCGTCCAGCCCGTAGCCAAACTCCGGCGTCATCATCTCCTTGGCGTAGGTGGGGCTGACGGTGCTAAGCATCGTGGCGTGGGTGATGCCCGCCTTGAGCAAATTGACCTGATCAAACTGCTCGATCTCGCGGAAATTAAAGTGCTCCCACCCCACATCCAACACGTTCATCAGGCCGTTGTAAAAGCGCCCTTGGTGCTGCATATTGTGAAGCGTCAGCACCGAGGCGCAGTTTTTAAAGTGCGGATCGTTTGCGTAGAGGGTGTTTAAAAACAGCGCCGTGGCCGCCGTGTGCCAGTCGTGGCTGTGCAGAATATCCGGCACGAAGTCGAGCATTTTGCACAGCTGCATCGTGGCACGGGAGAGAAAAACAAAGCGGTTGTCGTTGTCCATAAAGCCCACGCCGTCTTCGTCGTTGTACAGATCGGCGCGGCCAAAATACTGCTCGTAGTCGATAAAATAAACGGGTACGTCGCTTCCGGGCAGCACCCCCTCGTAAACACCGCACCACAGTTCACCCACAATCCCCATGGGCACCCCCAGCGGCCCGCCGACTTTGGTTAGTTTGCTGCGATCGATGCCGTAATAACGCGGCATCACCACCCGCACATCGTGACCCAAGGCGCGCAGATACTTCGGCAATGTCCCCACCACATCCGCCAGCCCGCCGGTTTTGGCGAAGGGGTGGCATTCGGAGGCGGTGAAGAGAATGTTGAGCTTACGCGCGGACATAGACGGCCTTTGATTGGTTTGGCAAAAGTTTAGCCAGCGAAAGCAAAAACCAAATAACCAAGTCGCGGAAAGCTTTCCAAACCGTAACCAACCCGCCCTATTCTTCGCGGTTAATACCAACCGATTGCGGGGCGAAGATGATCAATGTTGAACAGGCCGTAACCGCCAAATACCCTTCCTTGCGCCACTATCCGCGCCTGATGACCGTGCCGTTTATGGCGCTTTTGAAAAAGCTGTTTTACGAAGAGCGCATCAACCGTTTTTTGACGACCCACGGCGAACTGGAGGGGGTCGAGTTTGTGGAAGCGGTGCTCGATGAGCTGGAGGTCGATTACGCCATGGCCAGTAAAGATCGCGCCAACATTCCCCCCGCCGGGCGCGTCGTGATTATCGCCAACCATCCCATGGGCGGGTTGGACGGATTGGCGCTTTTAAAGCTGGTTAGCGAGGTGCGCAAGGACGTCAAGATTGTGGCCAACGATCTGCTCATGCAGTTTGAGCCGCTGCAAAAACTGCTGCTGCCCGTGGACAATCTGGGCGGAAAGGCGGGCAAAAAGTCGCTGCTGGCCATTCAAAAAGCGCTGGAAAACGAAGAGGCGGTTATCATCTTCCCCGCCGGAGAGGTCAGCCGCATCCGCCCCACCGGCGTGAAAGACGGCGCGTGGAACAGCGGTTTTCTCAAACTGGCCGCCAAGGCCGACGCGCCCATTTTGCCCGTGCGCATCCGGGCCAAAAACTCGTCGCTTTTTTACACGATCAGCACCGTTTACAAGCCCCTTTCGGCGCTCATGCTGCCGGGCGAACTCTTTAAACACCGGGGCAAAACCATCCGTTTTGTCGTAGGCGCGCCGGTGCCCAAACGCGCCTACGATCTGCCTACCTTGAGCCTCAAACGCAAAGCCAAACTGATGAAAGAGCACCTCTTTAGACTGGGGCGCAAAAGCGAAGGCATCTTTGCCACCGAAACCTGCATCGCCCACCCCGAAGACCGCCAAGCGCTCAAAGCCGAGCTCAAAAAAGCGCAGCTTTTAGGCGACACCAGCGACGGCAAAAAGATCTATCTCTACGACTTCGAGCGCAACTCGCCGCTGATCCGCGAGATTGGCCGCCTGCGGGAACTGACCTTCCGAAAAGTAGGCGAAGGCACGGGACACCGCCGGGATAACGATCGCTTCGATCGCGACTATCGGCACCTGATTTTGTGGGACGAAGAGCGCCTCGAACTGGTGGGCAGCTACCGCATCGGCGAAACCGGCAAACTGCTGGAAAACGGCGATATCGCCAAGCTTTACATTCCCAGCCTCTTTGATCTGGGCGAAGGGTTCGAGCCCTATCTGAAAAACGCTATCGAGCTAGGGCGCAGCTTCGTTCAGCCGCGCTTTTGGGGCACCCGCGCGCTCGATTACCTGTGGCAGGGCATCGGCGCGTATTTGCGCCACCACCCGGAGATCAAATATATGTTTGGCCCGGTGAGCATTTCGGGCAGCTACCCCAAGGCGGCCAAAGAGATGCTGGTGTGGTACTACAGTCACTACTACGGCCACAAGGGCCATGTTGCCCAGTCGAAAAACCCCTTTTTGCTCAGCCGTTTAAGCTTGGCCGAAATGCGCGAAATTTTCAGCGGCGACAACGCCGAAGAGGATTTCAAAATCCTCAAGGAACACCTGGGTCAAATGGGTGTGGCCGTTCCCACGCTCTACAAACAATACGCCGATGTTTGCGAGGCCGACGGCGTCAAATACTGCGCCTTTGGGATCGACCCGGAGTTTAACGACTGCATCGACGGGCTCTTGGTGGTGGACGTGGACCGGATTAAACCCGCCAAACGCAAGCGCTATATCGGGTAGTACAAAATGTTAGCTTAATCACACAAATTGATTTAATCAATTCAAATAAAGTCTTTGGCCGCTAGGATTTGCATAAATCTCATGTCAAGGAATGCCATGAAACGGTTGTTTCTACTGGTGGCCGCGTTTGCGGCGGCCATTCCCCTGCTTGCCACCGACACCCCCGAACCCCAAGAGGCGCTCACATACGGTGCGCGCTTTATCTCCGTCGCCGACGCCAAGAAGCTTTACGACGGTAAAAAAGCGGTCTTTTGCGACTCGCGCATCACCCGCGAGTACATCATGGAAACCATCCCCGGTTCCGTGCCGTGCCTGTATGACGAAAAGGGCGGTAAAGACAACAAGCTGGCCAACTTCGACCCCAGCGCCGACACCTGGCACCACGACAAGCTCACCGACAAATCCAAAACGCTGGTTATCTTCTGCAACGCAAAAAGCTGCTGGCGCTCCTACAAAGCGGCCGTCACCGCCGTTAAACAGGGCTACCGCGACGTTTACTGGCTGCGCGACGGCATCCCCGGTTGGAAAGCCCAAGGCTTCGAGACCGAGAGTAATTGCCCCCTATAAGGAAACCTATGAATATTCTTTCCGAACTGACCATTTTCAAAAAGATTCTGCTGTTGATTATTCTGGGCGCGGGCGGCGTGGCGCTCAGCTCGATCGTGGGCGTAACCATCGCCTCCAAGGGCTCTTCGGCGCTGGAAGCGATGCACCACGACGTCATGGTTCCCCGCGAAAAAATCGCCAAGCTTGACGGCGAAGTGCGCTGGATCTTCAACAACGTCGGTCAGGTGATTGGCGGTTTTGTGGCCTACCAAGGTTCGCGCCTGATGATGGCCGATCAGATCAAAACCATCGACAAACTGCTCACCGATCTCAACGATCCGCTCTTCAAAGAGCCCGCCATCGCCGAGCATATCGAGGGCATCCGCCTGCGCTGGAGCGAGATCAAAGGCCACCTGCCCGCCTTGATGGACGCCTACCGCGCCGAAGAGAACGGGGCGATCAAAAAGATCGTTGACGACAAAATCTTTATCCCCTACTGCGGCATCCGCACCCACTTTGAGAAGGTCGAAAAGCTCGTCTTGGAAGCCTCCGAACGCACCGCCGAAGAGAGCCGCCAGTCGCTCTCCAAGGGACGCACCACGCTGGTCCTCTCTTCGCTGCTGGTGGTGGTGCTGGTGGTTTTGACCGCGTCGGTCGTGGCCGCGTCGATCAACAAGTCGGTTCGCGCCATTGCCAAGATTCACGATTTCGGCGCCGACCTGACCCGCCGCCTGAGCGTCGAAGGGCACGACGAAATCGCCTCCGCCAGCCGTCAGGTTAACGAGTTTTTGGACGAAACCCATAAGCTGATCCGCGAAGCCAAACGCAGCGCCGGGGAGAACGCCTCCATCGCCAACGAACTCTTCGCCACCGCCAAGGAGATCAACAACCGCGCCGAAGAGGAGGCCAGAGCCGTTAAGGAGGCTTCCGCCAGAGGCGCTGTGGCCCGCGAAGCCCTATCCAAACTGGTGGGGCGGATTTTGGAAAGCAAAGAGACGCTGCAGGGCGCGCACCACTCTCTGCGCGACGCCAGAGGCGAAATGGGCCGCCTGACCGCCGAAGTGCAAGCGACCGCCGAAAACGAAATGGAGCTGGCCGATCGTCTTGGACGGCTCTCCCATGAAACCCAGCAGGTGCGCACCGTCTTGGGCGTAATCGCCGACATTGCCGATCAGACCAACCTGCTGGCGCTCAACGCCGCGATCGAAGCGGCCCGGGCGGGCGAACACGGCCGGGGTTTTGCCGTGGTGGCGGACGAGGTGCGCAAACTGGCCGAGCGCACCCAAAAGAGCCTGACCGAAAGCGACGCGACGATCAGCATCATCACGCAATCGGTGGGGGATTTGAGCGAAGCGATGAGCCAAAACAACGAAAAAGCGCAGCGGCTGAACGAAACCGCCGCCAGCGTCGATCGTGTGCTTTTTACCGCCCTCGAAGCGATGGAGAGCGCGGCCACCGAAGCCGAAGAGTCCGCCCGCCAGACCGAAGCGACCAGCAGCGAGATTCAAAGCCTGATCGCGCTGGTGGAAAAAATGAGCGAACTCTCCGCCTCCAACACCCGAAGCGTCGAAGAGATCGCCAAAGCCAGCGAACACCTGCATGACTCCACCCAAAAGCTGGGCGCTCAACTGGGCCGCTTTAGCGTCTAGGTTTCCTCCGGCGGCTACGGCTGCCGGGCTTTCAAATACTCAATGACCGCGCCATTGCCCCGGTCTTCGGCGCGTTCAATTGCCTCTTTGTCAACAATTGCGCCCTTTTCCACCAACAGTTTGACCATCTCCAGATTTCCGCTAAAGCCTGCGTGCATCAGCGGCGTCCAGCCCAGCTTGCAGCGGCCGTTCACATCCGCGCCGCGCGCGATCGCCTCGGCGGCCTTGGGCAAACTGCCCGCATAAATGGCGCTGACAAGGTCTTTGACATCGGCGCTTTGGGCGGCAACGGGTTTCTCCGCCGGTTTTTCATTGCAGCCGATCAGGAGCAATCCGGCAATCATCAGGGCAAACAGTCGCATTACAAACTCCTTATTTTGGCGATTTCGTCGCGCAGCCGAGCCGCCTCTTCGAATTCGAGCTGCTTGGCTGCGGTTTTCATTTTTTCGGTCAGCTCTTTGACGAGCTTTTGTTTTTCGGCGGCGGGCATTTTTAAAAGCCGCTCTTTTTTCAGCTCCAGCAGCCTGGAGTGGTCCTCAAGGCGCATCGTATCATCGAGCTTGCGGGTGGTGCTTTGGGGCGTAATGCCGCGCTCAAGGTTGTAGGCGATCTGTTTTTCGCGCCGGGCGGTGGTGGTTTCGATGGCGACTTTCATCGCGGCGCTGGTTTTTTTGCAGAACATCAGCACTTTGCCGTTGAGGTTCCTTGCCGCGCGGCCCATCGTTTGAATCAGCGCGGTTTCGCTGCGCAAAAAACCCTCTTTGTCGGCATCGAAAATCGCCACCAGACTCACTTCGGGTAGGTCAAGCCCTTCGCGCAGCAGGTTAATGCCGATCAAGATATCGAACTCCCCCAGCCGAAGCCCCCGAATAATCTCGTTGCGCTCGATCGCGTCGATATCCGAGTGCAGATATTTCACCTTAAAACCCAACGAAAGATAGTGTTTTTGCAGCTCTTCGGACATTTTTTTGGTCAGCGTCGTCACCAGAACGCGCTCGTTGCGGGCGATGACTTTTTTGGCCTCGTCGTGCAAAATCGCCACCTGATTGTCGCTATCGTGCAGCTCCACCACGGGGTCTAGCAGGCCCGTGGGGCGCACCACCTGTTCGGCGATGACGGCGCTGTGTTCGTTTTCCCAGTCGGCGGGTGTTGCGCTGACAAAGAGATAGTGGGGCGCTTTGTTGATAAATTCGTCAAATTTCAGCGGCCGGTTATCCAGCGCGCTGGGCAGCCTAAAGCCGTACTCCACCAGCACCTCCTTACGGCTGCGATCCCCCGCGAACATCCCGCGAAACTGCGGCAGCGAAACGTGGGATTCATCCACAATAACCAGATAGGGTTTGCCCGTCACCTCAAAATAGTCCATCATCGTATAGGGGGTTTCGCCGGGTTTTTTGCCGGTGAAATAGCGCGAATAGTTCTCCACCCCCTTACACGCCCCGGTCGCTTTGAGCATTTCCAGATCGAACTCGACGCGCTGCTTGAGGCGGTGGTGTTCGATCATCTTTCCCGCCTTTTCCAGCTCCGCGAGTCGCTCTTCCAATTCCTGCTCGATCTCCACAATCGCCTTTTTAAGCCGATCGGAGGTGACGGCAAAGTTGGTTGCGGCGTAGATGGTGGCCTCTTTGAGCTGCTCGCCCATCTCGCCGGTGTAGGGGTTAAAAATGCTCAGCCGTTCGATCTCGTCGCCGAAAAACTCGACGCGCAGCGCGTCCGCCTCCCAGTAACTGGGAAACACATCGACCACTTCGCCCTGCACGCGGATCATGCCCCGGTCAAAAAACTTGTCGTTGCGTTTATAGCCCATATCGACCAGCCGCAAAAGCCACTCGCGGCGGTTCATTTCGTCGCCGACGCACACCTTGCTGACCATGCTGCGGTATTCGTCGGGGTTGCCAAGGCCGTAGTTGGCCGACACGGAGGCCACCACAATCACGTCTTCGTGGTGCAACAAACTGGCCGTGGCCGACAGGCGCAACCGTTCGAGCTCGTCGTTGATGCTCGAATCCTTTTCGATAAACAGGTCTTGGCGCGGCAGGTACGCTTCGGGCTGATAGTAGTCGTAATAACTGATGAAATATTCCACGTGGTTATCGGGGAAAAAGCTTTTAAACTCGTGGTAAAGCTGCGCGGCCAATGTTTTGTTGTGGGTCATGATCAGCGTGGGGATTTGCAGCTTTTGAATAATGCTGGCCATCGTAAAGGTTTTGCCGCTGCCGGTGACGCCTAAAAGCGTCTGATAGCGGTTGCCCTGCACGATCGAGGCGGAGAGTTTGTCGATCGCCTGGGGTTGATCGCCCGCGGCGGCATAATCGCTTTTGAGTTTAAAGGGGGTTTTCAATGGGGTTCCTTTGCAAAAGTCTTCATTATCGCACAGGGGGGTTTAGCTAGAATTGAGGATTCTTCAAAGGGGGCGGCACGGTGTCAAAATCCGGTCTTTTGCGGAGGCGCTTGATTGTCTGGTTAACCCTTTCGTGCCTTCTGGCGGCGGGGTTTGGCTTGAACATCTGGCTCTCCCACCGCCAAAAACTGGCCGAAGCGGCGACGCTCACGGGCAATCTGGCCTACACCTACGCCACCCTCACCGATCACCTCATGGGCGACCTTGATCGCTTTATGACCCGCGCCATGCACCACTGGATGCAGCGCAAAATCTCGATGAATGCTTTTCAAAGCCTGCTCGATGTCCAAAAAGAGGCCCTCCCCCACGCGATGGATCTGCTGATCTTAAACGCCCAAGGCGAGATTATGCTCTGGACCGGAAGCGGCACGCCGCCGGATGTGCGCGATCGGGACTATTTCCGCTTTCATGCCCAAAACCCCGGCTCAACAATCTACATCGGCAAACCCCAGCCCTCTAAAGTCCACGCGGGGCGGTGGTTTTTCAGCCTCAGCCGCGCCTTTAGGACGGCGCAGGGCGAGCTTGAGGGGGTTGCCGTGGCGATTATCGATCGCGAAGCGCTGCAAAGGGAGTACGCCACCTTGCTCAATACGCCGGAGGTCTCCGTCGGGCTGCTTTACGGGCCGCAGGGCCGTTTTATTATCCGCGCACCCGATGCGGGGGCGGAGGTCATCGGACAAAGCGCGCCCTCCGTGAAAAACCTCACGCTGCCGCTGCAAGCCCCCAAAACCGTGATTCTGCCCGAAGCGGTGGACGGTTTTAAGCGGTTTGCCACGCTGCGATCGCTGGAAAACTACCCCGACTTGAGCGTCGCCAGCACCGTCCGAATGGACTATGTGCTTAAAAGCTGGCTCCCCTCGGCGTTGCAGCTGGGGCTGTTTTGGCTGCTTATCTCGCTGGCGGGCTGGCTCTTTTCCAACCGGCTGATCCGCCTGCAACTGGAAAAAAACGAAGCAGCCGATCGGCACAAAATCGCCCTGGAGCAAAGCGAAACGCGCTTTAGACTGGCGGCGGAAAAAACCGGGCAGCTCATCTACGAATACCGCCCCCAAACCCAAACAATCATCTGGGCCGGAGCCATCGAAGGACTCACCGGCTACACCCCCGAAGCCTTTGCCCGTTTTGGTCCCTCAGAACGCGAAGCGCTGATTCACCCCGATGACTGCGACCGCGCAATGGCCATCTGGGAACAGGCGCAAACCTTCAACGGCTCGATGGATATGGAGTACCGGATGCAGCGCAGGGACGGCAGCTATTTTGACGCCGAAGAGCACGGCGCGTTTTTTGAAACCCAAGGGGGCGAATGGCGCATGATCGGCGCCATCAGCGATATTTCCAAACGCAAGGAGTTCGAGCGGGCGCAGGAGGCGCTTAGCCGCACGCTGGAGGAGCGGGTCTATTACGAGGTCGGCAAACGCATGGAGCTGGAGGACAAAAAGCGCGAGCAGGAGAAGCTTTTGATCCAGCAATCCAAAATGGCCGCCATGGGCGAAATGATCGGTGCCATCGCCCATCAGTGGCGTCAACCCCTGAACTCGCTGGGACTTTACGTGCAGGACATCGAAGATGCGTGGCGGCACGGAGAGCTCAATGACGGGTATCTGCATGAAACCATCGAAAAATCGATGCGCCAGATTCGCTTTATGAGCCAGACCATCAACGACTTTAGAAACTTCTTCAAACCGGACAAGTTCGAGCGGGTATTTGATCTCAGATCGGTGGTGGAGCACAGCCTTTCATTGGTGGGCGCGCAGCTTCAGGCGCACAATATCGACCTGATCGCCGACTTAAGCGATGCGCCCGCAGTTGTCAAAGGGTACGAAAACGAACTGGGTCAGGCGCTCTTAAATCTGCTCAGCAACGCCAAAGACGCTCTCGATACCCACCGTGAGACGGGCCGGCGCATTCATATCAGCCTGAGCCTTCAGGAAGCGTGGGCCGTTTTGTGCGTGGAGGACAACGGCGGCGGTATCCCCGAACACCTGCTGGAGCGGATTTTTGAGCCCTACTTCTCCACCAAGGAGGAGGGCAAAGGCAGCGGAATCGGCCTGTATATGGCCAAGATGATTGTCGAACAGAATATGCGCGGCGCCATCAACGCCGAAAATACCGGCGAAGGCGCGCGGCTGTGCATTCGCCTGCCTTTGGAGGCGGCATGAGGCTAGAGGGCTACCTGGCGGTTTTGGAGATTTTATCCGGCGAATACCCCAAATGGAACGCGCCCGTTGTAACGCTGATCGCGCACCACAGCAATGACCCCTTCCGGGTGCTGATCTCAACCATTCTCAGCCTGCGCACCAAAGACGAAACAACCGCCGCCGCCTCAGGTCGGCTCTTTGAGCTGGCCGACACCCCCCAGGCGATGAACGCGCTTTCGCAGGAGACGATCGAGCGGGCCATTTTTCCCGTGGGTTTTTACCGCAATAAAGCCGCTCAGATTCTACAAATCTGCCGCCGCCTGATCGACGAGTTCGCGGGCCGGGTCCCCGATGACCTCGATACGCTGATGACCTTCAAAGGCGTAGGCCGCAAAACCGCCAATCTGGTGGTGGCGCTGGGATTTAACAAACCCGCCATCTGCGTCGATGTGCACGTCCACCGCATCTCCAACCGGCTGGGTTTTGTGCGCACAAAAACCCCCGAAGAGACCGAAATGGCGCTACGCAAAAAAATCCCCGTCGATCGCTGGAACGGCATTAACGATCTGCTCGTCGCCTTCGGTCAAACCCTCTGCAAACCGGTTTCGCCCTTTTGCAGCCAATGCCCCGTCGCGCACCTGTGCGAACGCAAGGGCGTCAAAAAGAGCCGGTAACTACTCTTTAAAACGGTGGGTGATAGGCATGCGCCGATCGCGGCCAAAGGCCCGTTCGGTGATTTTGATACCCACGGGGGCCTGGTGGCGCTTGTATTCGTTCTGGTTAATCAGCCGCACCACCTTGCGCGTCGCCGCCGGATCGATGCCCAGCGCGTCGATCTCGTCGATGCTGAGGTCGTCCTCGATATAGCAGCGGATAATCTGATCGAGCACCTCGTAGGCGGGCAGTTCGTCTTGATCGGTTTGGCCGGGGCGCAGCTCGGCGCTGGGGGCTTTGGTCAGGATATTTTCCGGGATGGCGCGGCCCTGCTCGTTGCGCCATCGGCACAGCTCATACACGGTGGTTTTGAGCACGTCTTTAATCAAGGCAAAGCCGCCGACCATATCGCCATAAAGCGTCGCGTAACCGACGCTCATTTCGCTCTTGTTCCCCGTGGCCACCACAATCCAGCCAAACTTATTGCTCAGCGCCATCAAAAGCATGCCCCGGATGCGCGCTTGCAGGTTCTCCTCGGTGGCGTCGGTGGCGCGCCCCGCAAAGTGCGGTTCCAGCGCCGCGCCGTAACTTTTCATCATCGGTTCGATGGGAATATTGAGCGTGCGGATACCGATATTTTCGGCCAGCGCTACGGAATCATCGATACTGCCGGATGAGCTATAGGGCGACGGCATCAAAACGCCGACCACCTTATCCGCCCCGAGCGCATCGGCGGCAATTGTGGCCACCAGCGCGCTATCGACTCCGCCGCTTAAACCCAGCACTACCGTGTCAAAGCCGTTTTTGCGGATGTAGTCCTTAAGCCCCAGCTTCAGCGCGTTATAGACATTTTCGGGTCCCTGCACAAAGCTGACCGCCTCGCGGGGCATCAACGGCCGTTTGGGCAGACGCCGGGCCAGCTTAAGCGTGGTCGCTGCGGCGCCACCGGTGCGCGATCGCAGGGTTTTGAGCCGCGCATCCTTAAGCTGCAGGCGGAAGATCTCCTCCATGTCCAGATCGCACAATAGGAGCTGCTCCGCAAAGGGGGCGGCTTTGGCCAGCACGCGACCCTGCGCGTCGATCACCATGCTGCGCCCGTCAAAAACCAGCTCATCCTGACCGCCCACCTGGTTGACATAGGCGATCGCGCAGCGCGAATCGCGCGCGCGGGTGAGCAGCATCTCCCGTCTTGCCTGTACTTTGCCCGCGCTAAAGGGCGAAGCGTTCAGCACCACCACCGCCTCCGCCCCCAAAATCGCCGCGTGGTGCAGCGGCCCTTCGGGAAACCACAAATCCTCACACACCGCAACGCCCACCTTGTAGCCGTCCAGCTCCAGCAGGAGCGTTTCGTGTCCGCGCTGGAAATAGCGCTCTTCGTCAAAAACCCCGTAATTGGGCAGATGGTGCTTGCGGTAAACGCCAACAATCGCACCCTCTTCGATCACTGCCGCGGCGTTGTAAATATCCTCCTGGCGCTCCACAAAACCCACCACCGCCACAATGCCCCGCGTCTGTGCGGCGATCGCTTCGAGCGCCTGCTGATTTCTGGCGATAAAGCCCGGTTTATAAAGCAGGTCTTCGGGCGGGTAACCCGTCACGGCCAGCTCGGGAAAAACCACCATATCCGCTGCGGCGGCTTTGGCTGCGGCGATCTGCTCAAGAATCTTGGCGGTATTACCCGCAATATCGCCGACAGTTGTATTGATCTGCGCCAGCGCGATGCGAAAACGTTTCATAGGGCGTGGTACTTTTTGAGGTAGTCTTGAAGAATCTGCTTGTGATCAAAGGCCAGTTCTAAACCGCCCAGCTCGTTTAGGGCATAAACGCGGGCCTCCTTGGCGTCATCCGCCCCCACGGGCGTGCCGGCGGCGCTGCAGCGGTAAACCAGACTGACGGTATGAAAACGCGCGTCGCGGGCCGGATCGGAATAGACGCCGATCAGCTCGTGGCGCGTCACCTCCAGAGAGGTTTCTTCTTTCATTTCACGCGCCAAAGCCGCTTCGACCGTTTCGCCCACATCCACGAAACCGCCGGGCAGCGCCCAGCCGAAGGGGGGATTTTTGCGCTTGATCAAAACCACCCCCTTTAGATGCGGTCCGTCAAACAGTTCGATCACGCCGTCCACAGCTAAAAAGGGGGTCACAATGGCCATCTAGACTCCTTTGTGGCTGAGCGCGACGCAGTTGCGTCCGCTGTTTTTGGCCCGGTAAAGCGCTTCGTCGGCCCGCTTGATAAAGCTGTCGGCCTCCTCGTTCTCTTCCAGCTGGACCACGCCGAAACTGCAGGTGACCTGCCCTACGCCGTCAAAGGTGTGGTGTTCGATGGTGCTGCGCAGCTTTTCCGCCAGCGCTGCCGCGCCGTTGAGATCGTTTTCGGGCAGCAAAACGACAAACTCCTCGCCGCCGTAACGGGCGAAAACGTCGCTCCGGCGGATGCCGTGACGCACCACGCGGCTAATCTCCTGCAGCACCACATCCCCCACCGGGTGACCGAACTCGTCGTTAACCCGCTTGAAGTGATCGATATCGAAAATAATCAGGCTGAGATGTTGGCGGTAGTGGAGGCTGCGCTCAAGTTCCCGTTCGAGTTCGTCGTTGAATTTCTTGCGGTTGAAAATCTCCGTGAGCGAATCGGTGATAGCCAGCTTGTTGATGCGCTCCTTTTCGTGCTCCAGGGAGGTGACGTCGATAAAGGTGACCAAAACCCCTTCGCTCTCAGAAATCGGCGCGGCGCGGATAATATAGGCGCCCGCTTCGCTGCGCCGCTCGTTGGGCGAGTGCATATGGACGATAAACTCCTGTTTTTGCGTCTGCAGCACATCTTCGATCCAATCTAGAAAACGGCGGTCCTTGTAAAAGGAGTCCTCCTTGGGCACCAGCAGCGGTTCTAGACATTTGTGGGCCTTGAAGGCCTCCACATCGGGCACTCCCGCAAAGTTCAAAAAGGCGTTGTTCAGAAAGAGAATCTCCTCTTGGCGGTAGATCATCACCAGTTCGGAGATGTTGTCCAAGATCAGGTTAATCAGGCGGTTTTTGTCCTCAAGCTGCCGCTGCTGAAGCGTCAGGCGGCCTACTTTAACCAAGGCATCAAGCAGCTGCGCGTTTTCGATCGGCTTTTTCAGGAACTTGTCGATGCCGATGTCGATGGCGCGGATAAAATAGGCCTCGTCGTTAAAGGCGGTGGTAATGACAATGGGCACTTCACGGTCAAGCTCACGGATCTTTTCGGACATCTCCAAGCCGTCCATCTTGGGCATACGGATATCGGTAATCACAAGATCGGGACGGTGCTGAACGAATAGCTCAAGCCCCGCCTCTCCGTTGCCTGCCTCATGCAGCACGCCGACGCGGCGGCGCAGAAAACGGCCCAACGCTTCGCGGATAAGCGGCTCGTCTTCGACGTAGAGAACCTTAAGATGCGTCAGGCTCTCGGCCGCTGCGTTCATAGTTTGGCCACGCGCATCACCTCTTCGAGGGTGGTTTCTCCCGCTGCAATTTTACGAAGACCGTCGGTAAACATCTCTTCAAAACCCTCTTTTTTGGCCGCTTCGAGCATCTGCGCCCGGCTCGCGCCGCGCACGATCAGCTCCGCAAGGGATTCGCCGATTTCAAGCACCTCGGTGATCATCGTCCGTCCCAGATAGCCGCTGTTGCCGCACTTTTTGCACCCCGTTCCCTTAAAAAACTCAAGGTTCTGCGCTCCGGCGGGCAGATGGGGCGTCAGCCGTCCGACCAGCTCGGCCGGATAGGTAACCGGCTGCTTGCAGTGCGGACAAACCCGCCGCACCAACCGCTGCGCCTGAATCGCCACCACCGACGAAGCCACCAAGAAGGGTTCAACCCCCATATCCATCACGCGGGTCACCGCGCTGATGGCGTCATTGGTATGCAGGGTGGTAAACACCAAGTGGCCCGTTAGCGCCGCCTGAATGGCGATGGAGATGGTCTCCTTGTCGCGCGACTCGCCCACCATGATAATATCGGGGTCCTGACGCAGAATTGAACGCAAAGCGGCGGCAAAGGTCAGCCCCGCCTTTTCGTGTACCTGCACCTGCTGCAGCAGCGTCATGCGGTATTCGATGGGGTCTTCGACGGTGATAATCTTGTGTTCGATGCTTTTAATCTCGTTCAATGCCGCATAGAGCGTCGTTGTCTTACCGCTGCCGGTGGGGCCGGTGACGAAGACGATGCCGTAGGGGGTGTGCATCGCCTTTTTAAAGCGGGCGAGATTTTTTTCGGTCAGGCCCAGTTCGCCCAGGCGGATCAGCGCCTTGGACTTATCCAAAATCCGCATGACGATCGACTCGCCGCCGCTGACGGGGAGGGTGGAGAGACGAAAATCGTATTCGGTGCCGCGCACGGAAAAGCTAAAACGGCCGTCCTGGGGCTTGCGCCGCTCGCCGATGTCCAAATCGCCCAGCAGTTTAATGCGGCTCGAAAGCGGCGGATAGATGTCGGGATCGAACACAAACAGTTCGGTTAAAAAACCGTCGATCCGAGCGCGCACCTGACAATCGGTGGCCGCCGGCTCGATATGGATGTCGCTGGCCTTGCGGGTGACGGCGGTGGTGAAGATAATCTCGATCAGCCGCATAATGGCCGATTCGTCCTTCTCGCCGCTTTTTAAGACCCGCGCCTCGCCCGCCTGCATCTCGCGGCGCACGTCGGTCAGCGTCTCCTTAAGCCCCTCTTGGGTTTCTAAGCGGGCGATGATTTTGGTCACCTCCGACTGAGCGGTGATGGCCATCAACAGCGGCTTATCCGAAAGCGCGCGCTGAATCGTATCCTGCGCCCCCAAATCCAGCGGATCGGCAAAGGCGATTAGATAGCCCTCCTTCTCCTCCCGCACGGGCACGGCCATACAGCGCTTGAGCGTATCGGCCCGCAGCCGTCCGGCCAGCTTCATGTCGCCGTCGAAGGTGCCGGGCTCAAGATAGGTCACCTTGAGCTGATCGGCCAGCATTCTTAGAATGGTCTCTTCGGGCACCAGTCCGTTGTCGGCGATTACCTGACCGAGCTTACGCCCCGCCGGATCGCCCCTTTGAACGACGATCGCCTCCTCAAGCTGCTCTTTTGTGATCAGGCCCGCCTCGACGAGCATATCCCCCAGTCTGATCTTTTTTTGTAACATGCCCTACCAATACAGATGTTCGTCGATAATCCGTCCGTTGTCATACTGCCGGATGCGGATCTTAAAGTGGCCGCCGTCGTGCAACGAATCGAGCGTTACGCGCCGATCGTTGATTCGCATCTCGTAAACCCCCTGAGATGTTTCGGTGAAGTTGCCCTTGGCAAAGGTGTTGTACACCTTGGAAAGCACATGGGGCGTATCGGGCAGATAGGCGTTGCGGATATCCACATTGTCCGCCAGCGCGTGGTAGAGCATCTTCTTTTGCAGCACCACCGTCAAAATATAGTTGGCGTTTTGCCGTGCGCCGGGGGTGGAGCGCAGATACATCACCGCAGGAACGGCCAGATCGATAAAGTCGCTTTTGAGACAGGCGATGCCGTAGGCGTTGACAAAGGTTTCATCGTCCCGGCTGTCGCGCAAAATCCGCGCGCCCTCCAGGCAGGCGGTGCGAAAATCGCCCTGATGATAGAGCGAAATGACCCGATCGGGCGTATTGGCCGAAGCCATCACGGCAACCCACAAAACCGGCAGGAGCGCTTGTATAAACTTCACGGTTGCTCCAATCGAGTCAGCAGCTGGCTGAGGCGTTGCGACGGGCGGGCGGCCAGATAGGCCTTCAGCGCGCCGACGGCTTGATCCTTGCGGCCCAGATTGTTGCTTGCCGCGGCAAAGACCGCCCAGCTGCGTTCATCTTCGTTGTTGATTTCATTGGCCTTCAGGGCCCATTTGAGCGCCTGCGCGCTGTTGCCTTCGGCAAGATAGCCTTCGGCGATCTCCACCGCCTTGGCGTAGGTCGGCTGACTCTCAAAGGCCGCCTCCAGGGCGCTCAAGGAGCCTACCCGCGCGATGGAGAGCGCAGAGGCGGCAGGAGGCGTGGGCACGGCGGCGGCAGGGCGGGGAGCGACGCGGCGCTCGATCTCGCGCTCAAACTCGTAATCGGGCGCAAGCTTAAGCAGTACCGGCGCCTTGGGCGCAGGAGCGGCGGGGGCAGGCTTTGCGGGGGCCTGCGCCTGTTCGGGTTCGGCCGGTTTCGCGGCGGGCTCTTTAACGCTTGCGGGGGCTTGCTGCAACGCCTGCGTACCCTGCAAAACCAGATATACCGCCGCGCCGCCGATCAGCACCGCCACGGAGAGGATCAGCACGATTTTGACGGATTGGCGCAGTTTGTAAAGCAGCCATCCGCGTTCAAGTTTTTGGAGTCTATCCATTCAACATCCCTAAATCAAGCGCCGCCATTTCGAGTAGCCGGTTTGAAAACCGTGAAGGTATGCGATGCGGTTTTTTCTGAGCCATCTCGGAGAGCAGATCGAAAAAACGGTGCATCAGCCGGTTGATATCCCGCAGATTTCCACGGGTCAACTGGTAAATACGCTCGAAATTGCGGCGTTTGAATCTGTCATAAAACTCTGGCAACTCACCCAGAAGCAATTTTGTTTCCACAAACCTGGAAACCTCGGCCAGATCGATCGAACCGATCTCGATCGTCTCGAAGGTGCGGGTCTTGAAATGCTCCTTGGCGAGCAGATCCTCTTGATCGACCTTATGCACGACGATAATGAAACGAAACACCTCTTCGTTTGAAAGAGTGCGGATCCATTCGAGCCGATCGTCGCTATAGAGCTGCGCTTCGTCCAGCAGAATGTAGATCGGCTCTTGCGTCTTGGCCTTAAAGGCGGCGATGAGCGTGTGCAAATCCTTGGCCGCCGGACGCTCCTGCCAGATCGACTCATAAATTTCGATCAGCCGGTCTTCGCCGCTAAAGGTGGGATTTTTGTACAAAAACATCGAAAAACGGTCTTTATGATCGAAGAAAAAACGCTGCAGCAGGTAGCTTTTGCCCGTGCCGGGGCGGCCGTAGAGCAGAATAATCTTAAAGGGGTTTTTCAGCGAATTAACCAGCTTCCCGTAGGCCAGACGGGTGCGGGTGAGCAGCACGAAATACTCGTTATGCTCGGTGTCCTCAAACAGCCCCTTTGCCTTTTCGTACAGCGCCGCTTCTTCACTCATCAAAGGCCTTCATATCGGGGAGATCGGAGCGGATCAGCGGACGCACGCTTTTTTGGGCGGTCTCCTGATAGCCCAGCTCTTTAAGCGAAACGCCTCTGGCGTCATCCACAATCTGGGGAGTCAGCACAAAGACAATTTCGCGGCTGGTGTTGGTGGCCCGCTTGGCGCCGAAGAATTTACCCAGAAAGGGGATGCTGCCCAAAACCGGCAACTTGCTCTCTTCGACCTGATTAAAGTTGCTAATCAGCCCGCCCAGCACAATCACATCGCGGTCCTTAACCCGCACCACCGACGAGATGCGGCGGGAAACCGTATCGGGGGCAATCTGGCGCGCGGCGGCTTGGCGCTGGCCGTCTTCGGCATACTTGAGTTCGCTGATGGAAGGGTTAATGCGCAGCGTAATGTAGCCTTCGTCGTCAATCTGGGGCGTAATGTCGAGCAAAACGCCCACAAAAATATCCTGCTGTTCCGTGGTCTGCGTAGCGCTACCGGAGCTGCCACCGGAAAGAACGGTGCTGGATAAAATCAAATAATTAATATTATCCCCCACGCTAATGAGCGTCGGCTGGTTGTTCATGGCCAGCACTTTGGGATTGGAAAGCGCCTTGGCGTCGCCCTGGGTTTTGAGAAAGTTGATAAAACTTTTGAGGTTAAACTCAAACTGCCCGCTGTCGGCGGTGACGATCGTCGTGCCGTCGCTCATGCTTCTGCCGTTTTGCGAGCTGTTATAGTTGTAATTGCCGCGTGCCGTGGTCGTAAAGAGCGGAAACTTGGCCCAGTCGATCCCCGTGGCGCTGTAGCCGTCCATATCCACGGCGATAATCTGCACGTCAATCATCACCTGTTTCTTGAGCGATTGCAGCGTGCGCTCCAGATAGCGCTTGACCCGATCAATCTGCCGCCAGGTGCCGGTGACCGTAATCAGGCCGCTTTGGGGGTTGATAATAATGCTCTCTTTGGCAACCGCCAGCCGGTCGCTGTCCTCCGGGCGGTTGAGCACGGCGTAGATTTCATCCTTGAGCGTTGCCCAAAAATCAAAGCTCTCCTGAGTTTTGATCGAGGTGCTGCTGTTTCCGGCGGTCGCACCTTCGCCTCCGCCTCCACCGCTCACTTGCGCCGATCCGCCGATTTTAATATCCGAACTGCTGCTGCCCGTGCGGGTGAAGTTGACGTAATCCAGCTTGAAAACGCGGGTGTCCAGATGCCGCACGGTGAGCAGATCGCCCTCAAGGCGGTGGTGCAGGTTGGCCCGCTGCATCAAGAAGGCGATCGCCTCCTCGGCGCTGACGGCCCGCAGGGTGATGTAGCCGACCTTGGCCGAATCAAGCCGCGTGGCGGTACCCTCCCCTTCGATGGAGAGCGACAATCCGCACTCTTCGACCACCGAAAGCATCGCCTCTTTGAGGCCGATGGGTTCCTTGATGGTGACGTTAAAGCGTTCGCCGTTGCACGCGGCGTGCAGAGAGAGGGTCAAAAACCATGCAAAAAAAGCGGTTGCGGCAACGGTTTTCATTGGTCGCTCGCTTTCAAAATCGCCTGTGTTGCTCTGGCTTTCATGGTAATTTGCATCGTTTTATCCCCCCGCTTCAAAATGACATAATCCGCATAAACCGCCACCACTTCATACCCGTCAAAGGCATCCCCCGCCTGACGCCAGCCGCCCGAAATCAGGGCTTTATTACCCACGATCGACTCCAGCGTCAACGGCTTTTGGCTAACCGCGGGGACAAACCGTCCGCTAGGCGCGCTGTAAAAGACGTTTTTAAACTCCGGCGCCGGAGGCTTGGGCGCCTGCTTAATGGCCTCAATCAGCCGATCGACCGCCACCATATCCTTCATCTCCGGCACGCTTTGGGCCGCCAGCGCCCAAAGGCCGCAACACATCAGCGCCAGCCACGTTCTCATTTGAGCCCCCAAAGCACCGTCTCAAGCTTGAAGGCCAGCCGGTTCCCGCCGGCCGCCTCAAGACTCAGCCGCTCCACGGGCGAAATCTTCGCCCCCGCCTCCAGCGCATGGATAAACCGCATGGCGCGGTCGAAACTGCCCTCCCCTTCGAGGGTGATGCGCATCACGGGCAAAAAGCCCATGCCGCCCTCTTCGACGCGGTTTTCCATGACCTTGAGCGTCACGCCGTGTCCGGCCGCCGCCGAAGCGATCAGGCGCAGATGGTCGGCCCACTCCGAACGGGTAAAGTACAGATGCTCCAGCTCCGAAAGCCGTGACTGAAGATACTCCTCGGCCAGCTGGCGCTTTTGGATCCGCGCGTTCAAAGACTCCACCTGCTGGCGCATCAACTCCAGCTCTTCATCGCCGCCGCTCATGCGGTAAACGCTCAGCTCCTGATGCACGCGGTTGAGCTCGGCGCGGGCCTGAGCCGTTTTGCGCTGCTCGCCGGGAATGAGCAATTCGTAGGCCCCAAAGAGCAAAACGGCGGGAATCAGCAAGGAGATCATCAGCACCTCGCTGCTTTTACGTCCGGCCACCCAGCCGTCCACCTTGGTGACCAGAACGTCCAGCTGCGCGCTTAGGGTATCAAGCAGTGCGTGCAGATTCATGGCAGCACCACCTTCAGTTGCGTGATAAAACGGCGGCTGCTCTCCTGCCGTTCGATTCTGGAAAGCTCCGGCGCGTAGCGGCGGACCACCAGATTTTCGAGCAATCCCGTTATCTGGGTGTCCTTCGAGGCCGAAAGCGCCAGTTCGACCTTGCGCCCCTCAAGGGTCAGCGTCTGCACATAAACGCCCGATCGCGACAGCTCGGCAAAGAGGTTGGCAAGCCCGGTCGTCACCGGAGAGGAGAGCAGCCGTTTGTCGTGGACGCTTTTGAGCAGCGCGACGGACTCCTCGAAGGTTTTTTCCGTTTGCGCCAGCTGCTTTTCGAGCTTTTCGCGCTCCTGGGCCAGCGCGCTGCGGCGGTCTTGAAGGGCCTCAAACTCCATGCGGCTCTTGCCCAAGGACTGCAGCCCCTTTTGGGTCTGGTATTCCAGCCAAAGGGTCTGAAGCCCGTAAAAACCCGGCCATAAAACCGCCGCCAGCAAGGAGGCGGCGGCCCACAAAACCAGTTTTCCGCCGGGCCGTTTTAAAAACGCCCCCGGACGGCGGTAGGGGGTGACGTTAAAGGGGTTGGCCTTAAGCCCGGCTTGGAGATTTTGGCCCTCCAAAAGCGCCAAAACGGCGAACTGATCGATATAGGGTTCGCCCTGCATATAAAAGGAGGTGTAGAAGATAAACTCGTGGGCTTCGATCTCCAAAATCTCCTGCGCCAGCTCCTCAACGCCGGGAATCAGCCCTTCGCAGGTTCCCACAAAAACGCGGTCATATTCCCCCACGCCGGAGATACGGCCCGCATAGAGCAAGATATTTTTGACGCCCGCCAGCGCGGTGGAGATCACCTCCCTTAAATCGCCCAGACTCTGCGCGATCTGCTCGGGATCCTGACTTTTGGGCTTTGCCGTCATCAGCAGCTGTACAAAGTCGGCATACTCCATCCGGTCGCGGCTGAGGGCGACATATTCGTCCAGCAGTTTGCGGATGCCGTAATCCTGCGCCTTGCCATAGACAAACTCCCCCTCGTCAAAAAGGGCGATCTGCAGCGCGTCCTTTTGAAAGTAGATAAACACATCCCGTTTTTTCTCCAGGATCTCCGCGTTGTAGAGGGCATAGGGCAAGGTGGTCAGCGGAACGACCGCGTCAATGTAGGCACTCTCCTCGCGCACGGCGGCGGTTGCGCCCTCCAAGGCGCCCATCGAAGCGGCAACGGCGTTGACGAAGTTGATGCGGCTGTCCTGGCGGCTGGGGCGGCGGCAGAAGGCGTTTTTGTACTCCAGCATGGGGTTGAGGCCCGCATCCTGAAACATTTTGATCTCAACCGATTCGGCCAGCTGTTCGGCGGTGAGATCGCGCTGCATCTCAAACTGGTGAAAGACAAACTCCCGTTCGTCCAGCGCGGCAACAACACAGCCGCTGCGGCCCATCTCCTCAAGCGGAGTCTGCCGGGGCGTTGCGCCGCCGGTTTTCCAGCAACGTTCCGGGGCGGTGGAAAGAAAGGCGACTGTTTGAGTGGGCGTTTTGGCCAAGCCGTCTCCTTCTTAGTGTTCCAGCGTAATCACGAAACGGCCGCTCTCTTTACGCACATAAAGCTCCTTGGTGCGGCTTGAAACGTGACTGGGGGCGGTGTAGTCCTGCCATAAACGCACGCGGTAGAGCGTCTGGCCGATGGAGTTGGGGTATGGTACCACTTCTATATCTGAGAAATCAATTTGCTTTTGCTCATTCCTAGAAAAAATCTGTCGTTTCATGCCCACGAAAACATCGCGGCGCATCCCGTCGTGTCGGGTAAAATCGTCGCTGTAAAGCGAAAGATAGTCGTCGATCTGATTGGTTTTCCATGTCCAGCGCCACTTAAACAGCAGCGCCAAGATCTCCGAAAGATCCTCCTTGGCGGCCTCCAGCCGCCCCTCTTCGTTAATCAGCACCACGATATTTTCCGAACTGACCCGCTTGTCGATCTCAACGAGCAGATTGTTGTCGATCACGACACACCCTTCGGAGTTGTTGTTTTCGCGGTGGCCGTTAAGGGGAAACCCGTGAACCCAAATGCCGTGGCCGGTCTTTTTGAGCTTGCGATCGTGATAGTTGGGATAATTGGTGGTGAAGGCCAACGGTCCGTAGTAGCTATCGAGCTTGTGGGTTTGCTGGCTGAGGCGGCCGGTAATGCGGTAAGCCCCCACGGGGGTTTTGAGGTCCCCCTCTACAAACTTGTCGCCGTGGGCGTCGCCCAGCGTGGCGTTGTAGTCCCCTTCGTGTACCAAATGGCCGCCCTGATAGTCGTATAGAGCAAAAGTCTGGGCCGATTTGTCCACCACGAACAGGTGCTTGCGCGGCTCCTCGAAATAGCCAAAACGGGTATCGATCGCCGCTAGCTTTCCGTGCCAATACTCCGGCGAAGAGAGCAGCTCGTTGGCCCGTTTCTCCAACGCCTCCAAACCGCCGCTGCGATACAAATCCGCAAGCTCATTGGCCGCCGCAACCCCCGTCATCAGCAGCCCCGCAAGCAGGACCTTAACAAAACCTTTCAAAACCAAACGCTCCTTGCCTAGCTTTCGGGATCATACCCCAGCTTTTTTAGAAATGCCTTGTCTTTGCTCCAGCCGGGCACCACCCGCACGCTCAAATCCAGAAAAACCTGCCGATCGGAGAACTTTTCCATCATCTCGCGGGCATTGCGGCCGATGCGCTTGATCGCCGCGCCCTCTTTGCCAATCACAATCCCCTTTTGCGAATCGCGCTCGATAATGATGCTCGCGGTGATGACATCGACCTTCTTTTTCTCTTCGAACTTGTCGATCGTGACATCCGCTTCATAGGGCAGCTCGTCGCTAAGCCCGTCAAACAGCGCCTCGCGGATCATTTCGCGGTACACCTCGCGGGTCGTTTGGGTGGTGAGATCGTCGGGGTCGAAATACCACGGCCCTTCGGGCAGGTTTTTGGCAATCTCGGAGAGCAGGGATTTATAGTCGGTGTTTTTGGCCGAAACGGGAATAATCGCGCGGAACCTGTCCTGAAAGGGCTGATAGGCGATCAACTTTGCCAGACGCTGATCGTGGGTGAAGTTGTCCATTTTACTTAAGACCACGATATGCGGCTTGTTGCCCGCCTGCGCCAGAAACTTTTCGTAGTTTTCCGTCGTGTCGGCCATATCGGCGATAAAAAGCGCCAGGTCGCACTCTTCCATGGCGCGGATCGCCTCTTTGAGCATAAATTTGTTCAATTCGCGTTCGCGCTCGTGCAGTCCGGGGGTATCGACCAGTACAATCTGCGTGTTACCATGCATCAAAATGATGTGCTGGCGCTTGCGCGTGGCGTTGGCCTTGTGGCTGACCATGGCGATGCGTTCGTTGACGAGCGCGTTGATCAGGGTGCTTTTGCCGGCGTTGGGGCGGCCGATGACCGCCACAAACCCCGAACGGGTATTAGAGGATGTATCGGGCGGTGTCTTCATGGGCAAAAATGTTATCCAGCCTTTCGTGAACTAATGCAGCGGTAACGCTGACGCTTTGGCCGGACTGTTCGTCGGCGGTGAAACTGATCTCTTCGAGCACCTTTTCCATAACGGTGTGCAGGCGGCGCGCGCCGATATCTTCGGTTTTGTCGTTGGCCTGTTTGGCCAGTTTGGCCATGGCCTTTAGGGCGTCGTCTTCAAAGCCCAGCGTCACCCCTTCGGTTGCCAGCAGCGCCTCGTACTGTTTGACCAGCGAGTTTTTGGGGGTGGTGAGGATTTTATAGAGCGACTCTTCGTCCAGCGACGTCATCTCAACGCGCAAGGGAAAGCGGCCCTGAAGCTCGGCAATGAGATCGCTCGGCTTGGTTACATGAAACGCCCCCGCGCCGATAAAAAGCACATGATCGGTGTTGACCGGGCCGTATTTGGTGTTGACCGTGCTGCCTTCGACGATGGGCAACAGATCGCGCTGAACGCCCTCTTTGCTGGGGTCGCCCTGCCGCGAAATGCCCGCCGCGACGGCGATTTTGTCCATCTCATCAATAAAGATAATGCCGCCCTCTTCCGCCCGGCGCAGGGCTTCGCGGCGCACTTTGTCCATATCCAACAATCGTTCGCTGGCTTCGGCTTTCAAAAGCTCCTTGGCCTCTTTGACCGTCACCTCTTTTTTTAAGGGCGCGTTCATCTGGCCAAACATTTTAGAAAGCGACTCCTGCAACTTCATCATCTCCGGCGGCAGGTTGTCCATGCCCGCCACCTCCACATGGCTTTTGGGCGAAACCTCCACATTGACCGTCAAATGATCGACTTCGCCGTTTTTGACCCGCGCTTTCATCTTTTCCAGCGCCAGCTTGTGCTCCACGACGCGCGATTCCGGCGCGCCCTTGGGCGGTGGGGGCATCAGTTCGGAGGCGATTTTGTCGGTGATGTAGTCGTCGAGGTCCGGCCCCTGGGCGGCCAGTTCCTCTTCGCGCACGATTTTCAGCGCGTCGGCGACCAGATCGCGCACCATCGATTCCACATCGCGGCCCACAAAACCCACTTCGGTGTATTTGGTCGCCTCCACCTTGATAAAGGGGAGTTTGAGCAGTTTGGCCATCCGGCGGGCGATCTCGGTTTTGCCAACCCCCGTGGGGCCGATCATCAAAATATTTTTGGGCAAGACCTCATCGCGCATTTCGCCCTGAAGTTTAAGCCGCCGCCAGCGGTTTCGCAGCGCAATGGCGATCGCCTTTTTGGCCTCGCGCTGGCCGATGATAAAGTCGTCCAGGTAGGCGACAATCTGTTTGGGAGTCAAATCCATAAAATTCTTAGGCTTTCAAAGTCAGTGTTTTAATGTTGGTGTTGGTGTAGATGCAGATTTCCCCTGCGATTTTGAGCGACTCTTTGACGATCGTTTCGGGGTCTAAATTGGCGTGGCCTTTTAAGGCCCGCGCGGCGCTAAGCGCGTACATCCCGCCGCTGCCGATGGCCGCGATCGCGCCGTCTTCGGGTTCGACCACGTCGCCGGTGCCGCTGAGGATAAAAAGGTGTTTGGTGTCCAGCACCAGCATCATCGCTTCTAAACGGCGCAGCATTTTGTCCTGCCGCCACGCTTTGGCGAAGTTGATTGCCGCTTTGAGCAGATCGCCTTTTTGCCCCTCGAGCATCCGTTCGAACATGTCAAAAAGCATAAAGGCGTCGGCAGTGGAGCCCGCAAAACCGGACAAGACTTTGCCGCCGCCCAAGGTGCGGATTTTGACGGCGTTGTTTTTCAGCACGGTGTTGCCGAAACTCACCTGACCGTCGCCGCCAATCACCGCCAGCTCGTCGGTGCGGTAGGCCAGAATGGTGGTTGCCTCGAACATTATTCGGCGGTCACTTCGACGCTGAATTTCGGGTGCATCCCGTGGCCGAGTTTGGCGCTGATTTCGTAAATGCCGGTCGCTTTGATGGCATTGTCCATCTCGATATCTTTTTTGTCCACCTCAAAGCCCGCTTTGGCCAAGGCTTCGGCAACGTCTTCTTTTTTCAGCGCGCCAAAAAGCGAACCGTTGGCCCCGACCTTTTTAGGGATGGAGACTTTGACGTTTTCGAGTTTTTTGGCCAGCTCTTTAAGCTGCGCCAGTCGGGCGGCCTCTTCCTCCTGCCGCGCTTTTTCCTGTGCCTGATACTGGCGGATGACCGCGTCGGTGGCCAGTTTGGCCAGCCCTTTGCCGATGAGGAAGTTTTGGCCGTAACCCTCTTTGACCTCTTTGATCTCTCCGGCTTTGCCCAGATTTTTGACATCTTTGAGCAGTAAAACTTTCACGATTGCCCCCAAAATTTCTAAATGGGAACCATGTTAACACAGGGAAGCTTTTGGGGTTTTTGGTAAAGTGCGGGCCATGAAACAAACCGCGTTTTTATGCCTGCTTTTGGCCCTGCTGCTAGGGTGCGCCGCAAAGCCCGATCTCTCTCCCGAAAAGGCCGGAATCGTGGCGGTTAAAACCGGCGATCTGGCCGCCAATCGGCCATTATGGAGCGCCGCCCAAGCCGAAGCGTTTAAGGCCGATTTTTTAACGCGCCGCTATTCGGTGTGGGCCGAGAACTACGAGTTTAACGCAACGCGGATCGGGTGGCCGTGGACGTCGTACACCTTCGGCAAGGGTTACGGGGCCAACCGTTTGCCGCTGAATGAGGCGTGGTTTAATGACCTGGCCCTCAACGCGCAGATCGAAACCTACCCCAACCGCAGCACGCCGGGCCTCTCGCTTCGTGCCGTCGATCTGCGCAACTTCCCCACCGAAGAGCCGTTTTTCAAGGACTTTAAAAAAGCGGGGGAAGGCTACCCCTTTGACTACCTGCAAAACTCGCGGCTCTACCCGCAGCATCCGGTTCGCATCACCCACCAAAGCGCGCGGGGCGACTGGATTTTTGTGGAGAGCGACCACGCCCACGGCTGGGTGCGGCCCCATGAAATTGCGGTGCTTACCCAAGCGGAGGCGGCCTATTTGGGCGCTCTGCCGCTGAGTGCCGTGGTGCGGGAAAAAACCGCCGTTTACGATCTGCAAAACCGCTTTTTATTCGAAGCGGACATCGGCGCGCTACTGCCCGTAACCGCCAAGGGCGATCCGGTGGTAGCCGCGGGGGGCAAAATCATCACCGCACGGGCCGATCGCACGGCGCTGCAACCGTGGCCGATCGCCCCGAGTGAAGGCAATCTGGCCGAACTGGCCGATCGGGCGTTGGGCCGTTTTTACGGCTGGGGCGGATTGGAGGGCGGGCGCGATTGCTCCAGCTTGATGCGCGATCTGTTTGCTGCCGTGGGCCGCTTTTTACCCCGCAACTCCAACCAACAAGCCAAGGCAGGCGAAGAACGGCCCTTTGCCAGCCCAAAAGCCGCCGATCGGTTGGCCCAAATCCGCGCCGAGGCATTACCGTTTGCAACGCTGATTAACTTTCCCGGCCATGTGGGACTATACTTGGGGGAACAAAACGGCGAAGAGCTGCTGCTTCACGCCGCGTGGGGACACCGGGTGCTGAGGGGCAGTTACGAAGACCGCCTCATCATCGGCCAAACGGCCATCACCACCCTTCGCGCGGGCAGCGGTCTGGATGAACTGCGCCCCAACGGCCTGATCGACCGCGCCGTTTCCATGACTTTGATCGATAAGGAGCTGCCATGAATATCGCCGATCGCGTCGCCGAACTGGCCCGAAAAACCCGCGAACTTCAGGAAGAAAACGAACGGTTACGCCTTGAAAACACAACGCTCAAGGCCCAGAGCGAAGCCAAAAATGCGGAACTTGTGCGGATCAACGAACGGCTGATCGAACGGGAAAAAGAGCTGGCGGAGATTGGGCGGCAGATTGATGAGTTGTTGGGGTAGCAAACTTACGCATGTCGAATCATCAACAAGAGGAGAAGTCTAGTGTTTGAGTTAAATTCAATAAATATGGGCACCTTTCTTCGGAAGATCTCATCTATCCAGCCCGAGAATGAAACTATTGGGAAACAGCTTTCAGCCGTAACAACAATTGTTCAATCGATGAATGACAACCCGGAGCTATGGGAAGCAAACTGTAAATTTAACGAACGGCACATAGGAGAACAGTTCCTTCAAGCAGTATCAACTTTCAACTCGAATGACAATCGGTTAATAGAAGATCTATTTGTGATGGCTTACAGATTTCTTTGCGAACTTGACTTCAATATTGGCTTTGGGATGACTTCGAGATCTATAGAAGCAAGAGAAATTAAAAGAGCCATTTTAAGGGATTTGGAAAGTTTTAACGCCTTTGTTCGTTCAGAAATTCACTACGCGGCATATCAGATGCCGATTGATATGCTAAAACAGCATCTTGACAGCCCAGAAATTAAAATGTTTTCAGGCTTTAGAGAAAGAAAAGAAGAGGCAGAAGCCTTTAAAAAGAAATGGGATCGTGAAGTAGAAGAAACAACAACCGAGGCAAAGAAACTTAGCGAAGCCCTAGACAAGTATAAGACGGCGTTTAATTTTGTCGGACTTTATCAAGGATTCTCTGGCCTTAGCGACTCCAAGGAAAAAGAAGGTCGTCGATTACTTTATCTTTTGATAGTAATGGCCTTTGTTGTTTTAGCGCCGCTTGCTACTGAGATTGGCTTTGTTTTATTCCGACTGCATAACAATGAGGCAATTGAGTTCAGCCATCTCTTTGTTCTGTTGCCACTCATTTCTATTGAGCTTATCTTGATTTACTTTTTTAGAATCGTACTTATAAATTATCGATCTGTAAAAACGCAAATAATTCAACTTGAGCTAAGAAAAACGCTCTGCCAGTTTATTCAAAGCTATGCAGAATATTCCAAAGGCATCAAGAAGGATGACAAGTCCGCGCTAGAGAAATTCGAAAATGTCATTTTCAGCTCGGTGTTGCCCGATCCCGAAAGGCTCCCCACAACTTTTGACGGAATGGAGCAGATTACAAACATCATTCAATCCCTAAAAAAATCATGAAATAGCTGCCCAAAAAAAGAGGGGGGTGCAGAGTTTTCTTGCCGATGTTTTTTACGGTTTTAAAGTATTTATTTGAGCTTGTTGCCGTTTCTTGTCATTTTTCTTGCCGATGTTTCTTTGCGCATCGCCCGATAAAGCGCCATGCGTGTTCTTTCGGCCCGAAGGAGCATCCGATCGGGGTCTCTTCCGAAGTCGTCCAATAAAAACAAATCATTTTGGCTGACGCGTTTTTTAAACCCCGCGCGGACGTAAACCTGATACTCGTCGCCGAAGCGCACCAGCTTGACGGTTGAACCGTTTTTGATGATGTTGTCTTTGCCGAAGCGGCGGATAAAATCTTTGGCTCTCATACTTTGTCCTTGTTCATCCGGTTTTCCACCCGTGCGAGGGCTGCTAGACGCTTCATGGTCTGATCGTAACTATCGGCCAGCAGATAAAAGAACTTTTCATCCACCGTTCCGGTCTCGTAAAAACGCGAAACATGGGTGTCGTAAAGCTGTTTTCCCACCTCTTCGTAGGTGAGCGGGCACAACCCCGCTTCGAACAGGGGCAGTGCAGAAACCACCCGCGCGGTGCGTTTGTTGCCGTCGCGGTAGGCCTGCAGATAAGAAAGGTTGAGCAGAAGATAGAAACTTTTGTTAAACGGTTCTTTGATCAACTGCGCGATGGTCACGATTTTTTCCATCTCTTTGACAATGCGGGCAGAATCCGCCGCCAACGGATAATAAAATCCGCCCGGTGTCGGCACATAAACTTTGCTTTTTTCGTCTCGCACACCCGGTTCGTCAAGCAATTCGATCACCTCCGACTGTAACCGATCGACCTCTGCGGGCGTACACCGGGACGATCGCAGCACCAGCGAAAACGCTCTTTTGTTGTTGATCACAATCCGTCTGTCTGCCGCTTTTTTTTCGTCATCTTCGTATTTATAGTGGGGAAAGTTGCCCTGATTGGTGAGCAGGGTTTTTGTCTCCATCAGCGAAAGCACGGTGCCTTCGATTCGCGAACTGCCAAAGGCAAAGGAGATCGCCAGCTCGGCAGAGAGTTCCGAACTTCCCAACACGGTTTTTAGGGGCAACAGACCAGCACTCTCGCGGAATCGATCCAGCAGTGCGCCCGTCAAAAACGAGGTTTTGTTTTTAAAGCTAAAGTCGTACTCGAAACGGTTCATTTTAAATCCATTTTATTTCGTAAAAACCATTATAACAAGAAGCTTTGTTTAAAAACAATTGTGTACTTAAAAAATTCTATTTCTCACACAAAATAACCCACCTGCCCTCTTTTTAGGCAACTTTCCCAAAAGAGTTTGATTATTGCCCGCTACCCTTTTGCAAATGTTTGAGGGGTTTTTGTGGGATTTTCTTTGACGCAGATGGAGACGCTTTTGGAGCAGAACCGTCTGGTGACGCATTTTCAGCCCATTTTGTCGCTTTCGGGCAAGCGGGTTTTTGGGGTGGAGGCGCTGGTTCGTGGCATAGCAGACGATGGAGCGCCGATCGCGCCCAATCTGCTTTTTGACGCGGCGCGGGAGGCGGGGCTGGATTTGCTGCTGGATGCGCGGGCGCGTAAAAACGCCATCGATCGGTTTGTGCCGCTGTACCGCGACAACCCGCGTTTGGTGCTGTTTTTAAACTTCGAATCGCGGCTGATCGACCGCACGGAGATCGAACGCTACACCTTTGACCGCCATCTGCAAAGCCTTGGCATTCCGCCCAAAAACGTGGTGTTGGAGATTAAAGAGGATGCCATCCTGGATAACGATCGGCTCAAAGCCTTTTGCGATCACTTCCGCGCTTTGGGTTTTAACATCGCGCTGGATGATTTTGGCGCGGGTAACGCCAGCTTTGACCGCATCGGTCTGGTGCGGCCCGATCTGATCAAAATCGACCGCTCCTTGGTGCAAAATGTCGATGAAAACTACGTTCATCAGCAGATTGTTCACGCCATCGCCAACATGGGTAGCCGCATCGGGGCGCTGGTGCTGGCCGAAGGGGTGGAGCGGTGCGAAGAGGCGCAAAACTGCCTGAATAAAGGCATCACGCTGTTTCAGGGCTTTTTGTTCGCGCGGCCTTCCGATCAGGCGTGGTCGCAGCCGCAACTGCACGAAAAAATGGATGCCGTCGGCCACACCTTCGCCCGGTCCGTTCAGGCCAAAATCGAGCGGCGGTCGCAAACGCTGGCAAAAGCCGAAACCCTCGCCTCGCATATCCACGCCAGCGTGCAAAGCTGCCCGATGCCCTTGTGGCACGAGCGGCTTCAAAACGCCGCGCAACTGGACGATCGGCTCGAAGCCATCTACTTTCTAAACGCCGAAGGCCGCCAGATCGGCGATACGATCATGCTTTGTGAAACCCGCTCGTTTTTTGAACCGGCGCGGCACGGCAGCGATCATTCGCTCAAGGAGTACTTCTACCTCACCCGCGCCACGCTCGATAGCGCCTACCTGACCAAACGCTACATCTCGCTGGCTTCGGGCAATATGTGCCGCACCTACGCCCGCAAAACCCGCCACGGCGACGAGACGATCATCGTCTGCATCGACTTTAAAGAGCTGGAGAGCGAAGACGATTAGCGGTTAATCAGCCGCAAAGAAAAAGGCGAAAGCCAGCCGATCAGGGCTTTTTGCAGCGCTTCGGGCACGGCGCAGTCGTTTAGGGCGTTTTTCAGCTCCGCCAGCCACAAGTCGCGGGCGGTTTGATCAATGGGAAAGGGCTGATGGCGTTTGGGCAACATGGGATCGCCAAACTCCTGCGCAAAGCGCTCTGGCCCGCCCATTGCCTGAATCAAAAAGGCCGAAACCCCATAAACACCGCGCTCAAACCCCTCGCCGTCTGCGTACATAAACCCGATCGCCGAAGCCTTGAGTCGCCCATGCCAACGGCGCGTTAAGGCCACAACCGCCTCTTCGCCCAATGTTTCCAGCACCTCTTTGGGCGGATTGGGCACGGGCGGCAAAATACGCACGGAGGCGTTGGGGCTGAGTTTGGTGAGGGTGTATTTAGGATGCTGCACTTTGGGCGTCTTTAATAGGGTTTTGCATGGCGATCGTGCCGTCGGGCAGTTGCCAGTAGGTCACGCCGTTTTTGCAGTACACATTGGGCAGACCCTTGGCGTGGTTTTCCGCCTGAGCCTTGCGCACGGCGCGGGTGCCGATTTTTTGAATATCGCGGCCCAACTGTCGAAGTTCTTGCTTGGTCATTGGGTGTCCTTTAAAAACTCTTGCAGTTTCAGTTCATCAAAAACCGTATTCAATCCGCTACTCCAAGACGAGATTGTTCATCCCAAATACTTTAACTACAGCGCAAGCCAGTTAACTACATTGCAAATCTGCCCCTGACTGCCATCCGGGCAATATACAAGCGCTAACCCATACAAAAGAAGGGATATGAGACCCACAACCCCAAACAAGGCAGACAGAAGTGCAAGAACCATTTCTGCAAACGGAGTTTCCGGCAAGCCCCACCGCCGTATTTGTCCGGCAACCCAAAAGCGCTTACCATACTTCTTCCTGCTTGACAAAAAGCGTTTATGAAGATAACAGCTATTGACTATTGTTTCATAAGCGCCAAGAACACACAGTAGCGTAAATACAAATGAAATGGATGATAATAAGAGAATATTGATATGACCTGTTGGTTTGGTAACAATCAGCGTAAACTCACCCGCAATAAGAGCGATCAAGGAAAAAGAAATCAGTTTTAGATAGTTCAATCTGAATTCAATAATTTTTTCGTCTGAAAGCTTCATTCCTGCTCCCTATTGGTGGCTTTAAAAAATCGTCCAGTGTGACACAAACGACTACCGCCTTCATCGTTTTGCTCACTTACGCCGCGTCAATCCCGCTCAGTTTTAAAAGCGCCTTGCTATCGGGCTCGCGGCCCATAAAGGCTTTGAAGTTTTGCATGGCGCCCCGGCTGCCGCCTGCGCTTAAGACCTCTTCGGCAAAACGCCGGGCGGTGCCGCGTTCGAAGATGCCTTTTTCTACAAAGGCGTAGAAGGCGTCGGCGCTGAGGACTTCGGCCCATTTGTAGCTGTAATACCCCGCCGCGTAGCCGCCGCTGAAAATATGGCTAAAGCCGTTTTGGAACTTGTTGTAACTGGGCGGCGCGATCAGCGCGGTTTTTTGGCGCACTTCGTCCAAGATGGCCTGCACCTCGCGGGCGTTGTGCGGCCCTTTGTGAATGCGCAGATCAAAGAGCGAAAATTCGCACTGGCGCAATAGGCCCGAAGCCGAAAGAAAGTTTTTGGCGTCGATCAGCTTTTGGATCATCTCTTCGGGCAACACCTCGCCGGTTTTGTGGTGTTTGGCAAACAGGCGCAGCACCGCCGGTTCGTAGGCGAAGTTTTCCAACCACTGGCTGGGGAACTCCACCGCGTCCCACTCCACGCCGCTAATGCCGCTCACGTCGCGCTCGTCCACTTCGCTAAAAAGGTGGTGGATGGCATGGCCCATTTCGTGAAAGAGCGTCACCACATCGTCATGGCGCAAAAGCGACGGCTTGCCCTTGGCCGGGGGCGGGAAGTTGCAGGCAATATAGGCGCTGGGCGGCATGAGTTCGTCGTCCGTGCCGCGCATGCGCGATTGCCAGTTGTCCATCCACGCGCCGCCGCGTTTTTCTTCGCGGGCGAACAAATCAGCGTAGAAGCGGGCGAAGGTTTTGCCATCGCGTTGCAGGTCGAACACCCGCACGGTTTCGTCCCACACCGGGGCTTGCGTTTTGGTAAACGTCACGCCGAAGAGTTGGCCCACAAAGTCGAACAGTCCGGCGGTGACGCTTTCGGCCTCGAAATAGGGGCGGTAAAGCTCTTCGTCCAGGCCGAACTTCTGTTCTTCGAGTTTTTTGGCCCAAAAGCCCGTGTCAAAACTGCACAATTCGCCCTCAAACCCGTTTTGCGCGGCGAAGGCTTTCAGCTCCGCCATCTCCTTCTGGGCCTGCGGGCGGCTTTGGTCGATCAGCTCCAAAATAAACCGCTCCACCTGCTCCACGCTCGGGGCCATTTTGGTTTTCAGCGAGAGTTCGGCGTAGTTTTTAAAGCCCAGCAGTTGCGCCTTTTCGTGGCGGTTGGCCAGCAGTTCTTCGATCAAGGCTTCGTTTTCGGGGGCGCGGGTGACGTAGGCTTTGTAAATCTCTTCGCGAATGGCACGATTGGGGCCGTAGGTCATATAGGCGTGGAAGCTGTGCGGCATCAGCGAAAAGCGCCATTTGTTGCCCTCGATCGCCAAGCCTTCGAGATCGCTTTCGGGAATACCCGCCACATCGGCGGGGTTTTCCACGATCCGCTCGAACGCTTTGGTGGCATCGAGCAGGTTTTGGCTGAATTGGTTATCCAGATCGCTATCTCTCAGGTTGAGTTCTTTAATGCGATCTTTAGTGGCCGCATCGGCCCCCGCGCCTTCCAGCTCAAAATCCAGAATCGAGTCGGTCAGCACCTTTTTTTGCGCGGCGCTCAGGTCGGGGTCTTCCGCCAAAATGGCTTTGTAGGCCGCATAGATGCGCTCGTCCTGACTGAGTTTGGTTTCGTATTCGCTCATTAAAGGCAGCATGGCGCTATACGCCTCCTGCGTTTGCGGGCTGTTTTTGGTGTACTGCACAATGCCGATCGGCGTAAAAAACCGTGTGAGCTTTTCGTCCAGCAGTTGCATGGGGCGCACGAAGGTTTTGTAGCGGTAGGGTTTTTGGGTTAAAAGCCGCTCGATGGCGGCTTCGTTTTCGGCCAGCAGGGTTTTGAGTTCTTGGGGTTTGGCGCTTAAGTCGCCTGTGTTAAAGGGTTCAAACATTTTCGCTCCTTGGTTAAAAGGAGCGATTATACTAGGCCAAGGCAGAAATGAGGGTTCCTCTGGGAATCAGGCCGCCGGGCTCTTTTTTGAGGCCGTCTTTGATCGCCAGCTGTTCCATGAGCTGTTTGATAAAGTCGCTGAGCTCTTCGTTCATGCTTTTGGCGGCTTTTGCGTAGGCTTCGCCGCTTAGGGGCGGCTTGGCCCCTTCGGCCAGACCGTATTTTTCCAGCAGCTCCTGCTTTTTTTCTTCGATGATCTTTTCGATCTTTTCAAGGTTCAGCCGCTGGATCGAGCTGCCCGTGCCGCCCCCTTCGGCCAGTTTTTGGCGGAAGGCTTCCAGTTCTAAATCCGGTTTGACCTCGGTTTTCGTTTCGGCCCGATCGCCTGCGCGGACGCGCTCGCCTGCAGGCCAGAGGGTTTGCGGGTTGTTTTGAACGGAATTGATCATCGTCGCTCCTTTTTTTGCTGTACAAAACAAAGCAAAAAACCTTCCAAGCGGAATAATTTCTGCTGTAATATGACGAATAAAAAGCAGGGATTAAGGAGCTGTTTGTGCTATTTCCGTCATTGGATTCACTGGCCACGATCGACGTGATTACCGCGCCGCGCGAGGCAACCATTTCAGAGGCGATGGGGCTGATGAAGCGTCACAATATCCGCGACGTCATCATCGAGGCCCATCAGGACTACTACATTCTCACCGCGCAGGATTTGATTCGTTTCCGTCTTGAGGGGGTCGGTTACGAAACGCCGCTGAGCGCGGTGCCGCTAAGCCGCGTGCCGCAGGTGCCGCCGCAGGCCAATGTGCTGGAGGCGATGGAGGCGGTCAAGGAGGGCATCGACTACCTGTGTCTGGTGGACGAAGCGGGGGCGCTGTGCGGGATTGTGAGCTACTCCGATCTAGCCGCCAGCATCGACCCGGAAATTCTGGTCGAAACCCAGCGCATCGGCGAACTTTTCCGCAAGGAGCAGACGCTCAATGTTCACCAAAGCACCCCCACCCAGGCGGTTTTCGAGCTGATGAAAACCCAGCAGCAAAGCGCCGCGATCGTCCACGACGGCGAACGGGCGGTGGGGATTTTGACCCAAAAAGACATCATCGCCCTGCTGTCGGAAAATAGCGATCTAGGCCGCCCGGTTGCGGAGTTTATGTCCACGCCGCTGATCACCATCCCCGAAACGCTCACCATTCAAGAGGCGCTGCGCTTTAGTCAGGGCAATCACATCAAACGCATCGTCGTCGAGGGGCAAAACGGGCGGATTTTGGGCATTGTCAGCCAAAAGGATCTGGTCACCACCGCCTACAACAAGTGGGCGCGGCTGATTAAAAATCATCAGGAGGAGCTTAAAGAGCTCAACCAGATTTTGCAGCAGCGCACCCAGACGCTGGAAAAAATGGCCAGCACCGACGCGTTGACGGGACTGTTTAACCGCCATATGTTCGGCCAGCTTTTCACCCGTGAAATGGCGCAGAAAAAACGCTATAAAGCGCCGCTTTCGGTAATTCTTTTCGATATTGACCACTTCAAAAAAATCAACGACAGCTACGGCCATTTGGCGGGGGACGAGGTGCTTAAAAAGGTGGCGGCGATCGCGCAGGAGAAGGTGCGGCTTTCGGACGTGGTGGCCCGCTGGGGCGGCGAAGAGTTTGTGGTGCTGCTGCCCCACACGGGGCTGGAAGGCGCGCGCGTCACCGCCGAAAAAATCCGCACGGCGATCGAAACGACCGACTTTATCCAACCCGGGCACGTCACCGCCAGCTTCGGAATTGCCGAATGTTTGGAGGATGAAGAACAAGAGCCGCTTTTTGACCGCGCCGACAAGGCGCTCTACCGCGCCAAAGCCGACGGCCGCAACCGGACGGTCACGGCCTAAGGGCGCAGGGGTTAGATTTTCCCCGCGCTGCCCAGCGTCTGCATCCGTTCGGTCAGCATTTTGACCACGGCGGCGCGAGCGGGTTTGAAGTAGTTGCGCGGGTCGATCTCGCTGGGGGCTTCACCCACCACGCGGCGCACTTCGGCCATAAAGGCGATGCGCAGATCGGTGTCGGTGTTGACCTTGTTGATGCCGCCTTTGATCGCCAGTTCCAAAAAGTTGGCGGGAACGCCCCTGGAGCCTTTGAGATCGCCGCCGGTTTTTTCAAAGGCCGCGCGCACTTCGTCGGGGATCGAGCTGGCCCCGTGCAGCACCAAGGGAATCCCGGTGCGGCGCTTGACCTCTTTGAGCAGGTCAAACTCCAGCTTCGGCTCGCCCTTGAACTTAAAGGCCCCGTGGCTGGTGCCGATGGCCGGAGCCAGATAATCCACGCCGGTTTCCTTAACGAACTTTTCCGCTTCGTCGGGGTCTACCAAGCTGGCATTTTTGGCATCGACCGAGATGTTGTCTTCAATACCCATCAAACGGCCCAGCTCGGCCTCCACGCCCACACCCGCCGCGTGGGCGATGCGTACCACCTCTTTGGTCATGGCCATGTTCTCTTCGAAGCTGTGGTGCGACGCGTCGATCATCACCGAAGTAAACCCGCAGCGCATCGCGTGAACGCACGCTTCCATGGTGGTGCCGTGATCCAGGTGCAGCGCCACGGGAATGTGCGGATATTTTTCCGACAGGGTTTTCACAATCGCGTGAAGCATTTCGCCGCCCGCGTATTTGATGGCCCCTTCGGAGGCCTGAATCATAATGGGCGAAGCGGTTTTGTCCGCCGCCTCAAAGATAGCCTGCGCCATCTCCATATTGTTGATGTTAAACGCGCCAACCGCATAACCGCCCTCGTGGGCCTTTTTGAGAAGTTGCGTACCGCTGACGAGCATCGAGTGTCCTTATTGATTGGGGTAGGTGATTTTGGCTTTTTGCTTCAGGTCGCCGGTCAATTTTTCCAAACTCGCCTCGAACTTTTTCATCTTAACGCCGTTTTTCATCTGTTCGGCAACACGCTCATAGGGCGTAACGCTCGCGGGCTTGTGATCGACTTGATAAATGATGTGGTAACCGAAGGCGCTCTGAACAGGGGCTTTGGTCATTTCGCCTTTTTTCAGGGCAAAGGCTGCGTCGGCAAACTCTTTAACCATGCGCTCCTTGGCAAAATAACCCAAATCGCCGCCCTTTTGGCCGCTGCCCGGATCGATCGACTTCTCCTTGGCAATCGCCTCGAAAGCCGCTTCCAGCTCCGCCACTTTTTTGGCGGAAAGCTCCTTGATAATCGCCTTGGCGTCGGCCTCTTTTTCCACCAGAATGTGGCGGGCGCGCACCTGCTCGGGCTGCTTGAAGCGCTCTTTGTTCTCTTCGTACATCGCCTTGGCTTCGGCCTCGGTGACGTTTTGGGACTTCATGTAGCCATCAAGCCAGACGTCGATCGCCAGATTTTCCTTGAGCACGCTCAACGCCTTTTGGTAGTCGGCATTTTTCTCGATGCCCTGTTTTTGGGCGTGTTGCGCCAGCAGTTTGCGCTCGACCATGGAGTTGATGAGCTTTTGCTGATCCTCTTTGCCAAGGGAGTCAAACGCGGGCATCTGCGCCTGAGAAAGCATCAAATTGAGTTCGTCGCTGGTAATCTGCTCGCCGTTGACGGTGGCCAGAACCGCCGCGTTCAGCAAGCCTGCGCCCAAGACCAGCGCCAGAGCGCCTTTAATCACTATTTTCACCTAGACTCCTTAGTTTTGGTTAATCGTCGTCATTCTACCACGGCCACCCAAAACCCCCATTTCAGCCCCTTTGAAATTGGCCGATTTTTTGCTTGTACATGATCTCCACACCCCAAAAGGAGCTTTCATGGGTTCGCTCTCCTTTTTTGACCCCACCCGCGTCGTATTGGAGTTTCTGGCGATTCAGGCCGATCGTATGGGCCGCAAAAAGCTGGAAATTGAGTTCCGCCGCAACAGCGCCGGCGAGTCGGCCCAAGGCAAAATCCGCGTTTGCAATCTCAGGGTTGACCCCGCCTCTAAACGGGCTTTTTACAAAACCGAAGAGAACGGCGATGTGTGCGAATTTTCGCCCGAAATGCTCAAAAACATCGGGGGCGTGCGCGTCGTCTGACCCTTAGGCGCACTTTTTTTGCGAAAGTGGTTTATGATTCTGCAACCAACGCAGAAGGAGAGACCATGTCCCGCAGAGAAGTGATTACGCTGGGCGCGCAATATGCGGAGCTGGAGTTTTACCGCCTGCAGCGTTACGGCGCCCCCTTTTCGCTGATACTGGTCTGCTTCGAAGGGCAAGTACCGCCCACACTGGAAGAGGCGCTAGACGGCCGTATCCGCAAAACCGACGCGGTGGAAATGCTGACCGAATGCACCCTGCTGATTATCCTCGGCCATACCGGACGCGGCGAAGCGGGCTTGGCGCTTAAGCATCTTGACCCGCTCTTTAAGGGCTGCAACAAACCCTACCATATCGCCACCGCCACCGCCGGAAACGACGATCAGTCCGCCACGGACGTGCTCAGCCGCGCCATCGACGAGATGGGCGACTACGCCCGCTGCTTGGAGTGTTAGCCGCTTTTGCCTATAATCGCGCACCTTTTTAAGAAGAAGCGCCATGATCGACTTTAAAAAATTCGCCCAATACTCCCGGCCCGGGCCGCGTTACACCAGCTACCCCACCGCGCCGGAGTTTCACGAATCTTTCGATCTGGACGTTTACAAAACCCACATCGAACGCTCCAACGCCAGCGGGCGGGAGCTGTCGCTTTATTTCCACCTTCCCTTTTGCCGCAGCGCCTGTTATTTCTGCGGCTGCAACGTCGTTTACACCAGCAAAGAGGATGTCAAAGCACGCTATATCGGCTATCTGGAACGCGAAATGGAGATTCTCGCGCGCTGGCTCGACACGACGCGCCCGGTGCGCCAACTGCATTTTGGCGGCGGAACCCCCACCTTTTATCATGCCGATCAACTGGCGGAAATTATCCGGCTGATCCGCAAGCGGTTTCCCAATATCGCCCCTGATGCGGAGTTCGGCGTTGAAATCGATCCGCGCTTTTTTACCGATGATCAAATGCGCGTCCTTAAGGCGGGCGGCGTTAACCGTGTGAGCTTCGGGGTGCAGGATTTTGACGCGCGGGTTCAGGAAGCGACCCACCGCATTCAGCCCTTTGATCAGACCCAAAACGCCGTCACGATCGCCCGCGCCCACGGCATCGAAAGCATCAACGTCGATCTCATCTACGGCCTGCCCTATCAGAGCCTTGAAACCTTCAAAGAAACCCTGCGGCTGACGCTGGCGCTCAACCCCGATCGCATGGCGCTGTTTAACTACGCCCATGTGCCGTGGATGAAAAAAACCATGCGCAAGATCGACGAAACCACCCTGCCCGCGCCGGAGGAAAAACTGCTGATCATGCAGACGGCGATCGAGATGTTTACCGCCGCCGGTTACACGATGATCGGCATGGATCACTTCGCCAAACCGAACGACGAACTGTGCCGCGCGCTGGAAAAGGGCAAACTCCACCGCAACTTTCAGGGCTACACCACCCACGGCGGAACCGATCTTTTTGGCCTTGGGGTAACCAGCATCGGCGAGGGGGCGGACTTTTACGCGCAGAGTTTCCGCGATCTGGAACCCTACGAAGCGGCGATCGACGCCGATAAGCTGCCGCTGATGCGCGGCTTTTCGCTCAGCGACGACGATCGGCTGCGCAAGCGGGTTATTATGCAACTGATGTCCAACTTCACGCTGGATTTTGCCGCGATCGAAAAAGAGTTTACAGTCGATTTTAAACGCTACTTCGCCGAAGAGCTCGAAGCGCTCAAACCCTTTGAGGCCGAAGGGCTCTTGAGCGTGGGCGAAAACGGTATTACGATCGGCGAAACGGGGCGGCTGTTGGTGCGCAACCTTGTTATGCCATTTGACGCCTACCTGAAAAAGACGCCCGAAGCGGCGCGAAGGTTCAGCAAGACGGTCTGACCGTCATTCATTTGTCAACATGGGTGTACTACAATGGGTGATTATTTGCCCAAAGGACAGCCATGATCGTTTCTACGCTCCATTTCGACGCGCCGCTTTCCGAGGCCGATCTTAAAGCCGATCAGGCCGCGTTAAAGGCGGAGTGGCAAAACGATAAAAGCGGTTATTACGCCCTGCCCGACTCCCAGGGAGAGCTGCTTGCGGCGCTGGAAAACTATCAGCTTCGGGTGCAGGGGTTCGAATCGATCGCGGTCATCGGGATCGGCGGATCGTCGCTGGGTTCCAAAGCCGCCGAGCGGATGCTGCGCCACCTGCCCCACCGCAACGAAAAAAAGCTGATTTTTCTCGAAAACGGCGATCCGATCGAACTGACCGCCGCCATGCGGTCGATCAATCCGCGCAAAACCCTCTTTTTTATTGTCTCCAAATCCGGTGGCACCATCGAAACGACCTCAATCTTTAAACTGATTCTCTCCGTGCTGGGCAAATGCGCGGTCGATCAATCCTGCGCCGATCAGATCGCGGTCATCACCGATCCCGGGTCGCCGCTGGATAAACTGGGGGAAACCTATGGTTTTGTGCGTTTCCATCTGCCCAAAAGCGTGGGGGGCCGCTTTTCGGTTTTAAGCGCCGTGGGGCTAGTGCCGCTGAAATTGGCCGGATACGATATTTCCGCGCTGCTTGAGGGTGCGCGCACCGTCCGCGACGGCTTTTTTACGACCGATCCGCTGCATCTGTCGGCCAAAGCGCGCTTTTATGCCAAAAAGTCCGCCGCACAACCGATCAACGCGCTCTTTGCCTACGCCAACGCCTTTGAGGAGTTTGTCAAATGGTATGTGCAGCTTTGGGGCGAAAGCCTCGGCAAACTGGACGAAAAAAACAAACGGGTGGGTTTAACGCCGATCGGCCTGATCGGCTCGGTCGATCAGCACTCCTTTTTGCAACTGATCATGGAAGGGCCGCTGGACAAGTCGGTCACCTTTATCAAGGTGCGGGATTTTGAAAGCGATCTGAGCATTCCGCAGATCACCCTGCCGGGCCTTGAGAAAAACGACTTTGTTAACGGCTGCCGGTTTGAAAAACTGATCAACGCGCAGGCCGACGCCACGCTGCAGGCAGATCGGAAG
>JBFWML010000007.1:0-65434 GCA_050251635.1 Campylobacterales bacterium | reverse complement strand
GCGAAACTGGGCCCTCACCCTCTCTCAGCTGGCTATCTTTTTTGAGGGCAGGCTGGATGAGGCATTGGGGCTGTGATAGAATTCATGCACCTGTCGGGTGGTGACACAGAATGTTGAAGGGTCCCACGATTTTACCTATACGCCCTTCATGAGTTCGTTCCTGATTTCGTGGGTGGTGATTAACCATCGACAAAAGGGCAAGAAATTCTTTTGGAAATATTTGATCAGCCAAAAAATTAGCAGCAGACAACTCTTAAGTATTCCCAGATTGGTTCGGTCGCGATCAATCTCAATAAAAACCACCCTAAGCTCAGTGTTCCTACCTTCGGGCCACCGCCATGTAATCAATCCCGAAACATAAATTCCTTGAGAGGCTCATAATGACCATTGTCGGCTGCCTTGAGCGCGTCGATGTAGTTCTTGCGATGGGTGTTTGCCGAGATTAAATTGCCGCCCCATTCGATCAGGTCGTGACCGTTTTTGATAAGCCAGATATCCGTTGCCAGTCGGCTCCACCGACCGTTTCCGTTGGCAAACGGGTGAATTTTTACCAGTTTGTGATGCAGCCTTGTCGCGGTGTCTTTGTAGTCCCAATTCTTTTCCCAAAAACGTAAATCATCCAAGAGGTGTAAGAGATCGTGGTAGATTTTATGCGGCTCGACGCCGATGGAAGTCTGTACTGTGCGGAACTCTCCCGCCCACAACCAGACGTTCCCCAGCATCTCTTTGTGCAGCTTTTTCAAAAAGGCAACATCGATAGTCACCCGTCTGGAGTTCGCGCTGTCTGCCACATATTTAAGCGTGGGCAGCAAGATATTTTCAGACTCGGCGTTATCCAGGTCCGCTCTGGTTCGAACACCCTTGGCGATCAGGCCCGAAATATCATCCAGCGGCGTTTCGCCGGGCTTGTCAAAACGAATCAACTCCACACCTTTGACGGGGGCATCTTTTTGATTGCCTGTTTGGCTTTGGCATAAAGTCGCGTTCTTGTCTGGGTGTCGGGTGTTTGATCTTCAAGCGCCGAGGTTGAAACAACTCTGCCTACAACCATCCATGCTTTTTGTTCGATCTGCTCTTGGAGCATACGGCTGGACGGTGTTTTATTTTTGATTGCAACTTCACAATCCAGCGCGCTCAGAATCTTTTCCAGCGAGTCCAAGGTTGTGTTGTCTTCTCCGGCAAAAGCGCGCTTTACCGTCCTTAGGCTTACACCGGCTCTTTTGGCGATCGATTCATAAGGGATTGCCAGCGCTTCTTTTCTTTCGTGGAGACTATTTTTAATAATTTCCCGCAACATCCAAAACTCCTTTGCGGTGCCATATACGGCACTTTTTATTTGAATCTTAGCAGATATTACGGATATTTCGGGAAGCCGTGTTTTTAGTTACATAAAATTTACCAACATCCGCCACACTCCCCCATCTCAAAGCATAAAGGAGAGGCCGATGAAGTTTCAGACATGGAGTTTCATTCTGGGTGTGGGGCTGCTGGCTACGCAGTCGCTTGCCTATGACGTGGGCGAATACAACAAGCGCACCGATCGCGGGTTTAAAATGAGCGTTCCCATGACGCTGCCCGATGAGAGCAAAATCCCCAACAACCAGTACGGCGAGATGGTGCGCTACGGCAAAGAGCTGTTTGTGCATACCTATAAATACATCGGTCCCGACGTGGCCGATCCGGCGCTGCGTTATTCGGGCAACAACCTCAGTTGCCAAACCTGCCACCTCGATGCGGGCACACGGCCCCATTCGGCCCCCATGGTGGGCATCCACAGCAACTTTCCCCAGTACCGCCCCCGCGAAGATGTGATCGGCACCATCGAAGAGCGCATCAACGGCTGTATGCAGCGCAGCATGAACGGTTATCCGCTGCCCAACGACAGCAAAGAGATGAAAGCGTTTGTGACCTATTTTCACTGGCTCAGCCAGGGCGTTCCCAGCGGCGCAACCGTGCAGGGCAAGGGGCTCAAACAGGTCGATCGCAAGATGGTCCGCGCCCAAGCGGCCGATCCGGTCAACGGCGCAAAGGTGTATGAAATGCACTGCGCTTCCTGCCATATGCCCGACGGCAGCGGCGTCAAAAATCCCCCCAGTGCCGACGGCACGCCCGCGGGCTACACCTTCCCGCCGCTGTGGGGCGAAGACAGCTACAACACCGGCGCGGGGATGCACCGCACCCTCAAGGCCGCCGACTTTATCTACAGCAATATGCCCCTGGGCGCAACCGGCGATAACCCGATTCTCACCCCCAAAGAGGCCTACGACGTGGCGGCTTATTTGAACAACAACGACAAATACCGCCCCGCCAAGATCAACCGCGAGCGCGACTTCCCCGATCTCAAGGTCAAAGTGCCCGATCAAGAGCTGGGACCCTATCTGGACGAGGCCAATGCGCCCCAGTACAAACACGGCCCCTACGGCAAAATCATCATCCTGCCCAAGAAATAAGGAGAGCGTATGAAACCGATTATTCTGCCCGCCGCGCTGCTGGCTGCTTTGGTTCTGGCCGGATGCACCGCGCCCAAGCCCGCTTCGGGCGATTATAAAGGCACGCTGGTCAACCACAAACTCAAGCAGGACACCGCCGCTCAAATCACCGTCCAAGGCGCTTTGGCGACTGTAACGCTTCCCAACCTCACCGAAAACGGCCAGCCCTGCCGCGCCGTTTTCGTCCCCGCCGACTCCAAGGTGGGCGGCACCGCCGTTTACAAGGGCGACTTTGCCGGAGCGATCGGCGCTTGCCGTATTTTCGCTCAAGAACCGGGAACTGAGCGGTTCTTGCTGTTGCACAACGTCGGCAGCGGGATCGAAGCGGTCTTTAGCCGCGACGAACTGGGCCGCAACGTGCTGATTAGCGGCACCGTTCAATAACCCCGCCTTGATATAATGGCCCCAAAACCCCGTCTTGACACCTTCGGGGGAAAGGGGCCGCTGATTCGTCTGCACTATCTGCTTTTTTCGGCGCTGCTGATCGGCGTGGCGCTTTTGGGTTTGTACCTCAACCTTCAGGTGGACAAAAACGCCGCCCGCGACGCCGCCCACCGCCTGCTGGAACGCACCCTTGCCCGCCTCGAAGAAGAAAAGCACCAAGCCCGCGCCTATGCCGCGCTTTTGGCGCAAAACCCCGCGCTCGTCAGGGCCCTCGCCACCCGCGACCGTCTCGAAGCGGTCAAAACCGTGGCCGCCCTGTCGCAGCAGGGCAAAAACGACCCCATTCTTTCCAGATTGCGTTTTCAGGTGCACACGGCGGAGATGACGGTGTTTGTCCGCAGCTGGGAGCTTGAGAGTTATGGCGAGTCGCTAGAGGGGTTTCGGCGGGGCGTTGCGCTGGTTAAGGAGCGCAAATCTCCGGTGGTTTCGGTGGAGCCGGGCCGGCTTTTAAACATCAAGGCGATCGCCCCCGTTTTCGATGGGGACCGTTATGTGGGTTCGGTGGAGGTGATTGCCGGGTTTGGACGCATGGACGAAGCGCTGCAAAGGGAGGGGATCGAAACGGCGGTGCTGATGGACGGCGCGCTTTTGAGCGTTGCGGTCGATATGGCCGCCTTTGCCCGCCTCCACGGCTTTGTGCTGGCCGCCCCCGCCGCGCCCCCGCCGTGGCTTTTGGCGCTGGAGGCGGCGGATTTGCTCCGGCTGCAGCGGGAGGGATTGGCGCAAAAACCGGGCACGCTCTATGCCGCCGCGCCGCTGTTTGATTACGACGGGCGCTTTATCGCGCTGATAGTCGCCGCGCGGGATCAAAGCGATCGCCGCGCCCTCTCGCTCGATTTTTTTCTCGATCGCCACGGGCGTGACTTGCCTGCGCCGCCGCCGAACCACGGAGGCTTGGGCGGCTACGACGCCCTGGGTCTTGAGGCGTTGATTGAGCGGCGTCAAAGCGTGCCCGCCCACGAACGCGCCCTGTTTAACCGCGCCTTGATCGAAAAATCCGCCGCGCAGGGCCACGAAGCGCTTTTGCGCGCGCTGCTGCTCGAAGAACACAACAAAACGCGATCGGTGAGGATTCAATGAAAGATATTTTGCTGCTCGAAGACGATCGCGCCTACCGTGAAAGCATGGCCGAATACCTCGAAAGCCTCGGCTTTTCGCTGGAGGCCTACGAAAACGGCGACGATGCCCACGGGGCGCTCTTTGAGCGTTCCTTTAAACTGGCGCTTTTGGATGTGCGGGTACCGGGTAAAAGCGGGCTGGAGATTTTAAAGGCCGTGCGCGAAAACGGCTTGAAAACCGCCGTCATTCTGGTCACCTCCCTGACCGACATCGATGACCTGAGCATCGGCTATGAGCTGGGCTGCAACGACTATATCCGCAAACCCTTCGAGCTTAAGGAGCTGCGCTACCGCATCACGCAGGCGCTTGCCGCCGTGGCCTTCGGGTCGCTGGATAAAACGCTTGATTTGGGCCGCGGTTACCGCTTCGAGGTCGAAAGCGGCGTGCTGTACCGGGAGGGCGACGCGGTGGAATTGACCCGGCGCGAGCGGGAGGTGGTGGCCTATCTGATTGCGCAAAAGGGCCGCTGGGTGGAGGCCGAGGAGCTCAGAAGCGAGGTGTGGGAGATGAAAGAGGTGGCCTACGCCGATATTCGCATGAGCATCAGCCGCATCCGCGCCAAGGCCGGACGCGATCTGATCGAAACCGCCCGGGGCTTGGGGTACCGCATTGCGTTCTGAAGCCTCCCGCGCCGCGCTGGGGTTTGCCGCGCTTTTAACCGCCGTGATGCTGGCGGTGACAGCATTTCCGGTCTATTTTTACGCATCCTTGGCGCTGCGTCAGGACGATGCCCGCCATCAGGCCAGACTGCAGGCCTACGCGCAAGAGATCGTAGAGCGCATGGCGGTGTTTGAGAGCGGTTCGCAGGAGCTGTTTGTTTTCCCCCGATCGCCGCTGTTTAAGGCCGGGCTGTACGATGCGCGCGGCGGCGCAATCTTTACGCTGCTGGCATCGCCGCCTGCGGACTTCAAGCCCGGATATGCCGCCGACAACCGGCAGGCCGTCTGGATCGAACCGCTGGGCGAAAACCTCTTTGGCGCGCGGTTTCTGGCGGTTTGCGCTCCCCACGATCGCAACGAGGTTTATCTGCGCCTTTTGATGCTGTTTGCCACGCTGCTGCTGGTTTTCTGGGCGGGCAGCTACCTGCTGATCGATCAGTTTTTACGCCCCTTTGAACGCACGCGGCGCATTCAGGAGCTTTTTTTCAAAGACGCGATGCACGAGATCAAAACGCCGCTGGGGGTTATTTCGATCAATCTCGAACTGCTGGGCGAAAAGTTCGGCGCGCTGGCCCCCGTTAAGCGGATGCGTTATGCGGTTAAAACCCTCAGCACCGTCTATGAGGATATCGAACACCTAATCCGCCACCGCTATGTGACCTACGCCAAAGAACCCATCGATCTAGGCCGATTCGCACAAAGTCGCATCGACTATTTTCAAGATGTCGCCCAGATGCGCCCGGTGACGCTTACGGGCCGGATCGCGCCGGAGGTGCGGCTGGCGTTTAGCCGCGTGGAGCTGCAACGGCTGATCGACAACAATCTGTCTAACGCCATCAAATACAGCCGCGAAAACGGCGTGGTCAACGTAACGCTGGAACTCAAAGAAAACGCGGCGGTGCTGAGCTTTACCGACAACGGCGTGGGGATGGACGACACCCGGAGCATCTTCACCCGCCACTACCGGGGCGATGAGATCAAGGGCGGCTTCGGCATCGGCCTGAGCATCGTCAAGGCCATCTGCGACAAAAACGGCGTGGGGATTAAAGTGGTGTCGAAAAAGGGGGAGGGAAGCCGGTTTGAGTACCGCTTCCCCTTAAAAACCGCCGCCTGAACGGGCATAAACCCGCGCGGCGCCCGCGAGGTCTTTAAGCAGCAATCCGTAGGCGGCGATGAGCGCCGCGCCGCCGAGGTTTGCGGCGTAGGGGAGAAACAGACCCGTCAGCAAAAAAACCAGCGCCGCGATATGAAAACCCATCTGCGTATAAACCGCTTTTTTGGGGATAAAGTCGTGCATGGTGGGAAGATCGGGCCTAAAGGTGGCGCTGAGGTGAAACCACGCCAAAAACGGCACAATTTTATAAAGCATCCCGTTGATCAAGCTCAGTACAAACCCGCCGATAAACAAAACCGCCAGCGCCCCCGTGGCGCTTTCACCCGGCACAAACAGCAGCGGCACGCTCAAAATCAGGGCGACCATCGAAAACTGCCAGTAGCGCAAACTGCCGTCGGCGGCTTTGCGTTTGCGCCGCAGGGTGCGGGCAAAGGTCATGCTGCCCAGCATCACAAGCCCCACGCCCACGCCGATCTTGGCAACGATTGCTAGATCGTAAAAAGCCAGCCCCGTCGCGGCGATCAGGGAGATAAAAATCAGCGGCCCCGTGACCGTGCGGCAAAATTTAGGATAGGGCGGCGTGACGTAAAACATCGGCAACACCTGCTGCGCCACGCCCAGAATCAAAAGCGCCGTCCAGCCCGCCAGCCCCCAGCTTGCGTGCAGGTCGGCCAGCACGGGCGTAAGCGCCGTGAGGTTTTGCGCGGCGTGGCCCGTGGCCAGATGCGCGCCCAAAAGCACCGTCACCATCAGCGCGATCAGCGCCAGACGCATCAGTTTGACGGTGACATTGGCGTACTCCACGCGAAACAGGCCAACAAGGGCCGTGACCGCAAAAACCGTCAGCGCGGCTGCCAGCAGCACGCCGCCCGCCGCAAAGCCCAGGGGTTGCGCGGTCGCAAACCCCCAGCATAAAAACAGCGCACCCAACCCCAACGCCCCAAAAACCGCCGCCCCCAGCAGCCGCGCTCTGGGCAAAACCACCCCCGCAATGACCGGGAGCATCTGAAAAAGCGCCCCGGTCATCACCATCCCCATCACGCCTAGCGTGAGTAGGTGCACCAAGGCCAGCGTGTGCGGATGGTAGCGGTTTAAAAGCAGATCGCCGCCGCCCGCAAGCAGCAAAAACCCGGCCAGCAACCCAAACAGCGGCGCCGCCAGAAAAAACCGCAGCGGCACCCCGAAGGGCGGCGCTTGGTCGAGGCTCAGTCCGGCGGTGTTCACGGTTTAGGCCGCCTTCTGCATAGCGGCGATCAGCTCGCCCGCATCGGAGCCGAAAACCCGGTCGGCCATGGTGTAGAGAATCTGCTCCTCTTTGGAGTTGTGCTGCTGCACCAAGAACAAAAAGGTTTCGGCGGCGCTGGCGAATTTGTCGGCGTCATCGGCGGCAACGGCCGCTTTCATCTGGGCCAGCAGGCCGCGCATCTGGCTGTGCTCCATGCGCATAATCTGCGTCGGCCCGCCGCTCATGCCCGTGCGCGCTTCAAACTGCGGGAAAAAAACCTCCTCTTCCATTTTGAAATGGCGCTCGAAGGCGTGTTCCAGTTCGCCAAAGCGGGCTTTTGCCACGGAAAAATCGGCCTCCAGCAGGGCAAAGAGATCGTCGCATTCGCGGTGGTCGTGGGAAAGAAAACTTTTAACGGTTTGCATGGGGGAACTCCTTTTGTGGTAAAATCGTAGAATAGGGGTTTTTAAACCCCGGCGCATTGATCGCGGTCAAGAGTGCCATCGAGTATAATGCGCGCGAAAATTCCACAGGGGGGCAGGGTGCAAACCTCGATTAAACTGCTGATTGTAACGGGTTTGCTGCTGGGGCTGGGACTGGCGAATCTGTGGCTCTTTTCCGGCGGGATTAAAAGCGTCGAGCGGGACGCGGCGGAGATCAACCAGTTGGGCGTGATACGCGGCAGCGTTCAGCGCATTGCCAAAATGGAGCTGGCGGGTATTCACGAGCCGGAGTTTGTGCGCCAGACCGATGCGCGGATTTTTGAGCTGGAACGTGTGTTGCCTCCGCTTAAACGGGACTGGGCTCAGATGCAAGAGGCGCTCAAGGCGCTGCACGAAAATCCAAGCCCGCAAAACAAGGCGCGCTTTCTGGAGGCCAGCGAACGCTGCTGGGTCAGCACCAACGAAACGGTTTTTGCCGCCCAGTACGCCAGCGAAACGAAAATGGGCTCCTTTGAACGGTTCGGATGGATGATGGCGGCCAATATCGCGCTGATTGTGCTGATTTTGGCCGGTGTGCGATCGCTTGTTAAAAAGCGCGTCGAATACCGCGCCAGCCACGATCCGCTCACCGGGGCGCTCAACCGATCGGAGCTGGCCCGCGCTTTGCAAGAACTCATCACCACGGGCAGGGCGGCGTGTTTGATGATCGATATCGATCACTTCAAAAAGGTCAACGACACCTACGGCCACGCAGCCGGGGATCGCGCCTTGCGGGCCGTGGCCGGGCTGATTGAAACCCATATCCGCAAGGGCGATTTTTTGGTGCGTTACGGCGGCGAAGAGTTTACGCTGCTGGCCGCCCAGCTCGATCACGGCGCGGCGCGGCACTTGGCCGAGCGCATCCGCGCAGCGATCGAAGCCCACCCCTTTGGTGAACCCGAACGCCTCACCGTCAGCATCGGTGTGGCCACGCTTAAGCCCGGCGATACGGCCCAAACGCTCGTCGATCGCGCCGATCGGCGTCTGTACGCCGCCAAGGAGGCCGGACGTAACCGGGTGGCCGGATAATTGATTGGTATCAATGCGCTTACCGTAAAAACCCCCTAGACTCGCGGCTCAAAATTTCCCAAGGAGCCGTGATGACCCAGATTGTTTCCAATTCCCCCAAAAGCGTGAGCGAAACGCTCAATATGTTTTGTTACCAGTGCGAAATGAGCATGGCCGGCGGCTGCGGTAGCAAGGGCCAGAGCGTTGGCGCCTGCGGCAAAGACGAGACGCTGACCCGTTTGCAGGATATGATGATTTTTGGCCTCAAGGGCCTCAGCGCCTACCGCACCCACGCCATGCAGCTGGGCGCAAACACCCAAGTGGCCGACGATGTGATGGCCGAAACGCTCTACTTCACCCTGACCAACGTCAACTTCAACTTCGATCAGCACATCGCGCAGCTGATGAAGGTGGGTCAAGCGGGCCTTGTCACGATGGACAATCTTTCCAAAGCCCACACCGATCGCTTCGGCATTCCCACCCCGGTCAGCGTCAGCCAAAACAAGGCCGAAGGCAAAGCCATTCTGGTTAGCGGCCACAATCTGGATATGCTCGAAAAACTGCTGATCGCCACCGAAGGCAAGGGGATCAACATCTACACCCACAGCGAAATGCTGCCTGCGCACGGTTACCCCAAACTGCGCAACTTCGCGCATCTGAAGGGCAACATCGGCAAGGCGTGGTTTGATCAGGCCGATCTGTTCGAAAAATGGCCCGGCGCGATTGTGGTCAACACCAACTGCATCGTGCCGCCCAAGAAAAACGCGGGTTATCTGGACAGGCTCTTTACCCACAGCATCGTGGGCGTAGAGGGCGGCCGCGTCATTGAAGGCGACGACTTTAGCGCCCTGATCCAAACGGCGCTCTCCTGCCCCGATGCCGACAGCTTCAAGGCCGACGAAACCCTGCAAACGGGCCACCACTACCAGACCATTTTGACGCTGGCTCCGCAGATTTTAGAGGCCGTAAACAGCGGTAAAATCCGCCGCTTTTTTGTGGTGGCGGGCTGCGACGCGCCGGGCAAAGCGGGGGATTATTACCGCGACTTGGTCGCCGCGCTGCCAAGTGACTGCGTGGTGCTCACCTCCAGCTGCGGCAAGTTCCGCTTTAACGACCTGAATCTCGGCACCGTGCCCGGCACCGGAATTCCCCGCTATCTGGACCTGGGTCAGTGCAACGACTCCAACGGCGGCGTGCATATCGCGCTGGCATTGTCCAACGCGCTGGGCGTGGGCGTGAACGATCTGCCGCTAAACATCGTGCTGAGCTGGATGGAGCAAAAGGCGGTGCTGATTTTGCTCACCCTCTTTAGTCTGGGGGTCAAAAACATCTACCTCGGCCCCAAACCGCCGCAGTTTGTCAACGAGCCGATCGCGGGCTTTTTGGGCAAAGAGTTTGGCTTGCAGCTGACCGGAGACGCCAAAAGCGATCTCGCGGCGATGCTTGCTTAGGGGTAGGTGCACAAAACCGCGTAGCCGGGTTTGGGGTTGATATTTACCGGCGCGTTGTGCGCCTTGAGCAGTGCCAAAATAGCTTCGTTTTTTTCCAAAATTGCCAGATCCATCGGCGTATGGCCGCGCATCTCCCGCGCGGTCGTATCCGCCCCCTTTTGCAGCAGCAGCCGCACCCGCTCAATGCCGCCCGCGTTAACGGCGCGGTGCAGCGGCGTGCATCCTTTTTTATCCCGCGCGTCAATCAAAATACCCGGTTGCTCAAGCAGCGCGGCGTAGCCCCCCGTCTCCTCTTGGCCCTTGGAAGCAAGGATTGACGAAGCAACATGCAGCGGCGTGGCGTCCGAGTGGGCGCGGGCGTTGATATCGGCCCCCTTGGAGAGGATGAGTTCGATCATTGTGCGGCTTCGCGTCGCGGCGGCATGGATGGCCGAAAGCCCCAAATCGTCCGTTTGCAAAACATCCGCGCCGTAGTCGATCAAAAAGGGCACGATCGCCTCGTTGGAGTAGGGGTTGTTCATGGCAACGGCAAGGGCGGTTTTGCCGACGTTTTTGCCCTTGGCCCCCAGCGCCTTGGGGTTAAAGCCCAACTTGGCGTAGGCCTGCACGGAGGGGAGCGGGCAGTCGGCAAGCGCTTTAAAAACCGCGGTTTGCCCGTCTTTATCGGCATGGTTGATATCGGCTCCCTTGGCCCCCAGCGCGGCGATATAGTCCGGGTTGCAGGTGTGGTGCAGCAGCGTTTCGCCCTTGTGATCGACGGCGGCGAAGTTGAGCTTTTTGGTTAACAGGTATTCAAAGACGGCCGAAGTCAGGTTGGCTTGATCCAGGTGGCCAAAGTGGCCCATGCGCAGGGTCAAAAAAAGCGGCGTTTCGCCGTAGCGGTTGGGCACGTCCAGCAATGCACCCTTTTGCTCAAGCAGCTTGACGGCGCCGATTAAATCGTGCTTGGCCGCCAGATGAACCGGCGTGTTGCCCCAGCGGTTTTGGGCATCAATCTTGGCCGATCGGGCCAGAAAAAATCGCACCGCCTCCTCGGCCTTGGCGGGCTCTTTGCTCAAGGCTTCTAACGCCAAATGCAGCTCGGTATTGCCGTCTTTGTCCGTTGCGTGGCGATCGGCTCCCTTTTGCAGCAGCAGGTCGTACATCTCAAAACGCCCAAAACGCGCGCTTGTTAGCAGCGGCGTTTCGCCCTTTGCGTTGTGCGATTCAAGATTGGCACCCCGTGCGATCAAAAGCGCGGCCATCTGTAAACTCCCCCGTGCGGCGGCCTCGTGCAGCGGGCGGTTGCCTTCCAGCGCATAGAGTCCCGAAACCCAGTTTTTCGGCGGCAGCGCTTCCAAGTCGCCGCCCTTATCCGCATAGTTGGCTACGGCTTTAAGATCCCCCTCGGTCACGGCGCTATGAATGGCGCTTTTACCGGCACATCCGCCCAGCAAAATCAGAGCGGAAAAAACGATGATAAAAAGGGTTTTCAAGGTTGGCTCCTTGTGCAAATAGTAGATTTTAACATCTATATATAAATCTTCAGGGAGTTGTAAACGTGGGTTCAGGGGAGGATTGAAATATGCAACCGATCGGCCAAGGAGCCGATCGGGGCAGGGAGGCTTAAAGCCCCTGCTGTTTGTAGTAGCCTTGGGGCGCTTTGCACACGGGGCAGGCGCCGGGGGCTTTTTTGCCGTGGTGAACATGGCCGCACACTTCGCAGATCCAAGTCTCTTCCTCTTCGCTGGCAAAGAAGCCTTGTTCGCGCAGCTTCTTTTCGAGCTCTAGGTATTTGCGCTCGTGCTCCACTTCCACCTCGCCGATCGACTTAAAGAGCCGCGCCGCTTCGTTAAAGCCTTCCTCCTTGGCCAGCGCCGCGAATTCGGGGTACATGGTGGTGTGCTCGTAACGCTCGCCGGCGGCGGCGTAGAGCAGGTTGGCGGCGGTTTTTTCCCAGTCGTTGCCACGGGTCATTTTGTTGTATAGCGCAAACTCCATGCGCGCGTGGCTTTGTTCGTTGTGGGCAAACTCCTCAAAAAAGTCGGCAATCTGGCGGAAGCCTTCGTCGCGGGCAATCTGTGCGAAGAATTGGTACTTATTGCGTGCCATCGACTCGCCCGCAAAGGCTTTCATCAGGTTGGTGGCGGTGACGTTTTCGTTGACTGCGTTCATCTCCTGACCGCAGCAGACCAGTTTGCCGCCGCCGACCTTTTGAACCTCGACCTCGTTGCCGCATTTGGCACAGGCGTAGAGCTGATACTTCTTCATGGAAACTCCCTTTGTAAAAAAATGTTGCCCATCATGCGCCATAAAAGGTTAAAAAATGATAAATAATAAAAATTCTTGTTTGTATTTAGGGTACGATTTGGGTTATGCAAAGACGAACCTTTATAAAGGGCGCAAGCACCCTGATCGCTTGGTTATCCGTCCAGAAAGGCTGGTCAATGGAGCAAAAGCCGATACCCGCGCTTTTTTTGGCGCACGGATCGCCTATGAATATCGTGGCCGATAACTCCTACACCCGGGCCCTTCACGCTCTACGCGGCGAACTGCCCCGTCCTACGGCAATCGCCGTGGTTTCGGCCCACTGGGAAACGCCGGGGGTTTGGGTAAACACGCCGGAGCGGCCGATCACCATCCGGGATTTTTACAACTTCCCCCATGGGCTTTACAAAATCGAATACCCCTGTAAAGGCGCACCCGGGCTGGCAGGACAAACCGCCCGCAAAACCGGTGCGCAGGAGGCGACCCGCCGGGGGCTCGATCACGGCGCGTGGGCCGTTTTGCACCACCTTTACCCCGATGCGGATATTCCGGTGTTTCAAATCAGCCTCGATACCCGCAAAACCCCGCAAGAGCATTTCGAGCTGGCTAAGGAGCTGGCCTTTTTGCGCGATGCGGGTGTGTTAGTGATTGGCAGCGGCGATATTGTCCATAACCTTGGGCTGATGGATCGCACCCGCGTGGACGCGCCCGCCACGTCGTGGGCGCTGGCCTTTGAGGCGGCGGTTAAAGAGGCGCTTTTGCGCGGGGATGACCGGGCGCTGATCGATTTTACGGCCTTTGAGGGGGCCGCCTTAAGCTGTCCCACCGCCGAACACTATCTACCGCTGCTTTACATCGCAGCCCTGCGCCGATCGGGTGAGGCGGCCCGTTTTGTGTACGAGGGTTTTCAGCACGCCACCGTCAGCATGAGTTGTCTTCAGGTCGGCTAGAATCTGCTGATGGAAATAGTTGTTTTTCACACCGTGATCGGCGCTATTGTAATGATCGGGTTGTATCACGCCCTGTTTTTTCTTTTTAAATATCAGGCCGAACGGGTGATGGCGCTTTTTGCCGGGGTTGCCTTTTTGGTGGCGGCGCTTTTGTGGACGGGTTTTGCCGCAGGTTTGGGCCGTGAGCTGCTGGCCGAACTGGCCGTTGCGGCGTTTTCCGGATTGCTGGTGTGGGCCGTGTTGCTGCTGCGCCGTCTGACCCACGCCTTTGACCGCGCCTATCTGCAGGAGAAGGCCCTTGCCCGCCGCAACCTCAGGCTGGAGGAGAAGGTGCGCGAACGCACCGCCGAGCTGGAGATGCTCTTTCGGGAACTGCAGCACCGGGTCAAAAACAATCTGCAGGTGATTTTAGGGCTGGCATGGTTGCAGCAGGAGCGCGCCCCCGATCCGGCCACGCAGCTTGTCTTAGGTGAACTGGTGGGCCGCATCCGCGCCATCGCGCTGGTGCATGAAGCGCTCAAATCCGGTCAGGGCAACGAGCCGGTGGAGATCGATGCCTACCTGCAGCGCCTGCTTGAAGAGCTGGCCAAGGCCTACAACCGCGGCGGGCTTTGGTTTGCCTATCACGGCGAAGGGCTGAGTTTCAGCGCCGATCGGGCGGTGGAGATCGGTCTTGTGGTCAATGAGGCGGTCACCAACGCGCTTTTGCACGCCTTTGGGGAGGAGGAGAACCCGTGGGTGGAGGTTTCGCTGCGCAAGGAGGGGGAGTTTTATCACCTCGGCATCGTCGATAACGGGCCGGGCTTGCCCCAGTCCAAGGCGGGCGGTCTGGGCATGGGGTTGATGGAGGATATTGCGCGGCGTAAGCTTGACGGCGAATTTAGCGTTGAGAGTCTGCCCGAAGGCGGTACGCGGGTGGGCGTTATTTTCCCGCCCCTCGACTAACCAGCCGGTAGCCCACCCCCGAAAGGGTTTCAAGCGATCCGGCGGGCAGCTTCTTTTTTAGCCGCCAAAGCAGGGTGCGCCGGGTCATATCGGCCACGGCGTCCTGCGACCAGATAAAATCTTCCACCTTTTCGTAGGGGACGATTTTGTCGAGGTTCTCAGAAAGCAGGCTAAGGAGTTTGGCCTCCTTTTTGGTCAGGCGCAAAATCTGATCGCCCCGTCTGAGCTGCCGGTTGGTGCGCTCATAAAAGACCCCTTCGCCCAGATCGATCACTTCGCAATCGCCTTCGTCTTCTCCGGCTCCGATGCGCTCCAGCGCCGTCAGTACCGCTACGCGCACCTCGTCTTCGCCGAAGGGCTTAATAATGTAACCGTAGGGTTTGGCCTTGAGCGCATCCTGCAGGGTTTTGGGATCGGAGTGGGCGGTGATGTAAACAATGGGCTGATCGCGTTCGCTTTGCAGCGTGCGGGCGATCTGCGTGCCGTCGTCCTTGCCCAGCCGGATATCCATCAGCACCAGATCGGGCCGAAGCTGCCGGATCTTTTCGATCGCCTCCTTGGCCCCGGCGGCAATGCCGAGCACCTCAAGACCCATCTTGATGAGCATCCGTTCAAGCTGGCGGGCGATAATGACATCATCCTCGACGATAAAGAGACGTTTCATAGACTACTTTTTGATTTTTTAAGGCGGGGTGCGGATTTTAAAAAACCCGCCGCTCGAAGGGGGGATCGAAGCGGCGGGAGGCAGGGAGTGGGCGTAAGCCCAATAGAATTGTAGTGGGTCGGTGTCACATTCAAGTCACAAACCGGATTTTTTCTCATTCGCCCTTGCCCGCACAGGAAAGATCGCTGTAAAGATCGGGCTTCGCGGCCTTTGGCTTGTAGTCAAAAACAATCTCATACAAACCGTCCTTGCGTTCAAAAACCCGGATTTTGTAGCTGTTTTTGATACGCCCGAAGAGTCCCATCGGCTCGGAGTGGTTGATCATAATCAGTCTTTTACCCGGCGCGTCGATCTGTCTAAGCCCCACCAGCGCGGCGGTCATCGGCACCGGACATTCGCTTTGGCTGCTGTCAAAGCGCCAACACAAAAAACCGCCCGCTTCGTAGCGGCAATAGGCAAGGGGGGAGCCTTCCAGATAGATCGTCTCGCCTGTGCATTCGTTTGTCATGGGGAAATTATGCCACTTTTGATCCATATCAAGGAAAAACAACCAAACCCTGCTAGGATGCCCCGAATGAAATGGCAATCGGTTTATCTCTTCGGCAGACTGGACGAAACAAAGGCCGCGCGGCTGGATGCGATCAGCCACCGGCGCAAGCACCCCAAAGGGACGCTGCTTTTTATGGAGGGGGAGACCCCAAAAGAGCTGCTTTTGGTCACGGCGGGCGTCGTGCGGGTCTATAAGGTGGACGAAAAGGGCACGGAGATTACGCTGCACCACTTCGGTCCGGGCAGCCTGGTGGCCGAGATGGCGGCGTTGGAGAAGATTCCCTTCCCCGCCAGCGCGGCGGCGGAAACCGATGTGGAGCTCATCGGCGTGGCGCTTGAGCCCTTTGAGCAGGAGTTTTTAAACGATCCGGCGGTGGCGCGATCGATTATCCGTTCGCTCTGTTTTAAGGTCAAGGGGCTTGAACGCGCCCTTTCGCGGGCCATTACCCCCAGCGCGCTGCAGCGCACGGTGCGCTTTATCCGGGAGAATCCGGAGCTGTTTACCACGCTCAAGCAGCGCGAGATCGCCTCTTTGCTCGGCCTTGCGCCGGAGACGCTTTCGAGGGTGCTGCGCAAACTCAAAGACCAGGGCGTCGTAGGCCGCAACGGGTCGGAGTTTGTGCTGCTTGACCCCGCCAAGCTGGCTTTGTTTACAGACGCGTAAAGGGGTGCAGCCAGTCGCCCGGCGGCAGTTGAAAACCCCTTTTGCCCAGCGGGCTGAGCCGCCAAAGCCCGGCAAGCAAAAGCGCCGCCGCAATCGCCGCGAAACCGGCCCCGTCCCAGGCGAGCGCGGGCGCAGCCAAACCGGCGGCAACGAAAACCGCCGTCAGCCCCAGCCACATCCCGTCAAAAACGCCCCGCTCCCGATGGATCGCGCGCACCCGGTGGGTGGGTTTGAGGGTGGCGAAAAACCGCAGCATCAAAAGCGTCGCGCCAAAGCTTCCCGCCGCGAAAAACGCGCCCATTCCCGCTTCGGCGGCCAGGGGCAGCTTTAGCGCGGTTTTCAAAACCCCCATGCCCGTTAGCGGCGCAGCCACGATCAAAGCGGCCAGCAGCCAGGCAAAAATGCGCCAGATTTTCAAAACCCCCGGCTGTTGCAGATACTCCGAGGCGGCAAACAGCAGCGCCTTGATAAGCGCGTGGGCAACGGCATAAAGCGGGATAATGCCCGCCAGATAAACCCAGGGCGCGGGGTTTTTGAGCACCGCGCCCAAGACCGCTAGCAGCAGGCCCGTTTGGAAAACCGAGGCGTAGCCCAGCACCGCCTTGCAGAGGTTTTGCGTCAGCCCCATCAGCAGGCCAAAAACCATGCCCGCGCCGCCCAGCGCCATTAAAACCGTTCCCCAGAAAGGCTCCGTCTGCCCCAGCGGCAAAAACCGCAGCCACCCCAAAAAGCCCACCGCGGCCATCGCCCCCGAAAGGGCCATCGCGCCGCTGACGGGGGCGGCATGGTAGATCAGCGGCAGCAGTCCGCCAAACCCGATCAGCCCCGTTTTGATGCCAAAACCGGCAATCAGACAGACCCAGGCGACGGCGGGCAGGGGGCTGATTCCCGTGGCCACAAAGAGCAGCCCGATCAAAATCAGCGCTTCGCCCAGCAGGGCAAAGGCCAGATAGAGCGTGGCGACGCGGCGGGCCTTGGGATCGCGGTGATAGTCGATCAACCCCCACGCGGCCAGTCCCATCACGGCGTAGAAGGTATAAAACGACCCCGCCTCCGGCGCGACGCAAGCCCCCTGCGCTCCGGCCATGGCCGCGAGAAAAAAGGCAAAAAAACGGGGCGAAAGCTCTTTGGCCTTGAGGCTTCTTTGGGCCAGCAGCGCCGCCATCAGCCACGCGAGCGAACCGCCGAACAAAAAGGCCGCGCCGCCCTCATCCAGCCCCAGCCGGACGCCCGCAAAGAGCCACGGCAAATCCAGCGGCCCAAAGCCCGTTTGCAGCCAGACGATCGCCACCGCCGCCGAAACCAGCGCCGCAGGCGGCGCAAGGCGGATCATCCATCTCGAAGAAAACAGTCCGCACAGCAGCGCCGCCAAAGGCGCGGCCCAGACGGCCGCCAGCAGCGCGCTCACGGCAGCACTCCGGCGTATTCGAGATCGGTCAGCACCGAAGCCCAGTAGAGCGTGCCGTAATCCGCCCCCGCAAAAAGGCCCGAAAGCAGCGCCAGCAGGGCGGTGGCCAGCGTGGGCCACAGCAGCCAGCCGCTGCTTTCCTTAAATGCGCCGATCGCGCCGTGGGGATGGGGCGGCTTTTTAAACCACGCCGTAAACAAAATGGGCAGAAAATAGGCGGCGTTTAAAAGCGTGCTGATTCCCAGCACAAACAGCGCCCACCACGCTCCGCTTTCGATCGCGCCCAGTCCTAAGTACCATTTGGTGACAAACCCCGCCGTCAGGGGCAGGCCGATCATGCCCGCCGCGGCAAAGGCAAAGGCGGCCATCGTCAGCGGCATCCGCCGCGCGACGCCCTGCATCTGGCTGACGCGGTGGATGCCCAGCGTTTCGGCCAGATTGCCCGCGCAGAAAAAGAGGGTGATTTTTAGCAAACCCTGATGCACCAGATGCACAATGCCCCCCACCGTGCCCGCCGGGCCGAACAGCGCCGTGCCCAGCACGATATAGGAGACCTGACTGATGGTGGAGTAGGCGAGACGTTTTTTGAGCTCGTCTTGAAACAGGGCGCGGAAGGAGGCGTATAAAATGGTAATCGAGGCCAAAACGGCCACAAGGCTCAAAAGCCCCATCGCCTGCGCCTGCGTGACGCCAAAGATGTCGTAGATCAGCCGCACGATGCCGAAGGCCCCGGCCTTGACCACCGCCACCGCGTGCAGCAGCGCGCTCACCGGCGCGGGGGCGATCATCGCCTTGGGCAGCCAGCCGTGCAGGGGAAAGAGCGCCGCCTTGACCCCGAAGCCGAAAAAGAGCAGCAGAAAAATAGCCCACAAACTCGCCCCGTGCTCTTGGATTAGCGAAGGGGCCAGCGCCCCGCCTGCGGCAAACTCCACATTGCCCGCGAGGGCGTAAAGCCACGCCGTGCCCAAAAGCGCCAGCGCTCCGCCGCCTAGGGTGTAGAGCAGATAGACCCGTCCGGCGGCGAGACTGCCCGGCGTTTCGCGGTGGACAATCAGCGGGTAGGTGGCCAGCGTGAGCAGTTCGTAAAAGAAAAGAAAGCTCAGCAGGTTGCCCGAGAGCGCAATGCCCATCGTGGCGGTGACGCACAGGCTAAAAAATCCGAAAAAGCGGCTGCGGTCGGGGGAGTGCTCCAGATACCCCACCGCATAGACGGTCGTCGCCAGCCACAGCGCCGCCGAAAGGGTGACAAAAAGCACCGAAAAGGCGTCGGCCCGAAGCAGCAGATCGATGCCGGGCAGCAGCTCAAAACGGGTTTCGTGCCCGATTCCTTGCGCCACCTGCGCAATCAAAAGCCCCACGAAAACCAGTTTGACCCCGGCGGCAAAAAGGTTTAAAAAGGTGCGCGCGCGGCTTTTATCCTCAGGCAGAAAAAAGATGACAATCCCCGCCGCCAGCGAGGTGAGCAAAATCCACAGCGGCAGATGGCTCATGGCGACCACCCGGCCAGATGCACGCCGGCGGCCTCAAAACCCAGCCGCACCCATCCGGTCAGTTCCGGGGCGAAAAAACCGCCCAGCAGGCACAGCAGACCGCCGCTTAGCACCGTCCACTCCAGTACGGGCGGCAGGTTTTGCGCGGTTGCCGCGCTTTGTCCCAGCGTGTGGCTGAGCAGCTTAAAAAGATAGCCCATCGCCAGCAGGCCGCCTGCGATCAAAACGGCGGCGTAGTGCCACGCTCCGGCCTCCAGCGCGCTTTGGAGCATCAGCCATTTGCCCGCAAAGCCCGCCGCCGGGGGCAGGCCCGCGAGCGAAACGGCAGCCAGCGCGGCGCCAAAAACCGTCTTGGGGGCCGCGCGGGCGGTGCCGTGAAGGTTGCCCAGCCGGTGGCTTTGGCTGACCAAAATCAGATTGCCCGCCGCCAGAAACAGCGTGGCCTTGGCCAGCGCGTGGGAGAAGATCAGCATCAAACCGCCCTGCAGCGCGCCAACGCTCCAGAGGGGAAAGATAAGAAAAAAATAACCGGCCTGACTGACGGTGGAGTAGGCGATCAGCGTTTTGATGCGCGTCGATCGCCACGCCAAAATCCCGCCGAAAACAATCGCCGCCGCCCCCAAAATTCCGGCGATCGCGCCAAAGAGCGCGTGGGGCTCAAGGCTCTCCTGCAGCCGGAAAAAAAGATAAAAAGGCCCCTTAATCGCCGCAGCGGAGAGCAGGGCGCTTACGGGCGTCATCGCCGCCGCGTGGGCGGAGGGCAGCCAAAAGTGCAGCGGAAACAGGGCGGATTTGAGCATCAGCGCCCCCGCCATCAGCGCCAATGCCAGATAGGCGATTGCATCGGCGCTCCAGGCGGTGCGCAGCAGGGTAAGATCGAGCACGCCGCCGTGGGCAAAGGTCAGCCCCACGCCCAGCAGGTAAAACAGCGAAGCAACCCAGGCGGCAAAGAGATAGCCCAGCGCCGCCCCCAGCGCTCTAGGCGATCCCTCCACGGCAATCAGCGCCACGCAAGAGAGGGTGATGAGTTCCAGCGTGACGTAAAGATTAAACAGATCCCCCGAAAGATACAGGGCGTTCAGCGATCCCCACAAAAACAGCGCCAGCGGCCAGAAGTGGCGGCGATCGGCCTGCTGTTTCCAAAAGGCGGTATAAAGCCCGGTCAGGGCAAAAACCGTCAGATTGAGTGTGAGCATCGACCAGCCGAACATATCCAGCCGCAAGGCGATGCCCAGCGGCGCGGCCAGATGGCCCAGCGCATGAACCGTGCCCGTTTGTGCCGCCCCCAGCGTCAGGGCGGTCAGGGCCGAAACGGCCGCGATCGCCGCTGCGTAGAAATGGCGGCCGTAGCCTTGAAAAACAAAGGCCCCCACCCCCAGCAGCATCGGGCCGAGCGCAAGCCAGGGCAGCAGGCTCACAGCGTCGTCCTTTTGTACAGCGCGCGGATTAGCAATGCGCCCATGGCCGTAAAGCAGACCGAGACGACGATGCCCGTCAGCACCATGGCCTGAAAGATCGGGTCGGCCGGCTGGGTGCGGGCGGAGAAGGCGACGTAGATCAAAAAGACGCCCCCGGAGGCCACGTTAAGCGCCAAAAGCCGAAACAGCGGCGCGCCCCTTGAAACAAAGGCCGCGATCGCCGCGACAAAAAGCCCCAAACCCAAAAGGCCGTAAAGGGCAAAGAGGCTCATCGCCACTCTCCGGCGATGCGGCGGTAAAGACGGTAAAGCCCCCAGCCGATCGAGAGGCTTAGCGCCAGCTCGATGGCAAAAACCGCCGAGGCCTCATGGGCTTGCGGATAGGCCAGAAAGTAGCCCGAATTTAATTGCATCAACGCCCCGGCCAGCACAAACACGGCAAACCCGCCGACGACCAAAGCGCGGCTAACGGGACCGCTAAGCGTCACGGGCCGATCGGACAGCGCCGCGAGCAGCGCGCCCGCCGCCAGCAGAGCCGCCGCCTGAAACGCGCCGCCGTGGCCGTCGCTTCCTTGATAGAGCAGATAGGCGGCCAAAAGCACGACCGGCCCGGCGAGCAGGCGCGTAAAAAGCGCGCCGCTGGGCGTTGGGGGCGCGGCGGCAACGGAAGCAAAAACCCGCGCCCCCATAACCGCAAGCAGTAAAACGGCCACCTCCAGCAGCGTGTCGTAACCGCGGTAGTTTAAAAGCACGGCGGTGACGGCATTGCCGATCTGCCCCGCTTGATGCTGCAAGGCGGCGTAGTGGGCCGCGCCGAAGGCGGCGGGGGTGTGCAGGCTTTCAAGCGGCTGGAGGAAAAAAACCGTCCCCGCCGCGCCGAGCAGCAGGACGCTTAGCGCCTTGAGGCGGCCAAAGCGCACCGCGAGGCTTTGGCGGGTTTGAACCACCTCCATCAGGATCGCCGCGCTCAGTCCGCCGCCCACCGCCGCTTCCACCAGCGCGATGTCGGCGGCGTTCAGGCGCATCCAGACGATCGCCGTTAGCAGGCCCAGCATCAAAAGGGCAAAGACCGCTTCGTGGGCGTCGGAGGCAAAGAGCGCGCGCAGGGCGGTTAAAAAAAGCGCCGAAGCGAGGACAAAATCAAAGAGCGTGGCCGTCACAGCCGTCCCTTTGCCAGGGTTTAAGCCCCTGTTTTTGCCCCTCCTGGGCGATGAGGTAGCCCGAAACGGCGCTCGAAAGCAGCAGAAAAAACCACACCAGCAACAGCTTGAGCGCCACGAGCCACGAGCCCGAATCGATCGAAACGGCCAGAATGATCAGCCCCAGACCGAGATTGTCGGCCTTGGTCACCGCGTGCAAACGGGTGTAGAGATCGGGAAAGCGCAGCAGGGCGATCGCCGCGCTGAGGATAAAAAAGAGCCCCAGACCCAAAAGCGCCGAAGCCGCGATGCTCACGACCGGCTCCAGCCGCGCTTGGTGAAGGCAAAGGCCCCCACCGCCGCCAGCAGCGCGAAAATCAGCGCCACATCGTAATAAAACGGGTTTTCTTCGGCGCTGCCCAGCAAAATCAGCAGGGCCACCCCCACGGTTGAGAGCAGTTGCAGCGCCGGAAGGCGATCGGCCTTGCCGGGCCCTTTAAACATCCGCCACAATCCCGCCAGCAGCGTGACGCTCAAAAGCGCGGCGGCGATCAGGGTCATTGGGTCACCCCCATAAGCCGCGTTTTAAGGGCGTCGAGATCGCCGGAAACATCCGCGCAGCCGTCCAGCGCATGAACGCTCAGGCGGGTTTGGCGGATGCCCACGCTCAAGGTTCCGGGCATCAGGCTGACCAATGCCGCAAAGAGGCGTATGCCGTCGGATGAGAGGGGGGCGCAGTCGTACTCAATCACCGCAGGGTTGAGGGGCAGGGCGGGGCTGAGCGCGCGGCGGGCCACATCCAGTCCGCTTTTAAAGGACTGGCCGAAAAACCACAGACCAAAGAGCGCCGCTTGCGGATAGCGGATGCGCAAGGCCGGCCCCCGCGCAACCGCCCAAGCCGCCAGCACGGACGCGGCGGCTCCCATCCAGAGCGCCTGCGCGTCGGCCCCCGTCAAAATCAGCCAGAGGATAAAAAACAAAACGGTGCGTTTGAGGATGCGGACGGCCTTGGGCATGACGCTCCTTTAACCTAAAAGCAGCAGGATACCCAAACTTGCGATAAGAACGATGCTCAGCAGCTCCAGGGCCGCCACCGCGCGGCTCAGGCGGGTGGAGGCGGCCCGTTTCAGTCCGCCCCCGATCGCCGCCGAAAGCCAGATAATCAGGCCCATGCCCAAACTCATGGCGATCGCCGCCGCGAGTCCGGTGAAATAAAGCCCCATGGAGAGGGCAAAGAGAAAGATCGTCACCGTTCCGGGGCAGGGAATTATGCCCGCGGCAAGCACCACGCCCAAATCCCGCGATCGGCCCGCCGCGCCGCACCCGCCGCAGCCGCAGGCGGGCGGATGGGCGCTAAAGCTTACTTTGGGCTGCGCGCGGCGGCGTTTATACAGCAGATGCAGGGCGATAAGCACAATAATCAGCCCTGAAAGCTTGCTCAGCCACATTTCGGCATCGCCAAGGGCCGTGCTAAAGACGACCTGAAGCGCAAAGAGCAGTACGGCGGTGAGAATCAGCGCGGAAAAGACGTGCACCGCGCCGATGGATAGCGCCATCAGCCCCGCCTTTTTCCAGCCGCCGCCGGTGGCAAAAAAGTAGCCGGCCACAACGGTTTTGCCATGGCCCGGCCCTGCTGCGTGCAGCAGTCCGTAAATAAAGGCAAAGGCAATCAGACTCCAAAAAACCTGCGCATCGCCGCCTTCGCGCAGGGTTTCGAAGTGGGCTTTGAGCCGATCGAAGGCGGCTTTGATCGCCCCCGAAAGTCCGCCGTCGGCCTTGGGGGCGGCGCTTAGGGGGGCGGGTGCTGCCGCCGGGGCTGCCCCGGCTTTAAAGGTCAGTTGCAGCGTGTGGGGAAAGCTGGCGAGATTATCGTCCACGAGCCAGCCCTCCGTCTTGAGGGCTTCGAGGGTTTGACGATCGAAGAAAAAACTCAACGTGCGCTTGGGTTCGTAAAAACGCAGCCTCAGTACGGAACCGTCAAAAAGCGGGCGTTCAAGAGGCACCGTAAAGCGGTAGGAGCCGTGGCCCTCCGTAATCTCAAAGCGGCGACCGGTGGGGTTTTTGACGGCGATCGCCGCGCCGTCGTGTTCTAAAATCAGATAAAACCCCGTCGCCGTCAGCTCCGCTTCCCACGCTTGCAACAGCGCCCTTTCTTCGGCGGGATCGAGCTTGCCGTTTTGGTTGTGGTCGAAGTTGGAGACGATGCGTCCGGTGAGGCTTTGGCTAAAGGGCCAATGGATATGAAGTTTTTGCAGGTGGGTGGCGTTGGCCTCCACCTGCAAACGGGGAAAGATGACCGCGTCGTAGCCTTGGCATAGGGCGCAGCCCCATGCCCACAAAGGCCACAACCCAAGAAGCAGGATGCCCAGGCGCATTAACGCTTTTTGGGCAAGAGCTTCTGGGTTTTGACGCTGCCGCTGTGGACATCGTGTTCGATATGGATACCCACAATCCGCGCCACTTCCGCCACACTACTCATCATCGCATTCGCCTGCGCATTCATCTCTTCGCTGGCCGCAGCGGCCTCTTCGGAGGTGGCGGCGTTTTGCTGGGTGATCTGATCGATCTGGCCCATGGCGGTGGCGATCTGGTTCATCCCTTCGGCCTGTTCTCTCACCGAAGCGGCAATTTCGCCGATCAGGTCTGAAGTTTTCTTCGCTTTATCCAAAATCTCCGCAAAGGCTTCGTTGGTCTCGCGGGCAATCTGGTTACCCTCTTTAATCTTCGTGATCGCCTTTTCGATAATCCCTGCGGTTTCTTTGGCGGCATTGGCGCTGCGGCCCGCCAGATTTTTTACTTCATCGGCAACAACCGCAAAGCCCAAACCATGTTCACCCGCTCTGGCCGCTTCGACTGCCGCGTTCAAAGCCAGCAGGTTGGTTTGAAACGCGATCTCGTCGATCGTCTTAATAATCTTGGCGATCTGTTCGGACGCTTCGGTGATTTCGGTCATGGAGGTCATGAGGTTTTTCACCTTCATGTCGCCGTCTTTGGCCGCATCGTTGGCCTGATTGGCCAGAATATTGGCCTCGCGGGCGTTTTCGGCGTTTTGGTTGTTGACGGCGGTGGATTCTTCCACGGTGGCGCTGACCTCTTCGACGCTGCTCGCTTGCGTGCTGGCCCCTTCGGCCAACGCCGTGGCGCTTTGGGCGATCTGATCGGAGGCGGTGAGTACCTGAGCGTTGGCTTCGCTGATCGCTTCGACCGAAGCGATAATCGGCTTTGAAAGGCGCGTTGCCATCCAGACGGCTCCGGCGACAATCAGCGTGAGTAAAATCGCGCCCAGAACCAAGGCGACATTGCGCAGATCGTAAACGGGCTGATTGACTTCGTCCAGATTGATTTTGGTGATCATGGCCCACGTGGTGCCGTAAACATTCATCGGCGCGAAGGAGGCCAGAACGGTTTTGCCCAGATAGTCCACCCCGATGCGCGTGCCGCTCTGGCCGCCGATGGCCGCTTCGGCGGCGGGGGTGCGGGCGTTTGTATTGTTTTTAAAGGAGTTGATAATGCTGTGGGTTTGGGGCGCGACAAAACTGTCTGAACGCATCAGGTAATCGGGGCCCACCAGATAGGCTTCGCCGGTTTCGCCCAACCCGGCGCGCTGGTGCATAATCTGCGTGATGCGCTCGGGGCTGACCTGTGCGACCAGAAGACCTATCATATTGCCCTTTTCCATAATGGGCATCCCCATAAACATGGCCGGCGCGCCGCCGCTGGGCGCATAGGGGCGCATATCGACAAAGGCGGTCTTGCCGGTGGCGACCACCTTGCGCCACACTTCGGCCAAGCCGCTCTCTTTAAGCTCGCCCGTACCGAGGTTTTCGCCCAAGTCGCCCTCTTTGGCCACGGTGTACATGACGTGTCCGTGGGGGCGGCAGACCATAAACAGATCGTAAAGATCAAAGCTCTCCATCACCTCTTTGAAGCGGGCTTCATAGGGCGCATAGGCGGCTTTCACATCGGGGTAGTCGGTAATAAAAAAGGGATCGCTTGCCTGCACGCCGTGCAGATTGTGCAGCCGCACCAGCTCTTTAAAGAACTCGATCACATCTTTACTCTGGGCAAAATTGCCCACGCTGGATTCAATCCCGGAAAGGTAGGTTTTGAGGTTATTTTGCTGCAGATCGCGCACCGCTTCGAGTTTGGCGAAGGCTTCGTTGTTGAGCGCGCTTTGGGCGGAGAAGTAGGAGAGAATTCCCATAATCAAAAAGGGAACCAGTCCCACCACGAACAATACGGCAATCAGTTGCTGTTTAAGCGTCATTTTTTGGGTCACGGCCCACCCCGTTTGTGTTGAGTTTGGGCCGATTGTACAGGAAGCAAACTTAGCGGTGAAGCGGCTTAGAACTCTTTCATATCCTCTTCATCGAGGGGGAAAATCTGGTCCTCTTCCCGCTTCTTGGAAGGTTGTGCCGATCGAGCGGGTTTTTCGGGCGCTTTATGCGCGATCGCCTTGGGCGCGGCGGGCTTGGGCTTGGCCGCAACGGATGCGGGCTTGGGGGCCAAACGCGCGGCGGGCTTGGCGGTTTTGACCGGGTTGGCGCGGGCGGTGTGGATTTCGATACCGACTACCTTCGCCAGCTCCGCCACACTGCTCATCATCGCATTGGCCTGCGCGTTCATCTCTTCGCTGGCTGCGGCGGCCTCTTCGGAGGTGGCGGCGTTTTGCTGGGTGATCTGATCGATCTGTCCCATGGCGGTGGCGATCTGATTCATCCCTTCGGCCTGTTCTCTCACCGAAGCGGCGATCTCGCCGATCAGGTCTGAAGTTTTCTTGGCTTTATCCAAAATCTCCGCAAAGGCTTCGTTGGTCTCGCGGGCAATCTGGTTACCCTCTTTGATCTTGGTGATCGCCTTTTCGATAATCCCCGCGGTTTCTTTGGCGGCATTGGCGCTGCGGCCCGCCAGATTCTTCACTTCATCGGCAACAACCGCAAAGCCCAAACCATGTTCGCCCGCTCTGGCCGCTTCCACGGCGGCGTTGAGTGCCAGCAGGTTGGTTTGGAAGGCGATCTCGTCGATCGTCTTAATAATCTTGGCGATCTGTTCGCTTGCTTCGGTGATTTCGGTCATGCTGCCCATAAGGCGCTTGATCTTCTCATCCCCCTTGGTGGCGGCATCGTTGGCGCCTTGAGCCAGAACGCTGGCTTCGCGGGCGTTTTCGCTGTTTTGGGTGTTGACCGCCGTGGACTCTTCGATGGTGGCGCTCACCTGCTCGACGCCGCTGGCCTGCGTAGAAGCCCCTTCGGCCAGACTGGTGGCGCTGGAGGCGATTTGATCGCTGGCGGTGAGCACCTGCGCGTTGGCTTCGCTGATCGCTTCGACCCCTTGGGTGATGGAGCGGGTCACGGAGCGGATAATCAGCACCGAGAGCAAAACCCCGATCGTCACAACGGCAAGCAGTGTGACGATGATGAGATTGGTTTCAAAGGCCGACAGCGACATGGCGTCGTCGATCATGACCTGCGTGTTGTTGATGTTGTTGTCGGTCATCTTATCGAAGGTGGCACCCATCGCATCGGAGAGGGGAACCATGCGTGACTGGGTGGCGCGGTAGCGGGCAAAGAGATCGGCTTGCATCTGGAGATCGGTGTTGCGGGCCATCTGATCAATCAGGCTGTCAAGCTCCACATAGATGTCGCGCCAAGCTTTGTATTCGCCCTGAATTTGCGCCTTGAGCCGCTTGCCCTCTTCGCTGCGGAAGGTGGCCTTATCCAGCTGCGCCCACCATTTGTCCACAATTTCCCAACTCTTTTTGCGCTCATCTTGAATGGCGCGAAACTGCGTCTGGGCGCGGGGGTTGTGTTCATGCATATAGACGTTGAGTGTTTGGGCGCGGATAACCATGCGCTCACGGTTGAGGTTGGAGAGGGAGAGCAGCATCGGAACCCGGTTGGTGCCGATTGCACGCATATCTTCAGCCCATTGACTGATGCCTAGATAACCCACTACCCCGATGCCGATAAGGCCCACGAGCAAAACGCCGCTCAGAACGAGAAGTTTGGTGCGAAGAATCAAATGGTCAAGCCAAGCCATGCTGTTCCTTTGTGAAAACGTAGCAAGATCATAGCACAGGCAGCGGTCGGAAAAATGACAATCGTCACACGGATGTGTCACAGAAGCGGCGGCCGAAGCCGCCGGAAGGTTAGAAGTGTTTCATGTCCGAATCATCCAAGGGGAAGACATCGTCCCCGGAGGATTTTTTCGCGGCGGGGGCCTTGTGGGCGATCGCCTTGGGTTTTTCTACTTTTGCGGCCGGTTTTTGGGCCAGATGGACGGCGGCGATTTTGGGTTTTTTGGCAATGGTGTGGTGCGCGGCGGCATGAATCTCCATGCCGACCACCCTTGCCAGCTCCGCCACACTGCTCATCATCGCATTGGCCTGCGCGTTCATCTCTTCGCTGGCTGCGGCGGCCTCTTCGGAGGTGGCGGCGTTTTGCTGGGTGATCTGATCGATCTGTCCCATGGCGGTGGCGATCTGATTCATCCCTTCGGCCTGTTCTCTCACCGAAGCGGCGATCTCGCCGATCAGGTCTGAAGTTTTCTTGGCTTTATCCAAAATCTCCGCAAAGGCTTCGTTGGTCTCGCGGGCAATCTGGTTACCCTCTTTGATCTTGGTGATCGCCTTTTCGATAATCCCCGCGGTTTCTTTGGCGGCATTGGCGCTGCGGCCCGCCAGATTCTTCACTTCATCGGCAACAACCGCAAAGCCCAAACCATGTTCGCCCGCTCTGGCCGCTTCCACGGCGGCGTTGAGTGCCAGCAGGTTGGTTTGGAAGGCGATCTCGTCGATCGTCTTAATAATCTTGGCGATCTGTTCGCTTGCTTCGGTGATTTCGGTCATGGAGGTCATGAGGTTTTTCACCTTCATGTCGCCGTCTTTGGCCGCATCGTTGGCCTGATTGGCCAGAATATTGGCCTCGCGGGCGTTTTCGGCGTTTTGGTTGTTGACGGCGGTGGATTCTTCGATTGTGGCCGAAACCTCTTCCACACCGCTGGCCTGCGTGGAAGCGCCCTCGGCCAGGCTGGTTGCCGAGGCGGCGATCTGATCGCTGGCGGTGAGCACTTGGGCGTTGGCTTCGCTGATGGCGCTGACGGCGCTGCGGACGCTGCTGTTGACCGAAACGATAATCAAGAAAGCCACGCCGACGCCCAAGGCCAGCGCAAAGGCGATACCGATGCTGATCTGAACGACCGCCGAGCCGAGCTGATCGGCGGTGTGGGTGGCACCGCTGGAGACCGCCTCCATGCCGATGGCCGCCGTGGCTTGGGCCGCTTCGAGCACCTTTTCGGCGGCGGCGTTACGCGCGGAGCCGACCTGGGCGAGCTTTTGCTGCAGGGTGAGCATCTCCTGCATGGCGGCTTTGTAGGCGTTGGCCGACTGCACAACCGCGTTCAGGCGGCGGATATTGGCCTCCTGCCGGGTGTCCTTTCGCAGTTCGGCTGCATATTTTTCGATAACGGGAAAGCTCTCCTTGATGGTCTGTTCCATCAAGCCCAGATCGTTGTCGGCTTGTGAGCGGAAGTTGCGGATGCGGATGTCGTTTCCGGTGTCGATGATATTGTTGGCGAGGGTGATTTTTTCCAGCCGGGTCGTCAGGGCTGCGGCGCCTTTGCCGCCCCGGATCTCTTGAACCATTGCCTCTTCCATGGCGGTAAGATAACCCGATGAGGCCTCCATAAAGGCACGGGCCGCGCTGTCCATGGTTTGTCTTACGCGGGCAATGGCGGCGATGGCTTCTTTGGTTTGCGCCACAAGGTTTTCGTAGGTGTTGACCCCTTCGCGGGCGGCGGCTTCCTGGGCGATCAGTTTGGGCAGATCGTTGGCGCGGCCGTGTTCGCGGGCTTTGTCCAGATACTCTTTAACCTTGGCGAGATTTTCCGTGCCCCGTTCGTAGAAGGCGTTGTCCATGCTTAACCCGTAGCCCCGGATTTCGTACATGGTCAGCAAACTCCAGCGCTCCACATCGTTGGCCACGGCCACTTCGGGCACATAAACGTTGGCCAGCCGCGTGGCGTTGTTGCCCGCGCTGTTCATATTGACAAAGGCGATAATGCCGAGAATTGACAAAATCGCCAGCAGCGAGCCGAAGCCCGCGATAATCTTGGCCCCCATGGTCATGTTTTTCAGATTCATTGTACCTCCCTTAATTTCCCATCGCTTCAAGCCGTTTGGCTTCGGTGGCATCGAAGATACGCTCTAAGTCCAGCAACATAATGACCCGCTTTTCGCTCTTGGCGACGCCGCTTAAAAAGGTGGTGTCGATCTGGCCGCCAAACTGGGGCGGTTCGCCAATCTCCCCTTCGGCGATGCTGGCCACCTCCTGTACGCGGTCCACCACAAAACCGATGCTGGTTTCGTGGAGCGTGGAGATAATGATGGCGGTCTGTTCGTCCGGTTCGCGCCGGGCCATCTCCAGCTTGGCGCGCAGATCGATTACGGGAATAATGGAACCGCGCAGATTGAGCACGCCCAGCACATAGGCCGGAGTGCGGGGGATGTGGGTCGGCGGCTGATAGCCGATAATCTCTTTGACCCTCAAAATTTCCACCCCGTACTGCTCCTCTTCCAGCACAAAGGTTAAATAGCGGTTTTTAAGCGCCGCCGCCTGACTTTTTTGTGACACACACCCTCCTTCATTGACCCTGTCGGTAGCACTATCGTAGCACGAAATATGACCGGAAAACCTAACATCGCCCAAACAGGATGGCCCTTAACCCCCGCTCTGCCAAAATGCCGTCATCAATAAGGAGCGATCGTATGGAAAGCATTATGGAAAACTTGGCCACCTACGGCTATGTGGCTTTGTTTATCTACTCGCTCGGCGGCGGTTTTGTGGGGCTGATCGCTGCGGGGGTGCTCTCTTCCATGGGGTATCTGGATCTGTTTGTTTCGCTGGCGGTCGCCTTTGCGGCCAACTTTATCGGCGATATGATTTTGTTTTATCTGGGCCGCTACAACAAGCGCGAAATCATGCCCTACCTGCGCCGCCACCGCCGCAAACTGGCGCTGTCTCACCTGCTGATGAAGCGCCACGGCAACCGGATTTTGATCTTTCAAAAGTTTGTTTACGGCCTGAAAACTCTGGTACCCGTGGCCATCGGCCTGACCCGCTACGATCTGCGCAGTTTTGCGTTGTATAACCTGATTGGCGCTTTTTTATGGGCGCTGGTTTTTGGGGTGGGCAGCTTTTTGGCGGGGGACTTTTTCCGCCGTCTGGCCGATTCGATCGGGGAAAATCCCGTGATGATGCCCGTCGCGCTGGCGGCGATTTTGGGGACGATTTACCTCTTTTTTCATCTGGCCACCCGAAAGAAAGCGCGCCGTTGAACGATCCCTTCGAACGCGCCCTCGGACTGCTCGAAGAGCGCCATCTGCTCCTAAGCGGCGGAGCAGGCACGGGCAAAAGCCATCTGCTGCGCGAAATCCTCTACTACTACCGCAAGATCGGGCGGCGCTGTGCGGCGCTGGGCAGCACCGGCGTGGCGGCAGTCAACGTGGGCGGCCAGACGGCGCACAGCTTTTTTCAACTGGGGCTTTGCAAAGACCTCTCCGAACTGGCGCTGCACGATAAACGCAACCGGCGGCTTAAAGAGCTCTATGCCACGCTGCACGATCTGCATCTGATCGCCATCGACGAAGTGAGCATGATCGGCGCGGGGCTGATGGAGATGATCGCCTACCGGCTGCGGGTGTCGGGCTTTAGCGGCCGCGTCATTTTCGCCGGGGATTTTTACCAGTTGCCCCCGGTGGAAAAGAGCATGGCGGGGCAGGGCAACCTGTTTGCCGCCCGCTGGGCCTTCGAAAGCGACGCATGGCGCGAGATGAATCCGGCGCTTTTGGAGCTGACCGTGCCCCACCGCGCGGAAGACCCGGTTTTTCTGCGGTTTTTGGACGCCCTGCGGCGCGGACGGCTGGATAACGAAGGCGAAAATCTGCTGCGCGCCTACGCGGGCCAGCGTGAGGTGCTCGAACAAAATCCGACCCATCTGTACGGGCGCAACAAAGAGGTGGACTTTCTCAACCACAAGCGTCTTGGCGAATTGCCTACGCCCGAAGTGCGCCTCGAAGCGGTCATCAAGGCCGAAAAGGGGTGCAGCGACAGCCGTCTTGAAGGGTTTGTCAAAGCCCTCAACACGCCCCAGCTTCTGGTTCTCAAGGCGGGCGCGCCCGTGCTGTTTACCGCCAACAAGCGCGGCGTGTTTTACAACGGCGAGCGAGGGACGGTGCTGGAGCTGGATGACGAGCTGGTGACGGTGGGCAAGGAGGACGGCGAGACGGTTTTTGTGGAGCGTCAGGAGTTTGTACTGGCCGATCAGGGAGCGGAAAAACCCGAAACGCTGGCGGTTTTTAGCCAGTTTCCCCTGCGTCCGGCGTGGGCGGTGACCATCCACAAAAGTCAGGGCATGGGCCTTTGCCCGCTGTCGGTCAATCTGGACAACCTCTTTGAAAGCGGTCAGCTCTACGTGGCTTTAAGCCGCACAATCGACCCTGCGCGCCTGCATCTCGGCACCCGTTTCGACCCTGTGGCGGTGGCCAGACGCTCCCTTCGCCCCAATGAGGCGGTTGATGCATTTTATGCCGTTCAGAGCGGCGCGAACAACCACCTCTCATAGAACGGTGCCTGCTTTCCATTGGATAGCCATGCTGCCGTTAGAATGGCCGCAACCACAGCAATGACGAACGCGACCCTTAACATGACTGCCTCCTGAACGTTTCGGCCAGAATTTTTACTCCTTTGTCAATCTCTTCGAGGCTGGGGTGGGTAAAGTTCAGACGTGCTTCATTTTCACCGCCCCCCTTAAAATAAAATTCGTCTCCGGGCACAAAGACCGCACCGTTTTCCAAGGATGCGAAGGCCATCCGGCGGGCGTTAATACCGGCGGGAAATGTGCCGTAGATAAACATGCCCCCGTCCGGTTTTTGAAATGCAAGCTCCGGCAGTTGTTGTTTGAGGGCCCCGGTCAGTGCGTCACATTTTTGGGCGTAATGCGATCGAATGGTTTGCAAGCGGCCTTCAAAATCGTGCGTTTGCCAAAATCTGTCGATCAGTCGCTGGTTGAGGGTTGCAGTGTGTAAATCCGCCCGCTCTTTGATAACGACAAGCGTCGAGAGCCGTTCAATGCTGGCCCGCACCCAGCCTACACGTAAGCCCGGTGACAGCACCTTGGAAAATGAGCCTAAATGGTAGCTGTCCTTTGGCATCATCGCGGCTATGCTTGGGGACGGATGGTCGAACCATAGTTCACCGTATGCGCCGTCTTCCACTAAAAGAGTCCGGGTTTTTTGCAGGCTTTCGGCCAAACATTGGCGCTCCTTCAAGCTGAGCCGAGTGCCCGATGGGTTTGAAAAGTCGCTCATCACATATGCAAGGTCCGCACCGTGTTCACAGGTGAGGGTGATTTTAGACAGCCCAAAAACCCCCAGTGCGCCCAGATAAACCGGTGGAAAAACTTGCAGGGTTTTTTGGGTGTGCGCCCGGGCGATGAGATCCAGACCCTGCTGTGCGCCTGTGGTGATGAGAATCTCGTCCGCACAGGTTGGAAAACCGGCCCGAGTATAGCGCCAAGCGATTTTCTCCCGTAGCGTGTCCAGACCCGATGTGGGGCCGTATTGTAGGCTTTTAGGATCGTTTAAAACTTCACCGGCCAATTGGCTCAATTCGGTGGCCGGAAGCAGGCTTTCATCGGGTAAACCGCCCGCAAACGAGATGGTATCACTCCCGATGACTTCTAAAATCTGGCGAACGAACGACCGTTTCATCTCACTCCTTTTTACCCGGATCGTAAGATTTCGGTCCGCCTCAATGCTTCATATTCATGGTTCATTTTTTGAACTATTTATGCTATTTTTAGCTATGAAAAATAAAACGCTGGCGGAACACCGCCGACTCTGTAATGATCTGCTCTTTAGGTTTTACCGAGACCTTTCTTCGCCGTTGAGCCTACGGGAACTCATCGCCGAGGAGGGATTTAGCTATGCCCATTTTCACCGCTTTTTTAAGGCCGAAACGGGCCGCAATTTAGCCTTGGCTTTGCGTCAGATCAGACTCCAAAAGGCAGCGAGTTTGCTGCTGACCAACCGTGGATCGACGATTGGAGAGGTGGCTGCCGCCTGCGGTTTTGCCAGCCATCAGGTTTTTAACCGGGTCTTTTGGGGGCGCTTTGGCATGAGTCCCTCGGTATGGCGGCAAGGCGGATTTGAGTTTTATGCGGCCCAAATTATGCAAACAAGCGAAGCGGCTTCACGTTCACAGGCGGATTTTTCGGCATTGGAGCCAAAGTTGATCAAGCTGCCGCCTCGCCATGCCTACTACTTGCGTCACCGGGGCTACAATCGCGGCATTGCCAAAACGTGGGAGAGGCTTTTGGCCTGGGCAATCGATCGCAATCTGCCTTCCGGTCTGCCTCAAATCGGCCTTCATCATGACAACCCGGTCATTACGCCGTTGAGCGAGTGTGGCTACGTGGCGGCGATCGAAGTTCAAAGCCCGGTTGCGAACCCCGGCAGTTTGGGGTATTTTGAAATCCCCGGCGGTCTGTATGCGGTATTTGAAGCCACCGGTGTTTACGGAGATGTCTTGCGATTGATGCGCCGCGTTTACCACGGTTGGCTGCCTGCAAGCGGCTATGAGGCTAAAGCATTGCCGGCCTATGCCCTTTACCGACGGAACCATTTCGTTGATCCGGATGGTTATTTTGATCTGAGTTTCCATGTGCCCGTGTCAGTTCTATAAAACTTAACACAGAATTAACACAATCTTAAAACAAACTTAACACACACCTCCTATTATCGCCCCTACAAATGTTGAAGGAGCAACGATGATTCGAGGCAGTTTGGTATGCGCGGTTTTATTGAGCGGCGTCTGTGTGCAGGCGCTGGCCGAAACCCAGGAGCTTGAAAGCGTCAGCATCACCGCGTCGCGCGAGGAGCGGGCCACCCGGGATGTGCCCCAAAGCGTGGCGGTGATCGAGGCGCGCCAGTTCGAGGATAAATCGCTCATCAGCCTGAAAGATGCGCTTTCGGGCACGCCGGGATTGTTGTTTGAAAACACCAACGGATCGGCCAGCGGCCGCGTGGTGTTGCGTGGGGCGGGACTGAAGGCCCGTTTTGGGGTGCGCGAAATTATGCTGCTGCGCGACGGCGTGCCGCTGACCGACCCGGACAGTTTTACCAAGCTGGATTTTGTCGATACGCAGGATATTGACCGCATCGAAGTAACCAAAGGCCCGGCGGATTTGTACAGTCCCGGCACCACCGGCGGGGCGATTCATATCTTTTCTAAAAGCCCCTTCGACAAAAGCGGCGATCAGATCAAGCTGGGCGCGGGCGAATACGGCTACCAAAACGCCCACCTGCGCAAAAGTTTCCAAAGCGACAACGGCGCTTTGAGCGTGACGCTGTCGCACCGGGCGATCGAAAACGGCTGGCGCGAGTGGAACGAATTTGATACCACGCAGGCCAGTATTAAATATGGCCGTTTTTTGGAAAGCGGCGCGCTGAATATCTCCGAGCTGGCCTATACCGACAGCAACGTGCAGCTTCCGGGCAGCATGGATGCGGCGCAGTTTGAGGCGTTTGAAGAGACGGGGGAACAAACCGGTAGCAACTCGGCCTTCAAGCACTCCGGCCGCTATTCGCAGACGATCTATTTTAATAACCGGACCGAAACGACCGCCGGGGCGTGGACGCTGCAGCCGAAGGTTTTTTATTACGGCTGGAAACATTTTCACCCCGTTACGGGCGCGATCAACGAAACTCAGGACTGGGTGCATAACTTCGGTCTGGAGCTGGAGGGTTCGCGCAAACACGCGCTGCTGGGTATGGAGGCGTCGCAAACGCTGGGGGCCACGCTGCGCTACACCACGCAAAACGACACCGACAAATACGCCTACGCCGATGTCGCCACGGGGTTTGCGGGCCGGATTACCGAAACCCTGTCGGATACCAAGGGCGATCTGCTCAGCCGCGCCGACTCGACCCATCTGCTTTATGGCGTTTTTGGCCGCCAGTCGCTCAAACCCTCCGATCGCTGGCTGATCGATCTGGCGTTGCGCATGGACCGATCGGCCTACGAACAGGACGAAATCAATTACGGCGAATACACCTACAGCACCGGAAAATATACGATGTTCGGCACGCCCGAAGAGACCGCGGTGGACAAAACCTACACGCTCCTTTCGCCCAAAATCGGGGCGAGCTACCGACTGGCCGGGCATATCAGCCTCTTTGCGCAGGCCGCGCGGGGCGATCAGCTGCCTTCGGACAGCGAGCTGACGGAAAACCCCGATCTTAAGCTCGCCAACGTCACCAGCTACGAAGCGGGCGTTAAATGGCGTTCGGCCGCGTTGCGTCTGGATGCGTCGGTCTATCAAATGACCGTCAAGGACGAGATTACGCAGGTTAACGAAGGGGGTGTCACCGCCTACGTCAACGCCGGAGAAACCGACAAAAAAGGGGCCGAGCTTTCCCTGGAGTGGCGGGCCAATAAAAGCGTGAGTCTGGAGGCGGGCTATGCCTACACCGACTACACCTATACCGACTTTACCGAGCCGGTGCGAACGGGGATGGTGACCAACAACGAAGACCGCAGCGGCAACCGGCTGCCCTTTGTGCCCAAAAACCAGTACATGATCGGCGCGGACTTTGCGCTGGGCGCGGGCTTTGGCCTGAATGTGCGCAGCGTGACGTGGGGCGAATACTACATGGACAACGCCAACACCGAAAAATACGAGGGTTACGCGTGGCTGACGGGCCTAAGCGGCCGCTGGGAAAGGGGCGCGCATCGCGTGGCCGTGGCGGTGGAAAACCTCTTTGACAAGCGTTATGCCGCCGAAGTCACCAAGGACACCTCCGGCAATGTCAGCTACAAGGCCGGATCGCCGCGCACCGTCACGGCCAGCTACGCCTACCGTTTTTAAGGAGCCGTTATGACCCGCGATATGTTCCGTTGGCCCGTGCTGGGCTTTATGCTGAAGAACCGTTATTTTCTGGTTGCCCTGCGCGTGGCGGTGCTGGGGCTGTTTTTTTACGCGATCGTTTGGGGGTTTTTGCACCCCCATGCAAGCCGGGGTGAACCGAGCCTGACCACCGCGCTGTTTTGGGGGCTGTTTTGGCCCTTTTTTATGGTGCTCTCTTTGGCGACCTTCGGGCCGCTTTTTTGCGGCGTCTGTCCCCATGGTTTTGTAGGCCGCTGGCTGAACAAAACCGGCCTGAAAAAACCGCTGCCCCAGGGGGCCAAAAAGCCGCTGATCGGCACGGCGGTTCTGATTTTGGGCTACTGGGCGGTGATCTACGCCTTTCCCGGTTTTTACAAAACCCCCTGGGCCGCCGCCGCGCTTTTTGGGGTGCTGACCCTTTATGCCTTTGCGCTGTTTTATATTTACGACAAAATGGCCTACTGCAAGGTGTTTTGCCCCATCGGGGCGGTGACCCGCGCCTTTGGCCGCGTGGGGTTTGCGTGGCTGACGACCGATCAAAAAAGCTGCGCAAACTGCGACAAATCCCACGCCTGCGCCAAGGCCTGCCCCTATGGCCTCAATCCCGAACGTTTCGATGCGATCAACAGCATGGAGGATTGCAAACTCTGCATGAAGTGCGCCCACGCCTGCGACGCGGTGCGTTTTGAGGCCCGCGCGCCCGCTTCGTCGCTCTTTAAACCAATGCCCCGCGCCAAAACCTTTGAGCTGTGGACGGTGTTTGCGATTGTGTGGATGGCGACGATGACGATGCAGTTTCACCACGGTCTTGGGTTCTCCAGCGTCGGCCACTGTCTGCCGTGGGCGGTGCAGGGGCGCGCGCTAAAAGAGCTGTTTGGCGCGGGCGCGGACTGGACGGGGGTGATGGCGATGCTCTATTCGCTGGCCGCGACGGTTGTGTTGGGTCTGGGCGGCCTGTGGCTGGCGGCCAAACTGCTGAAAAAAAGTTTTGAAGAGACCCTTTTGCAGCTGGGCTGGGCCTACGCGCCGCTGATGATTTTCGGGTCGCTCTTCCATGTGGGCAGCTTTTTCTTTTTTCATTATTACAGCGACATCGTCAACGGATTTAATCAGGCCTTTTTTCTGGGGTTTGACCCGGTGCAGCCCCTGGCAAGCCGCCGCGATGCGTGGGTGCATATCGTTTTTGGGTTGTTTAAGTACATCGGCCTTGCGCTCAGCGCCTTGATTTTGTGGCGGCGGGTGAGTCTGCTGGGAGCCCAAGGGGGCCTTCGGGTTGCGGTTTTTGGCGCGGGGTGGCTGCTGGGGCTGTTTTATCTGGGACTGCAAATCTACCGCGCTTTGCTGCCGGCGGCGACGGGGATGCATAACCATTAAGCAGTCGGTTAAGCAATTTTTCCCTAATATGTTGAGAAGAATTATCATTATTTGGGAGAACCGATGAAACGCTGGCTATTGCCGTTTTTGATCGCAGCCGCCGCCGCTTGGGCCGCCGATACCGACGCGGTACTCAAAAAGGTCGAGAGTCTGCGCAACGATGCGGCCATGATTCAATCGCGCATCGATGCGCTCGATGACGAAAGCCGCCGTCTCTACGACGAATACCGCCGCGCCGCGGCCCGCACCGAAGCGCTCAAGAGCTACAACGACAGCCTCGAAAAGCTCATCGCTTCGCAAGAGGCGGAAAAGCAGAGCCTTGACCGCCAGATTCGCGGCATCGAACAGACCAGCCAAAGCGTGCTGCCCATGATGGAAAAAATGGTTGCCGCGCTGGAGCAGTTTGTGGCGCTGGATGTGCCCTTTTTGCCCGATGAGCGCCGCGATCGCATCGATCGGCTCAAGACCCGGCTCGCTCAGGCGGATGTGACCGTGGCGGAAAAATACCGCCTGATTTTAGAGGCCTACGCCATCGAAAACGAATACGGCCGCACGATCGAAGCCTACCCGGGCGCGCTGCCCGACGGCCGTCAGGCGGAGTTTTTGCGCCTGGGGCGCGTGGGGCTGTACTACCTAAGTCTGGACGGCAAGGAGGCCGGACGGTTCAATCCGCAAACGGGCCACTATGACGCCATGGATTCAGGCAAGCGCGGCGAGCTGGTTAAGGCGCTGCGCATGGCGCGCAAGCAGAGCGTGCCCGACTTGATTGCGCTGCCCCTGGAAGCGCCAAGGGATGCCCAATGAAAAAGCTGCTCATGGTTTTGTGTCTGTTGGCCGGCATCGCGCAGGCCGACAAAATGGATGAATTGCTGGAAAAAATCCGTCAGGGCGGCACCGCGGAAAAGCAGCTCGAAGGCGAGCGGCTGGAACGTTTTGTCGCCGATCGCAACGAGCGCAAAAGGATGCTCGAAGCGGCGCTGGCCGAGCTGGCCAGGGAGGAGGCCCGAAGCCGCCGCCTGAGCGCGACGGTCGATGAAAACGAACGGCAGCTCAAAGCGCTTGAGGAGACGCTGCACCAGCGCAGCGGCGCACTGGGCGAGTTTTTTGGCGTGGTGCGCCAAAACGCCGGGGAGTTCAAGGCGGTCACGGCCGATTCGGTAATCAGCGCCCAACTGCCCGGCCGCACGGAGTGGCTGGGCCGCTTGGCCGCCAGCCGCGAGCTGCCCGAGGCGGCGGATCTGGAAAAACTGTGGTATCTGATGGCCGAGGAGATGGCCCAAAGCGGCCGCGTCGTGCGCTTTGAAACCGAAGTGATCGGCGAGGACGGCACGGCCAAAAAACAAGAGGTGGTGCGCTTGGGAGCCTTTGGCGCGATCGCGCAGGGCCGATACCTGCATTACGACAGCGCGCTGGGTTTGCTGACCACCCCGGTCGCTCAGCCCGCCGGAGGCGTGCGGGCAAAGGCCGAGGAGTTTGAAAAGGCCGCCCATCCGTCCGCGGTGGCGATCGACCCCACCCGGGGCGCGGTGCTCTCCTTGCTCTCCCTGCGGCCCGGCTTTATGGAGCGGATGGCTCAGGGCGGGTCGATCGGGTATCTGATTTTGCTGCTGGGCATCGGCGGCGTGGCCTTTGGTTTGTGGCAGGCGCTGAGGTTGCACGGCGTCGATCGGGCCATGAAAACGCAGCTTGACAATCTGCACGAACCCAAAGAGAACAATCCTCTAGGCCGCGTGCAGAGGGTGTGGCTGGAAAACCGCGCCACCCCGCCCGAGGCGCTCAGCGCCGCCATGGACGAGGCGGTGCTCAAAGAGCTGCCCGAACTGGAAAAGGGGCAGGGCGCGCTGAAACTGCTCGCCGCCGTTGCGCCGCTGCTGGGGCTTTTGGGCACGGTGGTGGGGATGATCGCCACCTTCCAGTCGATCACGCTTTTTGGCACGGGGGATCCCAAGCTGATGGCGGGGGGCATTTCCCAGGCGCTGGTGACCACCATGCAGGGGTTGATTGTGGCGGTGCCGCTGCTCTTTTTGCACGGCTGGCTGCGCTTCCGCTCCGGCCGCATGATCGATCTGATCGAGAGCCAGAGCGCGGGGCTGATGGCCGAAACTCTGGAGGCGCGGCGTGGATAGCGTTCTGGCCTTTTTAAATCAGGGCGGGCTGCCCTTGTGGCTTATTGCCGCCGTGGCCTTTGTGCTCTGGACGCTGGTGCTGGCCCACCACGGCTATCTGTTGACCGCCTTTGCCAGGGAGCGCGCCGGTCTGCTGGAACGCTACCGCCAAGCGCGCGCATTGGCCCCCCATCAAAGGGCCGACATCAAACGCGCTCTGCTGGCCTTCGCCTCGCAGCGTTTCGCCGGGCCGCTGCCGCTGCTTAAAACGCTGGTGGCTATTGCGCCGCTGCTGGGGCTTTTGGGTACGGTGATGGGGATGATCGAGGTGTTTGACGTGCTTTCGGCGCTCGGCACCGGCGATGCCCGATCGATGGCTTCGGGCGTTGCCCGCGCCACGCTGCCGACGATGGCGGGGATGGTGCTGGCCATTTTGGGCCTGTTTTTTATCAGCCGGTTTGAGAGCTTCAAAGAGCGGCAATTGCGCCGTTTGGAAGACGCGATGGGGGCCGCATGAGACGCAGACGCCGCAACCACGAGGAGGCGGGCATCGATATGACCCCGATGCTCGACATCGTTTTTATTATGCTGATCTTTTTTATCGTGACCACCTCATTTGTTAAGGAATCGGGCATCAGCGTTAACCGGCCCGTGGCCGAAAGCAGCGTGCAGCAGGAGCGGGGCAATATTTTGGTGGCGATCAACGAAGCGGGCGAAATCTGGGTCGATAAACGTTCGATCGACGTGCGCGCCGTGCGGGCCAATATTTTACGTCTTAAGGCGATGAATCCCGAAAGCGCCGTCATTATCCAAGCCGACGAAGCGGCCCGCACGGGGCTTTTGGTGGAGGTGATGGACCAGATTCGTCTAGCGGGGGTGGAAAATGTCTCCATTGCGGCCAAGCCCCGTTAGGGCCTTTGCGCTTTATGCCTTGGGCGGTCTGGCGGCTACGCTGGCAACCCTGTGGCTGATGCAGGCGCTCATTAGCGGCGGCGGCGTGCAAAAGGGGGTTGAGGCGGTCAAGATGATCGACTTTGTGCGCCTCAAGGAGGACACCGCCGCCCAAAACCGCACCCGGCGCGAGGACATCAAACCGCCCGAGGCCCCGCCGCCGCCTCCGCCGCCCATGGGCTACGAGCCGCCGCCCATGGAGACGCCGCCCTTTAAGCCCGCCACCCCCAGGCTGGCGCTGGATCTCAGTGCCGCTTCGGCGCTGGGCGATGCGGCGGTCGGCGGCGCGGGCGGTTTTGCCGAGCGCGGGCTGGTGCCCGTCTCCGGTATGCCGCCGCAGTATCCCAGACGCGCGCGGATGCTCAAAAAAGAGGGCTCGGTGGAGCTGGAATTTACCATCACCGAAAGCGGACTGGTCAAGGATATTGTGGTGATCGAGGCGATGAACGGCGAGTTTTTTGAACGCGCGGCGATCGAAACGCTCAGCCGCTGGCGTTTTAAGCCCAAGCTGGTTGGCGGCAAACCCGTCGAGCAGCGCGCGCGGCAGAGTTTCGAATTTAAGTTGGACCAATGAGAGCGGTCATTGTCCTGATGCTGATCGCCCTGACGCTTTGGGCGCGGGAGGCGACAATGCTGCCTTCGACCTTTGCGCTGCTTGAAAACGTGCAGGATATGATGGGCGAAAAGCGCTACGACGAAGCGGCGGCCAAGCTCGAAAGCGCCGCCGCAACGCTGCAAAAGCGCCCCTATGATCTGGCCTTTGTGCTCCACACCCGCGCCTATGTGGCGCTGGCGATCGATCGTTACGGCGAAGCGGCGGACTATTTCAAAAGGGCGCTGGCTCTCAACGCGCTGCCGGAAAACACCCGTTTGGCCACCTTGTTGACGCTGGCGCAACTGTACCTGATGGAACGCAAGACCGATGAGGCGATCGCGCTGCTAAAAAGCTGGGAAAAGGCGGCCAAAGAGCCCGATCCGAGGGGTTTTTTACTGCTGGCTTCGGCCTATCTGGATAAAAACGACTACTTAAGCGCCTATGAACCGCTCAAAAAAGCGGTCGCGCTCAGTCTTGAGCCGCCCGTTTCCTGGGTGCGCACCTTAGCGGCGGTGTGCGTGCAGCTTCAAAAGTACGACGAGGCGGCCGTGCACTATAAAAATCTGGTGGCGCACAGCGAAGCGACCCGCGCGGATTGGATGGGATTGTTTTATGTGCTGGTGACGCAAAACAAAGAGGCTGCGGCGCTCGATGCGCTGCAGGCGGCGCTTGCCGACGGGGCGATCGAAGAGGAAAACGATCTGCTGACCCTTTCAAGAATGCAGCTTTCAAAGGGCGTGCCGATCCGCGCGGCGCGGCTTATTGAACAGGCCATAAAAGAGGGGCGGCTGGCGCAAAAGCCCGCCACCTACGAGCTTTATGCCCACGCGCTGCGCCTTGCCAGAGAGCACCGGGCGATGCTTGAGGCGCTGAAAACGGGCGCGGCGCTGGAGGGGGGCGCAAAGCTTTATGAACCCCTTGCCCACGGCGCCTATGAGACGGGCGCCTACGAAGCGTGCATCCAAGCCGCGGCGAAGGCGCTAGCGCACACGCCCAAAAACCCCGGCACGCTCTGGCTGCTGCGCGGATCGGCGGCCTATGAACTCAAACGGTACGGCGATGCCCGCGAAGCCTTCAGGGAGGCTCAAAAACACGAAAAAAGCCGCGATCAGGCCCGCCGCTGGCTGGGTTATTTGAGAACGCTTTAACCCCCTCTTGTTATGATCGGGCAAAGTCCAAAGGGGCGCAGATGAGACAGACGGTTTTTTTAAGCGCAGGCTTGGCGCTGCTACTGGCCGGATGCGGCGGCAAAACCCCCGATCGCGCCACCGTGCAAAGTTGCGTGGTGGACGGCGTGCAGGCCCCGGCGTGGGTATGTGAACCGCAAGCGGGGGGATTAACGGGTCTGGGCATGGCTTCACCCAAGCCCAAAGAGGGCTACGGCGCGCGGTTTAACCGGGCCCAAAGCGCGGCTTGGCAGGCGCTGGGGGTCAACCTGGAGGCGGTTTTGCAAACGGCGCTGGATGCGTGGTATGAAGAGGCGCGGCTGGAGCTGGAGCCATCGGACTGGATCCGGCGGCGCGACGCGGTGGTGGCGCGCAGCATCGAGCCGGCGCAGGCCAACGCGAGGCTGATCGATCGCTTCGAGCACCCCGGCTCTAAAACGCTTCACGTGCTGGCGGGTCTGGAGGCTTCTGTGGCGGCCGCGCTGTTGGGCGAAAACCTCAAAAACGACGAGCTGCTGTGGCTGGCCTGTCAAAATCCCAAAACCAAAGCCCTGCTGGATGCGCAGCTGCAAAGCCGTTTAGGACGCTAGGGCTGCCCCTCCGCGCTCCGCTTGGCGAGATTTTCAAAGAGTTTGTAGGGGCTCTCTTTTTTGATCTCCTCCTTGTAGCCCTCCATCGGCTTTTCGATCAGGGTCGCAAAGAGGGCCAGCACCGCGCCGAAAATCACCAAAAACAGCAGCACCGAAACCGCCTGCAAGAGCGGCAGCCGGTTGCGTTCGAGCAGTTGATCCATGGGTTTAAAGACAATCAGGCCCGGCGCAAACCCCTGCTTTTCGTAGCCGCACAGGTGGGTGCGGCCGCTAAAGTTGGCCAGATGTTTCTCTTCGCCCACCTCCTGTGCGGCCAGCCAGATAAGCGGATCGCAGCCCAAAAGCCGCGTGTAGTGCTCAAAACTGCGCTCCCAATCCACCGCGCCGCTGACGGTGACGCTCTTAAACCGTTCGGTGTAGGCGATTCGAAACAATACCGCCACCCCCTCCTTGAGCAGCGGATTCTTGACCGACTCCGACAGCAAGGTCAACACCCCTTCGCTATCGCCCCGCAGCGCGGCGACTTCGGCCTGCAAAAAGCGTTTCTGATAGGGGGCGTAGAGGGTTTCAAAGGCGGGTTCGTCGGCCAAAAAAGGGTAGGTGGCCGCCAGCTCGAAGGCGTCGGCATAGTGGTCTTTGCGGATGGCGTCGTGAAAGAGCGCCTCAAGGCGGATGCGCTCGGTTTCGTGTTTGGCCTCCAGCGCGTAAGGGGCATAGCGCGCCAGCTCCTTGGCGCAGGCCAGCTCTGCGCGGTAGTCGTGGGCTTCGGCCCTTTGGAGCATCTGCTTTCTGAGCGCTTCGCCCTTTTGGATCAGCAGTTCGTAGTGGGGCATGTCCTTCAAGATCGGCTGGGCGGCCGCCAGCTCGAAAAATCCGCGGATATGATCCTTTTGCAACAGTTGGCGGGCCTTTAAAAACTGCGGCGCAAAGTGGATCAGGTGGCCGATGCCTTCGACCTTGCCCTTAACGGGCAAAAAGTGTTCGAGGGCCTTTTTGGCTCCGGCCTTATCGCCCTTTTCCAGATAGTTCAGCGCCTCTTCGTAGGCGCTCATCCAGCTTTGCTGGTAGAGCTGGCCGGAGAGGGTCTGTTTTAAAAAGGGGTGGGGGCCGATCAGCTCGTCGGCAATGTCGTAATGCCGCCCCTTGACCGCTTCGCGCAGGTTGCGCATCTCCAACGCCAGCGTGAGCGCATGGCGGAACTGCTGCTCTTTGTCGGGATCGTCCATAAAGGGGGCCGCCAGCTCTCTAGCCAGCGCAATCTGGCCCTGTTCGATATGACTGAGCAGCTTGGGAAAAACCCTCTGCTCCCAGCCGTTTTCCAGGAAGCCCTCCAGCGCGGCATCCAGCAGCAAAAAGCCGTTTTTATCCAAAAGCGCGCGCAGCGCGTCGTAGGCCTCGGCGTTCATCGCCTCTTGGACTTGGGGCATTAAAGGGGCGGTATCGAAAACCCGCACCGCGCCCTTGGCGCCGGAGACAACCACGCGGCGGCCGCAGCGCGCAAGGAGCGCGACCGGTTCGCCCAGCAGGGGCCAAAGGCGCATCAGACGGCGGTTGGCGGTGTCGATCGCCGCGATCGCACCGCTTTCCAGACCCGCAAAGGCGTAGTCGCCCTGGGCGATGAGAGCGCCCGGACGCACCTTTAGAAGCGGCAAATGGCGCTGTAAAACGCCGCCGCCGTGCCAGGAGACAAAAAACAGATCCCGCTCCTGACCGCACAGCATCAGCCGCCCGCCCTCTAAAAAGAGGCCGCCGTCAACGGTCTTGGGCAGGGTGAAGCGCACGGCGACGCGGTGGGTGAGCAGATCGTACACGAGCGCGTTGCCCTCTTGATCGCCCACAAAAAGCCAGCGTCCCGACGGGGAGAAAAACAGGGCGCAGACGCGCTTGATTACCTGCGGGCAGAGGGAGTAAAAACGGTCGTTTTCCAAGGAGCCGATCGAGACAAATCCGGCGCTGTCGGCATAGGCGATCAGCCGTCCGTCCTGGGAGCAGGCGCACTTTTGCAAAGCGTGGGGCGAAAGACGAAAACGGCTTTGGCCCGTGGCCTGCAAAAACGAAAAACGGCGCACCTCGCCACCCTCGATCCAGGCGGCGTTGCTGCCGCTGAGTTTACCGCCGCCGTGGGCGACGGGGGTTTGAAGCGGATTTTTCAAGAGGGGTTTGTGTTGAACCGGGCGGCCTGCGGCATCAAGCCGGTAGAGATTCATCCCGCCATCAAGCAGAAAGATGTCGGCCCCGGATTCGATCGCATCGATCAACGGGGCTTTGGCGGTAAACTGGCTGGCGGCTTCCAAACGTCAGGACTCCTGAAAATGGGTTAGGGGTTCGCTGTCGGGTTTGCCGATGTAAAAGCCCTGCGCGTAATCGACCCCCAGCGCGCGGACCAGCTCGAAAATCTCGCGGTCGCTGACAAACTCCGCCACCACCTCTTTGCCGGTTTTGTGGGCGTAGTCGATGATCAGCTCGGCGATCAGGCGGCTGGCGGGGTCCTTTTGCGCCGCTTCGATGATCGAGCCGTCAATCTTGATAATATCGGCGTTGAGTTTGACCAGACAGTTAAAGTTAGAGTAGCCCGTGCCGAAGTCGTCAATGGCAATGCGGCAGCCGATGCGGCGCATCCGGCCGATAAAAGCGTTGACCTCGTCGAAGTTTTCGATGGCCCGGCTTTCGGTGATTTCGATAATCACCCGCCTGGGATCGCTGTGCTCAAGCGCGAGACGTTCGAGCAGGGCTGTTACTTCGGCGTTTCTAATATCCTCAACGGTCAGATTGATGGTGAAATCAAAGGGCAGGGCGCTGAAGCGTTCGAAGGTTTTTGTAATCACCGCCTGACTGAGCGCGGCGTTTTGGCGCGTCTGGTAGGCAACCTCCAAAAAGAAAAAGGGCGAAACCGGTTCGCGGCTTTCGTTGATCAGCCGCACCAGCGCTTCGAACTTATCGACCTTTTTGGTGCGGTAGTTGTAGATCGGCTGGAAGTAGGGAACAACCCGCTGCCCTTCGAGGGCCTCCTTGAGCCGTTCGGCCCAGACAAGGTTTTCGTGGTATTGCCTAAAGACCTTCAGTTGCGGATCATAGTGTTGCAGCAAAGCGCCGCCGGCCCGCGCGGAACCAAGGGCGATGTCCGCGTGCAGGTAAAGCCCCTCGCGTCCATGGGCCAAACCGCCGGTCATATTCAAACGGATCTCATGCCAGTCCACGCTAAAGCGGTGCTCGGCGATCGCCTTGAGCGTCTGCTTGATCAGATTTGAAAAGCTTTCGAGCTCTTGGCAGTCGGCGCATAAAACGGCGTATTCGTCGCCGGAGAGCTTAAATAAACGCTGGGATGCGTGCAGACGGCCCTGGATAAATTCCGTCACCTCGATCAGCAGCCGATCGCCGGTTTTGAGTCCGTAAAAGTCGTTGATCGCCTTGAAGCGATCGATGTTCAAAATAGCCAGCGCCGGGTGCGCCGATGTTTCGATTTCACCCAAAAGGCTGATGCGGTTGGGCAGTCCCGTGAGCGGATCGGTGGTCTGCTGGCGGATGGTTTCGCGCTGGCGGATCAGCTCCGTGACATCCTTGCGGATGGCGATAAACTCCACAATATCGCCGCGATCGTTGAGGATGGGAACGATGGTGCTGTCCACGTAGTAGGCGTGACCGTCCTTGGCGCGGTTTTTGACGATGCCGTGCCAAATCTGTTTGGCCCCGATCGTCTCCCACAGACGGCGAAAGGTTTCAGCCGGCGTGTCGGGGTGGCGGATAATATTGTGGGGGTGGCCGATCAGCTCTTCGCGGCGGTAACCGCTGATTTCGCAGAACTTCTCGTTGACGTAGGTGATGATTCCGGCGGGGTCGGTTTTGGAGACGATATTGCTCACGTCCACCGCCCGCTTGTATTCGTTCAGCAGATGGTAATCGCTCACACCCCTTGCGTTGCTCATCCGCCTCCCCCTTAAAAAAGCCGCCTACTGCGGCTGTTGTGCAGGCTCAACGGGGGGCTTGGTGGCCATATAGACAAAAAACGCCCCGATGGTGCCCGCAATAAGCGATCCGACAATGATCGACAGTTTGGCCAGATCCATAATATACGCCTGCGTAAAGCCCAGATTGGCGATAAACATCGACATCGTAAAGCCGATACCGCCCAGCAGCGCCGCGCCGAAGATGTGCGTCCAGCTCATATTGTCCGGCTTGCGCAGAATGTTGAGTTTTTCCGAAAGCCACAAAAAGCCCACGATGCCCACCGGCTTGCCCACCAAAAGGCCCAGCACCACGCCAAAGGCGACCGGATGCCAAACGCTCTGCTCCACACCGCCGAGCGCCACGCCCGCATTGGCGAAGGCAAACAGCGGCATGATCAAGAAGCTGCTGAGGGGGTGCAGGGCGTGTTCGAGCTTGGTCAGCGGGTTTTGAACCGAGGTGTAGGAGCTGCCGATCTCTTCGATAATGTGCTGCTGACGCTGGGTTAAAAAGACGTTTTTGCGCTGCTTTTCCTCTTCGCTGAAGTGTTCAAGGTGGCGATCGAGGTGTTTTAAAAACTCCTGCGAGGTGATTTTGGAATGCACCGGAATGGTCATGGCCAGCGCCACGCCCGCGATGGTGGCGTGAATGCCTGATTCATGCACCGCAAACCAGAGCACCAGGCCCAGCAGCAGATACCAGCCCATCGACTTAACGCCCATGCGGTTCATGCCCAGCAGTCCGGCGATCACGGCCACCGCCAGCAGCAGGGCACCGAGGTTGAGATCGGCGGTATAAAAGAGCGCAATGACGATAATCGCCCCCAGGTCGTCCGCCACGGCCAGCGAGGTTAAAAAGATTTTAAGGGGCAGCGGCACACGCTTGCCCAGCAGCATCAAAACGCCGAGAGCAAAGGCGATATCCGTCGCCATCGGCACGCCAAAACCGCTGGTGTAGGGAGTACCGGCGGTGAAGGCCAAAAAGATGCTCGCGGGCACCACCATGCCGCCCAGCGCCGCCACCATGGGAAAGGCCGCCTTGCGGGGGGAGGAGAGTTCGCCCACCAGCAGTTCCCGTTTGATCTCAAGGCCCACCAGCAGGAAAAAGAGCGCCATCAGACCGTCGTTGATCCAGTGGTGCAGACTCATGGTCAGCGAATAGGAGCCGATCGCCAGACCAAACTCCATATGCCAGAGCTCAAAATAGTAGTGCGCCAGCGCGCTGTTGGCGATTATCATGGCCAGAACCGCCATGCTAAAGAGCAAAATACCGCCGAAGGATTCGCTGCGGATAAACTGCGCGGCGGTGAAAAAGATGCGCTCGCTTGGGCGCGAAGCCTCACGGATTGGGGTGCTCATTGCTCTCCTTTTGGCGCTTACACTCGAAGTGGCGCGATCTTATCAAAAAAGGGCCTAAAGCCCGTGCTTATTGGCCCAGCAGCTTCCGGCTGAGTTTGAGCGCGGTGTAACAAAAGGAGGCGTGGGACCAGGTGAGCGGATTGACCGACAGGGGCGCGCCGTCAAGCGGGTTGTACTGTTCGGCCAGCAGCCCCGCGCCGCTTTTGCGTTCGATCGCCCACTCAAGCAGTCTGCGCCCTTCGTCCAGCTCGCCGCAGTCGATATGCCAGTTGGCCAGCCACAGGGTGGTGACAATCCACGGGTTGCCCGGCAGATTGGTGTCGATCTGATGGTAGTAGTCCCCTTCGTACCGCGCCAATCCGCCGATGCCCGTTTTGATCCAGAGTTTTTCCTTGAGATGACGCATGGTGTTTACAATGCGCGGATCCTTTGCTTCGAACATCTCCAGTTCATACAGCGCGCTGACGGAGCTTTCGGCGCCAAGGTCGCACAGCCAGCCGTCGCCGCTCTTGATCAGTCCGCGCACAAACCGCCCTTCGCCCGCGTCGTAGAGGTGTTGTTCCACGGCGCTTTTGACCTCGGCGGCGGCTTTTTGGCAGGCGGCGGCATGATCGTGCGCCCCCGAAAGGGCCGCAAGCGAAGCGGCGGATCGCAGCCCCGCATGCACCGTCGCGCAGGTGTAGGCCATGATGCCGCGGCGCTCTTCCCATAGATCATAACTGGGCAGCGGCAACCCCTCCGTATCGCGGTAATCGATGAGAAACTGCGACGCGGGACGGGTGAAGCGCTCGTAAAGCGCGTCAACAAACTCAATATCTTTGGTGGCGCGGTAATACTCCCACAGCGCCACGATCACCAGCGCCGTTTCGTCCTCCTGAATGGGCAGCTGAAAGTTGCCCTCCTCATCCACCCACGGATGCCACGACGATCCGGCGGTGCCGTCGGGGGAGTATTTGTGCAGCAGATACCCCTCGTGCGAAAGATGCTCGGCACAGAACTCAAAAAACCGCCGCGTCGTTTCGCCGTAGCCCGCGTGGCAGAGAGTGATGGCCGTAAAGGCGCCGTCGCGGGGCCACATGTAGCTGTAGTGGTCTTTGTTGAACTTGTAGATTTCGGTGTCGTTGGCCGCCAAAATCGCGCCGCCGTGATCCATATGGGCGCGGATAACCAGCAGCGATCGGCTGTAGAGCGAGGTGATCGAAAGGGGCAGGGCGGGGCTGAGGGTGTTTTTCTCGCGGATCCACGCCCGCCAGAACTCCAGCGTTTCGCCCATCATCGCTTCGACGCCGAGCCGATCGACCTGGGCTTTGATGGCGCAGAGGGCGTCAAAGTTGATGCCTGCGGCAATGGCGTAGGAGCGCGTGATGCTTTGGCCGCCCTGCGCTTGGCAGGTGAGCATCAGGGCGCTATCGACCTCCCCTTGGACGATCGGGGTGCGCTTGAGGCGTCCTGTTTCGATCTCCTGCCAGCTACCCGCATGGCCGCTGCGCTGGGCGGTGGTGTAGTCAAAATCGCCGTCGGCCCAAATCATCAGGCAGGTGCGCCCTTTGTAGTGAATGAGGGCATTTAACTTGGGGTGGTAGTAGGCGGTGTTGCCGATGGGGGACTCTTTGAGGGTAAACCAGTGGTAAAAGCAGACCCGGATGACGGCGGCATTTTCCCGGAGGTTTTTCACTTCGATCGTCTTAAGAAGCACGTTGGTGCGCTTGTGAATGCAGTCGCGCAGCACCAGCTCGACGCCCAGGGGCTCGTTTCTTAAAACCGTCAGGGTGCAAAGGGATTTTTTTTCGTAGGAGAAGCGGCGCTGCCAAGTGTTGTCGATCCAGCTAAAGCGGTCATCCACCCAGACGGCCAGACCGTTGGGGCTGCCGCCGAGGTGGTTGTATTTTCCCACATGGGGGTAGTAAAAATCCCGCATATTATAGTATTCGTCAAAGTTCACAAAGAGGTGGCCGTTGCCCAGCACCAGTTCTTTTCTCATCGCCCGCCTTGAATGTTAAAGAAACTGTAAGCATAGCGGTTAAGGGCTTTCAAAGCGCCGCTTTGCGAAAAGTAGCCCATGAAAAACGGGGGATGGTGGCTGCTGTTTTTGGCGGCTGCGGCGGCTTGGGCGCTGCCGGCGAAAATACAAAGCGTGCCCGGCGGAATCGCGCTGGTGGAGTTGGGGGAGTTTGGGCCAAAACCGCCCGAGGTCTTTTTTGAGAACCGGGCCGTGCGCGTCGAACGCACCAAGGGCGGCGAGTGGGCGGCGCTGGTGGGTGTGCCTCTAAGCGCCAAGCCCGGATCGGCGTTGGCGGTGACGCACCGCGAGCAGGGGGGTGCTGTGGTTCACACGGTTTTTCCCGTGGGTAAACGCGACTATCCCGAACAGCGTATCCGCATCGATCAAGACCGCTACGTGCATCCCAGCCCGCAGGAGCTGGCGCGTATCACCCGCGAATTGGCGCGGCTGCGTGCCGCCTTGGAGGGTTTTTCAAACGATCGAGTCTCGCCCTTGGGGTTAAGCCGTCCGGTTCAGGGGCGCGTCAGCGGCGCTTTCGGTTTGCGCCGGTTTTTTAACGACGAGCCGCGCAGTCCGCATAGCGGTCTGGATCTGGCCGCCGCGCGCCATACGCCGGTTAAGGCCGCGCAGGCGGGCCGCGTTGCGCTGGTGGACGATTTTTTCTTCTGTGGACGTTTTGTGCTGCTCGATCACGGTCAGGGGTTTCACACGCTCTATTGCCATCTGGAAAAAACGGCGGTTAAAGAGGGTCAAAGGGTCAAATCGGGAGCGAAGATCGGCACCGTGGGCAGCTCGGGGCGCGCCACGGGGCCGCATTTGCACTGGGGGGTCAGTCTAAACGGGGTGTGGGTGGATCCTGCCTATCTTCTGACATCATCCGCTTCGAGCGGTAATAAAACCAAATAAGCAACAAAACCCCCAAACCGCCGAGGGCGACAATCTCCACCGCCAGACTCACCAGCCATGCTTGAGGGTTCATGCTTTGTAAACCAGCATATCGCTTGTGCTGTGGCGCAGCAAGGTGTCGGTGATGCTGCCGACCATCAGCGGCATAAAAGAGCCCATCCCCCGCGTGCCCATCACGAGCAGATCGGCCTTTTGTTCAACGCTGTCGGCGAGGATATCTTCGGTGGGGGACGCGCTGGCGCGAACGACGCTCTTGGCCGAAGCGAGCGCGCCGCCCAGATCGGCTTTGAAACGGTCCATCTTTTCCAGCGCCTCTTGACGCATCTGCGTCAGCATCTGTTCGACTTCGCCCGCATCAAACCCGTAGCGGCTGCTGATCATATCGCCGGGAACGAGATAGGCGTGATAGAGCATGTATTGGGCATCGGGAAAGAGCGAGAGGGCCAGCTCGATCGCCTTTTTTGAACTGTCGGAAAAGTCGGTCGCTAAAAAGATGTTGCGATAGGGCGCTTCGTTGTCGTTTTTGACAACCAGAATCGGCAGATGCGCCTGCTCGACGATGTGGCGGGCGGTGGTGCCGAGCAGAACGTCTTTGAGGTGAAACTCGCCGTGATCGCCCAGCACGATCAGCTTGGGCTGCCGGATGCGGGCGGTATCGAGCACCACTTCGTTGGGCGAACCGATCTCGACTAGAATATCGCCGGGTGCCTGCAGGGCTTTAAAATCGTTTTCCAGTTTGCGGGTGACATCCTCTTTAAGTTGATGGCGCCGTTCCCCCACCAAAAGACGTTCAAAAAAACGCAGATTGATGGCGTGAACCAGCGTCAGCCTGCAGCCGTTTTGGCGGCATAAAAGCGCGGCGCGCTTTGCGGCGTTACCCGCGCGGCGAGAGAAATCGGTGGCGGCGATAATCGTGTTCTGTTCCATCCCGGTAGCCCCTTTTGCGCTCAGATTCGGCTAGTATAGCCTTAAGTTAACTTTTTGGCAACAAACCAATTTATTCGCTTGACATTTGAAGGGTTAAACTGTACACTCCTTGCAAAGTCGGTAGGTTGGCCTGAAAAGTACAACCGTGTCAAAGGGGTGCAGCTAGGTTTCCGTTTCCATCGCAATATGACACTAAATGATGTGTCGTGTGTCCTGCCGATTCGTCGGCGTATCGTCGCCATCTTCAGTTTGGCAATCTTCCAGGATTTCTCTCCTGCTTCAACCACAAACATAGGAACAACCCAATGAAACAGCTCTACGTCGGCAACCTGCCCTACACTGCATCCGAAGACCAAGTTCGCTCCACCTTTGCCGCTTACGGCAACGTACAAGCCGTCCGCATGATGATGGACCGCGAGACCGGCCGCTTCCGCGGTTTCTGCTTCGTCGAAATGGACGATCAGGATGCGCTCAAAGCCATCGAAAACCTTGACGGCAAAGACATGGGCGGCCGCAACCTGCGCGTCAACGAAGCCCGCGAGCGCGAAGCGCGCGCACCCCGCCGCGACCGCTGGTAAAACCAAAACCGGCCTCTCTTGGCCGGTTTCTTCCCTCCTTCCTCTTCTTTGCACAAATTTTAATCACACACTTGCACAAAAAATAGCGATACTCCTCCCATGGGTTTTGGGTTGCTTTTGAGTCGGCCCGTTTGAGCGGGTCTTTTGCCTCCGATGGATTTTGGAGGAGTTTGCACAAGGAGTGCGCCATGTATGCCTACACACCCGTTGTCGATCTGCCTTCCGACAACAGCACCGTTTCTTATCTTTCCGCCATGGAGATTGCCTTCGATCCGCTCGATAGTTGCGGTCACGGCGCGATCGGCGTTTCGTATGCTCAGGTGATGAGCGAACTGTTTTGGGACGAGTTGAGCGAGGAGTCTGCAGACTGACCCCTTATTTGTTTAAAGCCCAAAACCCTTAATCCCTCTGCTGTATACTTCCTGCCTTTGACGCAAGAAGGACTCCCATGCAGCGCATTTTTTTCACCCTTTTTTTACTGACGGTCCCTGTGTGGGCCAAGATGATCGTTGCGGTTAGCCTGCAGCCTCAGGCGTGGCTTGTCGAGCGCATTGCCGGAGATTTGGCCGAGGTGGTGGTGATGGTGCCGCCGGGTGCTTCGGCACACACCTACGAGCCTAAGCCTGCGCAGATGGTGCAGCTTTCCAAGGCAAGGCTTTATGTGGCTTGCGGGATTGAGTTTGAGCGGATCTGGCTGCAGCGCTTTAAATCAACCAATGCGGCTTTAACGGTCGTTCAAAGCGATGAAGCGATCGCCAAGATGCCCATGCCTGCGCATCATCACGATCACGATCATGGCGGCGAAACACGCGGACACGACCATGGAGGCTGGCTCGATCGGCTTCACGGCTGGCTCAACGACGGCGAAGAAAAACGGGGGGATACCCACGTGTGGCTTTCGGCTCAGCAGATGATGCTTCAGGCCAGGGCGGTCGCGGACGCATTGATGCAAGCGGATGCGCCCAATGCCGCCCGGTACCGTGAAAATTACCTAACAACCGTCCGCGAAATTGCGGCGCTGGATATGGAGATTGCCGCCGGGCTGGCCCCATACCGGGGGCGGAAGTTTATGGTTTTTCATCCTGCGTGGGGCTATTTTGCCAGGGATTACGGTCTTGTTCAGGCAGCGATCGAGCTGGAGGGCAAAGAGCCCAAACCGGCACAGTTGGCGGAGCTGATCGAGACGGCCAAAAAAGAGCGCATTGCCGTAATCTTTGTGCAGCCGCGCCAGTCGCCCAAAAGCGCCGAAACGATCGCGGCGGCGATCGGCGCAAAGGTGGCGCCGCTTGACCCGCTGGAGCGCGATTGGCCGCAAATGATGCGCCAGACCGCGCAGGCGCTGATGGGAGCCATGGGTGAATCCTCAGCCGGCCGTTGAGATTGAAAATCTAAGCTTCCGGCGCGGGGGAGAGCCGGTGCTTACAGGGGTCAACCTGACGGTGCCAAGCGGCGAATTTTTGGGGATTGTAGGCCCCAACGGCGGAGGCAAAAGCACGCTTTTGCAACTGATGGCCGGACTGCTCGCCCCCTGCGAAGGGCGGGTTCGGCTCTTTGGCCAACCGCCCGGACAAAACGGGCGCCTGATCGGCTATGTGCCTCAGGAAACCGGGGTTAATCCCGGCTTTCCCATCCGTGCGCTGGACGTGGTTAGGATGGGTTTGCTGGGCGGCCTGGCGAAGTTGTCCGGTAAAGAGGAGCGCGCGAGGGCCGAGGCGATGCTCGATCGTCTCGGCGCGGCGGTGCTGTCGCGGCGGCGTTTTGGCGAACTTTCCGGCGGCGAGCGGCAGCGGGTGCTGATTGCCCGCGCTTTGATGGGCGAGGTGAGGCTGCTGCTGCTCGATGAGCCGACGGCCAGTATCGATGCCAAGGGCCAGCAGGAGATCTACCGTCTGCTCCAGTCGTTGCAGCCGGAGGTTACGGTGGTGATGGTCAGCCATGATATCGCGCAGCTGATCGGCTACGCCTCCAGCGTGGCTTCGATCAACCGCCGTCTGCTCCACTGCGATCGCCTGCCCAAAGCGTGCGGACATGAGGGCCATGTGTGCGAGGTGGAGCTGCTGGAAGCTTTTTTGACAAGGCGGCAGGATGTTTGAGGCCCTTGGATTTGCCTTTATGCAGCAGGCGGTTTTGGCCGGGGTGCTGGTGAGCATTGCCGCCGGGGTGATCGGCGCGCTGGTGGTGGTTAACCGGTTGGTTTTCTTAAGCGGCGGCGTGGCTCATTCGGCCTACGGCGGCATCGGGTTGGCCTTTTTTCTGGGGATTCCTCCGCTGCTGGGCGCGGGGCTTGTGGGGGTGCTGTCGGCGCTTTTGATGGCGTGGGTAACCCTGACGCAGCGCCATCGTAGCGATACGGTTATCGGGGTGATTTGGGCGGTCGGCATGGCTTTGGGCGTTGTGTTGATCGATTTGACCCCGGGCTACGGCGCCGATTTGATGAGCTATCTGTTTGGCTCTATTATGGCCGCCGGATGGGGCGATTTGGTTTTGTTTGCCTTGCTGGATGTGGCGATCGTGGGGCTGGTGGCGATCTTTTACCGTCCGTTGCTGGCGTTGAGTTTTGATGACCGGTTTGCCCGCATTAAAGGCGTTAAGGTGCGAACACTGTACCTGATGATGCTGGTGCTTGCGGCGCTGACGGTGGTTATGGCGATTCGCGTGGTGGGGCTGATGCTGGTGATTGCACTGCTGACGATTCCCACCTGGATGGCCGAGCGTCATGCGGCAACCTTGGCGGGGATGATGGCGCTCGCGGCGCTCTATGCTGCGGTGTTTACCCTGGCGGGCTTGGCGCTGGCCTATGGCTTTAACCTCACTTCGGGCGCGGCGATTATTTTGGCGGCGGGATGCGGATTTGTGCTGAGCGAAGGGGCGGCCCGCCTAAAACGGGCCGCCGGGTATTAGAAGTAGTATTTCACGCCGATGAAACCGCCGTCGGCAAACTCGAAGAGATCGTCATTGCCGGTGATGCCTTCAGAGGTGCTGATGAGGTAAATCTGACGCAGTCCCAAGGCCGCATAGAGATTCTTGGCTACGCGCGCGCTCACTTCGATGCGCAGTTCGTCATATACGTCCACATCGCCAGCGGCCAAAATGCGCGGAGCCGAGGCGTATTCGGCGGTGAAGCGTGCGGGATGGCTGACGGGAATGCGGTACATAACCCGCGCGCGCAGAGGGACAACAATGCTGCTAAAGTCGCGACTGCCCGCCTCGCCGTCGATAAACATAATTTTCGCCCCGTAGCCGAAAACCCAGTTGTTTCCCATGGGCGTGGTTTTGAGCATGGAGCCGTAGAGCATCATGCCGCTGTCGTTATCGCTGTTTTCGGCCAGCATAAGACCCGCTGTCCAGTAGGTGGGGTAGTTTTTGCCCCCGCTGGTGTATCCGCCGGAAACCTCGTGGCTGGAAAAGTCGGTGGCGAACTCAAAGACCCCTTCGGCAAGGGCCAGCGTGGCAAAAAGAGCCAGCAAAACTGCATTTTTGAACATTTTTCCTCCTTGAATGTGTAAAACGGCGCGGGTATTCTAGCAAACAAAAAAGTCGTTTTGGGGGCTAAAAGCTGTCAAAGCCTATAATTCGCGTTAATAGTCGGGAAAGCGATGCAAATGAAAATAGCGGTAATCGGGCTGGGGTATGTGGGTCTTCCTTTGGCGGCGGAGTTTGGTAAAAAGTATGAAACGGTCGGTTTTGATATTAGTATCAAGCGGATCGAGGAGTTGCGTGAAGGCCACGATCGCACACTGGAGCTAACAAGCGAACAGATTCGCGCGGCTGCGCGGCTTTCGTTTGCGAGCAAGCTTGAGCAGATTGCCGACTGCACCGTGTTTATCGTGACCGTTCCCACGCCGATCGACGACCATAAAAACCCCGATCTCACACCGCTTATCAAAGCCAGCGAAAGTATTGGCAAGGTGCTGAAAAAGGGCGATATCGTCATTTACGAATCGACTGTGTATCCGGGCTGTACCGAAGAGGATTGCGTGCCGGTGCTGGAAAAGCACAGCGGCCTTGCGTTTAACAAAGACTTCTTCTGCGGCTACTCCCCCGAACGTATCAACCCCGGCGACAAAGAGCATACGGTGAGCAAGATTCGCAAAGTCACCAGCGGCTCCACGCCCGAAATTGCCGATCGGGTCGATGCGCTTTATGCCAGCATTATCACCGCCGGAACCTACAAAGCCAGCAGCATCAAAGTGGCCGAAGCGGCCAAGGTGATCGAAAACTCCCAGCGGGACATTAACATCGCTTTCGTCAACGAACTGGCGCTGATTTTCGGGAAAATGGGCATCGACACCAACGAGGTGCTTGAAGCGGCAGGCACCAAATGGAACTTTTTGCCCTTTCGCCCCGGCTTGGTGGGCGGCCACTGCATTGGCGTGGACCCGTACTACCTGACCTACAAAGCCGAGTCGATCGGCTACCACCCGCAGGTGATCCTCTCAGGCCGCCGCATTAACGACGGCATGGGGGCCTATGTGGCCAGCCAGACGGTGAAGCTGATGATCAAAAAAGGCCATAAGATCGAAGGCGCCAAGGTGTTGGTGCTGGGCATCACATTTAAAGAAAACTGCCCGGATATTCGCAACTCTCGGGTTATCGACATTATCGGCGAGCTGCGGGATTTTGGCTGCAATGTAGAGGTGTGCGACCCGTGGGCGGACGAAGCGGAAGTGGCGCATGAATACGGAGCGCTTACCTTTAAAAGCGATGCAAAAAGCCTAGAGGGCAACTACGATGCCGTCATCGCCGCCGTGGGCCACAACGAGTTTAAAACCCTAAACCCCCGCGCGCTGGCCGGTCAAAACGGCGTGGTGTTTGACGTGAAGGGAATTTTTGACAAATCGGGGGTGGATAGGCGGTTGTAGGGGGGGGATTAAACCCCACCCGCTATAATTTCACCCACTGAAATCACCCAAGGATACCTACGCCGCCCATGACCACCCCCGAAAGCACGCTAAAAATCCTCCAGCACGCCGAAAAAGCCCAGGGCCAAAAAAGCTTGGCCGAGCAGGCCGGATACAGTCTGGGCCGGGTAAACTACATCTTAAACGCCCTCATAGACAAAGGCCTCATAAAAGCCGAGCGCTTCATTGCTAGCGATCGTAAAGCCCGCTACCGCTACATCCTCACCCCAAAGGGCCTGAGCGAAAAGGTGCGGCTGCTGGAGAAGTTTGTGGAGCGCAAGCGCGTGGAGTACGAGGAGCTGGCTGCGGAGCTGGAGCGGATGAGGAGTAAAGCGCAGTGATCAAAAACTATCAAAAAATCTGGGCGCTACTTACACTGCGCGAACGCAAAAGGGCCGGATGGCTACTGGCCATGATGATCGTGATGGCGTTTATGGAAGTGGTGGGCGTGGCGTCTGTGATGCCGTTTTTAGCGGTGCTGGGTAGCCCGCAGATGGTAGAGAAAAACGCTTATCTTTCCGCCGCCTATAGCGCACTGGGTTTCGAGAGCACGCGTTCTTTTCTTGTGGCGCTAGGGCTTTTTACACTGGCGGTGCTTCTGGTGAGTGCGGCCGTGCGGATTGTGACACATTATGCCCTCTTTCGTTTTACGAGCATGCGCCAACACAGTATTTCCAGTAGGCTACTTTCTGGCTATCTGCGTCAACCCTACCTTTTTTTCCTCAAACGCAATACTAGCGAAATGTCCAAGACCATCCTGTCTGAAACCGGGCAAGTTGTCAGCCAGAGCATTCGACCCGTAATCAATCTGATGGTCTATGTTTTAGTTTCTGTGGTACTTCTTGCTTTTTTGGTCAGTATAGATCCGGTTCTGGCATTGATGCTTGCCGGAGTTTTTGGCGGGTTTTACGCATTAATGTATTTAACGGTTCGCAGACGGTTGGGGCGAATGGGGGCAGAGATACGTAGTTCGAATGCTCAGCGGTTTAAGATAGCCTCCGAGACCTTGGGCGGAATCAAGGACCTAAAGGTATTGGGCCGGGAAGAGGCTTATCTTAAAGCTTTTCATAAACCGTCATTAACCTTTTCTCGCCATCAGGCAACAGCCCAAACACTTGCACAAGTGCCTAAGTTCCTCATCGAAGTGATTGCTTTTGGCGCAATACTGGCTATTGCACTTTATGCTTTGAGTGCCGAGGGTGCCGATTTGGGGAAATTATTACCAGTCTTGGGGCTTTATGCATTGGGCGCTATGCGGCTCAAGCCCGCAATGGATAATATTTATACATCTGTATCACAGCTCCGCTTCGGAGGTGCTGTGCTGGATGGCGTGCTTAAAGATATTCGTGATGCTGAATCTCGGGCGGTAAGTTTAGTCAATGATTGGCAGCGATTGCCGCTTGAGGATGCAATCTTTCTGAAGAATGTCAGCTTTAGTTATCCAAACGGGAAAAGTCCGGCTTTAAGAGATATTAGTTTTTCTATATCGGCCAATACTACTGTTGGCGTAATTGGCACGACCGGAGCAGGCAAAAGCACTCTAATCGATCTGCTGTTGGGACTAATACAGCCCGATAAGGGCGAGCTGCTAATAGACGGCCAACCACTCACCGCCGCAAATGTCCGCCAGTGGCAAAATAGCATTGGCTATGTGCCGCAGCATATCTTTTTAGCAGATGATACAGTGGCTGCAAACATTGCTTTTGGAGTACCCAATGCACAGATTAATCACCAGGCGGTGGAGGATGCTGCGAGGATGGCACAGGTGCATGAGTTTGTGGTTGGTCTGCCTGATGGATACGATACTGAGATAGGTGAACGAGGGGTGCGACTCTCTGGTGGGCAGCGCCAAAGGCTCGGCATAGCTCGTGCGCTGTACCATAACCCGGATCTGCTAGTGCTAGATGAGGCCACGAGTGCACTAGATAATGAAACCGAGGCGGAGGTAATGAAGGCTATTGATGCTATGGGTGGACAAAAGACTATTATTATGATTGCCCATCGTCTTAGCACGGTGGAGCGGTGCGATCAGCTTATAAGGCTGGAGCATGGCAGGGTTGTCGATATCTCTATAAAGGGTGCTAATGCCTAAAACCATCCTCATCACCGGAGCCGATGGCTTTATCGGCTCCCACTTGACCGAAATGCTTGTCGCCCAAGGCCACAAGGTCAAAGCGCTTAGCCAATACAACTCCTTTAACTACTGGGGTTGGCTTGAGGACGTGAATTGTCTGGATAAGATCGAGGTCTTAACCGGAGATGTGCGCGATCCGCACTACTGCAAACATATCACCAAAGATGTGGATATCATTTATCATTTGGCGGCGCTGATCGCAATTCCTTACTCCTATGTGGCCCCCGATAGTTATGTGGACACCAACATGAAAGGCACGCTCAATATCTGCCAAGCGGCGCTGGAAAACGGCGTAAAACGGGTGATTCACACCTCCACCAGCGAAGTTTACGGAACGGCGCAGTATGTACCGATCGACGAAAAACATCCTCTGCAGCCCCAAAGCCCCTACAGTGCCAGCAAAATTGGCGCCGATGCCATGGCCATGAGCTTTTTTAACGCATTTAATCTGCCGCTGACCATTGCGCGCCCCTTTAACACCTACGGCCCGCGTCAATCGGCCCGCGCGGTGATTCCGACCATCATCACCCAGATTGCAAACGGCAAAAAAGAGATTAAGCTGGGCGACGTATCGCCCACGCGGGATTTTAACTATGTGGCCGATACCTGCCGCGGATTTATCGTCCTAGCCGAATGCGATGCGGCAATCGGCCAGACGGTCAATATCGGCTCCAACTACGAAATCAGCGTGGGCGATACGCTTAACCTGATTAAAGAGATTATGCAAAGCGATGTGCGCTTTATCACCGACGATCAGCGCATCCGCCCCGAAAAGTCTGAGGTATTCCGCCTGTGGTGCGACAATACGCTCGTCGAGCGGTTAACCGGCTTTAAACCCGAATACGCCATCAAAGAGGGGCTAACAAAGACGATCGAGTGGTTTACCAAGCCTGAAAATCTGGCTAAATACAAGGCCGATATTTACAATGTTTAAAGAGACGATCGACTTTATCCGTCAGCTTTACGGCCAGCCGGAAGGTTTTATTGCCCTGCACGAACCTAGGTTTGTGGGCAACGAAAAAGCCTATGTGGCTGATGCGATCGATTCGACCTTTGTTTCCAGCGTGGGGAAATATGTGGACCGGTTCGAGCAGATGGTGGCCGACTATACCGGTGCAAAATACGCCATTGCCACCGTCAACGGCACGGCGGCGCTCCATGTGGCGCTTCGGCTAGCCGGGGTGAAGGCGGGAGATGAAGTCATCACCCAGCCGCTTACCTTTGTGGCCACCTGCAATGCGATTGCCTATGCGGGCGCAACGCCGCACTTTACGGATGTCGATCTGGATACGTTGGGCCTTTCGCCCCAAAAATTGCATGAAAGGCTCGAACAGATCGGGCAGAAAACCCCGGAAGGCTGTATCAACAAAACCACCGGCAAGCGGATTGCCGCCTGTGTGCCCATGCACGCCTTCGGCCATCCGGCCCGCATTGACGAGATTGCGGCCCTTTGCGCCGAGTGGGGGATTGCGTTGGTGGAAGATGCCGCCGAATCGCTGGGCAGTTTTTACAAAGAACGCCATACGGGCACCTTCGGGCTTTTGGGGACCCTGAGTTTTAACGGCAATAAGACCATTACCACCGGAGGGGGCGGGATGATTTTGACCGACGACGAAGCCCTGGCCAAGGCCGCCAAACACCTCACCACAACCGCCAAGGTTCCGCATCCTTACGAATACATGCATGATACAGTGGGTTACAATTATCGCCTCCCCAACCTTAACGCCGCTTTGGGTTGTGCCCAGATGGAGCAGCTCGATCGATTACTGCAAAGCAAAAGAGAGCTGGCAAGCGAATACGGGCAATTTTTCCAAGAGGGTTTTGCCCGGTTTGTCAAAGAACCCGAAAACAGCCGTTCAAACTACTGGCTCAATGCGATTATCCTGCCCGATGCCGGCACGCAAAGAAGTTTTCTGGAGGAGACCAATCAGGCTGGCGCGATGACCCGCCCCATCTGGAGGCTGATGAATCGGTTGGAAATGTATCGGCACAGCCCGGCGGGCAATCTGGATAACGCAATCTGGCTGGAAGAGCGGGTTGTGAATATTCCCAGTAGCGCAAGGCTTTGAGGATGGGCGTGTTTATCATTGCCGAAGCGGGAGTTAACCACAACGGAAGTCTGGATCTGGCCAAACAACTGATCGACGTGGCGGCCGAATCCGGTGCGGATGCGGTCAAGTTCCAGACCTTCAAAGCTGACAATCTGGTCACCAAAAAAGCTCAAAAAGCTGATTATCAAAAGCAGAACACTGGCACCAACGAGTCCCAGTACGAAATGATCAAAAAGCTGGAGTTGAGCGAGGCGGCACACCATGAGCTGATTGCCCACTGCCGAAAATGCCGGATACAGTTTCTCTCCACCCCCTTTGATCATGAGAGCATTGAGCTGCTCAATCGGCTGGGTATGGCGATTTTTAAAATCCCCAGCGGCGAGATCACCAATTTGCCCTATCTTCGCCATATCGGGTCGCTCAAAAAAGAGGTCGTCCTATCCACGGGCATGGCCGATTTAGGTGAGGTGGAGGATGCACTGGATGTGCTGACCAGTGCAGGCACACCGCTAGAACATATCACTGTTTTGCATGCCACCACTGAATACCCCTGCCCGATGAACGAGGTTAATTTGCGAGCGATGCAAACAATTCGAAACGCCTTTGGGGTCAGGGTGGGCTATTCGGATCACACCCAAGGGATCGAGATTCCCATCGCGGCCGTAGCTATGGGTGCGAGCGTGATCGAAAAGCATTTCACACTCGATCGCACCATGGAAGGCCCCGACCATAAAGCCAGCCTGGAACCCAATGAACTCAAAGCCATGGTAGCTGCAATTCGCGATGTAGAAAAAGCATTGGGAGACGGCATCAAAAAGCCCACGCCCAGCGAGGCCAGAAACAAGCCTGTGGCCAGAAAAAGCGTTGTGGCCTCAAGACCCATTCGGGCGGGCGAGCAGCTAAGCACGGAAAACTTGACCGTCAAGCGTCCCGGAGGGGGCATCAGTCCTATGCGGTGGGATGAGATTGTGGGTACCTTGGCCGATAGAGATTATCAGGCGGATGAGGCCTTATGAGAAAAGTCTGCATCGTGACCGGAACCCGTGCCGAGTACGGACTGCTCTATTGGCTGATGAAAGAAGTCGAAGCCGATCAGGATCTCAAACTGCAATTGATTGTGACCGGAATGCATCTCTCGCCCGAGTTTGGCCTAACCTATCAAGAGATAGAAAAAGAGTTTGCGATCGATAAAAAAATCGAGATGCTGCTCTCCTCTGACACACCGATCGGCATCTCTAAATCCATGGGGTTGGCCCAAATCTCCTTTGCGGAAGCGTACGCCGAGTTGAAACCCGATATTGTTGTGGTATTGGGTGATCGCTACGAAATCTTTGCCGCCGCAGGTGCTGCGATGATTGCTCGAATCCCGATTGCTCACATTCATGGCGGAGAAGCAACCGAAGGAGCTTTTGATGAGGCTATCCGCCATAGCATTACCAAGATGGCCCATCTGCATTTCGTGGCTGCAGATGCATATCGAAGGCGTGTTATTCAGCTAGGGGAACATCCTGATCGGGTGTTCAATGTGGGCGGCATGGGGATTGAGAATATCAAACGCCTTAAACTTCTAAACCGCAAAGAATTCGAGGAAGCGATCGGCTTTAAGCCGGGCTTGCAAAATCTTCTGGTGACCTTTCATCCGGTGACGCTCGAAAATGCCACAGCTCAAGAGCAGTTTGAAAACCTGCTGGAAGCTCTCAATGAACAGCCGGAAGCGCACATTATCTTCACAAAAGCCAACTCCGACACCGACGGGCGGATCATTAACCGGATGATCGATGCTTTTGTTGCCAAAAACCCTCAAAGGTCTGTAGCTTTTGCCTCTTTGGGCCAACTTCGCTATCTGTCGGCTTTGCAGTTTATGGATGCGGTTGTGGGCAATAGCTCCAGCGGTTTGCTTGAGGCCCCTAGCTTCAAAATAGGCACCATTAACATTGGCGATCGGCAAAAGGGGCGGCTGATGGCCGACAGTGTAATCTGTTGCCCACCCAAGAAAGAGGAGATAGTCAGGGCGCTCAAAACCCTCCGTGCTCCTACTTTTCAGGCTAGGCTTAAAGATGTCAAAAATCCCTACGGAGAGGGTATGCCAAGCAAGGCCATCAAGGAAAAGTTAAAAGAGGTTGCCATGGGGGCCGAACTTTTGAAGAAAACCTTTTACGATCTGGATATGTGCTTGTGAAATCAGTCGAGAATATTAAACTGCTTACGAGCGCCACTATCAAAGAAGCCCTCGGTGTTATTAATCGAGGCGCGATACAAATTGCGCTTGTGGTAGACAAGGGCGATCGACTGTTGGGCACCATAACCGATGGTGATATCCGCCGCGGGCTGTTAAAGGGGTTAGATCTGGCAAGCCCCATAGAGGGTATCTATTTTCGGACTCCTACTGTAGCCAAGGTGTCGGACACCAAAGAGGAGATACTGAGAACTGCTCTTGCCAAAAAACTGCACCAAGTTCCGGTTGTGGACAATGAGGGCTGCGTGGTTGGAATTATAGAGGTGGACGATCTTGTCCGTCCAAACCGTAAAGCCAACAAGGTTGTCTTGATGGCCGGAGGGCTGGGTAGCCGACTAGGTGAACTCACCAAAGAGACGCCAAAGCCCATGCTTCACGTGGGGAATAAGCCTATCTTGCAGACGATTATTGAGAATTTTGCCAAATACGGCTACACACATATTGTTATTGGAGTTAACTATCTCTCTCATGTGATCGAAGAGTATTTTGGTGATGGTGGCCGATTTGGCGTGAATATCGAATACGTGCATGAAGAAAAGCGTATGGGAACAGCCGGGGCCTTGAGTCTGATGCGCAATTTGCTGGATGAACCTTTCTTTGTGATGAATGGTGATCTTTTGACCAATGTTAATTTTGAGCATCTTCATGATTTTCATCTCGCACAAAAAGCCGTAGCCACTATGGCGGTGCGGGAGTATGACTTTCAGGTGCCATATGGAGTGGTCAATGTGGAAAACGGAAGGATCCAATCTATCATAGAAAAGCCGGTCCATAAATTCTTTGTAAGCGCGGGAATTTATATGCTTTCGCCCGAGGCGCTTGAGTCTGTGCCTAATGGTGAGTTTTTCGATATGCCATCGCTTTTTGAAAAGCTTGTGGGGGCCAACAAGGTTGCCACCTCTTTTCCTATTCATGAATACTGGCTAGATATTGGGCGGATAAATGATTATGAGCGAGCACAGGGGGACTATAGAAAGGTTTTTGAGTGAACATACTCCTTGTCGGCTTTGGTTCCATCGGGAAAAGACACTATGAGAACCTTCACTGCATAGCCCACGCTAATCAAATCCATGTTGTTACGAAGCAGTCGATAGAAGGGCTTGTGACTTTTCGAGAATTGGAAGATGTTCCATCGCTACCCACATACGATTATTTTATAATCGCATCAGAGATGGAAAAACATTACCGTGAGCTTTCGTATCTGTGCGGGA